>JACEUQ010000002.1:572500-1172500 GCA_024998815.1 Opitutus sp.
GCCGTGCCAATGCCCTGCGAGTTCTCGCAGCACCAACCCGAGCACCTGCGAAGCCAGGTTCGGCTCGGAACCCTTCGGGGTGAGCAGAAGGAATCTCCTGTTCTGCACAATCAGACTGAGCCGCTCCACCCGCGTGGTAGCACTCCAGCCAATCCATAGATCCCGGTCTTTGAGTGCATAGCTCGCCGGGCCCCACACCAACAGGGCCACCGCCTGCCCGCCTCGTTCGACCACCTGCCTCAGGTAGTCTCCCACCGGCTGCCCTGGCCCTAGATAATGCTTCTCGCGCAGCTGCTGGTCGAACCACTCCTGCTCATCGGTTGTGGCCACCCGCACCTGCAATTGCCGGTCCCCCGTTTTTGCGCTCTTCGCTTCGTCTGGTTCAGAGTTCATCCCACCCAAGCAGAAGCAAAATCGCCTCTTTCGTCTAGCCCAAAGTTACTCCGCTCATCCCCAATCACTTCCAATTGATGAGGAAAAGCCCCTGGGTTACAGCCTGGGCGGAATCAGGTTGTCGTTGAAAATCTTCCGGAACCAAAGTGATTCCATGTCCAAGTCCCTCCGCCCCTGGATCGCTCTTCTGCTGCTCGGCGTAGTCGGCTCACCACTTCCCCTGGCCTCCGCCGCATCGCCGACGCCGGCCAGTCGACCGCAGATGAACCTGCCGGCCCTCGGCGAGGAGGTGCCGATCGAGCACATTAAGGTGATTTGCGATTTCTATGGTCTCAACAAACTGTGGCGGAAAATCGAACGCGACCCGCCGATTCGTCCGTTCAAAAGCGATGGTTGCACCGGCTGGTTCGACAACTGGAAAGGCGTCAGCCTTTACCCGGCCGGCTTTCTGCACGACCTGAAATATTGGGCCGGTTACCCGGGTGAGGACGTCGAGCGCCTGGCTGCTGATGCCGAACTGATGATCGATGTCGCCCGACTGCTCAACTCGACCAGCATTGCCGAAACGATGTTTCACGGCGTCCGCATCGGCGGTACCGAAACACTCAACGCATCGTTTTCCTGGGGCTTTGGCCGTAGGCTGCTGATGCCGACCCCGCTCGCCAGCAAGCAAAGCGGCTCGCACCTCCATCCCCGTTAACGATGTCGCCTCAGCGTTATGTGGAGTCATTGCCCTTAACCCGATTTACGAACCCTTCACCTCTATGCGCATCGATTGCCACGTCCATGTCATCGGCACGGGAAAAAACGGTTCTGGCTGCTGGTACCGACCGCGAGGGCTGACGCGCATCGGCGAACCCATTCTCCTGCGCTCTATGGGCCTCCGTGCGGCAGATTTGCAGGCGAACTTCGAGTCGATCTAAGTCGAAGCCCTGCGGGCGCAACTACGCGGGACCGGGCTTAATGCCTTGGTGATTCTCGCCCAGGACGAACCCCACCGCGACGACGGCACGGTGATCGCCGACACCGGCTCCTTTTACGTGCCCAATGACTACGTACTCGGGCTCGCCCGCACCCACGCGGAATTCCTGCCCGCCGTCTCGATTCATCCCGCCCGGCCGGATGCATTAGCCGAACTGGACCGCTGCTTGGAGGGCGGGGCGGTCATGCTGAAGTGCCTGCCTAATTGCCAAAACATGGATTGGAATGACCGGCGTTACCGGCCGTTTTTGGAGCGTATGGCTGAATCCGGACTGATTCTGCTCGCGCACACCGGCAGCGAACGGACCATGCCCGTGCTGCGCCCCGACCTCGCGGCGCCCCGGGTGTTGACCCAAGCGCTTGAAATCGGCGTCACCTGTATCGCGGCGCACTGTGGCACAGGCATGATCGCGCTTGATCCCGATTATTTCGACGAGTTCGTCGCCATGACGAAACGCTACCCGAACCTTTATGGGGATAACAGCGCCCTCGCCGGCCTCAGCCTGCGCTTCCGACCCCGGCAGATGCGACGAATTCTTGAGGACGAGGAACTGGCGGCGCGCATCCTTTATGGCAGCGATTTACCCGTGCCCCCGAGCGGACTGGTGATGGCGGCTTTTGGCATGATCGAATGGGACGATTATCGGGCCTCGCGCCGCCATGTGAATCCCTTGGCGCGGGATGTGATGTTAAAGCGGGCCCTCGGATTCAGTCCGGAGAGCGAGACGCGCTTGGCGACGCTGTTGCGCACGCCACACCTGGCGCCGGGGTTACGTAAAAGATAATGAAGGGAGGGCCCGGCGGGCGTCCCCATTCAGGCTGGTCTACGGACGGCTGGGAGGAGGGATGGCCATAAAAAGGCCCGACCAGTAACGGTCGGGCCTACAACTGACACCGAACTCAATCTTCGGTTACCGGATTACGGCAGCATGGTCGCGCCCATCAGGTAACGGTCGCACTCGCGCGCGGCCGCACGGCCTTCGTTGATCGCCCAGACCACCAAGCTCTGGCCGCGGCGGCAGTCGCCCGCCGCAAACACGCCCGGCACACTCGTCGTGTGCACGTTGTGCTCCGCCTTGATGTTGCTGCGCGCATCCGCCTCCAGTCCGAGCGCCTTCAGCACCACCTGCTCCGGCCCGAGGAAGCCCATCGCCAGCAGCACCAGTTGCGCCTGACGCGTCTTCTCGGTGCCGGCCTGCTCCTGCGGCACGAACTGGCCATTGTCGTTCTTGCCCCACTTGATTTCCACCGTGACCAACGACTCAACGTGGCCGTTGGCGTCGGCGCTGAACTTTTTCACCGTGGTCAAATAGACGCGGGGGTCGGAACCGTAACGGGCGGCGGCCTCTTCCTGGCCGTAGTCCATCTTGTAGGTTTTTGGCCACTCCGGCCAGGGGTTGTCGGCCTGGCGCTCCAGCGCGGGCTTGGGCAGGATCTCGATTTGGGTAACGCTGCGGCAGCCCTGGCGCAGGGCCGAGCCCACGCAGTCGGTGCCGGTGTCGCCGCCACCGATCACGATCACGTCCTTGTCCTTGGCGCTGATCGGGCTGGTCGAGGGATCGCCGGCGAGAACCGCCTTGGTGTTGGCCGTGAGGTACTCCATCGCGAAGTGCACGCCGGTGTAGCTGCGGCCTTCGATCGGCAAATCGCGCGGCAGGGTCGCCCCGGTGGCAAACACCAGCGCGTCGAAACCCTTGCGCAGGTCAGCCACGTCGTGGGTCACGCCGATGTTGGCGTTGCACACGAAGGTGATGCCTTCCTGCTCCATCAACTGGATACGGCGCAGCACGACGTCCTTTTTATCCAACTTCATGTTGGGGATGCCGTACATGAGCAGGCCGCCCGGACGGTCGGCGCGTTCAAACACGGTGACGGTGTGGCCGGCGGCATTGAGCTGGGCGGCGGCGGACAGACCGGCGGGGCCGGAGCCGATCACGGCGACCTTTTTACCGGTGCGACTGCGGGGCGCGGTGGGGACAACCCAGCCCTCGTCCCAGCCCTTTTCGATAATCGAGTACTCGATGTTCTTGATCGTGACGGGCGGGTTGTTCAGGCCGAGCACGCAGGAGCCTTCGCAGGGCGCGGGGCAGACGCGGCCGGTGAACTCGGGGAAGTTGTTGGTCTTGTGCAGACGCTCGAGCGCCTCTTTCCACAGGCCGCGGAACACCAAGTCGTTGAACTCGGGAATGAGGTTATTGATCGGGCAACCGGAGGCCATGCCGCCGATGAGTTTGCCGGTGTGGCAGAAGGGCACGCCGCAATCCATGCAGCGGGCGCCCTGATTTTTGAGTTTCTTCTCCTCCATGTGGAGGTGGAACTCGTTCCAGTCGCGCACCCGCTCAAGCGGAGGACGGTCGGCGGGGATTTCGCGCAGGTATTCGAGGAAGCCGGTAGGTTTGCCCATGGGATGTGGAGGTCGGATTTTTAAATTTTAACGCAAAGGCGAGAAGACGCAGAAGACGCGAAGGAATGAACTCGAACTTTACGTGCTTAGCGTCTCGGCGACTTTGCGTTGAAGGGTTGTTGCTGGACTTAGTTACCGCCGACACGCGAGGTGTCGCGGGCGTTTTCTTCGAAGGCGGCCATGATGGCTTCGTCACCGGTGAGGCCCTGGGCCTGCGCGTTGGCGATACAAGCCAGCATGCGCTTGTAGTCCTTGGGCATGATCTTGACGAACTTGGGCAGCATCGCGTCCCAGTTAGCCAACACTTCGGCAGCGCGGGTGCTGCCGGTGAGGTCGGCCTGGCGCTGGATGAGCTCGCGCAGTTCGGCCTGCTCGGCGGCGGTCTCGACCTTTTCGAGGGCCACCATCGAGAGGTTGACGTTGCCCTTAAGCAGGTCGGCGTCGTCGAGCACGTAAGCTACGCCACCGGACATACCAGCGGCGAAGTTACGGCCGGTCGGCCCGAGCACCACCACGCGGCCACCGGTCATATACTCAAGGCCGTGGTCGCCCACGCCCTCGACCACCGTGGTGACACCGGAGTTGCGCACGCAGAACCGCTCGCCGGCGCGGCCACCGACGAACAGCTCACCGGCGGTCGCGCCGTAGAGAGCGACGTTACCGATGATGATGTTCTCCGAGGGCTTGAAGCCGGAGGCGGCCGGGGCGCGCACGATGATCTTGCCGCCCGAGAGGCCCTTGCCGACGTAGTCGTTGGCATCGCCTTCGAGGCGGAAGGTCATGCCCTTGGGCATGAAGGCGCCGAAGCTTTGACCAGCCGAACCGGTGAAGCGGATGTCGATGGTGTCCTCGGGCAGGCCGGCCGCGCCGTATTTACGGGTAACCTCGCTGCCGGTAATCGTGCCGACCACGCGGTGGACGTTTTTAACCGGTACGGTGGCGACGACCTTTTCGCCGCGCGCAATCGCCGGCTCGCAGAGGCCGAGCAGCGAGGTCAAGTCGAGCGACTTGTCCAAGCCGTGGTCCTGGGTCTGCTGGCAGTAGCGACCGACCTCCGGGCCAGTGTCGGGCGAATAGAGCAGGCTGGAGAAGTCCATGCCCTTGGCCTTCCAATGGGTGATGGCCTTGCGCGGTTCGAGGCGGTCGGTGCGGCCGACCATCTCTTCGATGGTGCGGAAACCGAGCTGGGCCATGAGCTCGCGGACTTCCTGGGCGATGAACGTCATGAAGTTCACGACGTACTCGGGCTTGCCGGTGTATTTCTCACGCAGGCGTGGGTCCTGGGTGGCGACGCCGGTCGGGCAAGTATTCAGATGGCAAACACGCATCATGATACAGCCGGTGGCGACGAGCGGGGCGGTGGCGAAACCGAATTCCTCGGCGCCGAGCAGCGCGGCCATGATGACGTCGCGGCCGGTCTTGAGCTGGCCGTCCGTCTCCACGGCGATGCGGGAGCGAAGGTTGTTAAGAACCAGCGTCTGGTGGGTTTCGGCCAGGCCGAGTTCCCACGGCAGACCGGCGTGCCAGATGGAGTTCTGCGGCGAGGCGCCGGTGCCACCGTCGTGGCCGGAGATCAAGACCACGTCGGCGTGGGCCTTGGCAACGCCGGCGGCGATGGTGCCGACACCGACCTCGGCCACCAGTTTCACACTGATGCGGGCGCGTCGGTTGGCGTTTTTCAGGTCGTGGATCAGCTCGGCCAAATCCTCGATCGAATAGATGTCGTGGTGCGGAGGCGGGGAGATGAGGCCGACGCCGGCGGTGGTGTGGCGGGTCTTGGCGACCCACGGATAGACCTTGGTGCCCGGCAACTGGCCGCCCTCGCCGGGCTTGGCGCCCTGGGCCATCTTAATCTGGATCTCGCGGGCGCTGACCAGGTAGTTGCTGGTCACACCGAAGCGGCCGGAAGCGACCTGCTTGATGGCGGAGTTCTTCGAGTCACCGTTCGCCATGGGGACGAAACGCGCCGGGTCTTCGCCGCCCTCACCGGTGTTGGATTTACCACCGATGCGGTTCATGGCGATGGCGAGGGTCTCGTGGGCCTCTTGCGAGATCGAGCCGTAGGACATGGCGCCGGTCTTGAAGCGGCTGAGGATCTTTTCAATCGACTCAACCTCCTCGATCGGGATGGCGTCAGAGGGCTTGAAGTCGAGCATGCCGCGCAACGTGCACAGGGCCTTCGACTGATCGTTGACCAGGCGGGCGTACTGTTGGAACACGCCGTAGTCGCCGGCGCGCACAGCCTTTTGCAGGGCGTGGATCGACTCGGGGTTGAACAAGTGAAACTCACCGTCGGAGCGCCACTTGAATTGGCCGCCGGCGGGCAGGGAGTGGTCGATGACGTTACGCTCACCGAAGGCCTCGCGGTGGCGCATGAGCACCTCCTGGGCGATGATGTCCAAGCCGATGCCGCCGACGCGCGACGGGGTCCACGTGAAGTAGTGGTCGATCACGTCCTGGCGCAGGCCGACCGCCTCGAACACCTGAGCGCCGCGGTAGCTCTGGATCGACGAAATGCCCATCTTGGAGGCGACTTTGACCACGCCCTTGGCGGTGGCTTTGACCAGATTCTTGCAGGCAGTCTTGTGGTCGACGCCGGGCAACAGACCCTCGTGGATCATGTCGTCGATGGTCTCGAAGGCCAGGTACGGGTTGATCGCGCTCACGCCGTAACCGATGAGCAGCGCCATGTGATGAACCTGGCGGGCTTCGCCGGTTTCCAGCACGAGGCTGACCTGGGTGCGCAGACCCTCGCGGATGAGATAATGGTGCAAGCCGGCGACGGCGAGCAGGGCAGGAATCGGGGCGTAGTCCTTGGTGACACCGCGGTCGGAGAGGATGAGGACGTTAACTTCGTTATCCTCGATGGCGCGGCGGGCGAGCACACACAGCTCCTCCATCGCCTTGGCCAGGCCCTTCTCGCCACGGGAAACGCGGAATAGAATCGGCAGGACATCGACCTTGAGGCCGGGCAACTGCATGCGGCGAATTTTGCCAAACTCCTCGTTGGTGAGGACGGGCCAGTCGAGCTCGACGCGACGGCAGGCAGTGGCGCCGGGTTGCAGCAGGTTGCCCTCAGAGCCGAGGCGGGTCTCGTGGGAGGTGATAATTTCTTCGCGGATACAGTCGATCGGCGGATTGGTGACCTGGGCGAACAGCTGTTTGAAATAATCGTAGAGCAAGCGCGGCTTGTTGGAGAGGACCGCCAGCGGCGTGTCGTTGCCCATCGAGCCGATGCCCTCAACGCCGTCCTTGGCCATAGGGGCAAGGATCGCGCGCTCGTCCTCGTGGGTGTACCCGAAGGCGAGTTGGCGCTGGTGGAGCGTGTCACGGTCGGGCGCAGGAAGCTCGGGGGCGGCGGGCAGGTCGTCGAGGTGGACGAGGTGCTCGTCGAGCCAGGCGCGGTAGGGGAATTCGGCCGCGAGCTGGCGCTTGATTTCCTCGTCGGGAATGATGCGGCCCTGCTGTGTGTCCACGAGGAACATCTTACCGGGCTGGATACGGCCCTTTTCGACGATATCGGCGTCAGGGATGTCGAGCACGCCGGCCTCGGAGGCGAGGATGACGAGGTCGTCCTTGGTGACGTAGTAACGGGCGGGGCGCAGGCCGTTGCGGTCGAGAACCGCGCCGATGCTCTGGCCGTCGGTGAAGGTCATGGCGGCGGGGCCGTCCCACGGCTCCATCAAACACGCGTGGTACTGGTAGAAGGCGCGGCGGGTGTCCTCCATCGTCTGGTGGTTGGACCACGGCTCGGGGATCATCATCATCACCGCGTGCGGCAGAGAGCGGCCGGCGAGGTGGAGCAACTCCAGCGTGTTGTCGAACATCGCCGAGTCGCTGCCGTTGGGGTTGATGATCGGGAGGATCTTTTTGATGTCGTCGCCGAACGCGTCGGAGATGCAGTGAGCCTGACGGGCGTGCATCCAGTTGATGTTACCGCGCAGGGTGTTGATTTCGCCGTTGTGAGCGACGTAGCGGTACGGGTGGGCGCGGTCCCAGCTCGGGAAGGTGTTGGTGCTGAAACGCGAGTGAACCAGCGCGATGGCGGTGGCCATGAACGGGTTTTGCAGGTCGGGGAAATACACCGACAGCTGGGTGGTTAGCAGCATGCCTTTGTAAACCATCGTGCGGGCGGACAGGCTGGGCACGTACCAGGTCTCGGCACCGAGGAAACCCTCGTCGCGCAGCTCGGCGGAGGCGCGCTTGCGGATGACGTAGAGCTTGCGCTCGAAAGCCAGGGTGTCGGCAATCTCTTCGCTGCGGCCGATGAACACTTGGCGGATGAACGGCTCGCTGGCCTTGGCGGTCTCGCCGAGGGAGGCGTTGTCGGTAGGGACGGTGCGCCAGCCGAGGAAAACCTGGCCTTCGCTCTGAATGATCTGGGCGAACTTTTCCTCGATCTTGCGGCGGTGGGTAGCGTTGCGCGGTAGGAAAATCAGGCCGGTGCCATAGAGGCCGGCTGCAGGCAGGGTGATGCGGGCCTTTTTAGCGACATCGACGCAGAAAGCGTGAGGGACCTGGAGAAGAATGCCGGCGCCGTCACCGGTGTTGGGCTCGCTACCGGCGGCACCGCGGTGGTCGAGGTTCTCCAAAACCTGGATACCCTGGCGGAGGATGGCGTGGGTCGCGCGGCCCTTCATGTCGACCACGAAGCCGACGCCGCAAGCGTCATGCTCGAACCAGGGATCGTAGAGACCCTGCTTGGCGGGACGCCCGGCGACGGACGGCTGAGAGGACTGGGCGGAGGCGAGAGGACGGGAGTTATTCACGACAGGAATCGAGCCAGTTAAACGGACGGAAAGGGTGGGTTAAAAACCAGGGAGGGAGGAGCCTCCAGCGAGCGCCGAACGGTCGAAGCCGTCCGGGTCAGTAAACGAAAAAAACGGCCTCGCGCTAGGAGACCGTTTTGGGGGAGCGTCGAAACGGTAGCCAGCATGCCTCAGAAGAAGCGTACGGTCTGGGTCGCCATTTTTGCGTGCTCGGCGTCGGTGCAACCGGCGTTGGTCGGGGCGCTCGCGGGAACGTCGGTAGGCTTAACCAAGTTATTGGAAAGCATGTAGTTCTCCACCTCCTCGCCGGAGATGTCGGCCAGCATCACGCCGTCGATTTCGACGCAGGGTGAGAGGGGCTGACCGGACTTCTGCACCATCTCCGCGTAGTTGGCGCGGTTGTTGATGATGTCGATGTCCTCGAACGGCAGGCTGTACTTGCGCATGATGGTGCGAACACCGTTGGACCAGCCACAGGAGGGTTTCAGATAGGCTTTGATTTGCATGCGAAGGATGGGTTGAGCGGAAAAACCAGCCAATTGATACGCCCGATTGCGCGACGATCAAGCGAAAGGTTCCCCATTTCCGTCAATTTTCCAGAGGAGGCAAACGGAGGGCCGTGTTCAGGTTCGCCGCAACTGAGATGACGGGAAGTCTGCGTCTACTTTTCTGAGGTGCTCAGGGGCGCACCCACACGCTGAGCGTCTGCCAGCGCGAACGCCCCAAGTTAAACACTTCCACCGTCTGCTGGCGCTGCGCAACCGCACTTAATCCGCTCGGCGCGGAATACTCGCGCCACTTCAAGCGTCCGGTGAAAAAACCCAGAGGGTCGCATTCGCGTTCCATCACCACCACGGCCACCGGGCCGGGCTGGGCCAACATCGCCGCCAGCGCCTCGGGCTGGTCTGAAAAAGTCCACTTCGCGCCGCTGTAAAAAACGATGCTCGGCTCGGCAAAACGACAGCCCAGAAAACGCGTGCCGGCGGGCATCGCGCGCAACGCCGGCTCGAGCGTCACCCCGGGGCTGACCGACCGCAGCCCGGTGCCCATGCGCCACGCCCCCGCACTGATCAGCAGCACCCCGAGCACCACCACCGCCGCGCGACGCCCCCACCAGGCGGATGCCACCAGCAAAAAACCGCCCACCGTGACCAGCAGCCCGACGACGGCATCGCGCAACGGATCCAGCCCGGCGGGCAGTTCCGCGCGCACCACCAAAACCAGCGCCACCGTCGCCACCAGACCGAACACCGCGAAAAAAACTCCCATGGCCACCCGCGCCCAACGCGCCAGCGCCGCCATGCCCGCCGGCGTTAAGCCCGCGCCCAACAGGAGGAAAAATGCCGGAAATCCCGGCAGCACGTAGTGGGGCAACTGGGTCAGGTAGGCCGTGAAAATCACATACGGGGCCAGTAACCAGCTCGCCAGCCAAGCACGGCGGGCGTCCCACTCGCGCCGCGCCGCCACCCAGGCCGCACCGGCAAACACAACCCACGGAAACAGGGTCATAGGCGCGGTCATTAGGTAGAAAAACGGGTTGTAAGAGCGCCCGTTGAGTTTTTCCAAGCCCCGCTGCACCACGTGTTCACCGATACCTTTTTGCCAAAACAGGCCGTGCGTCGCCACCAGCGCCGGTATCCCCCAAATGGCGACGATACCGGTGGCCAGCACCAGCCCGCGCCCCGCCTGCAGCCGCGCCCAGGGCAGCGGTTTGCGCCAAAATACCCAGCGCCACAACATCAGCGCCAGCGCCGGCACCACCAACGTAATTGGACCCTTGCCCAAAAAACCCAGTCCCAGCGACACCCACAGGCTCCACCACGCGAGCCGCGGGCTCCAGCTAGTCGTGGCCGAATCGGTCGGCTCCGTGCCGCCCGCAGCGCTCGCCGCCACACCCGTCGCTGCATTCGCAGTCCCGTTCGTAGCCGCCGCACCCGCCAGCGTCGGCGCGAGCAGCAACTCGGCCAGCGCTACGCAGGCCACCGCCACTGCCAACACCATGGGCATATCGGCCACCGCCAGCCGGCCGTGGATAAAAAACTGCAAGCTCGTCGCCAGCATGAACCCGGCGGCAAAGCCCGCCCGCGCACCGAACCAGCGCCGCCCTGTGTGCCAGACCAGCAGCACCAGCGCGAGCATGCAGGCCACCGCCGGCAGGCGCGCCCCCAGCTCATTGATTCCAACCGTCGCGTAACCGGCGTGCATGAGCCAGTAAACCAGCGCGGGTTTATCGAAGCGGTAGTCGCCATTGAAGGTCGGCACGATCCAGTCGTGGCGCTCCAACATTTCGCGGGCCGCAGTGGCAAAACGCGGCTCGTCGCGGTCCACCAGCGGCAGTTGCGCGGTGCCGGGCAGGTACACCGCCAGCACCAGCAGCACCAGCAACCAAGGGGCGAACCGGTCCCATTTCCACGTTTTGGCGGCTTCGGAGTTCATCACTTCAATAAATTCACGCGGTTAACTTCGCTGGTTCCGTCGCGCGGTTTTCCAGCCAGCGGCGAATCGCCAGCGCCAGCACCGCGCCGACCAGCGTGCCCAGCGCGGCGCCGGCGAGCACGTCGCTTAGGTAATGGCTGCCCAAATACATCCGCGACCAGGCGACCAACCCCGCCGCCGCCACAAAGCCCACTCCCCAGCGCGGCGCCAGCACGGCCACCGCCACGGCCACCCCGAAGCAGTGGGTGGCGTGACCGGAGGGAAAGCTTTGAAACCCGGAGGCCCGCGCGAACCAGGTGAACTCATCGACCGCATTCATGCTTGGCCGGGGACGGCCCAGTAGGGCCTTAAAAAAGACCGCGATTATCCCGGCAGTTGTCCCGCCCAGCAGCCCAGCGACCGCCGCGAACAGCCAGGGCAAGCGGCCAGCCCAGGCGCCAAGCCCGCCCAGCGCCAGCAGCGCCACGAACGGGGCCAGGTGCAGCTCGCCCCACTTGGAGGCGCCTTTAGCGAAGGCGATCATGCCCTCGGGTCGGGCTGCGGTTAACCCGTCGGCAATCGCCCGATCGGTGCCGCTCAGCGCGAGCCCGGCGGCCAACGCCAGCACGCAGGCCGCGCCCACGCCGATCGACCAAGCACGCCGACGCACGCTCCGGCCCGCCTCGCCGTACCAGCCACCGAGCACTCGCCACCATGCTGTCGTTTCCGCGCCCATCTCGCTTAGAGTTTGGCAGCAGGATGCAGCTCGGGGTTACGGCGCATTTTCACGTCCATCCAAAGGTTGTACGCGCCGGTGAACGCCGGGAACAGGTTGGACATCACGCCCACCGAGTCGCTTTTACCCATCGTGAAATAGCACAGCAACATGACGCTGCCGACCACGCTCATGTACCAAAAAGCGCGCGGCATGACAGGGCGCCCGGCCGCCCGCGTGGCGATAAACTGCACCACCCAGCGTCCAGCAAACATGAGCGTGCCTAGGTAACCCACAATCTTCCACGCAGTGACGACCACGTTGATGCCACCCAGCGAGAGGTTAAACAAAACTTCGTTCATAAGATAGACTCGTTGATTAATGGGGGGACTCGTTGCCGTAAAACGTAGCGCAAACTTCCAGTCTGCATTCCAGCTCGGAGCAGACTGGAAGTCTGCGCTACGTTTAGGAAATCCAAAACCGACTGAAAGCCCGCGCTACGTCATCAAAAACGGCCGTCCCTTAGCGGGGGCCGGAGCCGGGCAGCACGCCTGCCGGGTACCGGATCTGGCGAGCCATGACCCAGCTCACCCCGAACAGGTCGCGCAGGCCGCGCAGCGCGCGCCCGCCGATGGTGTATTTGGATACGCCGCGGGTACGCGGGCGGTGGTTAACCGGCACTTCCACCAGGGTGAGACCAGCGTTGAGCAAGAGCGCGGGGATGTAGCGGTGCAGGCCGTTGAACGGAATCAGGTAACCGACGTGGTCGCGGCGCATGGCCTTGAGCGAACAGCCGGTGTCACGCACCTGATCTTTGAGGAAAAAGCGGCGGATGTTGTTGGCGAAACGCGAAGCGACGCGGCGGTTAAAACTATCCTGGCGGGTGCGGCGGTAACCGCAGGCAAAGTCGACGCCGTCCATCGCGGCGACCAGAGCGGGGATGTCGGCAGGATCGTTCTGGCCGTCGCCGTCGAGCATGACGCAAACCCGGCCGGTCGCGTGGGAAAGGCCGGCGTAGAGCGCGGCGCTTTGGCCGAGGTTGACCGGCAGGGCCAGAGCGGTGACCCCGGGAACGCCTTTGATGCGGGCCAAGGTGGCGTCACGCGAACCGTCGTCCACGGCGATGATCTCGGCGTCGGGACAGGCGGCCAACACCTCACGCAGGAGCGGCTCGACGTTTTCGTCCTCGTTGTAGAAAGGGATGATGATGGACAGGTGGGTCACGGCTAAAGCCCCATAAACCGAGGGATCAACCATGGGAGGCAATCTAATTTTCGGGTTGAGCGGGGGTGGGGCGACTGCGACGGTGGCCGTTTTTATCGCCATGCTCCCCGCCGCCCCGCTTGCCAGCCAGTCCCATCCCGCCGCCCTCACTGCGGACACCGCGTGGGTACGCCGCAGCCTAGGGCTGATCGCTGGGTTGGCGGTTGTCCGCTTTTTGTGGCTATGGCTGGTGCCGCTCGATCTGGTGCCCGACGAGGCCTATTACTGGGACTGGGGGCGGCAGCCGGATTGGTGCTATTATAGTAAGCCGCCGATGATCGCGTGGCTCAACACCGTGACCCAAGCCCTCGGCTTCACCACGGCGCCCCTGATGCGCACCCCGGCGGTGGTTCTCGGCACGATCGGGCTGGTGGCAACTTGGCTGCTGTCCCGTCGCCTTTGGGGTGAGCGGGCGGGGTTTGTCGCGGTGGTGCTCGGGGCCACCGCCCCCGGCTCGCTCGCCCTCAATTCACTGCTGACCATCGACGCCCCGCTGATTGCCTGCTGGAGCGTGGCGCTTTACGCGCTGTGGCGGGCACTCGAACCGGAGGGCGAAATCGAGCCGAGCGGGCGCGCCGCGCAGGTTGCGCGGAGCACCGTTAACCGCACGGGGTGGTGGGCGCTTTACGCGCTGGCCGGCCTGCTCGGCGTGCTCAGCAAACAGATGATGCTGATTTTGCCCCTGCTCGCGCTGGTGTTTGTATTCACCTCGCCGGCACCGGGAGACCGCGCGTGGCGGGGCCGGCTCGCGGTTTATCTCTGGCTGGCGGTGCCGCTGCTGGCGCTCGTTCCGCTGCTGTGGTGGAACATCCATCATGACTGGATCACGGTGCAACACACCGCCCACCACTTTGAGGCCGACTCGTGGCGCCTGGGCAAAGGACTCAACTTCTGCGTCGAGTTTATCGGCAGCCAGCTCGGCGTAATCGGGCCGGTGGCGGCGGTCCTGCTGGTGATTGCTGCCTGCGGCTGGCGCGAGGTGCGCGCGGACCGCCGCCAGTGGTTTGCCTGGATGATGACGGTGCCGGCGCTGGCCCTGATCCTCGCGATGAGCCTGCGCCAGCGCATCAACCCGAACTGGCCGGCGGTTTTCCACCTCGGCGGCGTGTTTTTGACGGTCGGCTGGCTGGTCAACGCGCAAGCTTGGCCGCGCCGGCAGAAGGCGTGGCGCGCGGCCTGGATGAGCGGCGTGGGCATCGTGGCGCTGGGCTACGCGCTGGTGTTGGCCATTGGCCCGCTCGGCCTGACCGGCCACAAGCTCGATTTCACCCGCCGCCTGCGCGGCTGGGAGCAATTCGGCGCCGACGTCGGCGCGATCAAAGCCAAACTCGAAGCCGACGGCGGCGCGCCCGTGATCGTGGTGACCTATGGCGGGCGCCAACTGGCCAGCGAACTCGCGTTTTATTTACCCGGGCAACCCATGGTGTGGCGCTGGACCCCGCCCGGACTGGTCGACTCGCAATACGCCCTGTGGAAAGGCCCACTGCCCAAGTGGCGCGGCGCTCGCGTGCTGTTGGTCACCTCCGCCGACGAATTGCCCGCCGCCCTCACCGAGGGCCTCGGCCGACTGACCCCGCTGAGTGAGATCAACTCCACGCGCACCACTGCGCTCCCCCCTCACCTGCGCATCCTCGTCGGCGAAAACCTGCAGGCCTGGGACCACGGCAAGCCTTTGCAAAACACTCCGTAATCCCCCGCCCGCCTCCGCCACCATGAAGAGCCTTTTCCGCATTTTCGCCGCCCTGGCCTTCGCTGCCCTCGCCGGGATTATCCTGGCGCGCACCGGCGGCGACATCGCGGTGGCACGCCACTATTTTACCCCCGGCGAAGGCTGGACCCACCAAAACGACACGGTGATCCAATTGCTTTATCGCTACGGCCCGTGGCTGGCCGTGTCGCTCGCGGTCGGCGGACTGGGCCTAGGGCTGCTCAGCACATTTGGACCTAAGCGTGACGCCGCGATGGCAAGGCGCGCGTGGATCTTCCCGTTGCTCATGCTGCTCGGCCCGGGCCTGCTGGTGAACGCGGTGGGCAAAGACAACTGGGGGCGCCCCCGCCCCAAACAAATTCAGGAGTTCGGCGGGCCCGACACCTACATCACTGCCGGCGCCATCGGCCCGGTGGCCAAAGACCGCAAATCCTTCCCCTCCGGCCACGCCTCCATGGGCTTTTACCTGCTGGCCGGCTATTTTGTTTGGCGCGGGCGTCGGCCCCTGCTGGCTCGGGCCAGCCTCGCCGCCGGCGTACTCATGGGGGCAGCGATTGGCTGGGCTCGCATCGTTCAGGGCGGCCACTTTTTGTCCGACGTGATCTGGGCGGGAGCGGCCGTCTTTATTGCTGGCGAACTGCTCGCTTGGCTTTTGCTGCGCGAGCGAACCCTTGCCGATCCTGCGACAACCGCCCAGCGTTCCGCGACCCCAACCCCACCCTCCTCCTCATGAAAGTTCTCATCACCGGCGCGGCCGGCTTCATCGGCTATCACACCGCCCGCCAACTCGCTGCCTCCGGGGAGTGCGAAGTGCTCGGTCTGGATAATCTCAATGACTACTACTCGGTCGCACTCAAGGATGCGCGCCTAGCCCAGTTGGCCAAATTTCCCTCCTTCCGCTTTATCGCCGCGGACTTCGCCGACGCCGCCCGTTTTCGCGAAATCTACCTGAACTTCGCGCCCGACTACGTGATTCACCTCGGGGCGCAGGCTGGGGTGCGTTACAGCATGGAAAACCCCACGGCCTACGTGCACAGCAACCTGATCGGGTTTTCCTCGGTGCTGGAAGCCGCGCGGGTGCGCCCGCCGCGCCACCTCGTTTACGCCTCGTCGAGCAGCGTCTACGGCGGCGGAGCGGTGACCCCGTTTCACGAAGAGCAGCCCACCGACCGCCCGCTGTCGTTTTACGCCGCGACCAAGAAAAGCAACGAGGTCATGGCTTACAGTTACGCCCACCTTTTCGGGCTGCCGCTGACCGGCCTGCGCTTTTTCACCGTTTACGGGCCGTGGGGACGCCCCGACATGGCGCCGATTTTATTTTCCAAAGCGATCGCCGAGGGCAAGCCCATCAAGCTGTTCAACCACGGGCTCAACCGCCGCGATTTCACCTACGTGGACGACATCGTGGCCGGGGTATTGGCGGCCATGCGCAACCCGCCGCAAGCCACCGCCGAGCTGCCGCCGGCGCGCGTTTACAACCTCGGCCACAATCACCCCGTGGAGGTGGTCGATTTTGTGCGCGAACTGGAGCGCCTGCTCGGGCGCAAAGCGCAAATCGAGTTGGTCGGCCCGCAGCCTGGCGACATGGTGGAAACCTGCGCCGACCTCACGCGGGTTAACGCCGCGATCGGTTACGCGCCGCGCACCCCGCTGAGCGAAGGCCTGGGCAAGTTCGTGGAATGGTTCAAAGGCTACTACGCCTGAGGCCTTCCGCAGTAATCGTTCTCGTTCTCATACTCCTACTCGTTCTCTCGTACTCTGCCTTTTCGCTTTCCGTGGGAGGGCCCACCTCCGTGTGGGCTGGCTCGATCCCAGGACGACACGGAGGTCGTCCCTCCGAACGGGCGCTTGCTCGCCCGATTGCCGCGGCCCCGAACACCCCCGGTGCGCACATTTAGTCTTCCCAACTGAGCGCACTTGGTTTCGCTCACCACTCATTCTCTACCCCCTATGAATAAAGAAGTCCCCTGGTTGGCGCTCTTCTGCGTGCACGAAAACCTCCTCGACGCTCAACTGGCCGCCCAGTTGGTCGCCTCGACGCCCCCCGGCTCCGACGGCCAGGCGTTCGCCCAGGCCGCTCTGGCCAAAGGCCATATCACCGATCGTGCGACCCTCACCGGCCTCGTCGCCAAGGCCAAGATCGTCGCCTCCTCAGGGGCCGACGCCCCTCCGCTTCCGGTTCCCGCCCCGAACGGTCCCGCTCCAGTCACCGCCAAATTGGGCAACATGGATTTCAGCCGCGTCGACACGCTCTCCGAGCTCGAACTCAAGGCGTTCATGAACGAGTTGCTCAAGACCGCGCAGGCCGTCGGTGCCAGCGACCTGCATCTCTCCGCCGGCACCGCGCCCTACATCCGCAGCATGCGCGCGCTCCAATATCTCGATACCACGCCGCTCTCCGCCGAACAGGCCCGTAAACTCAACACCTGCCTGCTGTCTGCCGCGCACCAGCAGATTTTCGCCACCCGCAACGACTTTGACTATGCCTTCGCCATGGACGGCGGACGCCGCATCCGCGTCAACGTCATGCAGCACAAGCAGGGCACCAAGGGCACCTACCGCATCGTCCCCGAGCGCCTTCGCAGTCTAGCCGAGCTCGGGTTCCCCAACCCCGCCGTCATCCAAAAGCTCCTCAGTTACCACAACGGTCTGATCCTGGTGACCGGCCCGGTGGGCTCCGGCAAGACCACCACGCTCAACTCCCTCATCAACGAGATCAACCAGACCCGCGACGACCACATCATCACCGTCGAGGACCCCATCGAGTTCCTGCACACCAGCCAAGGTTGCAATATCACGCAGCGCCAAGTCGGCCAACACACCGCGACCTTCGGCAGCGCCTTGCGCAGCGCACTGCGCGAAGACCCCGACATCATCGTCATTGGTGAATTGCGCGACTTGGCCACCATCGAAATGGCCATCTCCGCCTCCGAAACCGGCCACTTGGTGATCGGCACCATGCACACCAGCGATGCCACCACCACGCTCAACCGCCTTCTCGACGCCTTCCCCCCCAGCCAGCAGCCGCAGATCCGCGCGATGGTCGCACAGAGTTTGCGCGGGGTCATCTGCCAGCGCCTGCTGCCCGGTCGCGCCAGCGGCCTGGTCCTCGCCTGTGAGATCTTAATTAACAACACCGCCGTCTCCGCCATGGTGCGCGACGCCAAGACCCAGGGCATCCCCAGCGTCATCGAGACCAACCGCCGCGAGGGCATGATCGCCATGGACAACGCCGTACTCGCCCTCTGGCAGGAGAAAAAAATCTCTGACCAGACCGCCGCCGATAACATCATCAACCGCCTCGTCCGCCAGCAGATCCCCGGCGCCCGCTAACCCCCAAAGCCCCCCCTACCCATGCACGCGATCGACAAAATGCTCAGCGCCATGCACGCGCTCAAAGGCTCCGACCTCCACCTGATGATCGGCCAGCCGCCCCGCGCCCGCGCCTCCGGCTCGCTCGTCACACTCGACCAGTTCCCCTCCATCACTGCCGAACAAATGGAGTCCATCCTGCGCGAAATCTGCCCGCCGGCCCGCTGGAAACATTACCTCGAACACAACGACCTCGACTTCGCCTACGAGGTCCCAGGCCAGTGCCGCTACCGCGTCAATTACCTACAAAACGCCTGGGGCATGGCCGCCGTGTTGCGCCAGATTCCCACACGAATCCTCAGTTTCGACGAGCTGGCCCTGCCTGCCTCGCTCAAAAAAATGTGCGCCCTGCGCGAGGGCCTGGTACTCGTCACCGGCCCGACCGGTAGCGGTAAATCCACTACGCTGGCCGCGCTCATCGACCACATCAACAGCACCTCACGGCGCAACATCATCACCGTCGAGGACCCCATCGAGTTCGTCCATCAGAACAAGGAGTCCATCGTCATCCACCGCGAGGTCGGCGACCACACCGAAAGTTTTGCCGACGCCCTCAAAGGCGCCATGCGTGCCGACCCCGATGTCATCCTCGTCGGCGAGTTGCGGCAGACCGAGGTCATGCGCCTTGCCTTGGGCTGCGCCTCGATGGGCATGCTCGTGTTCGCGACCCTGCACACCAACAACGCCCCCAAGACGATCGACCGTATCATCGACGCCTTTCCAGCCGACGAACAGAACCAGATCCGCGTGCTGTTGGCGGGCTGTTTACGCGGCATTGTCTCGCAGTTGCTGTGCAAAAAGATCGCCGGCGGCCGTGTCGCCGCTCACGAAATCCTACTGCCCCACGACGCGCTCGGCGGCACCATTCGCAGCGGCAACATCGCGGCGATTCGCAACATCATCGAAGGCGCCCGCGCCGAAGGCATGGTCTCGATGGACAACACGCTTCGTGAGCTCGTCGAATCCGGAAAAATCAGTGCTCGCGAAGCCTACATGAAGGCGACCGACAAAACCCTGTTCGATAAACTGCTCGCCGCCGAGACCTCAGCGTAGGACTGGGCGGATTCACGGCCCCCTAAGACCCGCCCAATTCCTAGGCTTGCCAAACCCCTGATCACTCCACAACTTGCACGCCACCCCTATGAAATCGAAGACCCTTCTTGTCCTCGCGATTTGCGCCGTTGCAGCCTCCCTGACTTCGGGATGCTCCACGCAAAAGACCCGCACCGGCCGTAACAACAGCTTCCTCGGAGGCCTGTTCGTCTACAACACCGGCAGCTACCAACCGGTCACGCCCAACACCATCGACATCGACGGAACCCAGTTCCTAGGGCGCGTCAACCCCTCCGGTACCCAGGTGTCCGCTCTCTGGGGCGCCGTCACCCTGCACGACTACTGAGCCGACCGTTCAGTCCCGAACTTCCCGACCCCGCGTCCGGCCCTGCGCCACGCGGGGTTTTTCTTTGCCTCTGCCCGCCGATGCGTGAGGTTTTCCCGAACTCGTGCTTCCGGATAACGCCAACATCGCCCGCCACCTCGCCCTCATGGCCGAGCGGCAACCCACCGTCGCCGCGCTAAAAGTTCCGCGTGGCCGCACCCGCACTGGCGACATCGACTACCTCACGCTATCCTTCAGCGAACTCGCCGCCGAAGTCGCCTCTTGGCAGGCCGATCTGACCACCCGTGGCGTGCGCCCCGCCGACCGCGTTCTGGTAATGGTGCGCCCCGGATTGCCGCTGATAGCCGCGGCCTTCGCCCTGTTCAGCCTCGGCGCGGTGCCCATCGTGATCGACCCCGGCATGGGCCTGACAAGTTTTCTCGCCTGCGTCGCCCGCTCGCAACCGCGCGTTCTACTTGGCATCCCACTGGCGCGCGTCATCAGCCGGATTTACCGCAAAACCTTCAGCAGCGTCCAAATCCGCGTGCCCGCCAGCGGCTCCGCGACCGCCCGTAAAACTAGCGCCGGCTTCCTGTCTGCATCGGGGCAAAGTAGCGCAGACTTCCAGTCTGCTCCGCTCCCAACCAGCAGGCTGGAAGCCTGCGCTACGCTCCAAACCGATCTGGCCGCCATTCTGTTCACCTCCGGTTCGACCGGCGCGCCCAAGGGCGTGTGTTACACCCACGGCATGTTCGACGCCCAGGTGGAACTGATCCGCGCCACCTACGACATCCGCCCCGGCGAAATCGACCTGCCGCTGCTGCCGCTGTTCGCGCTGTTTAACCCCGCTCTCGGCATGACCACCGTGGTACCCGAGATCGACCCCAGCCGCCCGGCCACCGTCGACCCGCGTAAAATTATCCAGGCTATCCGCCAAGAGGGCGTCACCAGCTCGTTCGGCTCGCCCACGCTGTGGCGCAAAATTGCCGTCCACTGCCAGACCCACCACGTCGAATTGCCCACGCTGAAACGCGTGCTTTGCGCCGGCGCACCCGTGCCGCCGGACCTTTGGGATTTGATGACTCCAGTGTTGCCCCACGGCACACTGCACAGCCCGTACGGCGCGACCGAGGCGCTGCCCGTGAGCTCGATCAGCGCGGCTGAAGTCCACGCCGGCACGGCTGCGGCTACCGCACGCGGGGCGGGCACCTGTGTCGGCCGGCCCTTGGCAGCCAACCAAGTTAAAATCATCGCTCTAACCGACGTGCCCCTCGCCACGCTCGGCGATACCCGCGAACTACCCGCCGGCCAGATCGGTGAAATCATCGTGCGCGGCCCGACCGTCACCCAGACCTACGACGGCCTGCCGGAGGCCACCGCCGCCGCGAAGATCGGAGTCGGACACCGTGGAAATCCCATTGGGCAAATCCCAAAGGCCGGACCCGATGAAGGCGAAATCCCCAATGGCCAAACTCCAAATCCCATTGGGCAAATCCCAAATGCAATTGGGCAAAACCCAAATCCCGACTACGCGGCAGCAGCGATTAAACCCCAAATCCCAAATGCCGATCCCGATGGCGGCGGAATTCCCAAAGGGATAAAACCAACTACCAACTACACGGGCGTCGATGCCACCGGTGCTGCCGCAGCCGTCGGGATTTGTGATTTGGAATTTGGGATTTGCGCCCCGGTCGCCGGGGTTTTGCCGGCGTCGGCGGCGGTTGCCGCCGACGCCGGCTGGCACCGGATGGGCGATCTCGGTTATCTGGATGCCGAAGGCCGCCTCTGGTTTTGCGGACGCAAAGCCGAGCGCGTTGAAACGCCGGAAGGCCCGCTCTACACCGAGCAAATCGAGCCCCTGTTCAACGCCCACGCCAAAGTTCGCCGCTGCGCCCTTATCGGGATAGGTGAACGAGGCCGGCAGCGCGCCGCGCTGGTGGTTGAGCCCGACGACTGGTCGCAAGCCGAGACGAGCGATGAGTGCCGCCCCTTCGCCCGCGAACTGCGCTTGCTCGCCAAGACCCACCCGCACACCGCGGGAATTAAGACCTTCTATTTCTTAAAAAAAATGCCGGTGGATGTGAGGCACAATGCCAAGATCCACCGCCTCTCCCTGGCCCGCTGGGCGTTGACCGCCAAAGGCTACGAATCCGACCCCAAGCGATGAGCCCCCCAGCCCGCAACACCGCCACCCACCCGACCGCTCATTCCTCCTCCGCCCTGCCCCCGGCCGCGTCTCCACCCCAGTGTCACCTATTAGGTGACACTTCCCCTTCGCTTACCGCACCCGTGCTGGTCACTGGAGGCACCGGTTTTTTGGGGCGTCGACTGGTCGAACGCCTGCTGGCGCAGGGCCGCCCGGTGGTCGTTCTCGGGCGCACCCCCGCCCCCGACTTGGAGCGGCGCGGCGTGCGCTTCGTGCGCGCCAGCCTCGACGACGCGGCGGCGGTTAGCGCCGCCTGCCGGGGCATCGGCACGGTTTTTCACGTGGCCGCCAAAGTCGGCGTGTGGGGACGCTACGATGATTTTTTCCGCGCCAACGTGCTGGGCACCCGCGCCCTGCTCGCCGGCTGCCGTGAACACGGGGTGAAGCGCTTCGTGCACACCAGCACCCCCAGCGTGGTCTTTAACGGCAAAAACCTCGCCGGCGCCGACGAATCGCTACCGCTCACCACCGCCTGCCCCAGCCCGTATCCATTAACCAAAGCCATCGCCGAACGCGAAGTGTTGGCGGCCCACTCGCCCGGGCTGAGCACGGTGGCGCTGCGTCCGCACCTGATCTGGGGCGTAGGCGATCCCCACCTGGTGCCGCGCATTCTGGCGCGCGCACGCGCAGGCCGGCTTCGCATCGTCGGCAACGGCCAAAACCGCATGGACATGGTCCACGTCGAAAACGCCGTCGACGCCCACCTCGCCGCCGAATCCGCCCTCGCGGCGCAGTGTCACCTATTAGGTGACACTCGGGCCGCGGCGGCTGGAGGGAGGGCGTATTTTATTACCAACGATGAGCCGGTGGTGCTGTGGGACTGGATCAACGGCTTGCTTAGCGCGCTTGGCGAGCCGCCCATCACGCGGTGCGTTTCGCTGGGGGCGGCGTCGGCGGTGGGGGCGTTATGCGAGGCGGCTTGGCGGGTGCTGCCTTTAAAGGGCGAACCCCCGATGACGCGCTTCATCGCCGCCGAATTGGCCAAAGACCACTGGTTTTCCATCGCGGCCGCGCGGCGCGACCTCGGTTATGTGCCGCGCATCAGCATGGCCGCCGGCACCGCCGAATTGGTGGCCGCGCTGAGAGCGCAATAGCACTGACCCGACAGCCGCTAAAGGCTCCACAAGAGTTGCGCAGACTTCCAGTCTGCTCATTAAAAATGCAGGCTAGAAGCCTGCGCCTGGAGTTTGGCCCCTGACTAGTCGAACGCAGATCAGCCGAATCCTTGAGCTCACGCTCAAGGCCACATGATTCGCGAACACACTCCTTGTGCCCTTGAGCGTGAGCTCAAGGTCTGGAGTTTGGCCGTTTAGTAGAGTAGAGAGAGCCGCGCGTCGGTAACCCGTCAGCGCGACCCTCCCCCTCGTCAAACCGTGCAAGCGGTTTTCCCGCACACGGCTTACCGAGTCCCCATTCTTTCGGTTTGGTTTCAGCGGAGTTCATTGCTTCCAAGCCGCCGTAAGCGGCCAGTGCCATAGTTTGTATTGACCATGCAAACGGTCGTCGGTGAAGAACTCGAAGAGTCCGTGGGTGCGGCTATACTTTCGCCACAGCCACCGCCGCAACCGGTTGCGCACAAAAGCCTGCTGGTTACTAAACACGTGCGTGCTGTTGCCGTAATGAAACGCCGTCGCCCAACCGCGAGTGATTTGGTTGACCTTGCGGACCACCGCCACCGCCGGTTGGTTGCGCGTTCGCACATCTAGCTCCATCCGCACTTTGTCGCGTAACTTGGCCAGACTTTTCGCACTGGGTTCCACGTGCGGATACCTTCGTTTGCTCTTCATGCCTTGCCGCCATGCGACGGAAAAACCGAGGAACTCAAAGCCTTCCTTTCGTGTATCCACCAGTCGGGTTTTCTCTTCGTTGAGCTTTAACTTACGTGCCTCCAGCCACCGTTTCAGTCGCGTTTGCAGCCCCGCCCCTTGACCCGGTTTGCACAGGATCAGGAGGTCGTCGGCGTAACGCACCATCGTCGGCTTTTGTTCGCACTTCTCATTCACCGCATGATCGAGGTCGTTGAGGTAGAGGTTCGCCAGCAGAGGCGATATAACTCCGCCTTGTGGCGTGCCACACCGGTTCGCGCTCACCTTGCGGCACCCCGTGTCCCGGTCCTCTTCCACGATGGGTGCGCGCAGCCACGTTTTTATTAAACGCAACACGCTCCCATCGCTCACCCGTTTGGCCACCAATTGCAGGAGTTCGCGGTGCGGGATCATATCGAAGTAGCTCGATAAATCCGCGTCCACCACCTCCACCTTTCCGCTCAGCATGGCTTCCTTGACCTTATCCATCGCCTGATGGGTCCGACGTTTCGGCCGGTAGGCGTAGGAATGGTCATGGAAGTCCGCCTCTAGGATTGGCTGCAACACGATCACCGCCGCGCTTTGCACCACCCGGTCTTTCACCGTAGGGATGCCCAGCGCACGACGTTTGGTCCTGGCCTGATCCTTCCATATATAGACGCGCAGGACCGGACTGGGTCGGTAGGTTTTCGTTCGCATTTCCTCCGCCAGCGCAAGCAGCCATGCCGCCCGATAGGCTTCGTTCTTTGCGAGCGTTTCCACCTCGAACCCGTCCACTCCCGGCACGCCGTCATTGGCGATCACCTGATCGAGCGCATCCGACAGAATGTCCTGCCGATACAGCTCTCCATACAAACTATAGAACCGCCAATGCGGCTCCGCTTTTGCTTTCCGATATAGCACACGTTGCAGCTTCCGAACCTTCGGTGACGTTTTTATCCAGAGTTCATCACCCCAGCCATCGTCGGGTCCTTTGCCGCTCTGTGATGCGTGGGAACAAGTGCCCTCCCTTCGCTCCCCGGCGGTTTTAATGTCCGCTAGATCATCACTACTATGGAGGTCTCCGACTCCTGCCACGGCCCGTCCGGCCTTACGAGGTTTTGCCGCGCTTGTGCCGGTGGTTGAGGCATCGCAAGACGCCCCACCGCCGCAGGTCTCACCACTTAACCTAACGACCTTTCCCACCCCGCCGCCCCCGCTGACTCCGCCGACGTGTTGATCGGAAATCAACGATTTAGGTCCTACGTCTTTGCGAGACTGCCTTTTCCGATCCTTGCAGGCTTCACCGTTCAGGTAGCGGCTGGACTCGTCGGTTGTTTCGGTAACGGAGCTCATTGGATGGGGTTCACCTTCGTTGCGGCTGACTGGTTCGGGCACACGGTCGTGCTTTCCGGCGAGGCCTCGCGGCCTGCATCCGTGACCGGGCCCTTCGACCGCGAATCGTTAAATTCGGCCGAACAGACTTTCACTGTTATGGTTGTTAGTTTCATGGTCGCACACCCGAACTCCGAAGTTCAAACCAACCACAGATTACACAGATTACACAGATACAATCCCTTAGGAGGTAAACGGACTCAGCTTGATCCCTTTTTTTTCATCCTGTCTTCAAATTCAGTAACACTCTGTTATCTGTGCTCATCTGTGAATTCCGTGGTTAAAACTTCGGCGTTCGGGTTTAACTCGTGCCAAGAACCATACAGGTGCTGCGCATCATGTATGGCGATCTGAGCTGATCACTCCGGAGAGTTTCGCAGACTTCGCAACAGCCACCCTCACGTCCACGAACGCATCGAAACCCATGCCGTTGCTACCTGCGGTACGCTTCTACCTTAGCTGGGGGGGGATCTCAACTCGTTTTGGGGCCAAACTCCAGCAGCCTTGAACTCACGTTCAAGGCCACCCCACTTAAGGAAACACTCCCCCGTGAGAACACACTCCCGGTGGCCTTGAGCGTGAGCTCAAGGTGTTTCCCCAAAGACATCCGCTGCCCCACGAACCGATTTCATTAAGCTTAACTTGAACGCGAATTCATAGGGTGAGCCGCTAGAGTTGCGTTCACCACCGGCAGGTCAGCCACCGCGCCAGCCCGCGCCTCGCGCTGCGCCGGCACCCACAGCAGCCCCGCCACCGCCAGCAGCAACGGCCGCCGCAGCCGCCGGCCCCTGTGCCGGATCGTCAGCAGACCCGTCACCACGGCGCACGCGGCGAGCACAAAGCCCACCGGCAAGCGGTTAAGCTCCTGAGCCATGCCGATGCCCAAGGCTGACCCCAGCCCGCCTGCGATGGTCAGCAGCACCGCGACCAGCCACGCCCGCCCGCCTCGCGCCGCATAATACACCAACGCCACCGCACAGGCCGAAACGCCCGCTGTATAGAGCACCTCCACACCCACGAACGGGCGCATCCGTTCGTCGAGCAGCAGGCACGACCCGGCCAGCGCCGCCCAGCCCGCCAGCACCACCCGCCCAAACCGCCCCCGATCCATCCACACCCCCGCGCCCACCGCCACCGCGAGGTGGATCGTCGCGTTGAGCAACAGGCGCAGGCTCCCGCCCCAGGTTTCCGCCCGCAGTACCGGCGTATGCTGGATCACGTAAAAAGCCGCCGATT
The DNA here is from genome assembly GCA_024998815.1 of Opitutus sp. Taxonomy (NCBI): domain Bacteria; kingdom Pseudomonadati; phylum Verrucomicrobiota; class Opitutia; order Opitutales; family Opitutaceae; genus Opitutus; species Opitutus sp. The sequence continues at coordinate 598,520 of JACEUQ010000002.1, forward strand.
CCATCCACACCAGCGCCAAAAAAATCCCGACCCAAGCGGCCATGCGCACCGGCCTGAAATCATCGTTATGGGAAACCTCCGCCTCGCCCATTCGCACCCATCGAATCGCCACGGCGGCTACGGCCATTAACACGATCGCCATTCCCGCCTGAACGAGCGGCGCGGCGCTGTGCACTCCTGGCAGGTTACACGCCGCATAGGCCAGCCCCGTGCCTACGCCCACCGCGCGCCCGAGGTGCTGCATGCCAGCCGCCGCACGCAGGCCCGCGACCAGTGTCACCGTCAGCCAGCCCACCGACAATCCGACGGCGGCCGCCGCAACCGGCGAAGCGTCCACGCACCCCGCCACCGCCGCGAGCACGCAAGCCATCGCTCCCCCGCGCAACGCCGTCTGGCACGTCACCAAGCGGAACCGCCACGCCGCCAGACCACTGCCAGCCACCCCGGCCAGCCCCAGCGCGATCATCGACACCTGTAGTTGATCGGCCCCGACATGGGCCCGCAGAAGCTCCCAAAAAGCGAACTGCGCAAAAATCAAAAAGTAGCCGCAGGTGCCGGCTATGAGCGTAACGACGGCCCAGAATTCGCGGCGGCTGGGGATGGGGTTTGCCTCAGACATCGCCCCGGCCTCCCTGGTGCGTCAACCGATGCGTCGCCCCAACCTGAGGTGGGCGGGTCCGTGTTAACGTAAAACAAATCATGCGCCTTCTTAATACGCCGCCAGCGCTCGAGGCAACGCTCATGACCAGCCCCGTGCGTGCGACCTCGGGAGCCAGTTAACCGCTGTGGGGTCTAAAGCGTTCACGTTCTCGAAAGTCCACTCGTGCGCCCACTCGTCATTCCGCTCGTCCCCCGCCAACGCTCGTTGTGCTCGTCTCGATCATGTTTTCGTTTCCTCGGCCTCGCCTAGGGTGGCGCTCTCTGCTTCATCACTCCCGTTAAACTATTCTCCATGTCCTTGCCCAAGCCTGCCTCCGCCATCGTTTCCGCCAAAAAATCGCGCCTACGCCCCCGCCTGCGCCGCGCAGCGATCGCACTTGGCGTGGTGATCGGCCTCGTGTTGTTCACCTTTTTCGGCCTGCCGCCCATCATCCGCGCCCAGGCCGTCAAACACCTCTCCGCCGCGCTCCACCGCGAAGTCACCATCGAGCGCATTCGCCTCAATCCCTTCACCCTCTCGGTTGCCGTCGAGGGCTTGCAGATAAAGGACCGCGACGGCGCGCCGTTTACCGCATGGAAACGCCTGTTCGTTGATTTCGACGGCTTTTCGCTCTTCGGCAGCGAGTGGCATTTTGAGGAAATCACCCTCGACGGTTTCTCTCAGCGCGTGGCCATCGCCAAGGACGGTTCATTCAACTTTGCCGACCTGATCCCGCCCGCAGCCGAACCCGTTGCCGCCGCACCCGCCGCCGCCACCAAACCGCCCCGCCCCCTGCGTATCAGCCAACTCAACGTGTCGGCCGCCGCTTTGGCGTTCACCGATGCCAGCCGCGCCCGCCCCTTCGCAACCGCAGTCGGCCCGCTCAGTTTCACCCTGCAAAACTTCGTCACCGCCGGTCACCCCAAGGCCCCGTATGCGTTTAGCGCTTCCACCGAAGCCGGCGAAACCTTCGCCTGGAAAGGCACCCTCTCCATCGACCCCGTGCGCTCCACCGGCGAGTTCAGCGTCGGCCAGCTTTCCCTCAAAAAATACGCACCCTACTACGCCGAACTCATCAATGCCGATCTGCTCGACGGCGTGCTCGATGTCAGCGGCCGCTACGTTTTCGATCTGACCGAAGGCGCGCGCCAACTCGCACTCTCCAAGGGCGCCATAAAACTCTCGCGCTTCCAACTCGCAGCGCGCGGGGCAACCACGCCGCTCATCGATCTGCCCTCGTTTGCCATCGAGGGGCTCAACGCCGATGGCCTCAAGCCGTCCGCCACCATCGCCCGCATCGCTCTCATTGGCGGCCATATCGCCGTGGTGCGCGAAACCAACGGCTCCATTAACTTGCTCAACCTGCTCGCCGCTTCCGCGCCCCTTCCCGCTGCAACGACGACCACTCCTGCCGCAGCCACAGCCTCCATTCCCGCCACGCCCACAGCGCTGCCCGACGTCAAACTCGGCGAGTTATCCCTCTCCGGCATGGCCATCGATATCGAAGACCGCATTCCGTCCTCCCCCGCCAAAAACGGCCTCAGCCGACTCGATATCTCGGTTAAAAACTTCTCGTTGTCCGAGGCCGCAGCACCCGTTCAGGTAAAATTCTCCGCGCTCACCGTGCAGGGCGGGGTGATCGACGTCGCAGGTTCGGCGGTGCGCGAACCGCTGGCCGCCGACCTCGCTCTAAAAATCACCGCGCTGCCCCTTGCTGCGGCCACGCCCTATATCGAGCCGATGCTCAACTTACGTATCGCCGGCGGCACACTCTCCGTCGAGGGCAATGCCCGTCTCAACGGCACCGTCGCCACGTTCAAGGGCGATGTGGCGGTGGACAAATTCGCCACCGTCGATGGTGCGCAGGGCGAGGACTTCGTCACCTTTAACCAGTTCGCCATTCTGGGGATCGACGCCACGTCGTCGCCGCTCGCCGCCCACATCCGCGAAATTTTACTCGATACCCCCTCCGCCCGTTTGGTGATCAACGCCGACAAAACCACCAACCTCGCCAGTATCCTGCGCCGCGAAACCGCCCCGGCCTCCGCACCCGATGCGGTGCCCGCCGCGACTCAACCTGGGGTCGCCGTATCGCCTACCGCCGCAGCGCCAACTACGCCGCACGCCGCGCCGACCACCGCCACCCCGGCCGAGGCCGGCCCGGTCTGGTCGCTCGCCAAGTTCACCTTGAAAAACGGCTCGGTCACCGTGGCCGATCGCTCGATCAAGCCCTCGGCCCGCCTCTCGCTCGACCATTTCTCCGGCACCATCTCCGGACTGTCTTCGGTCGACCTTCAACGTGCCGACGTCGACATCCGCGGTCAGATCAACAACACCGGCTCGGTCGCCTTCACCGGAAAACTTGACGCCAAGGCGGCCACGCTCGCCCCCGGCGCGCTGACCGAATTGTTCATCGACGTGAAGCACGTCGACCTGTCGCCGATTTCCCCCTACGTCGGCACCTATGCTGGTTACGAGTTGGCGCGCAGCGGACTGACCGTCGACGTGAAGGCCCGCCTGACCCAGCGTACGATCACCAGCAGCAACGTGGTCACGCTTAACCAGTTCACCTTTGGCCCGGCGACGCAAAGCCCGGAGGCAACCAGCCTGCCTGTGCGCCTCGGCGTGGCGCTGCTCAAGGACATCGACGGCAACATCATTATCGATCTGCCGATCCAGGGCAGCCTCGACGACCCCGAGTTCAAAATCGGCCGCGTGGTGCTGCGTGTGATCGTGAACCTCCTGATGAAAGCGGCGACCTCACCGTTCTCGCTTATCGGAGCGGCGTTCGGCGGCGGCGGCGACGAATTGGCCTATCAGGATTTTTCTCCGGGTGCCGCCCTGCCGCTCGAAGCCGAGCTCAAGAAAACCGACACGCTGCGCAAGGCCCTCAAAGGACGTCCCGCGCTCAACCTTGATATCACCGGCAGCTACGACGCCACCGCCGACCTCGCGGCCGTTCGCGAACAGCGGCTCAACCAACAGGTGCGTTTTCGTCTCTGGGAGGAGTTGCGCGTCAAAAACCCGCAAACTCCGCCGCCCGCCGAAATCGTGGTTTCGCCGGAAGATGAAGCGCGGATCATCGGCCTGTTCCTCACTGAACGCGCCGCCACGACGCCCCAGCTCGCCGCAACCGCGACCCCGGCAACAGAAATTCCCGCCGTAAAATCGCCGGTGCCCGTCAAGGCGAAGGCCGCCCGTGTGGTTCCCTATGATCGAGACCAAGCCAGGGTGCGCAAACCCAGTCCCACCCCCGTCAAAACGATCGTGCTCGCTCCATCCACAGGGGCCGCCACCGCACCGGGGGCAACCGCTGCACCGACCCTGGCCGAGGCACGCCTTGCGCTCGCCGCCGCCATTCCGGTGTCCGACGACGACCTGCGCCAACTCGCCGAAAGCCGCGCGCAACAGGTCCGCGACGCCCTTTTAGTTGGAGGCGAGATCGACGCCGGCCGCCTGTTCCTGAGCCCGCCCGCCCCCGAAGGCAAAGGCGCGAAGGTGTTCCTGCAACTGCGGTAACCCGGATCAACGTCCAACCCACCGCAGTTGACCTTCGTCATTGGACCCTCGTCATTGGACCCTCGTCATTGGACCTTCGTCATTGGTCATTGAACCTTGGACATTGGTCATTGGTCATTGGTCATTGGTCATTGGTCATTGGTCATTGGACATTGACCGTCCTCCTCCTCCTCCGACTCCTTCTCCTTCATGAACTGCCGAGCCGAGTGCGGGGCGTGTTGTATAGCGCCGTCGATCACCTCGCCGATCCCCGGCATGCCGAACGGGAAAAAGGCCGGTGAGCGGTGCGTGCAGTTATTGCCCGACCTGCGGTGCGCGATCTTTGGCAAACCGGAGCGCCCCGCCTTTTGCGCCAGCCTGCGACCGTCGCAGGAGATGTGCGGCGCCAGCACGGCAGAGGCGTTCGCCGGGTTAACCGCGCTCGAACTCGCCACGCGGCCCTGAGGCCGGTTACCTTTACCGACATGCCCAACCTCTTCGTCATCGCGGGCCCAAATGGTGCCGGCAAAACCACCTACGCCCGTCGTTTTTTGCCCGAGGAGATGCACACGCGCGAGTTCGTCAACGCCGACCTGATTGCCGCCGGCCTGTCGCCGTTTGCCCCTGACCAAGCCGCGTTCGAAGCCGGCCGGATCATGCTGCACCGCCTGCGCGACCTCACGGCCCAGCGGGTGGATTTCTCCTTCGAAACGACGCTCTCCGGCCGCACCTATGCACCGCTCCTGCGCGAGATGCGTGCAGCGGGTTATCGCATCCATTTGGATTTTCTATGGATTCCGCAACTGGACCTAACCCGCCAACGGGTGCGGCAACGCGTGGCCAAGGGCGGACATGACATCCCCGACGTCGTGCAACAACGCCGCTTCCATCTCGGCATCCGCAATCTCGCCACGCTTTACCGGCCGCTGCTCGACCATTGGAACCTTTACGACAACACCTTTGAGAATCCGCACCTTGTGGCGGAAGAGAAAGACGGCGTGCTCACGATCTCCGATGCCAGGATGCTTGCGCATATCGAAACGGCGGCCAGCGTTTCGTTCATGCCCAAGGGAAATAATGACGGTCTACTTGCAGAGCCGCTGGCGTTCACTCCTGAAGAAGTGACGCGCCGGTCGATGCGGGCGATGCGCAAGGCCTTTGCCTATGCCGTGTTAGAGAACCTGCGCTTCGGTCTGCCCATCATCCAATGGCGCGACAACCAGGTGGTCGAGGTGCCGGCCGAAGAGCTCGCGCCGCTGGCCCGCCGCATCCTCGCCGCCAACGGGGAATTCCTCCCCGAGGAAATCGCCGCCGGCAAAACCTTCTGAGCGGGAGCTCAGGGCGCATCAGGACGTATTTCCCCCCGCCCCAGCTTCACGCCCGCGGATGCGCTTTGGCGTAAATGTCGCGCAGCCGAGCCACGCTCACGTGGGTGTAAACTTGCGTCGTATTCAGGCTCACGTGACCGAGCAGCTCTTGCACCAGGCGTAGGTCGGCTCCGGCGTTGAGGAGGTGTGTCGCGTAACTGTGCCGCAACTTGTGCGGCGTGAGCTCCAGCGGCAGGTCGGCCAGCGCCAGGTAGCGCTTTAACAACAACTGCACCTGGCGCACCGGCAGGCGCTCGTGTTTGGCGTTAACCAGCACCGGTGCCGCCGGTCCGCTGTCGCGGGCGAAGTCGGTTTTCCATTTCCCCAGCACCGCCATCGCCAACCGGCCGAGCGGGCACAGGCGTTCTTTTTTGCCTTTGCCGAGCACCCGGGCCACGCCGCTGCTGAAATCAATCTGCCCGTAGTCGAGCGCGACCAATTCGCTCACGCGCAACCCGCCGCCGTAGAGCAACTCCATCGTCAGGCGGTCGCGCCAGGCGGTGAATGCATCTAGCGACTGGTTTTCCAGCAGGCGCTGCGGGCCGGTTAAGAGCAGCGTCATCTGCGTCTCGGTGAGAAACTGCGGCAGGCGTTTCACCAGTTTTGGCAGCGGCACGCCCAGGAAGGGATTGCGCGCCACTTGCCCGCGCAGCAGCCAGAACTTGAAAAACGCGCGCAGGCCGGAGACGTGGTTGTGCAGCGTGCGGCGGTCGAAACGGTTCTGCGCCTCGATGACAAAGTCGCGGGTGTTGCGCGTGCCGAGTTGGTCGAACCCTGCGTCCCACAGGCCGGCGGCGCGCAGCCAGCGGTAGAAGTCGTCGAACGCCTGCCGGTAGTTGCGCAGCGTGTACGCCGAATAGCGGCGCTCCTTTTCGAGGAAATCCGCAAACGGCGCCCACCAGCGCGTGAGCACCGGCTCAGGTGGCGGCGGTAGCAAGGCGGGCTTCGACATCGCGCATGACTTGGGTGGCGTGGAGCCGCAGCGCCCCTTCGGGATCGAGGCCTTTGACGCGCGCGGCGGCGGTCAGCTCGAAGAGCATTTTGCCCAAGGTGGCCTCGTCGAGTTGCGCGCCGAGCGCCTGAACTTGGGCGAGATCGACTGCGGCGTCGGCGGGCAGGCTCTTTTTTTGAATCTGCTTCCACACGGTTTCGGCGAACATCAGGGCGGGCAGGCGGGGCGGCAGGTCTTTAAACACGCCCGACTGAACCGGGCCGTTCTTCTTTTCGAGGGCCTTGATTTGCTCCCACTTCACGATGACGTCCTCGGCGGTGCCGATTTTGTCGCCGGTGCCGAACACGTGCGGGTGGCGGCGCACCAGTTTTTCGTTGGCCTCGGCCGCGACCGCCTCGAGGTCAAACAGGCCGGCCTCCTCGGCGAGTTGCGCATGGAAAACCACCTGCATGAGCACGTCGCCGAGCTCCTCGCGCATGTGGGAAAAATCAAGGCGGTCGATGGTGTCGAGCAGTTCGCTGACTTCGTCGATGAGACAGCGCGTGAGGGAGGCGTGTGTTTGTTCCTGATCCCAGGGACAGCCGCCAGGCGCGCGTAAGGCGGCGATGGTTTTACGAAGGTCGGCAAGAGCACTCATGCGGCGGAAGTTGCCCTCGGAAGCCACGGAACACACGGAAAAACGTAGAACTCCGGTACCGTAGCGCGCCGGCAACGTAGAACTCCGTCAAAGTAGCGCAGACTTCCAGTCTGCTTCGATTAAGTAAAACCGCACGGAGCAGACTGGAAGTCTGCGCTACTTCCCTAATCGGGCCGGCCTCGCACCATAAAATCTGGTTTTCATGACCTTGGTGTGTTTCGTGGTGCACAAATGTCCGACAAACTCACCGAGATCATGGCCTGGAAGCGTCAAGAAATCGCCTCGCTCATCCGCGAGGTTTCGCTGCCCGAGCTGGCCGCGTTCAATGCCATGGCGCCCAAGCCGCCGTCGTTTGCTGCCGCCTTGCGCCGCGACGACGGGAAACTGGCGGTGATCGCCGAAATCAAGCGCCGCTCACCGTCCGCCGGTGCCATCGCCACTGGCATTGCCGCGGCCGATCAAGCGGTTAACTACCGCGCGGCCGGCGCCAGCGCGCTGTCCATTCTCACCGACGAGAAATTTTTCGGCGGCACGCTCGAAGACCTGAGCTCCGTCACCACGTTTTTCCGCGAGAACCGCCCGGCCATCCCGTGCCTGCGCAAAGACTTCATGGTGCACCCGATACAGGTGCTGCAGGCGCGCGAAGCCGGTGCCAGCGCGATCCTCATCATCGTGCGTGCTCTCAACGACGACGAAATCGCCAAGTTGTTCGAAGCCGCCAAGTTCGCCGGTCTCGATACGCTCTTCGAGATCCACAACGAGTCCGAACTGGAGCGCGCCGTAAAGCACGGCGCCAAAATCATCGGCGTGAACAACCGCGACCTCGCCATTTTCAAGTGTGATCTCGGCTTGAGCGAGCGACTCATCCCGTTGTTTCCCAAGCACGTGATCGCCGTGAGCGAGAGCGGCATTTTCACCGGGGCCGATGCGGCCCGCGTGCAAGCCGCCGGTGCCCACGCCATCCTTTGCGGCGAGGCCCTCATGAAGGCGCCCGACACCGCCGCCCTCATCAGCGAGTTCAGAAATCGCTGATTCTCTCTCAAGTTCAGCTAAAAATTCACCCATTCGTGCCGATGAGTAGTCGGTAGCGGACCACCGTATTTACATGCCCCTCTCTCCTTCAGCCACCCGCGACCTGCTCGGCCAACTCGGCCACTTTCCCAAGCGCGCCCTTGGGCAAAACTTTCTCGTTGATGGTAATATCGTTAACAAATCCCTCGAACTGGCCGGTGTGCGCGCGGGCGACACTGTCGTCGAGATCGGGCCCGGCCTGGGCACTTTAACCATCGCCCTGCTCGAAGCGGGCGCCGACCTGTGGGCGGTCGAATTCGACCGTCACCTCCACGCCTACCTGGAGTCCACGCTCGGGCCGCGTTTCCCAGGTAAATTCCATTTGCTCGAAGGCGATGCGGTCGAACACCCGCTGGCGGCCCTGCCCGCCGACCGCGCCGCCGCCGGCTTCAAAGTCGTGGCCAACCTGCCTTACGCCATTTCCACACCGTGGATGGACGCCGTGTTTTCCGGACCGTTGCCAACGAATCTCGTGCTCATGCTCCAGCAGGAAGCCGCGCAACGTTACGCCGCTTCCCCCGGCACCAAGCTCTTCGGCGCGATTTCGATTTTTCTGCAATCCGCCTACGACATTGCCCCTGGCCACAAGGTCGCGGCGGCGTGTTTCCATCCCCGGCCCGACATCGAGTCGTACCTGCTCAACCTGGTGCGCAAGCCCGTGCCCTTTGTTTTCGCACCTGAGGTTAAGCTCCTCATTCGTTCCTGCTTTCAGCAGCGCCGCAAACAGCTTGGAGCGCTCCTGCGCGACAAACTTCCCGACGGCGGTCAGGCCTGGTTTGCGGTGTTGGCCGCCGGCGGCTACAGCCCGCAAAGCCGCGCCGAAGAAGTCCCCGTGGCACTCTGGCAGAAGTTAACCATCCCGGCCCCCGTTGCCGGCTGAGCGCATGAACCTCCCGACTTTCATCACGTTGTTAGTGGTCGGTGTGATTGTCGGTGTCGTCGCTACGTTGGTGGGCAAGGGCCCAAAACTTTCTCTTCCGGTTAACCTAGGCGTGTCCACCGCTGGAGCCTTTCTCGGCTGGTGGATACTGCGCCAAATCAACCCCGCCGCGATACAAGCGGGCTTCGCACTCGGCGGCAGCGTCACGCTGCTGGTGTTGCTGCGAGCCCTTAAAAAATAGGTATCCCATGGCCGATCCCTATGAAGAAGTTCTCGACGGTCGCCCCCTGATTCGCGGGCCAATAAACGGCCCGCATGAGCTGCTCTGCGACCGCCTCCACGCCTGGGTGGCGCAAAACCTCCCCCACAACTCCGCGCTCCAACTCCTGCGCCGTCGTTCGCTGGTTAAACTCCGCCCCGATACGGAAATCCGCCCGGATCTTGCGCTCATTCGGCGCAACGACCCACGCCTCTACCTGGCCGTCGAGGTCCTGCAGAACAGTGACCGACATCCGGATACGGTAATCAAAAAAAACATCCTCGCGTCCTGCTTGGTGCCGCGGCTGTGGATCGTCGACGGCCGCTATCAAAACATAGAGCTCTACGTCACCAACGGCGGGCGCTTCCGCCTGGAGGCGATTCTTACCGACAACGATCTGCTCAGCGACGCAGCCCTCAGCGGCGCGCGTTACCTGCTCTCCGACCTGTTCGCCCGCCGCACGATTTGAGCCGGGCCGCCCGACATGGATCGCCGCAGGTTTCGCTGGCAACGGACATGCCGGTGCCTACGTTAGCGCGAATGCAGAAGTCCGCCGTCCGCGACGCGATCGTCGCCCAACTCCAGCGCGAGCTCGATCTCCAGTCGCGCGCCGCCAACGAAGCCCGCGAGGAGGCCACCAGCGAGGAGAGTAAATCCGAGGGCAAATACGACATGCGCGGCCAGGAGGCAGCCTATCTGGCCGAGGGCCAAGCCCGCCAAGCCGCCGAGATCGTCGAAGCCCTCACACTTTACCACGGGCTCGATCTGGCCGCCTGGCCCGCAGGTGCGCCCGCCGGAATCGGGGCCTTCATCACCCTAGAGGCCCGCGGTCGGCCCCACTATTATTTCCTCGGCCCGCGCAATGGTGGCCTGGAGGCCGAAGTGGACAATGTGGCCTTCACCGTGGTCACGCCGGCCTCGCCGCTGGGGCGCCAATTGGTGGGGCAACGCGTGGGAGCGACCGTGCAATTACCCGGCCGCGCCGGCCCCGTCAGCCACAAGATCGTCGCGCTGGCCTAAGGAGGAGAGTTGAGTTGCCAGCTGCGCGGGCTTCGCATTTCTCGGGCGGATGCGTCTCTCGCTCCTCCTCGTTTTCGCCTTGGTCACTTGCCGCCTGATGGGCGCCCCCATGCCCGCCGAGTTGGCTGCTGCCCTGAAGGATTTCCGCACCGAGGGCCCGCGCGGCTGGGGTTTTACCCAAACCTCCACCGCCAGATCCCACAGTCGTGTCGAACAGTTTAACCCCGCAGGACGCGACTCCGTGCAATGGTCGCTGGTGCAGCAGGACGGGCGCGCCCCAACCGAGGAGGAGGCGGGCAAATACAAGGAGCTCAAGGCGCGTCGCTCATCCAATGAAAACGCCCCCAATGTGAAAGACCAAATCAACCCCGATAGCTGCGAGATTTTGAGCGAAAGCGCAGAGCTGGGTGTTTATCGTTTTCAGCTCAAAACCGGCGACAAAGACGACCAGTCCGCCGCGTTTATGCGGGTAACGTACACGCTGCACCGCCCCACGCAGACCATCGAGAAAATCGAACTGGCCAGCACCGAACCCTTCTCCCCGGTTTTTATGGTGAAGATTGCGGAGGCACGCACCGTGATGACCTACACCCGGCCCGATTCCGGCCGGCCCTCGTTGCTGAAAGAGGTGGCGGTGAAAATTCGTGGCCGCGCAATGTGGGTGAAGTCGCTCGATGAAGACATGACCGTGGCGTATTCGGACTACGTTTACGCAGGCAAGAAGCCTACTCCCGTTTCACCCTGAAGTAAGACCACTATTATGCAGTAACCTTCGAGTTATCGCATAACCACCCATCCCTCATCAGCGTTCCTACATCGAGCCTTTAGCCGCGAAAGAACGCAGAGAACGTATAGAAATACAGGGCTGGTTCTTTGCGATCCTTGCGCTCTTTTGCGGCTAAATTGCCGTGGTTTGATCCGAAAAGATCCCTGTTACTGCCCACTAAATCGAGTCGGTATAAAGATCCTCGTAGGCCAGCGCTGTCTTCGCCCACCCGAAGTCGGTGCGCATTCCGCGAGCCTGGACTTCGGTGTAATGCTGCTTGTCGGCAAACAGCTTGAGCGCTCGCGTCAAACCGCCGCCCAGCCCCGCCACGCTCGGGCTGAACATCACGCCGGTGCCAGCCGCCGGGTTGGTATCAATATCGATGACCGTGTCGACCAACCCGCCCACTTGCGTGACCAGCGGAATCGTCCCGTAGGCCTGCGAATACATCTGATTTAACCCGCACGGTTCGAAGCGGGAGGGCATCACAAAAAAGTCGCTGCCGGCTTCGATCAGGTGGCTCATCGACTCGTCCACCCGACTCGACAAAACCACGTGCGTGGGCACCAACGCCGCGAGTTCACGCAGGCTCGACTCCAACTGTTTGTCTCCCTTGCCGAGCACGATCAGGCGCACGTCGTTTTTGCGAAAAAAGGCCGCGTTATCCAGAAGCAGATCAACCCCTTTCTGCTCGGTCAGGCGGCACACCATGCCGAAGATCGGGCCGGCATACTTCGGATCCAATCCCGCCCGGGTAAGCAACTCGGTCCGGCACTTCGCTTTGCCTGCAAGTTTCCCCACGGAGTAATGCTCGGGAATCAGCGGATCGGTCGCCGGATTCCAGACCGCTGTGTCGATGCCGTTAATGAAGCCGACCAAATCGGCAGCGCGGCTCAAAATAACGCCGTCAAGACCACAACCGAACTCCGCCGTTTGGATTTCGCGAGCGTAGCGCGGGCTGACCGTGGTCACTCGATCCGAAAACAGGATACCCGCCTTCATCATGCTCATCTGTCCGTAAAACTCGACGCCATCGATGCCCATGAGTTCCTCGGGCAGATTGGTGCGGTAAAACGAGCGCATCGGGAACACCCCTTGGAAGGCGATGTTGTGAATGGTGAACACCGTTTTCATTGCCAAGGTGATGCCGTAGCGCTGCTCGGCATGACGCAGGAGCAACGGCAGAAATCCGCATTGCCAGTCGTGGCCGTGGATCACGTCGGCGCTCAGATCGAGAAAGCGCATGGTCTCCACCACGCCTTTGCAGAAGAAAATAAACCGGTGGTGGTTGTCCTCGTAGTCGCGTTCAGCCGTGCCGTACGGATTGCGGCGATCGAAGAACTCCTCGCGGCAAATCAGATGGATCGTGAGATTCTTAGCCGGAGAAAATGACCGGACTTCACCGGTCATGAAGGCATCACCCATTTCGATGCGCAATCCGTGCGTCCTTGTGGCCCCCGTCGCCAGCGGATGATCCACCACCGCCCGGTAACCGGGAAGGAACACCGACACCTCGTTGCCGCGTGCCGCCAGAGTACCTGTAAGCGCCGCCACCGCATCGGCCAGTCCGCCAGTTTTAATGTAGGGGAACAATTCACTGGCAACGTGCACGATTTTCATCGCGGCACCGTAGGCACTTGCGTTGGTTAATACCACTGAAAAACTGGGGCAATTCCCGGTTTCGGCCGCCCCGCTCCACGCCATGAAATACCGCGACTCGCTCCTCGAATTGCTGCGTCAACCCGACTATCGACCCGCCACCGTTCTGACGCTTTCCCGCGCCCTCGGCCTCCATAAAAAACTCCGCGCCGTCTTCGCCCACGAGGTCCGCGGCCTGCTCGCCAAGGGCGAACTGGCGCTCGTTCAAGGCGACCGTATCGCCATGCCCTCGCGAGGCGCTGCGTCCTCTAAGTCAGCCCCCGGTGCCCCCCACACACCCGCCCAAGCACGAGCTCATGGACAGGGCCAGCGGGCCATCTTTCAACCCAACACGTCCGCCTTTACGCGTTCTTCCGAGCGCACTCCGGAACGCCACGCCGAGTCCGAGGTGCTCACCGGCCGGCTCAACTTTCGCGCTGGCGGCTCAGCCTTCGTGGTACCAACCAAAACCGGCTCCGGCCCCGCCCCCGAGGCGATTCAGATTTTCCCCGAGGACACCGGCGTCGCCTTCCACGGTGACACGGTCGAAATCCACGTTAACCCCGGCATCCGTCAGCGCCGCGATGGCCGTGGCACCGAGCGAACGGGTCGGGTGCTGCGCGTGCTCGAACGCGCCCGCGACACCGTCGTCGGCAACCTCCAGCGCATCCGCAACACCTACTACGTTAAACCCGACGACCCGCGGATGTTTCACGAGATCGTGGTCGGCGACCCCGCCGCCGGCACGCTCACGCCGACTCCAGAAATTGGCGACAAGGTCGTGGTCCGCCTCGGCGAATGGACCCAGCGCAGCCAGCTTATCCAAGGTGAAATCCTCGAGCGCCTCGGTAAAACCTTCGAACCCCGCGCCGAACTCGCCGGCATTTACCACAAGTTCAAACTCGATCCCACGTTCCCCGCCGCCGTCGAACGCGAGGTCGCCTCGCTTCCCGACACCGTTCAACCCGGTGAACTCGCCGGCCGCCTCGACTACCGGCAGATCCCGACCTTCACCATCGACCCGGACGACGCCAAGGATTTCGACGATGCCCTCTCACTTGAGTACCTGCCCGAAGGCGAGGTGCGCGTCGGTATTCACATTGCGGATGTTTCCGCCTACGTGAAGGCAGGTACTTTTCTCGACAAAGAAGCCCAGCGCCGTGGCAACTCGACCTACCTGGTCGGCACGGTCATTCCGATGCTGCCCGAAAAACTCTCCAACGGCCTGTGCTCGCTGGTCGAGGCCCAGGACCGGCTCACCAAGGCGGTCTTCCTCGTGTTCGACGCCCAGGGCGGCCTCAAGGCCCAAACCTACTCGAACACCGTCATCCGCAGCCGCAAGCGCCTCACCTACAAACAGGCCTACACACTCCTGTTTGAGGACAACCTAGATAACATCCGCGCGTTGCCCCTCCCTGCCAAACACCAGACCGGCTCCACCGGGCGCGCGCTTTCGTCGTTAACCGACCCTGAGTTAACCGACCTGCAGGGCTGGGTTCGCCACCTGTGGAAACTCGCCTCCGGCCTGCGCCTCGATCGCATGGCCAACGGCTCGCTCGACCTCGACATGCCCGAGACCAAGGTGTTCGTCGACGCCGAGGGCTACGCCGACCGCCTGGAAAAAATCGAGCACGACGAAAGCCACCAGCTCATCGAGGAGTTCATGCTCGCCGCCAACGAAGCGCTCGCCCGGCTCACGCGCACCAAAAACCTACCCTCGGTTTACCGCGTTCACGACGAACCCGACTCCGAAAAACTCAACGAACTACGCGAGTTTCTCGCCACCTACGACATCCGCACCGGCGACCTCACGTTGCGCGCAGAGATCATCGGCCTGCTGGCCGCCCTGGCCACGCACCCGCAGGGCTACACGTTGCGCACCCAGTTGCTGCGCAGCCTCAAAAAGGCCTGTTACCGGGGCTCGCCCGACGGCCACTACGGCCTGGCGAAAAACGACTACACCCACTTCACCTCGCCCATCCGTCGCTACTCCGACTTGGTCGTGCACCGGGTGTTCGACCACTACCTGATCAAACACGAGGGCCACGCCGAGCCGGCCAACTACGTTTACGGCTACAACAAGGCGAAGATGGAAAGTATCGGCGAGCACCTCAGCCTCACCGAAATCAACTCCACCGAGGCCGAGCGGGAGAGCGTCAAAATCAAACTGCTGGAGTTCTTTGAGCGCGAACTGGCCAAGGAAAAAAAGACCTCCTTCGAGGCGGTGATCACCGACGTGCGCGCCAACGGGCTTTTTATCGAGTTGGTCGAGTCGATGACCTTCGGCTTCATACCGATGAGCGTGCTCACCGACGACGTTTACACGCTCAACAACGCGGGCGACACGTTGGTGGGCCGCCGCAGCAAAAAAGCCTATGCGCTCGCCTCACGCCTTTTTGTGGCGGTGGCCAAAGTGGACCGCTTCAAGCGCCTGCTCGACTTCCGCCCGTATGTCGCCGGCGAGGGCAACGCCGCCGCACAACCGCTGGTGCCGTCGCATCCCCACCTGCGCCCCCCTGCGGCGCCTGCCGTGGCCAAGCCCGCCATGTCCAAACCTGCGGCCCCCGCAGGTCAACGTTCGACCAAGCCCACGCTTGCCCCCAAGGCCGCGCACCCCGCACACAAGGCCTCGGGAAAGCCGTCAAAAACGGCCGGCAAGCCCGCTAAAGCCGCCAAGTCAGGTAAACAGGGTAAGTCGGATAAGCCTGCCAAGCAGGGCAAGTCGTCGAAGACCGCCAACGTCAAAAAAGCACCGAAGTCCGTGAAAGCCCCCTACAAAAACCCGCCTGGCAACTCGAAGTTTATCCCCACCAAACCTTGAGCCCGGAAGCGACCGGGCCCGCCCTCGGCGTTTGCCTCACCCGCAGGGACGACCTCCGTGTCGTCCCTGCCGCGTGGCGTTTCCAATTTCACGTTCACGCCGGATTCTTTCGTGTCTTTCCGATTTTTAGTGGTTAACACCCTTCTTTTCCATGTCCGACTCCTCCCTTCTCGCCCGCGCCACACACATCATTGACCAGGTTTCTGCCGACAAACCCGCCGACTACGTCCTGCGCGGCGACCTCGGCGCCGACAAGGAGCTGCTGCCGGCCGAAAAGCGCGATATCTCCAAGGCCGTTTTCACCTATTTCCGCTGGCTGAGCTGGCTCGACAAGGCCGCTCCCACCACCAGCCGCGTCTCCTCCGCCCTCGACCTGCAGCGCAAGTTCGAGGCGGACCCGGCCTACTTCAAACCCGAGGCCCTCGCCGCCCGCGCCGTCCCGGAGTGGGTTAAAAGCGAGATCGACCTCACCCCCGCCTACCTGCACCACCTGCAAAGCGAACCCACGCTCTGGATACGCGTGCAACAGGAATTCGCCGCCGCCCTGCCCCGCTCGCTGGGCAACCTCACGCCTTCGCCCTCCCCGCTGGTTCCCTCGCCACACCGCGGCACCACTCTGCGCTACAGCGGCAACACCGACCTGTTCCGCACCTCCGAATTCCACCAGGGCGTTTTTGAAATCCAGGACATCGCCTCGCAACTGGTCGGCTACGCCGCCGCACCCAAGCCCGGCGAGACGTGGTGGGACACCTGCGCAGGCGAAGGCGGCAAAACCCTGCATCTCTCGGCCCTGATGGAAAACAAGGGCCTGATCTGGGCGAGCGATCGCAACACCGGGCGCATCGCCACGCTGCGCAAACGCGCCGGCCGAGCCCAGGCGTTCAACTACCGCGCGGTCACCTGGAATGGCGGCCCCTTCCTGCCCACCAAGACCAAGTTCGACGGCATCCTCATCGACGCCCCGTGCAGCGGCGTCGGCACCTGGCAGCGCAACCCCCACGCCCGCTGGACCACCACGCCCACCGACGTGAGCGAACTCGCCGAGATCCAGATCCAGTTGCTCAACCACGCCGCCCCCGCCCTCAAACCGGGCGGCCGTTTGGTTTACGCGGTCTGCACGCTGACCAAGAGCGAAACCACGAAGATTGCCGACACCTTCACCGCCGAGCACCCCGATTACATTCCCGATCCGGTGTTCGCCGCCAACGCGACGACCCCTGCGAGCCCGAGCCAAGTCCACCTCTGGCCCCACGAGATTAACGGCAACGGCATGTTCATCGCCGCCTGGCGCCGGAAGGCCTGAGTTTTAACGCAACAGTCGCCACGTTCATGGCGGGCCTAACGCCCTTCGATGTCGTGGTGAATGCTGCGATTTTTTTCGGTGAAAACCTCCGACGCAAAAATCTCCTCCGCCACGGTCCGTGACGATTTCAACGATCCGGTTGCGGTCGTGCACTATGCCCGTGCAGCGCACAGCCTCGGCCTGTGGAAATCCGAGCAGTTGCTCATTGAACGGTTTTTCACCGACAAAACTGCCCGTCTGCTGGAAGCCGGATGCGGAGCCGGTCGGGTGACCCTCGGCCTTTGGCAGCTGGGTTACCGCCAGCTCGTCGCCTTTGATTTCGCCGAGGAACTGGTCGAGCAAGCCCGCTACCTCGCCGAAGAGCGCGGTGCCGCCATCCCCATCCACCACGCCGACGCGACCCAGCCAATCCAGTGTCACCTATTAGGTGACACTGTCGTTGTCGCCCCGTCGGAAAACGCACCTCAAACCAATCCTAACTGTCACCTAATAGGTGACACTGGATTTGGGGGCGCGCTGTTTATGTTCAACGGGCTGATGCAGATCCCGGGCCGCGAAAACCGGCGGGCGGCCCTCGCCAACCTCGCCGCGGTTTGCCGGCCGGGGGCGCCGTTGTTGTTCACCACGCACGATCGCGATCACTCGCGTGTCGAACGCGCGTCTTGGAAACTGGAAACGCTGCGCTGGGAAAGTGGCAAGCAGGACCCGCGTCTCGTCGAGTTTGGCGACCGGTACTTTTCCGACGACGTGGGGCGCACGTTTATGCACCTGCCCGACCGCGCCGAAATACTCGCCGACCTCGCCGCCACCGGCTGGACGCACACCTACGACGTCATGCGTAGCGACCTGTGCCACGAATCGAGCGCGGTGCATGACTTTTCCGACGAATGCCGCTTCTGGGTCTCCCACCGGGCTTGAGGCCGCGATTCGAAAAGTAGCGCAGATTCCAGTCTGCTCCGGTGAGCGGAGCGCGCAGACGAGCACGCCGTTCAGGTTAATTTTACGGCCAAATGCAGACTGGAAGTCTGCGCTACTTTTTCATCCCCTCAACGGCTCATCCCTTTTCGACATGTTCACTTTCACCGATCGCACCTGGCTCTGGCTCGCCTCCGCGCTGTACCTGGCGGGCTTCGGGCTCGGCACCTTGGCGGTCCTGCGCGAACGTAAGCTCTCGCGGCTGTTGATGTACTTTATCATCGCCGCCGGTTTCACCGTACAAACCTTCGGGCTCTACCTGCGCGGCCTCGAAGTCAAAGGCTGTCCGTTGGGCAACACCTTCGAGCTGTTCCAGTTCATCGCCTGGTCAGCCATGGCGCTTTACCTGGTCATCGGCACCACCTTTCGCTTCAGCCTGCTGGGCTATTTTACCTGCCTGCTGGGGGCCGCACTCACCGCACTCTCGCTTGCCTTCCCAGCCTGGGATGCCACCCGACGCATCGGCATTTTTGGCGGCAATGCGTGGATCGAATTCCACGCCGCCATCGCACTGCTGAGCTATGGCGTGTTCGCGCTGCTGTCGCTGACCGCCGCCATGTACGTGCTGCAGGTTTTCAGCCTCAAACGCCATCACCTCCACGGCCTGTTTTCCTTCCTGCCGTCGATTCGCGAACTCGACCACATTTGCCTGCGCCTGCTCGCGGCCGGCGCCGTTTTGCTCACCGCATCACTGCTCGTTGGGGCCGTTCATTGGAGCCAAGACTGGGCCTCGGTTAACGCCACTAAACTCGCCGTAACCGTGCTGATCTGGGCGGCCTACTCCACCGCACTTGGACTGCGTCTGCGCAGCCAGTTGGTCGGCAAGCGCCTCGCCTGGCTCCTGCTCGCCCTGTTCGGCCTGCTCCTGATTTCACTTCCGCTGGTCAGCGGCAGCGCCTCATGACGCCCCCCGTGCTTTTCCTTCTGGGCGCGAGTCATCGCACGACCCCGCTCGAGCTGCGCGAAAAACTCGCGCTAAGCCCCGAGCGGTTGCCGCTTTTTTACGCCGCCGCCGCCGCGCTCCCCGGCCTGCGCGAGTTCGCCGTGCTCAACACCTGCAACCGCGTGGAGTTTTACGGCAGCGCCGACTCGCCCGCCGTTGTCCAAAACCTGCACGCCGTCTTCTGCGCTTTCCAGCAACTCCCCGCCGAGGTTTTCACCTCCATCAGCCACCAAGCCGCCGACTTGGCGGCGATCGAACACTTGCTGAGCGTCGCCTCGGGGCTGGATTCGCAGATGCTCGGCGAGACCGAGATTTTAGGGCAAATCAAGACCGCCTACGCCACCGCCCAAAGCCGCAAAACCACCGGGCCGGTGCTCAACCGCCTGTTTCAAAAAATCTTTCAGCACGCCAAATACGTGCGTACCCACAGTGCAATTACCGAAGGTCAGATCAGCGTGGCCAACGTGGCCGTGGACCTAGCGCTGAAGATTTTTGGCGACCTGTCCAACACCCGCATCCTGCTGCTGGGTGCGGGCGACATCGGTGAGAAAACCGCCAAAGCGTTCCAAAGCCGTGGGGCAGAATCGCTCACCATCGCCAGCCGTACACACGGCCGGGCGATGGAGTTGGCTACCACCCTCAATGCCACCGCGTTGCCCTGGGAGCACGTGCCCACCCACCTCGGTGACTACTCCATTGTGGTTGGCTCGACCTCAGCGCCCGATGTGGTGGTAACCGTCGCGCAAGCGGAGGCGGCGATGCGCAAGCGCCGCGCCGAACCGCTGTTCTTCATCGACCTGGCGCTGCCCCGCGACATCGACCCGGCGGTCACCGAATTGGACAACGTGTTCCTCTACAACCTCGACGACCTAGCTAAAATCGCCGACGAAAACCTCGCCGCTCGCACGGCCAAAGTGACGCATGCCCGCCAGCTGGTGGCTGAAAAAGCCTCGGCGCTCTGGACTCAGCTCGCGCCATAGTCCGGAGCCCATGCCGGTCGGCGCGCAATGCTGGGCGGAGCACGGTTTCATGATATCCACGTGTGGCTCATGCAAACTCGCGCTCAAGGTGGGGATGACGCCATTCCCTGAGCTCACGCTCAGGGCCACATTCCGCTCTGCTTTGCAGCATGTCCGCGTGGCCTTGAGCGTGAGCTCAAGGTGAAGATGACGCCTTTTCCCTGAGCTCACGCTCAGGGCCACATTCCGCTCCGCTTTGCAGCATGTCCGCGTGGCCTTGAGCGTGAGCTCAAGGTGAAGATGACGCCTTTTCCCTGAGCTCACGCTCAGGGCCACATTCCGCTCCGCTTTGCAGCATGTTCCCGTGGCCTTGAGCGTGAGCTCAAGGTGAAGATGACGCCTTTTCCCTAAGCTCACGCTCAGGGCCACATTCCGCTCTGCTTTACAGCATGTCCGCGTGGCCTTGAGCGTGAGCTCAAGGTGAAGATGACGCCTTTTCCCTGAGCTCACGCTCAGGGCCACATTCCGCTCTGCTTTACAGCATGTCCGCGTGGCCTTGAGCGTGAGCTCAAGGTGAAGATGACGCCTTTTCCCTGAGCTCACGCTCAGGGCCACATTCCGCTCTGCTTTACAGCATGTCCGCGTGGCCTTGAGCGTGAGCTCAAGGTGAAGATGACGCCATTTCCCTAAGCTCACGCTCAGGGCCACATTCCGCTCTGCTTTACAGCATGTTCCCGTGGCCTTGAGCGTGAGCTCAAGGTGGGGATGACGCCTTTTCCCTAAGCTCACGCTCAGGGCCACATTCCGCTCTGCTTTGCAGCATGTCCGCGTGGCCTTGAGCGTGAGCTCAAGGTGAAGATGACGCCATTTCCCTAAGCTCACGCTCAGGGCCACATTCCGCTCTGCTTTGCAGCATGTCCGCGTGGCCTTGAGCGTGAGCTCAAGGTGAAGATGACGCCATTTCCCTAAGCTCACGCTCAGGGCCACATTCCGCTCTGCTTTACAGCATGTTCCCGTGGCCTTGAGCGTGAGCTCAAGGTGAAGATGACGCCTTTTCCCTAAGCTCACGCTCAGGGCCACATTCCGCTCTTCTTTGCAGCATGTCCGCGTGGCCTTGAGCGTGAGCTCAAGGTGTTTCCTTCAACGGTATCGCCCCCCCCCGCACCAACCGATTTCGTGATGCTCAACCTGCTGAAAGGATCGAGTTTCCTACTGGAGGCGCTGGGGGAGTTTGCGCAGGCGCTGGCTGAGGTCTTCCAGCGACTTGCCCGTCGGCCGGGCGGCAAGGTCTGCGCCGGTGCGAATCACCTGCGAGGGCAAAAAGTTGTTCACCAGCGCGCAATAATTGCTGGTCACCATGATCCCGAGTAGCTCGCCGGTCTTGCTCAAAACGAGGTCGCCGCGCGAGGATGAGAAATCGCCAAATAATTTCCGAACCAGCCGGTTATCCATGTGCACGTAACTCGGATTGCTCGGATCGAGTTTGAAGGGAACCTCGCCATAACCGGTGCCCCCGTTGGCGATGATCAGCGCCTCGGTGAACTTAAACGGCTCCAGCGCGATCGGGTAACTCTTCACCCCAAGCGCCGTCATCTGCGCCGGGGTGACCGGCAAAACCGCCACGCGCGGGTCGATGGCCAAAAACACCAGGCGGTCCACCGCGATGCGTTGTGCTCCTTTGCGGAACTCGGCTTTGAGCGAGGCCCAGTTCCAGGGCGGGTCGATCAGGGAAAAGGGCGTGTCGCCCACGTGGAGCAACGCCACGGTGTCGCGGCCGTCGGTCACGAACACCGTGTTGGTATCGCGTTTGTCGGTGCGCGAGCTGAGCAAAAACGGGCGGGTACCTTCCAGCGCGGTTTGCACGCGGTTGGCCAAAAACTCGTTGAAGAGAACGTTGATGTTAATCGGCCGATTTTCGCGGATTTCCTTGGTCAGCGCCACTGAGCTGTCGGCGAGTTGGCCCACGCCTTGGGCGAGCTGGGTGGTGGTTTCCTGCACCTTGATGCGCTCCTGACGCTCGGCCTCGACCTGAGTTTTCAACGTTTCGGCGGTGGTGCGCAGGAGCTGTTTTTCCTGCTCCACGACGCGCACCGTCACACTGAGATCCTCGATCTTGGCGCGGGCTTCGGTCTGGGCCTTTTCGAGGGTGGCGAGCGCCTGGGACTGGCGCGCGGCCTCGGCCTGGCGTTGTTCCAAATCGCGTTGAAGCTGGGCGAGGCGCGCCTTGGAAATCGTGGCCTCGGCGGCGGCCGAGTTAACCTGCGCGGTGAGCGTTTCAGCTTTTTGACGGGTGGCGTCGAGGGAGCTGGCGGTGTCGGCGAGGGCTTTTTCACGCTCGCTCAGGGTGCTTTGGGTGGACTGGAGCTGCTGGGCAACCTGGTCGCGTTGGCTGCGTTCGTCGGCCAGCGAGAGCTTCATGACCGCGACGAGGTCGTCGTCCTGGGTGGCTGCGCCGTTGGCGGCACGCACGGCGGCGGCCGGCGGCGGAGGCGGCACGGGCTTGGCGGGCGGGGCGGCTTTCTGCCAGTCGGTGAGCGCGAGCAGCGTCAGCAACAGGAAGTCGCAAAGGATGAGGAGGAGCGTGCGATTCATGGCGCGGGGGCGCGGCGGTTAAGCGGCGACGACGGCCGGGGTGGACTTGGGCTCGGCGGAGTGGCCGTCGAGGATGAGGCGGCGTTTGTAGGGGCGCACGTGGCGGATTTTGATGATCGCGACGCAACAGATGCCGAACAGGTTGGAGGAATAAGCGGCGAGCAGGTTGGGCTGAATCACGCCGAGGACTTGCAGCACGAGCGCGGTGGCGGTGCCGGCGATGCCGATGTACAGGCCGCCGTCGAAGAGGTTTTCCTCGTTCTCCATGAGGCGGAGTTTCAGCAGGGCGGACAGGGACTGGCGCTCGATTTCGCGGATTTTCGAGAGGCAGAACAGGTACATGCCGATCTGCAGCGCGGCGAAAAAGCCGATGCTGATAAGGGTGGAGATATCCATGGTGAGTGTGGGTGCCGTGGGCGTGAGGGAGGCGGGATCGGAAAGGTTGGAGAGAACGGGAATGGTTAACTTGAGCTGAAATTCGGAGGGCGCGGTCGGTTTTAACAAAAAGGGTTCGGTGCCCAGCACGAGCAGGGCGGCGGTGAGCAGCGCGAGGAGCCCGCTCTTCGCACGGAACAGGCCCGGGTCACCGTCGGTGTCGTCGTCAAACAGCACCCGCTCCAGGCCGAGGAATAGGCAAAACGCCCCAAGGAGAAACCCCATGTACTTGGCGGCTAGGGCGAGTTTGGGAAACAGCAGGGCGGCCAGGGTTAACGGGCCGAAGGACGGGGCTGGCTGGTGGTTGACGGGCACTTGGCGGGAGAGCAACTGCTCGACGGCGCCTTGGCCAAAGCCGAGCGCGAGGCGCAGGTCGGCCAGGCCCGTGCGGCCGAATTTCAGCAGGTAGGTCGCCACGCGATCGGCCGAGCCGGAGAGCTGCGCAGCGCTGTAAATGAGCGGCAGGTCGTCGGGCGCAACACGGGCGAGCTGGGCGAATTCGCCGAGGGTTTTCACGCTGCCGGTCAGGCGAAGCAGTTCGCACAGTTGGACCCAATCGAGGCGTTTACCGAGGGAAAGCAGATCGCCGAAAACCGGCCCCAGGTCGCCGAGCTGATTGGCCGCCACGGCAGCTCCAGCAAGGTCGCGCAGCTCGCGCTGAAGCGCGTGGCTGAGGTGATCGCCCTGATAAAGCAGGGCGGAGAGCAAAATCACGGCGTCGAGGGCTTGGCCGCCGGGTTGGGTGGCGGGCGCGAAGCGCTGGGTGCCGGTGACGGTGCGCAGGCGCAACAGCTCCAGCACGCCCTGCGAGCGGGAATTCCCGAGGTAGGCGAGCAGTTGGGCGCGCGCCTTTTGGGTGATAAAAAAGGTGAGCACCGGCGTGCTCTGGGTGCGGCCGGTGTTTTCCTTGAGGTTAAACAGCGGATCGAGAAACGGATCCCAGCCGCCCCAGGCGATGAGCTCGGGCTGGCGGTGAGCGGTGTTGTCGAGCGCGGTGGCAAGCGGGGCGGCCTGCGGATCGCCCAAGGTGCGTGCGGCGGCGATGGCGAGGGCAGCAGGGCCGGGTTTCTCGCGGTCAAGCCACTGGCGCCCGAGCTGGGCCACCGTGGGCGTGGCCTCGCCGGCGCGCTCCAGCAGCGGCGGGGTAACCGACTGGAGGTTAACCGGCACGCTCCACGCCGCCGCCAGCAAGCCGAGGCCCAGGCCGACGATCCACCCGGTCGGCACGGAGCGGGGAAAAGCGGGGCGGGACGACGTCATTTGCGGCGAAGTATTCGTTTGCCGCGCGGTGTTGGCAAATACAGGTTGCACGGCCTCATCCCTCATCCGACCTATGGCCCTGCGAATTGTTCATTATAACGACCCGGTGCTCCGTAAAAAAGGCGACCCCGTAACGGTCTTCGACTCCGCCCTCACGCTGCTTTCCGCCCAAATGGTGGCGACCATGAACACCGCCGCCGGCATCGGTCTGGCGGCTCAGCAGGTCGGACGCGCGCTCCAATTTTGCGTGGTCGACATGCTCGGCACCGACCGCGACTTCAGTTGGGAGCTCGACGGCGGTCGCCCGCCATTGGAGTTGTTTATGCCACTCACCCTGGCCAACCCCGTTGTCACCGTGCTGCCGTCGGAGAAGACCGTTTACGAGGAAGGCTGCCTGTCGTTTCCGGAAATCCGCGGCGACGTGATTCGCGCCGACGTGATTCGGGTGACCTTTCAGGATTTGCAGGGGACGGCGCACACGCTGCTGTGCGACGGGTTGTTTTCGCGCTGCATCCAGCACGAAGTCGACCACCTCAACGGCACGCTTTTTATCGACCGCATGGAGAAAAAAGTCCGCGCCAAGCTGGAGAAGGACATCAAGGAGCTCGGCCAAAAGACCCGCGACGCCAGCCAGCCGCCGGTGGTGTAGGCTGATTGGAGAGGGGGCGGGGAGATATACCTTTGGGCAAACACCTTGAGCTCACGCTCAAGGCCACGGGGAGTGAGTTCGCGAAGCGGGTGTTAGTGGAAACGTGTGTTCGCAAAGCGGTGGCCTTGAGCGTGAGCTCAAGGATGCCCTAAACCTCAACTTGAACGCTAATTAGCATAACCGGCGAACCGTTCGCGTGTTCGCGTGTCCGTGCGATGGACCCGAACAGCATTCAGCTAACCCATTGCGCGTCCGCTTAACCCGAACGCGTCAGTCTAAAACCCATAATGAAATCCCTTAAGTCTCTATCCGCCTTAGCCGTAGCCAGCAGCTTGGCCATCTCGGCCCACGCCCAAATGGCCACCGAGCCCATGGCACCCGAGCCGGCCGTTTTCCAGGCCTCGCTGTGGGCCCCCTCGCCCCAACTTGTGCCCGCCACCGACGACGTTTCCGGCGTCCGCCTGCAGGTTTACGGCGAGAACCGTAACATGCGCGGCGTCGACATCGGCTTCGCCCACTCGACCACCGGCGACTTTGTCGGTTTTGGCGGTCTCTTCACCCTCTACAATCATGTCGGCGGAACGACCACAGGCGTTCAGTGGGGCTTAGTTAATTACACTGAGGGCGAGGTCACCGGCTGGCAGTCAGGCTGGATCAACATCTCGACCGCCAAGGTCAAAGGCTTACAAAGCGGCCTGATTAACTACAACGATATGACCTCAGCTGACGTTTCCGGCGTGCAACTCGGCTTCGTCAACACCGCCAAACATGTGCACGGCGTGCAGCTCGGCTTCATTAACTACGCCGAAACGCTCAAAGGCGTTCAGCTCGGCCTGTGGAACCAGGTCAACTCGCGTGATTGGGATCAGTTTGACCCGTTGCCTAAGGTTTTCCCCTTCATCAACGTCGGCTTCTAAGACGCAGCGCGCTAGCTAAAGCGCAGCGTTTGCCCCGCAGTGCCCACTGCGGGGCTTTTTTGCGCCCGCTTGGTTTGGATACCCGCCCCTCGATCAGGAGATGAAGCGGATGCAGAGCGGGTAGCGGTAGGCGAAGCCGTCGGAGGCCTTGATCGCCGCGACAATCGCCAAAACAATGGCTGCGACCGCAAGGATCGGCAGCAGGATGAACCCCACAAAAACGAAGCACAGCGGGGCGATGCACAACGCGTAGATCAGCAGGGAGAGGTGGAAGTTAAGCACCTCCTTGGCCTGCACCGCCACAGGACCACCCTCGGCTTTTTTGATCAAAAACACCACCAGCGGGAGGATAAACCCCACACCCAGAAAGCCCGAGAGGTGGCAAAGAATGATGAGGGCCTTTTCGTCGCCGCTAAGGCGCGGAAGCGACGGGGGAGTGTTGGAGGAAGGCAGGGTGACCGTGGCCATATTGGGGCCGAAACCAAGCGCCAGTTCGGCCGAACCGCAAGTCACGCGATTACTCAGCACGCTGTAACGTTATTTTAAGGATAAATCCACGCCCAGTTAGCCGCGAAAGATCGCAAGGATCGCAAAGATAAAAACCTGAATTTCTATGCGCTCTCTGCGTTCTTTCGCGGCTAAATTGACCGAGGATTGTTTTATTATTCGCCTCCGGACTCTGCCACCGCCCAACGCCCTGCGCCGGTCACTCCCGCCCGCCGGCCTGCGCCCCGGTAGTCACGCCGCTTTGCGTGCGGACCAACTCGCGCCGCAACCAGTCCAGCGCGGCAATCACCGCGCGCCGGTTCACCGTCGCTCGCGGGCCGGGATAATGGAGCTTTTTCGACCACATGCCCTGAGGCGAATACAGCGCCAGGTACATCGTGCCGACCGGGTTTTCGTGGGTGCCGCCGCAAGGGCCCGCAAAGCCCGTGATCGCCAGCGCGTAGTCGGCGCCCAGCCGCTCGGCCGCGCCGACGGCCATCGCCACCGCGTTTTCCGCCGACACCCCGCCGTGCTGCTCCAGCAGGCATTCGGGTACGTCGAGCAACTGCATCTTCGACTCGTTGGAGTAACACACGCAGCCGCCCGCAAAAAACTTCGTGGCCCCGCAGATTCCCGTGAACTCGCTGGCCAGCAGCCCGCCCGTGGCGGTCTCGGCCACCGCCAGCATGCACTCCTGCGCTCGCAACAGGTCGCCGACGACTTGCGCCAACGAAGCGCTCCCGTACCCCATAAAATCCTCCCCCAAGAGGCGCTCGCACTCGCCGGCCACCTCGTCGAGTTGCCCAAACGAGAGCTGCCCACTGGGGGAACTCAGGCGCACGTCCACCTGCCCTTGATGCGCACAGTAGGCGATGCTCAGACCGTCACCGTAATCGGCAAAAACAGGCTGCAGTTTGGTCTCCAGCGCCGACTCGCCGATGCCCGCCGTGCGCAGCTGCACGTAGGCTTGTCGGTCGAGTAGGAGCCCACGCTGCGCCAGCCGAGGAATCACCTGTTCGGTAAACATCGGTTGCAACTCGTTGGGCGGGCCCGGCAGCATGATCAGCACCTTGCCGTCTTGCTCCACCCACAGGCCTGGCGCGGTGCCGTTGGCGTTGGGCAACACCTCGCCGCGCTCAAAACGGTAGGCCTGCTTGAGGTTGTTCTCCGTCATGATCCGGCCTCGACTGGCGAAAAACGCCTCGATGCCCGCAGCGATTTCGGGCTCGAAAACCAGGCGTTGCCCCAACACCCCGGCGACCGCCTCGCGCGTGCGGTCGTCGCAGGTCGGCCCCAGCCCGCCGGTGGTGATGACCACGTCGGCGCGCGCCCAGCTCTCGCGAAATTGTTCGGCGATCGCGTCAGCCTCGTCGGTCAACGTCACGTTGCGCTGGAGCAGCACCCCGCGCTGCCCGAGCTGGGCGCCGATGTAGGTGAGATGACCGTTGGCGGTCAGGCCCAAAAGCAACTCATCCCCCAGGGTGAGGAGTTCGTAACGTTTGGAGGCGACCGAGCCGGGAGGGGCGATGTTTTTGGAAACCATACTTGCGAAGCGCGAAACTAGGTTAAACTCAGCCAAAATGCCAGCGCCTCACTCCATTAACCTCAAAGAGAAGGTCCGCCAGCTGCCCGAGAAGCCGGGGGTTTACCTGATGAAGGACCGCTTGGGGCGCATCATTTACGTCGGCAAAGCCAAGGCGTTAAAAAAGCGGGTCTCGTCGTATTTCACCCCGGCGCGGGCGATGACGTTGCACCCGAAAATCCGCGCCTTGATCGAGATGATCGCCGACTTCGACACCATCGAGGTGAAGTCCGAACCCGAGGCGCTGCTGCTGGAGGGCAAGCTGATCAAGCAGTGGAAACCCAAGTACAACACCGACTTCACCGACGACAAACGCTTCCCGCTGGTGCGCGTCGACCCGGCCCAGGAGCTGCCGCGCTTCGCCGTCACGCGCTTCAAAAAGGACGACCGCTCGCGCTACTTTGGGCCGTTCGCCCACAGCGGGCTGTTGCGCAAAACCCTCGCCCAGATGCGCCGCCAGTTCGGCATTTTGCTAAGCGACGCCACGCCCCAGCGCCTGCCCGACGGCCGCTGGCAACTCTACGACGACGTGCGCCAGGAGCTCTACGGCTTCGCCAACGAAACCACCGCCGAGGACTACCGCCAACGCGTGGCCGAGGCCTGCGAGTTTCTGGAGGGCAAGTCGCGCGAATGGCTCGAAACCCTGCGCGCCGAGATGCTGGAGGCCGCCGGCAAAAAGGAATTCGAGAAAGCCGCCGAGTTGCGCGACGTGGTGTTTGCCCTCGAAAAAACCCTGGCCCGCACGCGCAATTTCGAGCGCTTCGACCCCACGCACCCCGCCGCCGACGAGGAGGCCATGCGCCTGCTCGGCGAGGCCCTTGGGCTGGAAAAAATCCCGCGCACGCTGGAGTGCTTTGATATTTCGCACATCAGCGGCACCTTCGTGGTGGCGTCGATGGTGCACTTTAACGAGGGGCGGCCCGACAAGGACCGTTACCGGCGGTTTCAGATTAAGAGTTTTATTGGCAACGACGATTACCGGGCGATGGAGGAGGTGGTCGGCCGCCATTACCGGCGGATGCGCGACGAACAAAAGCCGTTGCCCGACCTGATCGTGATCGACGGTGGGCGCGGCCAGATTGGCGCGGCGCTCAAGGCGTTTGCCGCGATCGAAGTGGAGCCGCCGCCGCTGATCGGTTTGGCCAAAAAGCACGAGACGATCATTTTTCCCGACGAACGCGCGCCGCTGAACCTCCCGCTCAACTCGCCCGCGCTCAACCTGCTCCAGCGCCTGCGTGACGAAGCCCACCGCGTCGCCAACACCTACAACGCCGACCTGCGCTCCAAGAAAATCCGCGAGTCCGTCCTCGATGACTTCCCCGGGCTGGGTGCGGTACGACGGACCGCGTTGTTGGCCCACTTCGGCAGCATCGAGCGGTTGAAGGCGGCCAGCGAAGCGCAACTGGCCGAAGTCGAAGGCCTCGGCCTGCGCCTGGCCGCCGAGCTGCACGCCTACCTGCACGCCCCGCTGCCCTCTTAATCGTTCTCGTTCTCTTACTCCTACTCCTACTCCATCCAGTAGAGCTGCACTCCCCGCCCCCCGCCCTGCCGAACGAGAACGAGTAGGAGTAGGAGTAAGAGAACGAGAACGAGTATAGAGGTAGGAGAACGATTGCGGAAACGCGGCGGACTGGGCGCTGCGCTTTGAGGAATTCCGCCAACGCCACTGTTAAAAAAGACATAACGCTTGCCCACCCCGCCGCTCTGCGTATGACTGCGCCTCCCATGCGTAAACCCCTCCTCTGCCTGGCCCTGTTCAGCTTCGGCGCCGCCGCGCACGCCAACGTCGTGCTCGCGCCGCTGTTCACCGACAACGCCGTTTTTCAACGCGACAAGCCGGTCCCCGTCTGGGGCACGGCCGACGCCGGTGAAAAGGTCACCGTCACCTTCGCCGGGCAATCGCTCGCCACCACCGCCGATGCCGCCGGCAAGTGGAGCGTTGCCCTCGCCGCGCTGCCCGCCAATGCCACGCCCGCCGACTTGGTGGTGAAGGGCAACAACACGGTTACCCGCACCAACGTCGTCGTCGGCGAGGTCTGGATCGCCTCCGGCCAATCCAACATGGAGTGGAAGTTGTCCAAAACCTACGACGCCGCCCTCGACATCGCCGGCTCGGCCTCCAACCCACTGATTCGCCACATCAAAATCGCCAAAAAGGTCTCGGATGCGCCACTCACCACCGCGACCGGCACGTGGCAAGTCGCCAGCCCCTCCACCGCCGCCGAATTCACCGCCGTCGGTTACTACTTTGCCCTCGATCTCTACCGGGTGCTCAACGTGCCCATCGGCATCATTAACAGCAGTTGGGGCGGCACACCCATCGAGTCGTGGATGTCACCCGCTTCGCTTAAGTCAGATCCTGAATTCGCGATTGTGGGTGAGCGTTGGGCGAAAGTCCTCGCCGAATACCCGGCTAAAAAAGCCGCTCACGAAAGCGCCCTCGCCGTGTGGAACACGGAGGCGGCCACCGCCAAGGCAGCAGGCCAACCGTTCACTAAACCCGAACCCAAACTTACGTGGCCTAGCATCGCAGGGCCTGGCCACTTTTCCACCCCCTCCGGCCTTAACAACGGCATGATCGCCCCCCTCGCACCCTACGCCCTGCGCGGCACCATCTGGTATCAGGGTGAGGCCAACGTCGGTAAGGCCGCCGAATACCGCGCCCTGTTCTCTGCCATGATCAAAGGCTGGCGCACCCAGTTCGGCCAGGGCGACTTCCCCTTTTATTGGGTGCAATTGGCCAACTTCGCCAGCGCCACCGACACCACCTGGGCCTTCCTGCGCGAAGCCCAAACCCAGACCCTCGCTCTGCCCAACACCGGCCAGGCCGTCACTGTCGACATCGGCGACGTCAGCGACGGCCACCCGCGCAACAAAAAGGACGTCGGCCGCCGTCTCGCCCGCGTCGCTCTGGCCCGCACGTATGGCCAAAAGATCGTCGCAAGCGGCCCGGTGTTCGCCAAGGCCGAACGCGACGGTGCCGGCTTCCGCGTGAGCTTCACCGAGGTCAACGGCGGCCTGATTGCCCCGCTCAACACCCTGGTCGGCTTCGAACTCGCCGGTGAAGACAAGGTTTTCAAACCGGCCACCGCCAAGATCGAAAAAGACACCGTGCTCGTGACTAGCGCCAAGGTGCCCGCGCCGGTGGCGGTGCGCTACGCCTGGCGCAACGCCCCGCTCGCCGGGTTGTTCAACGTCGACGGCCTGCCCGCGGTGCCTTTCCGCAGCGATACCTGGTAAAAACCAGCGCTGTACGCGGCCACAGCCCGTCCCCGCTCCTTCGAATCCTGTCCCGGCTCCCTTGTTTCCGGCGGCGCCCCATTGTGGGTGCCGCCTTTTTTATGCCCCTCGCCCCCCCCCGCCCCAACCCAAAGTGTCACCTAATAGGTGACACTTTGGGTTGGGGCGGGGCCTTGGAGGGGAACCACCTTGAGCCCCTGCTCCGCCGCCCCCCGGCCCACCGCTCCTCCGGCCATCCCCGCCCTTCGCCACCGTCGTCCGCCCCTTCCGCCTTATTTTTTCCGCCCTTGGATCGTTTCCCGATTCTTGCAGTCTCACACAGCTCACTCCCACCCCTATGCACCTACTCCGCCTGCCCCTGGTCCTTGTCGCGTTGGTTTGCACCTCCGCGCTCGCCGCCCCGATTCCCGCCGAATCTACCCTCACCGCCGCCACCATTTACCCAGACCGCGCCGTGGTCACCCGCACCGCCTCGCTCATCGACGTGCCCGCCGGCACCACCGAAATCAGTTTTGGGCAACTGCCCGCCGCGCTCCTCGACGAATCGGTGCAGGTCTCCGCCAAGGGCACCACCGCCGCCGCCCTTTTGGACATCACCACGCGCATCGCCTACGTCACCGCCGAGCCCGACGCCCGCGTTAAAACCCTCGAAGACCAACTGCTCGCCCTGCGCCGCGACGAACGCGCCCTCAACGACCAGGGCAGCGTGCTCGAATCCCAGCGCGCGTTGCTCACCAGCATTGAAAAAGTCTCCACCACACCCGTGACCTCGCGCCCCGGCGAAACGCCCCCGGCCCGCCCCGCGCTCGACGATTACGAGAAACTCCTCGGCTTCTCCGCCTCCCAGCGCGCGCGCTTCGACGCCGCCGCCCAAAAACTCGATCTCGACCGCACTGCTCTCGCCGAAAAAATCGCCGCCACCCAGGCGCAGCTCAACGAACTGCGCGGCAAACAACCCTCCCGCCGCGCCCAAAAAACCGTCACCGTGCGCCTCGCCACCGAGGCCGCCGGCAAACTCGACCTGACCCTCAGTTACGGCCTGCCCGGCGCCTCCTGGGCACCCGCCTACGACGCCCGCCTGCGCTCGGAAAAACGCCAGGTGCAACTCGACGCGTTTGGCCTGGTGCGCAACGGCACCGGCGAAGACTGGAAGGCCATCACCCTGACCCTGTCCACTGCGCGCCCCGGATTGGGTGGCGCCGCGCCCGAGATCGCCCCGTGGCTGGTCGATGTCGCCCGCGTGGTAAATTATTCCCGGGCCGAAGGCAGCTCGATGGCCTTCGACCACGGCCTCGGTAGCGCCAAGCGCAAGTCACTCGAATCATCCTTGGCCCCGACCGCCGCCTTGGCCGACAACTTTGCCGCCGCCCCTGAGCCGATCGCCGCCGTCAACGCCAGCGCACAAATCGAGACCGCCGCCACCAGTGCCAGTTTCAAGATCGCCACGCCCGTCACCTTGGCCAGCGACAACACCCCGCAGCGCCTGCCACTCGGCGCTGTCACGCTGGCCGCCGAGCTCAGTTACCAAGCGACCCCCAAACTTCAGGAAACCGCGTACCTGGCCGCCGCTGTGGTTAACCGCAGTGAACTTCCCCTGCTCGCCGGTGCGCTCAACGTGTTCCTCGACGACACCTTTGTGGCGACCGCGCGTTTGGCCACCACCATGCCCGGCGAAAAGTTCACCCTCAACCTCGGGGCGGACGAGGGCATCGCGATCAAGCGCAAGATCGTTTCCCGCTTCACCGAAGACACCGGTTTCACCACCAAGAGCCGCCGCACCACCTACGACATTCTGGTGACGCTCACCAACAACAAGCGCACCACCGAACGCGTCGTAATCCAGGATGTCGCGCCAGTTTCGCGCGATGAGAAGATTGTCGTCGAACTGATCGCGCCCGCCGCTCGCGAGCTGCTCAAGCCCGAAGACGCCGCTGCGCAACCGCCCAAAGCCGGCATCGCCCGTGACGCGACGGGGAAAATCACCTGGCGCCTCGACCTGAAGCCGGGCGAGAAGCGCGAGATCCCGCTGAAGTTCTCCATCGAGCATCCCGCCGACCTGCCCGTGACCGGCGTTGAGTAAGCCCCTTTCGCCCTCAAACGCAGCCCAACGCACCGTTTTAACCGCTAATGGCCGCCAACGGACGCTAATAAAACAAAGATTCAGCGCCCGCGAATTAGCGTATCTTAGCGTTTATTAGCGGTTAATTATTCAGTCGCCTGGTCTTCGGCCCACTTCACGCGGCGGCTTGCGAAGCGCGCCATCCCGACCATCCTCCCTCGTTTCTCGCCCATGAAAACCCTCCGCACCCTGCTCACCCTCACCGCATTCCTCGCCATGTTTTCCATTTCCCAAGCTGCCGATCGGCCCAAGGTCGGCGATCCTGCACCCGTCGCCACCGCCACCACCGAACAGGGCGTCGAACTGAACCTCGCCGACGTCTACACCTCCAGCCCGTACACGCTGGTGTTTTTCTACCCTAAAGCCTTCACCCCCGGCTGCACCGCCCAAAGCTGCTCACTGCGCGACGGCTACGAGGCGCTCACCAAACTCGGGGTGACCATCATCGGCGTCAGCACCGACACGGTGGAAAAACAGAAGAGTTTTAAGGAGGAATACAAACTGCCTTACACCCTCCTCGCCGACATCAACAAAGTGATACTTAAAGCGTTTGGCCAAAACGCGTTAATGTTCGCAAGCCGCCAAGCCTTCCTGATCCACGACGGCAAGGTGGTGTACGCCGACACCAAGGGTTCAACCAAGCAGCAAGCCGCCGATATCATAAAGTTCATCGAAGCGAAGTAAGCCTAATCAGCTTTAGAGTTGAGGGTTACGGCATCCTTGAGCTCACGCTCAAGGCCACATTCAAGAGCCACTCAAGGCCAAGCTCACGACCACGCTCGTTTTGAACACACGCCTTGTGGCCTTGAGCTAACGCGCAAGTTGCCCTCCGTGGCCTTGAACGTGAGCTCAAGGTGTTTGCGCAAGAGAGCCACTCAAGGCCAAGCTCACGACCACGCTCGTTTTGAACACACGCCTTGTGGCCTTGAGCTAACGCGCAAGTTGCCCTCCGTGGCCTTGAGCGTGAGCTCAAGGTGTTTGCGCAAGAGAGCCACTCAAGGCCAAGCTCACGACCACGCTCGTTTTGAACACACGCCTTGTGGCCTTGAGCTAACGCGCAAGTTGCCCTCCGTGGCCTTGAGCGTGAGCTCAAGGTGTTTGCGCAAGGTATCCGCGCTCCCTACAACTCGTCGTCGTGGACGGGGCGCAACAACGCGGCAGTCGGGTCAAGCCGAGCCCGCGCCAGCCAGTCAACCAGCAGCGGTTCCTTGGCTACCAAGTCGGCTGGCAGCGGGGCCGCAAGCAGATCGATCGCGCGCAACACCCCGTCGGCGGCGCGAACCAAGTTCTTCGAATGCAAGTCCGCTATCAGCCAGGGCTTTCCATCCAAAAAATAAAGCCGGGGGTGATCGCGGTAGGCGCGCAAAAATCGCGACGGAATCGGGATGAGCGGCGCGGGTTGGACCTGCGAGGTGTCGGCGCCTTCGGCGAGGAGCTTGCCCAGGGTTTGTTTGGTCACCAGCACGCCCTCGTTTTTGGTCACGCCGAGCACTTCAGTGGGCATGCCGTCGAGGTGCACGATGAGGTTAAACTTCTCCAGCATAGCCCGATAACTACCGTCGGAGGCATCGGCGATCAGGGCAACATCGTCGCTGCGGCGAAACGCGAAGGTGCCGCCGATGCGCCCGTTGGTGCGCGGCATGAAAAACTTGTAGATCGAGTGGTCCTTGGCCTCGAAGGCCGTCGCCTCAACCCCGCTGCTGATCGGCCGCAGGCTAGGTCCACATTCGGCCAACAGGTCCTCGACGCCGGAGGGAAACCCAAAATCTTCCAACGAGATGAGCGGCAGCAAGGTGCGGAACCCTTGGGCCGCCTCGTACAATTCGTGCCAAAGCGGGCCGGCTAAGGCCAGCAGGGCTATTTCGTCGGATTCCCAGAGGATGAGGTCATCGTCCGGATCCGTTCCGATGCCGACGCGCGCCGCTGCCGCGCTGAGACGAGCGAGCGCTTCCAGTCGCAGCCGGTGATCGTGTTGAAGCGCGCGTCGCTTTTCGGCTGTCGGGAGCCGGCCGCCATGGATGCAGGTGGGTTTTCCAGTGAAGGGATCAAGGTGCATGCGTCGCTCATGGCGGTGTGAAAATCGGCCGCGTTGGGCACAAAAGCAACCGGAAGTTCCCGTCTGTTGCCAACACGTTATTCACACGATGGGTAACGTTAAATTTAGCGGATTTACCCAAGTCGGTCTTTCGGGTTTAAACGATGCTCGGGTTGCTTACCTTTGCAGCTAAACGGCCGAGTATTCGTCCGCCACCCATTATTGCTGCCGAAGGAGTTACCTTCGTTTTCCGAGAATGAACGAGGCGATGAACAAGATCAGAAAGACCAGAAAAAGGATTTTGGCGATGGTCGCCGCGGTGCCGGCGATCACCCCAAATCCGAGCACTGCTGCGATCAGGGCGATGATGAGAAACAAGAAGGCGTAATTAAGCATGGGGGCGATTAGTTTGAATTAGTCCCGAGGAAACCGCAGCACCCCGACTAACCCGACCACTGCAAGCGCGGCGCCCCCGATGAGCAGCCAGATTGATTTATCCGTTGGGGTGCCGGTAAATAGTCGGGAAAAACCCGAACCGATCGAGTCGGAGGCTTGGAAGCCGAAGACGACCATAATGATGCCTCCGACGAGCAGGCTGATGGAGATGATTTTGTTCATGGTGGGGCACTTTCGGCGAAGACAGGGCCGCAGCGGGCTAACGCTCGAAGCGGCCCTGTCCTCAGCGGGGAGCGGAGGTGGGGTTACTCCAGCAGCAGAATACGTTTAGACTCAAATCCCACGGGCGAGACGCCCGTGCCACGTCGAGCAGTTCCGAGCGTGGCCTGGGCGTCTCGCCCATGTCGGGGATAAGTCTAAACTGATTCCGTCGTTGGCATTACTCCTTTACGGTCATGTTGTTGGTAACCTCTTTCACGCCTCGGACGTCTTGCGCGAGTTTGGAGACCAGGGATTTTTCGGCATCGGTGGCGGCCTCGCCGGTGATTACCACAACACCATCGGTTGTGCTCACTTTGGTTTTGAGCGCGCTGGTCGATTTGTGGCTGATGAGCGCGTACTTCACTTGGCTGGTGATGGACGCGTCGTCGATTTTCTCGCCGAGGGTCAGATCGCTGGCGGGCTTCGGTTTGATAACGAGGTTGTTTTTAACCGATTTCACCCAGTCGATTTCCTTGGCGTAAGCCTCAGTGAGTTCCTTTTGCGCGGCGTTATCTGCTGTGCCCGTCAAGGTGACGATGCCGTCATTCACCGCGACCTTGGTGGTGGCGGCGCTGACGTTGGCCTTCATCAGCAACCGGCCGCGAATCTTGAAGGCGATCCAAGCGTCGGAATGTTCAGGATAGGGGGCCTTGACGACGATTTCGTTTTTAACGCCGGTCACGCCGGGGATTTTCTCGACCGTGTCGGAGGCAAGCGCCTTGTCGTCTTTATCTTGAACGGTGCCGGTGAGGGTGACCACGCCATCCTTGGCCTTCACCTTCACTTTATCTTCGAGGACCGTGCGGTAGTTGTACGACTCCTTGGCCGTGTCTTCGATCTTCCGATCCGTTTCGGAGGATGCGAAAGCCAGAAGGGGGCTGAGCGCGAATAATGAGAGGGCGAGTATGTTTTTTTTCATTGGGTTACTCGCCCACTTTACGCGGATGGCGTGCGTCTGGGCATGGGATAGCCGCCCGCTTAAGAGCGCCCCCTGGGCCTCGTTTATTGCAGTAGCTTGACCCTATACGGGTTGTTCCGCGTGTGGGTGGACCGCCACCGTCCGACGCCGGAACTCAGGCTTAAAGCCCCAGCAGCGAGCCGTTGCGTTTGAGCCAGTACTCGGCCTCGCGCCAGCCCGGGCAGACCTCTTCAACGCGGGCCCAGAACCGGTCGGAGTGGTTCATCTCCTTCAGGTGCATCAGCTCATGGTAAATGATGTAATCACGCACCAGATCAGGTGTCTGGATCAGGCGCCAGTTCAGCGAGATGCCGCCGTCGCTGGTGCAGGAGCCCCAGCGGGTGCGCTGGTTACGCACCGACACGGCGCTCACCGCCATACCGGTCACGGCGGCCAACTCCCAGGTGCGCCCGGATAATTCGGCCTTGGCCATGCGCAAGAAGTGGGCTTCCAAGGTCGGCCGCAGGTCGCCTTCGAGCTTGAGGACGCGGAACACGTCGGCGGCCAGGCAGACCTGGGGGCGTTCACCGTCGACGGCTTTGCGCACCTCGGTGAGTTCGCCGCGCCAGAGCACATGGGTGCCGAGCGTCCAGACGGTGGCACCGCGCGGTTTGCTTTTTTGGCGTTCACGGGCGCGCTCGAGCCAATCGCTCTGCTGCTCGACGAAGGCGCGGGCCTCACGCTCGTTGCCGCGTAGGGGAATAATGGCGACGGCGGTGCCGTCCTTTTTGAGGGTGAGCCGGTAGCGGGTGGCCTTGGCGCTGCGCTCGAAGATCAGGTCGGGGCGCGCGGGTGCCGCCTCGACGCCTGCGGTCGCGGGTGTGTCGGCGAAAAAATCAAACAGGCTGGATGGCTCGGATGCGCTCACGGGTTAGCGGCGAGTAAACGCATCGCGATGCGCGGCGCCAGAGCGATGTTTGCGGTGCCGGGCGGGAGTACCCTGTTAGGCAGTAACATTGAACTTGCCGGATAAAACCAAGGCCGTTTAGCCGCAAAAGAACGCAAGGAGCACAAAGAACAAACCCTGTATTTCTATGCGCTCTTTGCGTTCTTTCGCGGCTACAAGGATCGAAGTATTTCGTTGGTTTGGCAGTAACGGCAGATCTGTCACCTAATAGGTGACACTTAGGCTTTGGCGGCGAGCACGCTGCGGATGATGTCCACGCTACTTGCCAGTTCCTCGGCGCTCGCGGTGAGCGGGGGGAGTAGGCGCACGACGTTGCCGCCGGCCATAGGTGCCAACAATCCGGCTTCGCGCAGCGCCGTCACGTAGGGGACCGGGTCGCTGGCGAGCTGGAGACCGAGCATAAAAC
Source organism: Opitutus sp. (assembly GCA_024998815.1). Lineage (NCBI taxonomy): Bacteria > Pseudomonadati > Verrucomicrobiota > Opitutia > Opitutales > Opitutaceae > Opitutus > Opitutus sp. The sequence goes on from JACEUQ010000002.1 coordinate 636,492, forward strand.
CGCGCCCGCGCACCTTCAGCACCTGGGCCGGAAACTCAGCCGCCAGTGCGCTCAGCGCCGCCAGCCACTCGGCGCCAGCTTGCGTGACGTGCGCCAACAGCCCGTCGCGCTCGATCACATCCAAAACCGCCAACCCAGCGGCGCAGGCCAGCGGCGTGCCGCCAAAGGTCGTGCCGTGCATGCCGGGTTGAAACAACTCCGCCGCCTTCGGCCCCGTCCAAATCGCCCCAATTGGGAAACCGCCGCCGAGTCCCTTCGCCATGCCGATCGCGTCTGGCTTCACCGCGGCGTGTTCGAAGGCGTAAAACTTGCCCGTGCGCCCAATGCCGCACTGCACTTCGTCCAAAATCAGCAGCAGGTTGTGCCGGTCGCACAGCGCGCGCAGGCCCACCAAAAACTCGGTCGTTGCCGGGTTAACTCCGCCCTCGCCCTGAATCGTTTCGACGAAAATCGCGGCCGTCGTGTCGTCGATCAGCGCCTCGAAGGAGGCCAAATTATTGAGTTCCCCGAAGGCGAAACCCGGCACCAGCGGACGGAAGCCTTTTTGAATTTTCTCCTGCGGGGTGGCGCTCATGCCGCCAAAGGTGCGGCCGTGAAACGCGCTCTGGGCACAGATCACCTTGTAACACTTGCCCTCTTCGCCACCGACCTTGGTCGCCCCGTGCAGGCGTGCCAGCTTGAGCAGCCCTTCGTTGGCCTCGGCTCCGCTGTTGCAGAAAAACACCCGGCCCGGCCCGGCGTAACCGACCAACCGCCGCGCCAACTCACCCTGATTGGGGTTGCGGAACAGGTTGCTCACGTGAACGAGTTCGCCGGCCTGGCGCTGCACCTCGGCCACCCAGTGCGGGTGACAATGCCCGAGCGCGCACACCGCGATCCCCGAGGTGAAATCCAGAAACTTGCGCCCCTGGTCGTCCCAGACGTACGAGCCGCTGCCGCGCACCAGCGTGAGCGGGGGACGTCCGTAGTTTTTCATCACATGCGCGTCGTAAAGATCGGCCGTGCTCGGGGAAGCGACATCAGAACGGTTCATAAATTGGGAAATAGGTAACACGAGTTAGCGCTCAAGTTGCGGACGATATCCTTGAGCTCACGCTCAAGGCCACACCCTTTGTGAACACACGCACCGTGGCCTTGAGCGTGAGCTCAGGGTGTTTGCCCAACGGCATTCGCGCCCCAAGGAATCAGGTTTATTAAGCTCATCTTGAACGCGAATGGGATAAGCGCCCCGCCGGCGGGCGCCGCCCCGTTTTGTCGGCAAACGTTAGCCGTGCACGATTTCGGTGCCGATGCCCTTGTCGGTGAAAATCTCCAGCAGCAGCGAGTGCGGGAGGCGGCCGTCGATGAAGTGCACGCGCTGGACGCCTTCTTGCAGGGCGCGCACGGCGCTGAGCACCTTTGGGCGCATGCCCTTATCGATGACGCCGCGCTTTTTGAGGTCGTCGACCTGCGAAACCTTGAGGGTGGAAATGAGGGAGTCGGGATCGCTCGGGTTGGAGAGCAGGCCGGGCACGTCGCTCATGTAAACGAGGCGGCGGGCGCGCAGGGCGCTGGCGACACGACCGGCGACCAAATCGGCGTTCACGTTGTAAGGCTTGCCGTCGAGACCCTCGGCGACCGGCGAAATCACCGGAATGTTACCATCGGCGATTTCCTTTTTGATCAACTTCACCTTCACCTCAGTCACCTCCCCGACGTAGCCCAGATCAACGGTGTTGCCGTTGTCGTCGACAATGAGTTTCTCGCACACGAGCACGCTGTCACCAGCCAGGCCCTTGGCCTTGGCCTTGGCTAGGGAGATGGCGTTGCACACGTCCTTGTTGACGATCTCATCGAGCGTTTTTTTAACAATCCCCACGGTATCCGCGTCGGTGATGCGCATGCCGTTGGGGGCAAACTGCGATTTAAGACCGGATAGCTCAAGCGCTTTGGTGATGGCCTTGCCACCACCGTGGACGACCACGACGTTGATTCCCACTGCTGCAAGGAACGCGATATCGTAGGCGACGCGGTTGCGCACCTCGGAATCGGGGTCGTCCATGAAGCTGCCGCCGTATTTGACGACAAACGTGGAGCCGCGGAAGTCTTGGATGTAAGGTAGGGCTTCGAGAAGCACTCTGGCCTTGGTAGTAATTTCGTTAACGTTCACGTAGCGGATTGGATAAGTTAATCACGGGTAAATCACGCGCGGGCGGCATTTCCATCTTATTTCTCGGCGGCGCGCAGGAATTCACACAATTGGCGCGCTTGAACTGCACATTCGGGGTTCGTCGACGTTTCCGGTGAGTCGTTGGATGGAAAAACAAACCTCGGCAGGTTACACAGAGTCCACGGAGCCCAGCCCACAGAGCGCAGACAGGGGAGGCCTCAACGACTTCGTTGGCTCAAAAACCGCCGAGCGGCTCGGGCTCGGTCTGGCTTGTTAACTCTTTCGTTGCTCCTGGTCTTGTTGCCGATTTTGAACGGTTTGACTCCGTGGCCTCTGTGTCCGGGCTCCGGATTTTCTCTGTGATACCATTCCGGCTGCCGCGGGCTTGGCCACCCTTGATTAAACCGCTTGAACTGCACATTCGGCTTCACTCCGCGCTGCCGTGCGCCACTTGTGGACGCGTGTCTAGCACCGCCCTTACCTTTTCCTCGTGCGCGGAACACCGCGCCTGGCTCACCACTCAAGCCGCCCTGCCGCGCGGATTCCGCGTCGGCACCACGCGCTTCGATTTCATGCCGAAGGAGGCACCCAAACCCGCCAAGATGACGCTCACGCTCATCGCGCTCGACCAGCCCACGGCGGACTTCGCGGCGATGTTCACCAAAAACGCCTTTCCAGGGGCGCCCATCATCGTGGGCCGCCAGCGCCTCGGCGAACCGGTGCTCGGCGCGATCATCATCAACAACAAGATTTCCAACGTCTGCGCGCCCGGCGGCGTCGAGACCTCGCAGCGCGTGTGCGCCGAGACCGCCCGCCTGCTCGGCTTGCCCGCCACCGCGGTGCTGCCGTGTTCCACCGGCGTGATCGGCTGGGGGTTGCCCGCCGAAGACATCATTGCCCACCTGCCGCAGGCCGCCGCCGCGCTCGCCGCCGGCTCCATCCTGCCCGCCGCCGAGGGCATCGTGACCACTGACCTTTATCCCAAAATCCGCAGCGCCCAAGTCGGCGCGGGCCGGATCGTGGGCATCGCCAAGGGCGCCGGCATGATCGAGCCCAACATGGCCACGATGCTCGTTTACCTGCTGACCGATCTGGCCGTGCCGCGCGACACGTTGCGCGCCGTGCTCAAACGCGCCGTCGATGCCACGTTTAACCGCATCAGTGTCGACAGCGACACGAGCACCTCCGACACGGTTGCGCTGGTGTCGTCGAGTGCGGTGCCCTGCGACGACCTGGCCGGCTTCGAGGCGGCGCTGACCCAGGTGTGCCGCGATCTGGCCGAGGATGTGGTGCGCAACGGCGAGGGCGTGCGCCACGTCATTCGTGTGGTGGTTAAAAAAGCCGCCACCCCGTCGCTGGCGGTTGCGCTGGGCAAGGCGATCGTCAACGCGCCGCTCTTTAAATGTGCGGTTGCGGGCAACGACCCCAACGTGGGCCGCCTCGTGCAAGCGATTGGCAAACACGTCGGTGCCCATGCGCCGGATACGGATTTGTCCCAACTGCGGGCGAGTATCGGCGGCGTGGAGATTTTCGCGGAAGGGGCGTTCCGCCTGAATCCAGACAAGGAAAAGGCGTTGGTGGAGCACCTCAAGCACGCCGAACTTTACGTGAGCAAGCCGACGGCGGACGGTATTTTCAGTGCGACGGTGGATTACCCGCCGCACGAGCGCTGCGTTGAGATCGAGGTGGACCTCGGCTCGGGCACGGCGGAAGCGACGGTGTTCGGCGGCGACCTCACGCATGAATACGTGAGCGAAAACGCGGATTACCGCAGTTAACGTAACGCCTCACTCCCCGTGGCCTTGCGCGTGAGCGCAGGGTTCCTGAGCTCACGCTCAGGGCCACAATTTTTCGGCAAACGCGCCGCCTGACTCCACCTGTCTTTTTGATCGCTCACTGGAATTAGCGGCTAGAAATCAGGCCGGAAAAATAAAAATTCCCGCGATTTGGCGTCTGCGGGTTCATTTTTCCGCCAACGCGCCGATATCCCCATGACTTCATCATGCTCGCCAAAGATTATCAGTTCATCCGCGACATCGTTTACAAAAACAGCCGCATCAACCTCGGCGAAGACAAGCAGGAGCTGGTCAGCGCCCGCCTCGGTAAACGCCTGCGCGCCACCGGCAAAGCAACCATCAGCGATTACTGCGATCTACTGCGCACCCCCGCCGGCGCCGAGGAACTGGGCAACCTGATCGACGTCATCTCCACCAACCACACCTATTTCTTCCGCGAAGACGGCCATTTCACCGCACTTAAGGAGATCATCCTGCCTGACTTAGCCCGCCGCCGACAAAAGGAGTCGTGGCCCACCTTGCGCGTCTGGAGCGCCGCCAGTTCCAGCGGCGAAGAGGTCTATTCGGTGGCCATCGCCCTCGACGAATATTTCAACGCCCACCCGCCGTCCTGGCCACGCCAGTTCGAGGCCACCGACATCTCCACGCGCATCCTCGCCAAGGCCAAAGCTGGAATTTACTCCTCGGAAACCGTCTCGCGCATCCCCCCGGCCACCGCCAAAGCTTATTTCCAGACCGGTTTCGGCGAACAAGCAGGTCTCTACCGCGTGAAAGCCGCCATCCGCGACACCGTGCGCTTCAGCCAACTCAACCTGCTGGAGGGTCAACCGCCGTTCAACGAGCCGTTCCACATCATCTTTTGCCGCAACGTTATGATCTACTTTGACCGGGCCACGCAGGAGGAGCTGATCAACCGCCTCAAGGCACGCCTCGTGCCGGGTGGGTACCTGATGGTTGGCCACTCCGAGAGCCTCACCGGCATCAACCACGGGTTAAAACTAATCCGCGCCGCCACCTACCAGAAGCCGTTGGCCTGATTTGCCGCATGGAAGCCCCCCGCCCCATCAAGGTGCTCATCGTCGACGACTCCGCAGTCGTGCGCCGTCTGGTGACCCAGGCGCTCAGCACCGATCCCGGCATCGTCGTGGTGGGCACCGCGACCGACCCGTTTATCGCCAAGGACCGCATCCTCGAACTCAAGCCCGACGTCATCACCTTGGACGTCGAAATGCCGCGCATGGATGGGCTTACGTTTCTGGGTATCCTCATGCGCGAACACCCGCTGCCGGTGGTGATGATGAGTTCGTTAACCCAACAAGGCTCGCAAAAGGCGATGGAAGCCCTGCGTCTGGGCGCAGTCGAGGTGTTGGCCAAACCCGGTGGCTCCTTCAGCTTTGGCGACCTCGGCCCGCAGCTCATCCACGCGATCAAAGCGGCCTCACGCGCGCGCCTGCGCCGTCCGAGTGCGGCCCCCGCGAACGCTCCCGCCAGCGCGAACCCAAGCGTGAATGCAACTGTACCCGCGCCCAAGATCGGCGTCGCCGCCAGCATGGCCGCCCCCCAAGCCCGTGTCATTACCCCGCTTGCGCCGCCGCGCGCCCACATCGAAACCGCCTACCGGGGCGACCCGCGCCGCCTCATCGTTTTGGGCGCCTCCACTGGCGGCACCGAGGCCTTGCGCGAAGTCATGGTCGGTTTGCCCGCCGGCCTACCTCCCATCGCCATCGTTCAACACATCCCGGCCCACTTTTCCAAGGCGTTTGCGGACCGCCTCAACTCCCTGTGCGCATTCCCCGTGCGCGAGGCCGTCGACGGCGAACTCCTCCCGCCTGGCATCGCGCTGGTCGCCCCGGGCGGCTACCACCTGCTGGTGCGTTGGACCGGAACGGGTTACCGCGCCGAACTCAACTCCGGCGCGCCCGTCTGGCATCAACGCCCCGCAGTCGACATTTTGTTCAAATCGGTGCCCCAGGCGCATTGCCCGCACGTGATCGGCGGGGTACTTACGGGCATGGGCAAGGACGGCGCCGAGGGCCTGCTGCGCCTGCGCAAAGCCGGTGCGACCACCTTCTCACAAGACGAGGCCAGCTGCGTGGTTTACGGCATGCCCAAAGAAGCTTGGGATCAGGGCGGTTCCGCCGTCCAACTCCCCCTCGACACCATCGCCGCCCACATCGTCCGCCTGAGCGGGCAACCTATTTTAAATAAATGATTAAGCACGACTCCACCACCGCCCACACCCTGCTCGTCGTCGACGACGAGCCTCGCGTTCTCGCCGGCCTCAAGGAAGTGCTCGAACGCCAGCAATTCCATGTGGTCACCACCACCGACCCGCGCCGCGCCATCGACCTGCTGCAAGAGCGCGCCTTCGGCGTCATCATTTCCGACCACCTCATGCCGTCGATGTCGGGCATGGATTTCCTCGTCGAGTGCCAGCGCATCCAGCCCCAAGCCACGCGCATTTTGGTCACCGCCGTGCTTTCGCTACCCACGTTGGTGGAGGCGATTAACCGGGGAGAAATTTACCGCTTTCTGGCCAAACCTTGGCTGCGTGAGGAGCTCATTGTCACCGTGCGCAATGCCTCCAATCGCTACGAACTGCTGACCCAAAACCAGCGCCTGCTGGCCGAATCCTCCGAGCTCAACGCCAAGCTGTCGCAGGCCAACGCCGCCCTCGCCACGCAAGTGGCCACACTCGAACAGCAGCGCCGCTCGCTGGACAAAGCCAACCTGGAGCTGGGTCGCCGCTACGATTTATCGCTGGAATTGTGCAGCCGCATCTTGGCCACCTACGACCCGATGCTCGCCGGCCAAACCCAAGCCGTCGCTGCCATCGCCAACCAAATGGCGGTATCCGAGCACTTTACACCTGAACAGCGCGAAGCCCTCAAAACCAGCGCTTGGCTGTGCGATCTCGGTCTGATTGGCGTTTCCCGCGAAGTTTACCGACTGTTCCGCCGCGAACCCGAAAAGCTCAGCGAGCGCGAGCTGGCGGGTATCCACAACCACCCCGTTTACAGCCAAACCCTGGCCGCCCACATCGATGGTCGCCCCTTGGTCGGCGAAACCATTCGCGCGCACCACGAGCACTTCGATGGCAGCGGCTTCCCCGACGGTCTGGCTCAACAGGCCATCCCGTGGACGGCGCGCTGCCTGGCGGTCGCGGTGGCCTTCGTCGAATCGAGCCTGCCCACCGATCAGGCGCTGGAGGCGATTGCCGCCCAATCGGGCAAAGAGCTCGATCCGGAGGCGATCCGACTGTTCCGCACCACCACGCGCCTGCAACCGCTGCCGCGCAGTGTGCGCGAAGTGATGCTCGAAGACCTCAAGGCGGGCATGGTGTTGGCCAGCGGCATTTACAGCCCGCACGGGTTGCTGCTGGTCAGCGAAGGCCAGCCGCTCAACGTCGGCATGATTGCCAAGATCCGCAGCCACAACCTGATGGCCCCGATCAGCCAACGCCTGCTGGTTTACTCCTAAAAACCCCATGGCCGGCTCACCCACCATTGCCAGTATTTTTGCCCAGCGCATCGTCGTCGGGGTCGCCGAGCTGGCGGTTGCCAGCCAACTTCAAGCGACCCTGAGCACCTACGCGCTCGGCTCCTGTATCGGACTGGTGGCCTACGACCCCGCGGCCAAAGCAGGCGGCTTGTTGCACCTGATGCTGCCCGAATCCTCGCTTTCACCGGCAAAGGCGGCGGAAAAACCGGCGATGTTCGCCGACACGGGGATACCGGCGCTGTTTAACGCGCTCAACGGCGTGCGGGCGCAACGGGCGCGGATCAACTTATTTATGGCTGGCGGCGCCTCGGTTTTGTCGGGGCCGGATAGTTTTAAGATTGGTGAGCGCAACGTGGTGGCGGTGAGGAAAATGCTCGCTGTGTACGGTTGCCGACTGGCGGGCGGCGAAGTGGGCGGCACAGTCAACCGCACGCTCCACTTGGACGTCGGCACGGGCATGCTGACCATCAAGCTGCCCGACCGCACGATCACGGTGTCGCTGGCCTAAGGCCGGGGCACGTTCCGCGCGTTTGCTCCGGTCCGAGTTGCGATCCCCCAGGGGTCGACCTCCGCGTCGTCCGTGCTTGGCGGGAAAAGTAGCGCAGACTTCCAGTCTGCTTCGGGGTCTTGGCTGCGTAGGCGCGGAGCAGACTCAGACCTCCTGACGCCTGAGTGGAATCTTCGTGACGCCAGTATTCCGTTTAAAGTGTGAGCGGCGAGCGGGAAAGCGTCTATTTCTGGCGGTTAGGAATTCACTTCTTCTTCGGTGGATCTTCTTCCCATTTTAAAGAGTGAAACTCTTCTTCAGTGGGTGGGTTTTCTTCCCTGTCCGGCTGGGGATATGGGGGATGCGAATGGGTGGAGATTGAACCGGCGGGACGCTTGGCGGATGCACAGCGATGCATCCAACCGGTTCACGCAAGTGTTTGCACTGTGCCGATTTCTTTCTGCCCGACGCGCATAACCGCGAGCGTCAGCGCTACTGCGGGAAGCCGGGATGCCGACGGGCGAGCCGGGCGGCCAGTCAGGCCAAATGGTTGGCGAAGCCGGAGAACCTCGACCACTGGAAAGGCCCAGAAAATGTCCAACGGGTGCAGGAGTGGCGGAAGGCCAATCCGGGGTACTCAAGGCGGAGGGGGCCGCGACGGCGGGTGGCGTTACAAGACATCCCAACTACGCAATCCGTTGTGCACCAGCCTAAAGCCGAGCCGGTCGCCGAGGTGGCGTTACCGAATCCCTGCGTGCCGTTACAAGACAGATGGGAGTCGCAAAACCCTGTGCTCGTGGGGCTTATCGCGCAGTTCGCCGGAGTGACGTTACAAGAGGACCTCGAACCCATGCTGCGACACCTGCAATCCCGGGGGCGGGTGATCCTGGGCATCGACGTCCAGCCGCCCGATTATGCAAAAACAACCGATCGATCGCGAACAACTCCGGCGCACGCCGGCCCAGTTTAGCTGGCTGGACCACCGGCTGGTGCGGGGCAATTACCTGGGGCGGGCCAGTGCCCCCGCCTGGGGCCTCTATCTGGTCCTGGTCACCGTGGGCGACGCCGACGGGCTGAGTTACTACGCCACGCGCACCCTGGCCCGGCTGCTCACGCTCAGCGAGGACGGCCTGGTCGAGGCGCGCCGGCAGTTAATCGAGGCCGGGGTGATCGCCTACGCCGCGCCACTTTACCAGGTGCTCTCCTTGGACCAGGGCAGGCCAACGCACACGCTGGCGGTAACGCCGTCGCCGAGCCGGGAGGTGGGGGCGTGATCAATTACGAACTGTATTGCCGGATAAAACAGGCGGAGGCGGCCGGACACAGTGCGCCGCAAATCGCCCGCTCGCTCCAGTTGCACGTGCAGACGGTGAGGCGCTGGCAGGCGCAGGAAAAGTACGCGCGCAGCCAGGCCGCGCAGGTGCCTAGGCCAAGCAAGCTCGACGTGCACAAGCCGGCGATCGCGCGGTGGCTGGAGGCCCATCCGTTCACCGCCATGCAGCTCTGGCAAAAGGTGCGCGAGCGGGGGTACACGGGCGGGTATTCAATTTTGAAAGACTACGTGCGGCGGGTGCGGCCGCGGAACCTGGAGGCGTTTCTTACCCTCAAGTTCGCCCCCGGCCAGACCGCGCAGGTGGACTGGGGCAGCTTTGGCTCGGTGGAGGTGGACGGCACCCGGCGGGCTTTAAGTTTTTTCGTCATGGTTTTGGGGTACAGCCGGTTCCTGCATGTGGAATTTACCCTCGGGCAGGGCCAGGAGTGGTGGCTGGGCTGTCACCGGCGCGCCTTTGAAAAACTCGGCGGGGTGCCGCGCGAGGTGATGGTGGACAACTGCAAGACGGCCGTCCTCTCGCATGTGCCCGGGACCGACCCGGTGTACAACGCCCAGTACCTGGACTTTGCCCGGCACTACGGGTTTACGATAAAAGCGTGCGGGCCGGGGCATCCGCAGTCCAAGGGCATGGTGGAAAACGCGGTGGGTTACGTGAAAAAAAGCTTCCTTGGCGGGAGGCAGATGAACTGGGTTTACCGAGCTGGGGCCGGCCGCCAGCTTGTGGCTGGAAACGGTGGCCAACGTGCGCGTTCACGCTGAAACCCAGGGCCGGCCGGTGGACCGGCTGCCCGAGGAGCGCGCTGCGCTCCTGCCGCTTAACCCGGTGGCCAGTCCGGCGGTGCGCACCTTAAGCGTGCGGGCGTCGCGGCGGTGCCGGGTGAGTATCGAAACGAACCGCTACTCGGTGCCCACGAAGTTTGCCGGGGCGCTACTCACCGCGCAGATCGAGGGGGCGCAGGTGAGGTTTTATGCGGACCGCACCCTGGTGGCCGAGCATGCCCGCAGTTTTGCCCGCCGCGCCGATGTGGAAAACCCCGAGCATGTGCGCGAACTCGAGGAGCGCAAACGGCAGGGGGCGCGGCAGCGCCTGCGGCTACGGTTTTTGGAACTGAGCCCGGCGGCACCCGCCTACCAACGGGGGCTGGAGGAGCGCCGGCTCAACGCGGGACACCACCTGGCGACTATCGTGGGTTTGGTGGCCCTGTATGGAACGGAGGCAGTCGGCCGGGCGATCGAAAGCGCCCATGAACTCGGCGCCTACTCCAGCGATTACATCCTCAACTTGCTCGAACAACGCGCGCGGGCCTTGCCGCAAGCCGGGCCGATCCACCTCACCCGCGCCGACGCGGTGGCCGCGTTGGAACTCGAACTGTGTCCCCCGGATTTAAGCCCCTATACCTCTATGAAAACAGAACCCGAAAAAACCCGATTTATTAAAAGATCCAGCTTAAGTATCTGAAACTCGGTTACCTGTTGCGTCACCACGGCGAACTGACCGCCGAGGCGGCCAAGGCGCGCTGTTCGCACGCCGAATTTTTACGCCGACTGGTGCAGGCCGAGACCCAGGACCGCCAGATCCGGGCGCTGGAGCGGCGTATCCAGGCAGGCGCGCTTCCCGGTCAAGAAAACCGTCGACCAGTTCCAGTGGGACTGGCCCAAGGAGTTGAACGAAGCGCAGGTGCGGCACCTCTTCGAACTGGGCTTTGTCAAGGAGCGCACCAACGCGGTGTTTTGCGGTGGTGTGGGGCTCGGTAAAGACACATCCTCGCGAGCGCGTTGGGCTACGCGGCCTGCCAGGCGGGTTACACGGTGCTGTTTACGACGGCGGTGGACGCGATCAACGCCCTGGTCACCGCCCAGTCCCTGCACCGGTTGCAAGCCGAGTTGAAAGCGTTACATGACCCCTGCGGTGCTCGTGCTCGATGAGGTCGGCTACCTGCCGCTCGACAAGTCGGGGGCCGACCTGCTCTTCCAGATCGTCAGCCAACGCTACGAACGCGGCTCGCTGATCGTCACCACCAACAAGGCCTACAAACACTGGGCAGGGATCTTTAACAACGACGCTGGCATCACCGCGGCGATCCTGGACCGCCTACTGCACCGGGCCCAGACCGTCGTCATCGAGGGCAAATCCTACCGCATGAAAGACCGCCTAGCCGACGAACCTGCAAGCTGACCGGGCCTGATGATCGGCCCCTGGCGGGGCCGGTCATCGGCTTTTACGACAGGTGATTTTGTAACCGCCAGAAATAGACGGTGTTCGCGCCGCCGCTCACAAATAAACGCCAATGATGAGGTAATCGACCCAGGCGAGGCTGAGTTTTATCGCACTTTCACCGGCACTGGCGACGGCGCCGCCAGTAACCGCAATTAGGGGTAGTGAACTGAGGTATGACATAAATGGAAATGGCACGAGCCTTTGTAATCCCCCCCTAATTCATATCCACTAGCAAGTAAACTTTGCATAACTTCTCCCCAGCGAGACCTCATAAGTTCCAAGCAGTGTGGCTTTCTAAATACTAATTTGGCCCCCACTCGTCGCTCGAATGACCACGAGGAGTCACCCCAAAAACGTTTTTCTAAACGCACAAAAAAACCCGGTCGATCATGACCGGGTTTTTAACTGTAAGTAACCTCTTACTTAAACGGTTCTAACTCCGGAGCAGTCCAGGGTTTGGCGCGGGAAGCCTCTTTGGCCAATACCTCGGCGACCTTGGCCTTGGTGATCGGTTCAGCTTTATTACCCCACTCTTGGCGGATGTAGGTGAGTACTTGGGAAATCTTCTCCTCGTTCCAGTTGTAACCACCACCGGGGACCTTGCCGAAGGCAGGCATGGCACCGTTGTAAGTCTTGCCGTGGACCTCAATGTTACCATTAAGACCATGCAGGAGCACGCGCACCACACGCTCTTCATTGCCGGTAACCCACTCCGAGTCGACCAAGGGAGGATAAACACCGGCTACACCCATGCCCGAAACTTGGTGGCACGTGGCACAAACCTGCTGATAAGACTTTTTACCAGCAGCAACTATTTGCTCAGGAGTCAGTTCCTTGCTAGCGCTACCGGCTGCAGTCTTCGGGTCAAAGCGCTCGTCGTACACCATTGGGCTGAAACCCGCGCGGTAATGGACCACATAGACGCACGTCACGAAAATCAGCGTGGAAACGAAGCCGAGCAAGAAGAGCGGCATCAGCTTAAAGCCTTCAGCTGGCTCGCTCTTGTTATTGAGCAACTCGGCGTGAACCTGCTGGATGCTTTCGTCACTGGCTCCGTCGGGTCCGGAGGAGAGGTTATGATTCTGATCAGCACTCATTTATGGGACTCCTTAGCGGGTTGGGTCTTAGCGGCCGCAGGAGCGGTGTACACGTTCTTAGTCTCGGGATAAGCGTAGGTATCCTTTAGGCTCAGCAGATAAGCGACAAGCGCCTCAGCGCGCGCCGTCGGCACCACTTCGTAGCCGGCGGCGGCGGGAATCTTGAGGGCCTTGGCCGAACCCTGGCCAATGATGGGCTGGGTTTTGAACAAGTAAGCGTAGGCTGGCATGTTCGACGTTTTGACCACCGCTTGGGGGTGGTAAAGGTACGCATAAAGCGCGGCGGCTGTGTGCTCGGTACCATCGGCATTTTTGCGAGCGGCAAAGTTGCGCAGATCTGGGCCGATGCGTTGCGAACCCAGCAGGACGCGGGATTCACGCAAGTAGTCACGGGCCACACTCTGACGCTCACCCCAACCGCGGCTCTTTTCACCAATATCGGAACCAAATCCTTCGCGGCGAACTTGCTGAGTGTGGCAGGAGACACAGCCGAGGTCTTGATAAACCAGTTTACCTTGGGCGGCGAGACCAGGGGCCTGCAACGGGAACGCCTTGCCTTCCCCTTCATCGACATGAGTCACGAAGGCGCCGTAGCTGATTTGGTTTGTTAGCACCAAGCCGACAAAAGAGAGGGCGAGGGCCAAGAAAATACCGAGGAATAAAAAGGGAGCGCGGTTCATCGGGTGGCCTCCGGTTGTGCGGACAGCAATTGTTTGACCGAGCTAACACAGCAGGCAGACGCGTTGGCTAGGGTCCAGAAGAAGTTGATAGCGAAGGCGAGTTGGCCAATCGCGATCAGTACGCAACCGACGCTGGCCGAGAAAAGGTAAGGAAGGGTACCGGTGGTGACTGCGGTGAAGGCAACCGAGGCGTCCGCGAGTTGCAGACCTTGATTAATGCCGCCGACCGCCAGTGAACCGACCACCAACGTCACGCCGATTGCTGAGGCGACGAAGTGCACGCCGATCAAGGCGTCGTTGGCCCAGGCCGTGGCAAACACACGCGGCACAAGGACGTAAAGTGCACCAAAGATCACCATGCTAAAGAACCCGTAGTAGCCGAGCTGAGCCTCAGCGGCGGTGAAGTAGGTGAATTGGGTGATGGCCGCGAAGCCGTGGAGTGCACCGGCAACCCACGCCAACAACACCAGCAGCAGTGAAAACACACCGAAGGCAATGAAGCGCAGCGGATAACTGTTTTTTAATGAAGACCAATTCCCTGCAAAGGAGCCAAGGAAGTTCAGCACAAAAATGAACAACGGGACGAGCAGCATGAAGCTGGCGGCGGCGCCGAAGGTTTGCACCCAAGCGGGAACCGGACCACCGATCAGGCGAGCGATGCCCGCCCAGCTGCCAAACACCACCAGCCACCAAAAACCGGTGGAGGCGAGGTAGTAGCTGGAAACGGGCTTTTGCAGCAGCTTTGGCAGGAAGTAGTAAATCGCGGCCAAAGCGATTGAGGCGAACCAGAGCAAGAAGAGGTTACCCGCGAACCAGGCTTGAATGACCGATTGCACGGTTCCGCGAACTGGAACGAACACCAGCATGACCTGGGCGATCGCGTAAATCCAAGGGAAGGCGAGCAGGGCAACAAAAAGATACCATTGGGAGGCAAACAGTTTGTTGTGAACGCCCGGCACGGAATACCACGAACGACCAAGCCGCGATCAACGCATAGGCCACCCAAAGAAGCGGAGTGGCGAAACCGGGCATTTCCAAAGAAGCCATGGAGGTCGAGAAACCGGCCAAAATGCCACCGGTACCCAGGGTGACACCCACATTCCAAAAAACAGTGCCCAGCAGGAGGACCCCACAACCCGGGAGTGCGCCACGCGACAGGCGCGCCATCAGCCAGAGGCTGACCGCAAAAGCGGCGTTAAAGCCCCAGCCGTAGATGAAGACGCTGCTTTGGGCCGGCTGAATACGACCATAAGTAACGTATTCACAATTATTAAAAAACGACGGCGTGTGCAGCTGCCAAGCGGCAACCACGCTCAAGGCGCTGGCCACCAGCAGCCAAATTAGGGCCGAAGTGATCAGCACCGTGAGCGGCGCACGCAGTGAGGCGTCGATGACGGAAGCATCGCACGAAGGCGCCAATGCGCAGTCGCTCTTCTGCTTTGGTTTATGGGAATCAGTGGCCATCGGTGGGTGTTGGAATCGGATGGTAGGAGCCCGTTTATGGACGAACGATGGGTACGTTAAAGGGGCTTCCTACCTTCGGGAGATCTACTTCTTGGCGTTGAGCTCTTTGATCGTGATGTTGATGGCCTCGGAGATCGGGATGCGAACCACACCCGTGGGCTGGTCAACCCAGCCATAGGTGGTGGCGGCAGCCTTTTCTTTGGCGCGCAACTCGGCGAGCGCGGCTTTGCGCTGCTCGGGAGTGCGGACGCCATCGGCCAGCGGAGCCGGCGTTTTAGGCAGATAGGCAATGAACACGATCAGTGCGAAGATCGCGAAGCCACCGATGGCGGCGGCCACCGTGATCAACGTACCGGAAGAAGCAGAAGGAGTTTTTTGAGAATCACTCATGATGGGTGAGGCATTCAGTGATACGCGGGTCGCGGATCGGGATGAGTTTGGTCTTGGGGAAGCTCTTCAGGTAGGCCCAGAAGAACACGCCACCGACACCGATGATCGAGGTGGCCGTCCAGAGCAGGTTAAGCGAGAGGAAGGGCAAGGGCTCGCCGAGGGAGTCCTTGAGCGCGGGAGCGACGTTGTAGATCAAGTCGACCACGATCATCAGGAGTATCCAGCGGACGATGAAGGTAATGCGGCTGTGGGTGATCTTGTTCTTGTACGAGAGCAGGAACAGGAACGGGAACAGGAAGTGGCCAAACAGGATCAACATACCGACGTATTTCCACTGGCTGGGTTCGCCGGCGCGGGTGATTTCGCGCAGGTTGTACCAGAACGTTTCCTCAGGAACGTTGGCATTCCAGATCAGGAAGTACTGGGAGAACGTGACGTAGGCCCAGAACACGGTGAAGGCGAAGATCAACATGCCCACGGAATGCAAGTGATTGGTGTTTAAGATGCCTTTGAGGTCGCCGCGCTTGTAGAGCGCCAGCAGCATGAGCACACCGATCGCCAGCGCACCACGCACGCAATTGGCAAAATACCACACACCGTACATGGTGGAGAACCAGTGGTACTCCAAGCTCTTGATCCAGTAAATGGCCGCAAGTGACAGGGTGATCGCACCAACAGCCAAACCGAAGGCGGCGGTCTTGCGATTCATGAACGTCCACTTGAGGTCACCATCGGCGTCTTGGCTGAACGAGGCTTTGCGCAGGCGGGCAGAAAGCCAGATCCAAGCGGCGAAGCACAACGCGGTCATGGCGGTGAAACATCTCCAAGTTCAGGAAACTGGACTTCTTAATGTAGAGCGGATCGTGGCCGACCGTGTGGCCGTTGAGCAGCACGTAATCGGGGTTCATCCACTTCCAGATGGTGTCGTGTGAGCCCGTCCAAGAAACGATGACCAAGGGCGTGAACAACAAGGCGAGCCACGGGAAGGCGGCAAGTCCATGCTCGAATTGGCGACGAAGGACCACCGACCACGAGGCGTCGAGGATGTGGTGGATCATCACCAACATCAGCATGCCGATAGCGATCGCGGTCCAGAAGGACACGCCGATGAGCCAGGAAAGCGCAACGGCCTTACCACTGGACACGAATAAGCCGATGATCGTCAGTACGATACCAGCGATACCTACGCCCAGAAACTTGCTTGCGCAGGCACAGGACGAAGGGGTTTCAGAAGGGATTGCCGCAGAAGCGGTGGCAGCGTGGGTGCTCATTTGATACCAAGCTCAGATTTGTGACCGGGAGGAACGTCCGCGGCGGTGGAGTGGGCTGCACGCTGGAGGGCGCGCACGTAGGCGATAACTGCCCAGCGATCATCGGCGGGCAGTTTGTCCGCGTAGGAAAGCATGTTGCCCTTACCGTGGGTAATGGTGTTGAAAATCTCGCCTTCCGTCATGGTGCGCAGGCGGACGTCGTGGAAGGTGGGAGTTGCACCCATGCCGTACTGTTTGGTGATACCGTTACCGTCACCGATTGCACCATGGCAGGGAGCGCAATAGATCGTGAAACGATCCTGACCGCGCTCCAAGAACTTGGCGTCCACCGTGATGGCGGAGGGGAAAGCAACAACCCAGCGCCCTTGGCGTCCTTACCCTCGAACCGAGCGGAATCGGCCTTAAGGAAGGTGGCGTCAGGGGCATCGGAGCGGCGACCAAAGGCCACCGTGCCGGGGATACGCGTGCGGTCGGCACGACCATCGGCAAAGAACTTGGACGAGGCCTGCGCCTTGTACTTGTCCTGGTGGTCCATGTCGTCGAACACCTCAAGGGGTGAACGAGTCGAGAGCGAGCCGCGGAAGCCCAAAATGGACAGTCCGAGCACGACGACGAAGAAGAGAGTGAGATAAACGTAACGCATGGCTCAGGCTTCCAGCTCCTGGATGTCTTTGCCCCCGGCCTTCTCGAGCAAGGCCTTGGTCAGGGCGAGGTTGAATTTCGGGTCGGCGGACTCGATCACGATGTGAAATTTGTCGTCCATACCGGAGAGGATTTTGTCACTCTTGAGCACCGGGTGGTAATGCATCGGCAGGCCGTTCAGGAAGAACATGCCGCCGATGGTGGCGAACGCGGTGAAGAGAATGGTCAGCTCGTATGACACCGGGAAGGCGAACAGTGGGCTGAAGTAGGGCTTACCGCCCACCACCAACGGGTAGTTGATATAGCTGGTGTAGAAGATCAGCGACATGCCGGTGGTAAAACCGAGCAAACCGCCGCACAGCGAGAACTTAGGAACGTTGGAGCGCTTCAAACCCATGGCCTTGTCGAGACCGTGGATCGGGAACGGCGTGATGCAGTCCCAGTTTTTGTAGCCGGCGTCGCGCACCTGCTCCGCCGCGTGGTAAACGCTCGGAGTCGTGTCGAAGGTGGCGATCAAGCCGTAAGGTTTGGCAGACATGTTAATAAATGTGTCGGCGTTAAATTAGTGGTGGTCTTTGCCGTGAACGTCGGCCTGAGGCATGACTGATTTGATCTCAGCCATGGGCATGACGGGCAGGAAACGGATGAAGAGGAGGAACAGCACGCTGAACACGCCGAAGGTGCCGAAGAAGGTGAAGATTTCGACGATCGAGGGGCTGTAGTAACCCCACGAGGACGGCAGGAAGTCGCGAGCAAGCGAGGTGACGATGATCACAAAGCGCTCGAACCACATACCGACGTTGACGAAAATCGACAGGATCCAGACCAGCGCGGTGTTTTCGCGGACCTTCTTGAACCAGAAGAACTGCGGGGTGATGACGTTGCAGCTGATCATGATCCAGTAAGCCCATGCGTAGTGACCAAACGCGCGGTTGATGAAGGCGAAACCTTCGTTGGGGTTAGCGCCGTACCAGGCGATGAAGAACTCCATGCCGTAGGCGTAACCGACGATGGTGCCGGTGGCCAAAACGATCTTACACATACAGTCGATGTGATACTGGGTGATCAGATCCTGCATGCCGTAGATGGCGCGCAGCGGGAGCATCAGGGTCAGCACCATGCCGAAACCGGAGAAGATCGCGCCAGCCACGAAGTACGGAGGGAAGATGGTGGTATGCCAGCCCGGGAGCAGCGACACGGCGAAGTCGAACGACACGATCGTGTGCACCGACAACACCAGCGGGGTCGAGATACCGGCCAAGATGAGGTAAGCCATCTCGTAGTTGCTCCAGTGACGGTTGGAACCGCGCCAGCCGAGGGCAAAAAAGCCGTAGCAGAACGAACGCACCTTATTGCCGGCCTTGAAGAAGCGGTCACGGAGGACAGCCAAGTCAGGCAACAGACCGACGTACCAAAACAGGACCGAAACGGTACCGTAGGTGGAGACGGCGAACACGTCCCACTCCAGCGGTGAACGGTAGTTTTGCCAGATGGCGTTGCTGTTCGGGATCGGGAACAGGTACCAGGCGAACCAGACGCGACCGACGTGGAACACCGGGAAGATACCGGCGCAGACCACGGCGAAAATCGTCATGGCTTCGGCGGCACGATTGATCGAGGTGCGCCATTTTTGGCGCAACAAGCACAAGATCGCCGAGATCAAGGTACCGGCGTGGCCGATACCGATCCAGAACACGAAGTTAACGATGTCCCAGGCCCAGTTGACCGGGTTGGCGTGGCCCCAAACACCGACGCCCGTGGCAACGAGGTAGGTGATGCCGGCTACGGTGAAGGAGGCGACGCAGCAGGCGAGGATGAAGCAAACCCACCACCAGGTGGGGGTTTTGCCCTCGATGATGCCGCAGATCTTATCGGTCACCCAGCCGAAGCTCCGGTTGTTTTCAACCAGAGTGGCGCGGGGGAACGGGGTCGGATTAACCTCGTTGAGGATGGCCGGCTGAGCGGCTGATGTGTGTGCGTGAGAGGCCATTAGCTAAGTCCCCCGAAGAGGTTATTGCCACGAAGGGCACTGTGTTTCTCCGAATGCCCGGCGGCGGGAGCGTGGCTGTGGTCGTCGTGACCGTGGCCGTGCGCCGGTTCCTTGCCGTGGAGCGGGTTGTTCTTCTTCTCGTACTCGGTGCGGCTGAGCGGGAGCGCGGCGTAGTCGGGCATAGCCGGGTTCGGATTGCGCAGTTTGCCGAGGTAAGTGGTCCGAGGACGGATGTTGAGGTAGCCGAGCAACGCGTAGTCCTGTTCGAGGGCCTTGGCCTTCGAGACGGCGCTGGTCGGATCCTTGATGTTGCCGAAGGTGACGGCATCGGCAGGGCAAACCTGTTGGCAGGCCGTGCGGATGGTACCATCGGGAATCGCCACGTTGTCGGAAGCGCCGGCCTTCACCTTCTGCTTGATCTTGGCCTGCTGGATGCGTTGCACGCAATAGGTGCACTTCTCCATCACGCCGCGCATACGCACGGTGACGTCGGGGTTTTTGACCATCTTGACCAGCTCCGGCATGCCGGACTGACCGAGCGGCCCCATGTACAACTCGTCGATGGAACGCTTGTTCCAATCGAAGAAGTTGAAGCGGCGCACCTTGTAGGGGCAGTTATTCGCGCAATAACGCGTACCGATGCAACGGTTGTAGGCCATCGTGTTGAGGCCTTCCTCGTCGTGGACGGTGGCGTTGACCGGGCAGACGATTTCGCACGGGGCAAGTTCGCAATGTTGGCAACCCACGGGCTGTAGCGAAACCTGAGGATCCTCGGGGAGGATCTTGTTGCCTTCGCCACCGAATGCGGCGGCCTCGATCTGGCCGTCGGAATAGTACCGGTCCAAGCGAATCCAGTGCATCTCGCGGCCGCGCATGACCTGGTCCTTGCCGACGATCGGGATGTTGTTCTCGGCTTGGCAGGCAACGACGCAGGCGTTGCAACCGATGCAGGTGTTCAGGTCGATCGACATGCCCCACTGGTGCACGCCGGAGAGCTGCTCGTGATCGTAGAGCGACTGACCGCGCGGGATCTGGCCGGCGATGATCGCCTTGCGCTTGGCGCGATCTTCGGGCGAGAGCTTGGCCAGCTCTTCGATCGAGTCCGCCTCACCCAAGTTGGACGGGGCGTGGGACTCGATGCCGAATTTGTTAACAAAGGTGAGATCGGTGGAACCGTCCTCAGCAAAATTCGACTCGCGAACGATTTCGCGGCCTTCCATCGACCAATGCTCTTGGGTGTTGGCCAAGGCATAAACGTCGCTGGTGACCTTGATCGTCGCGCCGGTGGCAAAACCGAGCGTGCTGGTGGTGCGGGCGGGATAGAAGTTGTGGCCCACGCCCTTGCCCACTCGACCGGACACCGTGCGGCCGTAACCGAGCGGGAGGACGAGCGTGTAGTTAGAAAGACCTGGCTGAATGTGCAGCGGACCGCGGACAGTGACGCCGTTAACAGTCACTTCGCCGATGAAGGCCTGCTCTTTGCCCTGCTTGAAGTTGGCGTTTTCCTTGCGGGCGACCTGCAGGAGCGAACCGGCTGGATCGATGCCGAGGTGCTTGGCCAAACGCGGGCTGACGAGGATGGCGTTGTCCCATGAGATCTTGGTGATCGGGTCCGGGCACTCTTGGAGCCAGCCGTTGTTGGCAAAGCGGCCGTCGTCGACCTTGGCGTCGAAGGTAAAGCGAACTTCGAGGTTGGTCTCGGAGAGCGCACTGTAGCTGGGTGCGAGGGCGAACAGCGGGGCCAGACCGGTGGCGTTGAAACGCACGTCGGCCTTTTTGTAAGCCGAACCGACCAACACGCCGTCGTGGAGGAACTGGCGGAACACATGGTCAGCGTTACCCCCGCCAATGATTCCCGTGATGGTGTTGTAAACCTGGGTGTAAGGATCGGTGACGGTCTCGCCGGCGATGCGGGCGAGCACCTCGATCTCAGTCAGGCCGTTGAACAGCGGCATAATCATCGGCTGGACCGGCACGATGGTGCCGTCAGCCGTGCGGGCGTCGCCCCACGACTCGAGGTAGTGGGCAGCCTGGATGTGCGTGCCGGAAACCGCAGAGGTCTCGTCAACGTAGTAGCCATAACGCACCACGTTGGGCACGTTTTTAACCAACTCGGCGAAACCGAGGTCGGCCGGAGCGTCGTAAACGGGGTTACCGCCGAGGATAACCAGCGACTTGACCGAACCAGCCTTGAGGGCGGCGGCGAGGGTCGAGATGGTCGCGGCGGTGTTGGCGGGAACCTCGACGAAGTCGACCGTTTTTCCCACGTTGCCGAGGGCAACATTGAGGGCGTAGACGATGGCGTGAACCTGGGGCGGCAGGTGGCTGCCGGCGACGATCACACTCTCACCCCTGTGGGCGATCAGGTCGGCGGCGCAGGCGTCGAGCCACTTGTCTTGATCCTTGAACGTCAAGCCCTGAGCCAGCGCGGAGAAGGTTTCGGTTCCGCTCACTTTGCCTGCGAGGGCGGCGGTGAAGGCCAACATGTGGCTACTGGCAAGACGCAGGCGGTGATCGGCCATCGATCCGACGAGCGAGAAGCTGCTCTCGATCGAGTAGAGGCGGTTCATCGCGTCGGTCTTGCTGACAACCTTGCGGCCCTTGGCGAAATCGCGGGCGTAGGCCAGCGAGTGCGCCTCGGTCTGGAAGAAATCGGCGTCAATCGCGACAATGCGCTTGGCCTTGGCGAACTGGTAGAGCGGCTTGACGCTCTGGCTGAAGACAGCGAGCGCGGCTGAAGCGGAAGCCTCATCCAGACCGGCCTCGTATTCGGCCCAGATCGCGGCGGGGAACTTTTTCTTTAACTTGGCGACCAGTGCGGCGCGTGTCGGCGAGCTGGATTGGCCTGCCAAGAACGCGAGACCAGCGCCAGAAGCGGCGGCGGCATCAGCGCCGATTTTGGCCAGCAAGTCCTGCACGGCGGCCGCGGAAACGGCGGCACCTTTAACGGTGGCGACGGTGGCGCGGTCCGGATCGTAGAGATCGAGAACGGAGGCCTGAACAAAGGCGTTGGAACCACCGCCGTAGGGCGCGTAGGTCGGGTTACCCTCGATCTTGGTCGGGCGACCCTCGTGGGTCTCGGCCAGAATTGGGACAGCACCACGGCGCGTCGGCATCGCCGAGGCGAAGTAGAGCGGCAGGCCGGAGATGGCATCCTCGACGGACTTGCCGTAAGGGAGGATGTTCTTTTCCGGACGGCGGCAACCGGCGGCCAGGCCCACGCCACCGAGGGCGAAGGAGGCGGCCATGAGCTTGAAGAAATGACGGCGATCAACGCCGTTCAGGTTCGAGGCGTCGGCGGGGAATTCGCGTTCAGCCTGGGCCTCGAAGCCCGGGGTGGCGGCGAGTTCGTCGAGGCTGCGCCAGTATTTCGGACCAGTCAGTTCGCTGGCGGACGGAGCGGGATGTTCAAATGTGCGTTTCATCAGCGGTATCAGCGATGGCAGCCGGAGCAGCTTTTCGGGGGATTGATGTTCCAGTCGTGGACGAACTTCTTGCCGTCTTCGAGCTGGCCTGCGGCACCACCGGGGTGCTTCCAGTCGAGGTTGGTCACGAGTTTCGGGTCACGTACAAATTTTTCGGGCTCACGGTGGCAGTCCAAGCAGAAGCCCATGGAGAGCGGCTTGGCCTGACTGACGACGTCCATCTCGTTGATTTTGCCGTGGCACTCCACGCAGGAGACGCCGCGGGCGATGTGCACCGAGTGGTTGAAGTAAACGTAGTCGGGGGCCTGGTGGATCTTCACCCAAGGCACGGGATCGCCAGAGGCGTAGCTGTCGCGCACGACCTGGAGAAGCGGGCTGTCCGGCTTGACCTGGTTGTGGCAGTTCATGCAGGTCTGCGCGGCCGGGACCGAAGAGGTCGCGCTCTTGTCCACGCCCACGTGGCAATAGCGGCAGTCGATGCCCAACTGACCGGCGTGCAGCGCGTGGCTGAACGGGACAGGCTGCACTGGGGCGTAGCCCACGTTGATGTAGCTATTGGTCGCGTAGTAAGTCGTACCGGCGGCCACAAGGCTGCCGACGATGAACACCAGAATGATAATCTGGAGCGGCAACCTGTTGGCCGATTTGGGGAAAAGTTTAGACATAGTCCGATGGGATCTTCGCTCGGGGTGAGACGGGCGTCGGGTTAAACCGCATCACCCGAACGGGCGACGGTGCGGGAGTCTGCGCTCACCTTGAACGGTGCAGCCGGAGGAACCGGATCGGCAACGGCAGATGACACGGTGGACTTGGCAAGGAGTTTAGGGGCCACGCCAGCGACGGCGAAAAGGCCCAGCAACTTGGCGAAGAAATTTTTTCGCGAGTGTTGGTGGCTCACAGGTTGTTAAGGTTTTGGATAGTCTGAAGCAGTCGGCGAAGGAATGGACCGTTTTTTCCAAAGTAAAACAAAAATTCCACTAAACACTGTCATCAGCAGGGAGAATAAGACTGCGCACCCTTAACCCACGCTACTGCTTATCATGCGTTTTTGTTGTGCGCTTACTTTTGCCCGTGCCCGCTCCCCGGCCCTCACTTTGCGCCAGCGCGTCGTTTTTTGGGATCGGCTGCACGAACGTAGGTCGGTGCTTTAGCCGGCAGCTCGTTGCGTAATAAAACAGCGGGCTAAAGCACCGCCCTACGCCAGAAACTTAGCTTCCCCTCCCCTGCCGCCGAACGGCTTAACCCCGCAAACAGCCTTGTCCCCCCTGCCCTTATTGGCTGAGTTTTTACACTTTTCCCGCTCTCGCTCCTTTTTTTCATGATCACCTCACGCGCCTCCGTCTCAGTCCGCTACGCCGAAACCGACATGATGGGCGTGGTGTATCACGGCAGTTATCTGCCCTGGCTGGAGATCGGGCGCACCCAACTGCTCAAAGACCATGGCATCCCCTACCGCGTACTTGAGGCTGAGGGTTTTTTCCTGCCCGTGGTTGAGGTCAGCCTGCGTTACCTTCGGCCGGCGAAATACGACGACGAAGTGGTGATCACCACGGTCTTAAAAGAAAAACCATCCCTGCGCATCCGCATGGAGTACCAACTGCATCGCGGCGACGAGCTCATCGCCACCGCCACCAGCCTGCACGTGTTTATCGACCGTTCTGGTAAACCCGTGCGTCCGCCAGCGGCCTTCGTGCAGATGATGGATCGAGTGTTCGGGTAATCCCACCGGCGCAGCGTTCACGCTGGCTCAGCCCCCAAGCAGGTGGCCCCTCCCCCACTCCTCGCCCTAGCCCGTGCAATCCGGTGCACCTGCGAGTCCGCGCTAGAGCATTTCAAATAATGTTATAGGCGAGATTGGCTCGACGTAGCGCAGGCTTCTAGAGCCTCCTCGAAAAGGTTTTTGGGTTTTTTATTAAAAACAACTTATGTGATTTAAGTTTTCCGTAAAAGTGCCGTATTGTACTGCATGAAAACAGGAAACAAAATAAGTAGCAGCGTTAAATTATCAAGTAACGAATCGATCGTTTATCCCTCCGGCGACTTCTTTTCAACCCCGGCGCGCAGTGATTTTGGTGATTTCTTACTGCAATTACAGCGCTTTTGGCGGTCCCACCCCGAAATCGAAGTGGCCATGACCGCCGATCTCGACGCCCACGCCATGGCGGAAAAGCGCGAACGGCGGAAGGACCGGGAGTTCGAACTGGCGCAGACCGAGGCGTTGTTCGCCGTGCCGGCGTCAGGCACGGCGGAAAAAACGCAAGCCGAGTTCCTCGCCGCAGGGCGTCCGCGCACCCCCGCTGTTGTGGTTTTTATCACGGCCATGGCCACCGGTTACCTGGGGTCGCAATACGGTGCCTGCCCCCGGATGGTGCTGCTTGAATCGGCATCGTTGCGCACCTTGCTCGATGATTTGGGGTACACGCTGCCTGCACCTAATACCGTTGGCCCCCTGATAAATCGCCTGAGTGAAAGTACTCTCGCCCTGATCCACCGGGCCCAATTGGCCGGTATTTTGTCCGAAGGGCTCGATTCGTTTACCGATATCACCCTGGACAGCACGGCGATCAAGGCATCCAGTTGCTGGCCAACAGACTCCGGTATCATTTATCGACTCTTTGAGCGAGCCTACCGCTTGGGCGGCAAGCTCGACCAGGTCGGGCTTACCTCGCTGCAGGCTGGCTGCAAAGACCACTGGCTGGAGGAGTTGCGAAAGAGCGCCCGCGCCATCGCCCTGCTGGGCAGTGGTCCCCGCCGAGCCCAAAAACTCCGGCTGCTCTACGACCAGTTTTACCAAATAGCCTGCAAGTTGGGCGGCAGGTTGCTCACCGAAGTAGAAGTCGCAGAGGCCGAAGCAAATGTTAAACTGGCCAAGCTGCGGCCCTCCAAGCGCCGGATCGCGGAAGACCTACTGGACTGCATCCACGGGGACGTGGTCGCGGTGGTTACGACGATCCAGCAAAGCCTTGAGCGGGTGCACGATGGGGTGAAGACCAAGTCGAGGGAAAGGGTCCTCAGCCTGGCTGATCGCAGTGCTGCTTTTATTGAAAAAGGCGGGCGGGAACCGGTGATTGGCTACAAGCCGCAATTGGCCCGTAGCCGCGCCGGTTTTGTCACCGCGCTGATTCTCGACGCGGGCAACGTGGCTGATTGCAAGCAACTGGTGCCCATGCTGATTCAGAATATCGCCAACACGGGCCTGGTGCCGGCGAGCGCGAACGTCGACGACGGCTACTCCAGCGCCGAAGGGCTGGCGCAGGCATACGAGCTGAAGGTGGCCAAGGTGAGCATCTCCGGAGCCAAGGGGCGCGCCTTGCTCGGCGAGGAACTATGGAACCATCAAGACTATATCACGCTTCGCGCCGAGCGCAGCGCGATCGAGTCGCTGATGTTTACGCTCAAGTTCAACCACGGGTTCGGCCGGCCGGGTCGTCGCGGGTTGGCGGCGGTGCGCAGCGAACTGACCCTGAAGATCCTCGCGCACAACTTTGACCGGATGATTTTGGTGCGCGCGAGGAAGTCTCAGGAAAAGCCGCTGCCCTTGGCGGCCTGAGTAGTTTCGGTCGTCGCGGCTAACCCAAATCGGCTCAATTAGTTCGGTGTAAAAGCCCCGGAGCGAACCGCCGTGGACTTCGCCGTTGGAAAAGCGACCTTAGTGATGGGGCCGGGGCTGTTTTTAGGCCGCCGCCCCTTCGTGAACACGTAAATCGAGTCCGTTCAGGGCTGTTTGCGTCCCCAGTGGCCGGCCGGGGCGGGAATACGCCCGTTGCGAAAGGCTTTTCGAGGAGGCTCCTACTAGCCTGCTTTTTCTGATGAGCAGACTGGAAGTCTGCGCTACTTCAAGCGGCTACAGCTGAATTTCAAATGCGCCGAGTTCGCACCCTAAAAAACGGTTCGGCTAAAGTATCCACGATTATGGACGATATAAGGGCATCCTCAAGGCACTGCCTGTACGTTTCTCCTTAATCGACCACTCCTGAAATCATGAAAAAGCTCACCCTTGGCCGCCGTATTTCTATCGGCTTCGCTGCCTTAAGCCTTCTCACCGCCGCCATCGGGCTTGTCGCGTTGAAGGCCCTCAATCAGGTCAACCTCAATGGAAAAGACCTCGTCAACGGCCCCTTGGCTATCGTCCAAATAAATAAGGTGATCGGTGAAAATTATAAGTTGGTCCAAAAACACCTTCGCGGCACCGAACAAGCCGAGATCAACGCCCAAATAGCGAAAAACCGCGAGATCATCAGTGGCTTCATAACTAAATACGATCAATCGATCACCGATCCTGCTGCCCGCTCCATATTCGATCAATTCACCAAAGATCGGGCGCTCTTCGTTAAAGAATTTACCGCCGTTTTGGAGCTCAGCAACGCCGGCAAGATGGCCGAAGCCAAGGAGATGGCCGCCGGCACGATGGAATCGGTTTATGCCGACATCAGCGTCCAACTCAATGCCTTGGGACAACTAAACCAATCCCGCCTTATAGACGACATTACCGGCATCGTGAGCAACGTCGAACAATCCGAAAAAATCCTCATCGGCGGCTTGGCCGGGGCTCTTCTACTCGCGCTGGCCATCTCCGGCTTTATCATCCGCAGCATCAACCGGGTCCTCACCGCGACCACCGAATCGATCACCCAAGGCGCGTCACAAGTAGCAGCTGCCGCAGGCGAAGTTTCCGCCTCCAGCCAATCCCTCGCTGAAGGAGCCAGCGAACAAGCCGCCTCGCTCGAGGAAATCAGCTCCTCTGTCGAGGAGCTCTCCAGCCTGACCAAACGCAACGCCGAGAACGCCCAGTCGGGCAAAGCCTCGTCAAATCAAGCACGCAGCGCCGCCGAATCCGGTGCCGCCGAAATGGAGCGTTTGCAAGCCGCCATGAATGCGATCCAGCAATCCTCCAACGACATCGCCAAGATCATCAAGACCATCGACGAAATCGCCTTCCAGACCAACATTTTGGCGCTCAACGCCGCAGTGGAAGCCGCCCGTGCCGGTGAGGCCGGAGCGGGCTTTGCGGTGGTGGCCGACGAAGTGCGCTCGCTCGCCCAGCGCTCGGCGCTGGCCGCCAAGGAAACCGCCGACAAAATCGCCGACGCATCCGCTCGCAGCGCTCAGGGCGTGGAACTGACCGTGCGCGTAGCAGCCGGGCTTCAGCAGATTCTGGAAAAGAACCGCGAAGTGGACCGCCTCGTTACCGAAGTCGCCACCGCCTCCCACGAACAGAGCGAAGGCCTGGCGCAAATCAACAATGCCATCAGCCAGATGGATAAAGTCACGCAGGCCAACGCCGCTGGGGCGGAAGAAACCGCATCGTCGGCAGAAGAGCTCAATGCCCAATCAGCCGAGCTGAGTGCAGCTGCCGATCAACTGGCGGCCTTGGCAGGACTTAAATCCGCCTCAGGGCACCCGCCACGACCGACTGAAACCGAGGTGACACCTGCGCCGCAACAGGCCCAAACGCACGTTCCTGCTGCCCCGAGCGCAATGAAACCGGACCGGCATGTTCCCGCCGTTAAAAAGGCCCAAACCCACTCCACCAGCCATTCCTCGCAATCCTCTGGATCCGAGTCGTTGAGCTTCCGCGATTAGGCTCACGACGATCCGCGGGAAGGCGGGCAGCGTTCGCCCCCTCCCCGGAGCACCGACCTCCGTGTCGTCCGGGCTCCCGCCGAAAGTAGCGCAGACTTCCAGTCTGCTCCGCGCCGACTCCATTCCGCCCCCCGAAGCAGACTGGAAGTCTGCGCTACTTTTCGGTCCGTGCTCGACCCAGCCCACACGGAGGTGGGCCATCCCTCGGCCCCTGCTCCGACGATCTACACCGACAACCCCGCACTCACCCGCTGGCCTGCAACGCGGCCGCCAGCTTGCGGCTGAACTCATCACTGGAGAACGGCTTCGCCAGAAAGAAAATTCCCGGCTGCGCCATCGCCTCGATCGTGGCCGGATCATCCACGTAGCCCGACATGTAGAAGACTTTCAACGAGGGCTTGATCTGCCGCAGGCGAGTGGAAAGCCCGTGTCCGTCCAAACCGGGCATGACGATATCAGTCACCAATAGGTCAATATCGGCCAAGCCGTTTTGCTCAGCCCAAGCACACGCTTCCCGGCTGTCACTATACGCGGTGACGTGATGCCCTAAAGACGTGGCCATCATCTGGGTCACCATACGCACCAGATCATCATCCTCAACCAGCAGGATACGCACGCCCGCTATCGGCGCTGAGCCCGTCGCCACATCCTCGTCGTATCCAGCGAGCGGATCCGCGATTTCAGGCAGATCGATATGGAAAACCGTGCCCTTGCCCAGCTCGGTCTCATAGGTCAGATCACCGCCAAAGCTGCGCACAATTCCCAGTGAGGTGGCCAGCCCAAGCCCGGTGCCTCGACCGGGTGCTTTGGTCGTGTGGAAAGGTTGAAAGAGCTTGGCGCGAACCGCTTCGGGTATGCCGCCACCGGTATCCGCAACGGACAGCCGCACGCCGCGCCCATCGCGCCCCGCTTGTTCTCCACAGGTTATGCGCAACGTGAGCACGCCCTCGGTGATCATCACGTCGCGAGCATTCAAACAGAGATTAAAAATCACCTGCTCAAGTTGCTTACTTTCGGCGCGACACCAAGCGGGTTGGACGCAGGGCTCGATGTTAATGCGGATGTGTTCGCTGAGCACCGAGCGGACAAACCCGCGCAAGCTATCAACCAAGCAGTTTAAATCGACCGGTTCGGGCTGAGACACCTCTTGGCGACTAAACGACACCAATTGCCGCACCAGATGACTCGCGCGACTGGAGGCATGCAGGATGTCGTCCACCTTAGCCTGCTGTTCAGGCACCTGAAGTTCGTCGCGCAACAATTCGGCGAAGCAGCGAATGGCGGTGAGCAGGTTATTAAAATCGTGGGCAACACCACCAGCGAGCAGGCCCACGGCCTCCATTTTTTGTAATTGAAGGGCACGCTCCTCGCCCTCGCGCTGCTTGCATTGCGTGCGATGGCGGGCGTGGGTGATCGCCAAAATACTCACCAGATCGCGGGCGTAATGCAGAGGCCCGATCGGGCCGGCACCAGGCTCGGCGCGCAAGCCAATGATCCACCCCACCTGGGGCGCCTGCGGATCAAGCGGCACCGCCACCCCTTCGCTCCAACCCGCTTCGCTCATCCAGGAATGTAACAGCGGGAATGACTGCGCGTCCTCGGGATAATCAAGCGTGTCGCCCGTCGGCGTAAGTTCAGAGAGCTGCGGCAACGGCGTGGATTCGTCGAGTCCATGCACTGCGGCAACCCCAAGCGCACCGCCTTCATCGGCCTGAATCACCAGGACGGCTGCCGGGACCGCCAGATGCTCGCAAAACAAACGCAGTGCCTCGCTATTGACCTGCGCCGGCGAGGCCACTTCCACCACCAAACGGCTAAAGTACGTGAGCGAGGTCTGACGCATGGCGATGATTGCCAAGTACTGCTCTTGATCGCGCTGCCCCTGGATGTCCGTGGCGCTGCCGATATAGCCCAACGTCATCCCCTGATCGTCGCGCCAAATACGCACGTTTTCATGCACCCAGCGATAACTGCCATCGGCTTGCCGTAACCGGTACTCATAAGAAATCGATTCCCCCGCAAAGGCATCAGCGGCCTCTGCAAGACGCCCGCGATCGACGGGATGGACCACATCCCAAACATGATTTCCCTGATAACGTGCGATATCTATTCCGGTGGCTTTGCACCAGGTGTTATTGAGGTGAATCAACCGCCCCCGTGGGTCACCGATCCAGATCATCGCCGGCGCATTATCGAGAAAGGCCAGCCAAGCGGAATCCAACAGCGGCGACACATTAGTCGAAGACTTCTCCGGCTGTTTAATGAAAAAAGGCATGAGGAGAAAAAAAGGGAACCCGTTCGCCTGCGCGAGCCCGTTCCCGTAAAAAATCCCGCGCTGGCCCACACGGAGGGACGACCTCCGTGTGGGCCGGGTTCGTCCCTCCGACTCGTCCCCTTATTTATCGACTACACCTCAATCGCGGAAGCTCAGCGTATCATTACCCGAGGTGGCGGGACCGCCGCCGCTCTTCGCGCTAGGCTTTGTCACTTTTTTGGTCACAACGGGTGCAGCCGCTGAATGCGTCTTGCCCGGTTTTCCGGGTGCCGGCGGGATGTTATCCGGAGCGTTTGTCGGTTTGGCACGAGCTGAGGCACCAGAGACAATCATCACCAGTTGCTCAACAGCTGCCTTCAATTCGATCGACTGCGCACTGAGTTCCTCGGAGGCAGAAGCCGATTCCTCGGCAGCCGCAGCGTTGGTCTGGGTGACCCCGTCGAGTTGGCTCACTGCCGTGTTCACTTGGGCAATACCCTGGCTTTGCTCGGTAGAACCGGAGGCGATTTCACGCACCAGTTCATTCATACGGCGGGCCTTGTCGGCGATGTCGGCAAGGCTGGTCGACACTTTGTTGCTCACCCGCACACCATGTTCGCTTTTCTCAATCGAGGCCGTGATGCGGTCGGCGGTCTCCTTGGCAGCGAGGGCCGAGCGTTGAGCAAGTGAACGCACCTCGTCAGCCACGACGGCGAACCCGGCTCCGGCCTCGCCGGCACGGGCGGCTTCCACGGCGGCGTTCAGCGCCAGGATGTTGGTCTGGAAGGCGATTTCGTCGATCGTTTTGATGATTTTTGAAATGTTATCGGAGGCCGCCTTGATCTCGCCCATGGCACGGACCATCTCCTCCATGTCGGCGGTACCGCTGTCGGCGGCGCTGCGGGTTTGGGCGGCGATCCCCTCGGCATTACCGGCATGCTCGGCGTTGCGCTGGGTCATGCTGGAGATCTCCTCCAAGGAGGCGCTGGTTTCCTCCAAGGAGGCGGCCTGCTCACTGGCGCCCTCGGCGAGGCGCTGCGACGCGGTGGAAATCTCCCGGGCCGAGGACTCCTCCTGAGCGCTGGCGGCGTCGATCACGGCGATGGACGCTTCGAGCGGACGGATGATCGTTTTGCGCGCGAAGCACAATGCGCCGAGCCCCACCAGGGCCGCCACCGGCAGCACCCACAGTGAGGTTTTGATCATGCCGGCGCGGGCGACAGCATCGACGTTGTCGAGCGTCGCGTGCAGCACGAAGGCACCATGGACTTCACCCGCCTTCCAATTTTCCATTTTAAAACCCACCATGTCCAACCCATCGCCAGTGGGGCTGTTTTTGGGGTCGCCGTGGCAGCTCAAGCAATCGGCGGTCAACTTGATCGGCCGAGCTAAAATGATTTTATTGGCCGCTTTATCGACGTGGAAATACTCCGGCACATCGCCGTGCTCCAATATCGCAAGGATCCGCTCTTCGTCCGCAGTCGGGGTATTCTTTTCGTTGCGCGCATTGTGTTTGGGCACGCGAAAATCCCAGTTATTGTCGTCGGCTACCTTTTGAATGGCATCCCAGGCGGCAACCACGGGTACGGTTTTGTAGAGGGTCGACTTTCGTAGGTCGCCCGTGCGCTTAAACTCCTCAAGCAGCTTGGGCATATCGAACGCGCCCGCACTGCTCATCGAAGAAATGGTCCCGCGCACATTCTCGGCCTCGACGATGGCAGCCCGCATCGTACCCCGCGTGAGCTCGATGCCCTGATCGCGGATAACTCGGTGCTGGACCACCAAACCAGCCGAGACGCTAACTACGATGGCAACGAGGACAATGGAGACGATTTTATTACCTAATTTCATGACGGGATAAACGGGTGTGATGGGGTTGGAGAAAACGGCCGCGCTGGCCCGCAGGAGCCAACAGGAAGTACTGGACTTTCCTATCGGTTGTTTAGGCCGAAACTTTATCCCTATAAGCAAAACACTTAGTAATTAGCGTTAGAACTTAGCCTATCGCGGCTTTTGGCCAGGGACGGCCAACCCTACAGTTCCCGCTCCCGTGTAGGGTTGGCCGTCTCGGCCAATTCAGCGCTCCCGCGTAGCGTTGGCCGTCCCCGGCCCATTTCGGTTATCGGCTCAGCCTGATCGCCGATTGGAATTACGCCCGTTACAGAGCGGGTGATTGCAGGGCCTGGTTGACCGCCAGAACCAAGGTCGAAACCTCGAAGGGTTTGGGCAGAATCCCGCACACCAGATCGCGCAACTTGGGCACCACCGAACAATTGGCCCCATTGCCCGTCATCACCAAGATACGCTGCTCGGGGTGCCGACCATGCAACATTTCGATCAGCTTGACCCCCGACACCCCGGGCATCGACAGGTCAGTGAGAATCAAATCCACGCGCCCGCCGCAGGCTTGCAGCTGGGAAAAGGCCGCATCGGCCCCCGCTGCACCTATCACCCGGTAACCCTCGTGACTGAGGGTGAGCCGGATGATATCGCGCACATCGGCCTCGTCATCGATGACCAACACCGTGCGCCCCGCCCCGGCCGGGGGCAGTCGGTTAACCGCTGGCACCTTCGCCGGCTGCGGGCTCGTAGCAAGCACGTCGGCTTGCAGCGGTAGGTGCACTTTGAAGATCGTGCCCACACCAACACGACTGGTCACACGGACAAAACCGCCGTGCGAGCGCACGATTCCAAGAACGACGGAAAGACCGAGTCCACTGCCCTGGCCGAAGGGCTTGGTGGTGAAAAACGGATCGAAAATCTTGTCGAGGATTTCAGGTGCGATGCCGGTGCCGTGATCGACCACGGTCAACACGGCGTGACGACCCGCAATCAGCTCCGGGTCGCGAGCAGCTGCGCCCGGGGAAATCTCCACCGCCTCCAAGCTCAGCACCAACCGCCCGCCGCGCGGCATGGCATCGGCCGCGTTCAGCGCCAGATTCAACACCACCTGTTGGAGCTGATTGGGGTCGCCCACGACAAAAAAATCGCCCGCCGCCGGGGCAAACTCGACGGCAACACTCTTGGGAAAGGTTTCCCGCATGATCGCGCACGATTCGCGCAGAGTTTTCTGCAGGTCCAGACGGACTTTCTCGCCCGCCTCGCCACGCGAAAAGGCCAGCAATTGCTGAACGATGGCCGACCCGCGCCGCGCCCCCGATTCCATCGATTCAAGCAGCATGCGCGCACCGGCGTCGGTGACAAAACCGCGCAGCATGGCAGGCGCCATAAGAATGGGCGTGAGGATATTATTAAGGTCGTGGGCCACACCGCTGGCCAAGCGGCCAACGCTTTCAAGCCGCTGCTGGCGCAGGAGCTGGGACTGGAGCGCATGACTCTCGGAAACGTCGCGAAAAATCGTCAGGTGCAGCCCGTTTTGGATATGCGCAATGGCACTGTAATCAGCGCGCGAAAGGGTGCCGTCCTTGCGGCGCAGGGAGCATTCACCGCGTTGGGTGCCGGTCTCTAAAAACTCGTGCCAGGCACCCTCGGCCAACCCGTGTTCGCTTTTGCTGAAAATCTCGCCCACCCCGAGCTTGAGCAGTTCCTCGCGGCTATAACCGAGCAGTGCGCAGGCAGCTGGATTCACCTCCACGTAACGCCCCGAGTCGTTAACCAGCATGATCGCATCGTTGGAGTGATCAAAGAGCGCCTGCAACCGGGCCTGACTGTAGCGCAGTTCGTCCTGCTGACGCTTGCGATCCGTGATGTCGCGCTGCACGCCGACGTATTGGGTAACGGTGCCCTGTGCGTCCTTGACCGGAGTGAGCGAGCGCTCGCTCCAGAATGACTCGCCGTTTTTACGCTGATCCAACACCTCGCCGGAAAACGGCAGGCCGGCATCGAGTTTGCGGCGTATGTCGGCGAGCGCTTCGGCATCGGTGCGCTCCGCATGCAAAAAGCCGCACCGCAAACCAATGATCTCGCTGCGGCTAAAGCCGGTCATGCCAACGAAGCTGTCATTGGCGTAGGTCACATTTAGTTCGGCATCGGTGATGAGTACACCTTGGGAAATGGAACTGAGCGCGTGGTTGCGCAGCCGGAGCGCATCCTCGGCCTCGATACGCGCGGTCATGTCCTGGGCGTTAAAGCACACCCGAGCGGTGCGCCCATCGGCGTCGGGCAAGGGCGTGTAGCGGACCATAAAACGCCGGCGGCGGCCGGAGGCATCACTCACTGCGGAGTCGTGGTGCACCACTTGCCCGACCATGGCCAGCGCGAGACTTTGCTTGGTGCGGTCGCTCAACAGCGCGGGCAGTTGTGCGACGGCGGCATCCTCGCTTTGAGCCAAGTGAGGCAGGATTTCGGCGGCGATCTGGCGAGCGGCTCGATTGGCCATCTCGACGCCGCCCAACCGGTCGATCACCAAGTAAACCTGGTCGGAAGAATCCAGAATGGACTGGATCAGCCGATCGGAGTTACGCAACTCGACGGTTCGCAGCTCCAACATGCGTTGCGCGCGGATGAGCGAATTTTTTTGCCGGGCCAGTTCGCACAACCCGAACAGGTAGTCGGGTGCATAGGGCCTCCGCGTGTGCACGCTCGCCCCTGCCCGAATGGACGTGACCGCCGCCTGCGGGTCAGGATTGGCGGTGACCAGTACGAAGGCTGAGTGCGGCGTGGCCGCGATCCACATGCGAACCAGCGCCATCGAGCAATCAGGCAAATCGAGGTCGCAGATCACCGCTTCCCAGGGTTCGTGTGAAAGCACGTCGTCGACGGCCGCGATGTCCTCAACCTGGCTGACCTCGCAGCCCTGGGCGCCAAACACCGCCCGGACGGCGTCGGCCTCGGGCCCGGCTGCCATCGCTAGCAACACCTTCCACGCAGGAGTCAGCGGAGGGGTTTCGATCAGCATGCGAACCCGCTCACGCAAAAGTGCGGCTTCGACGGGCAACGGGGAAAAATCCGTGGCGCCAAGCTCGGAGGCGATTTCCGCGGCCTCTTCACTGGCCAGAATGCCGGAGAGCACCAGGATAGGCGTCAGGTTAAAGCGCTTGTAAGCGGCCGAGCGCAGCATCCGGCAGAACGCCCACCCGTCGATGTCGGGCATGTAAAGGTCGGTGATGACCAAGGCGGGCTGATGGCGCGACATCGCCTGCAGCGCTTCGTTGGCCGAACGGCAGGCCACCACCTGCCAGGGCTGCTGGCCGAGCATGCCCGTGAGTAAATCCAATTGAAGCGGATCATCGTTGACCAAAATAACGACGGGGAGAGTGGACAAATCGGCGGTCATCAGGGTCCCCGATTGACCACATCGGGACGCGTGCTGTCGAGGCGCAACGCATGGTCGGCGAGCACCGCTTTGATTTGCGCGTCAAGGGCGGCGAACAGGGGCGTCATATCGAGGCCGTGAGCCAGGGCGGACTCGGCCTCGGCGGCGGCGAAATGCAGGCCCTTGGCTGAGAAATTAACCGACGCCCCCTTGAGGCTGCGCAGGATACGGGTTAACAGCGCCGTGTTGCCCGCTGCGTGCGCCGCACAGGCACGCTCAAAGTAAATGGTCACCTCCCCGCAGAACTGGCTGAGCATCTCATGGGCCAGCGGGACATCGCCGCCCAGCCCCTCGAGCAGCTCCGCCCAGGCGATTGCCGGCGGGGTTTCGTTAGGGGTGGCCAAGGCGGCGAGGTGCATCGAAAGGCATTCGGCCAAGGATTTGGTGCTGATCGGCTTGGTGAGGTAATCGTTCATGCCCGATTCGAGGCAACGCTCGCGGTCGCCCTGCATGGCGTTGGCCGTCATGGCGACAATCGGGATGGCGGGGTTGAGCACGGGGCTGCCACTGGCGCGCACCGCGCGGGTGGCCTCATAGCCATCCATCTCGGGCATCTGGCAATCCATGAGCACCAGATCGTACGGGACGCGGCACAGCGCGGTGACCGCCTCGCGGCCGTTGGCAACCGCATCGGCGCGGTAGCCGAGCCGGGCAAGCATGGCCAGCGCCACGCGTTGATTGATCGAATTGTCCTCAACCAGGAGCAAACGCCACCCGCCCCGATTGCCCGTGACCGGCGGCGGCGGCGCTGGCTTCACCGGGGCAACCGGACTGAACAAGGCCGACAGCGTTCGATTTAACGCGGCCACGCGCACCGGCTTGGGCAGCGTCGCCGCAGCGCCAGCCAGCGCCGGCCGCCCCACCATACTCGTCAGCACCACCACCCGAACCCGCGGCGCTTCCCCCCGGCGCGGCAACAAGGTGGCCGCCAACGCCTCCGCCGCCCCCGAGACCCGGTCGGACAACATCAACACGTCGCAACCCGCCCCCTCCGGCGCGCTCAACCGGTCGAGCACCGACACCAGCGAGGACGCCACCTCGCAGCGCGCACCGCCGGCATCCAACAACAAAGCGATGTGGTCGGCCGTGGGCCGGTGCGACTCCACCAGTAAAATTCGTTTTCCTGCCCAGGTCGGGCGGAGCACCGGCTCGGGTTGCTGCAGGACCTGCAGCGGCAGGGCGAACGTAAACGTGCTGCCCACCCCAGGTCGGCTTTGCAGGGTGATTTCACCCCCCATTAACTCAACGAGTTGTCGCGATATAGCCAACCCCAGCCCTGTCCCGCCGTAACGCCGCGTGGTCGAGGAATCCGCCTGGGTAAACGGCTGAAACAGATGGGCGGCGCGCTCTGGGGCGATTCCCACCCCGCTGTCGCTCACCGCGAAACCAATCAGCGGCGTGCCCGTATCCGAAGGGCGCACCGCCACGCGGACCACCACGTCGCCGCGCTCGGTGAATTTCACCGCATTACCTAACAAATTAACCAGCACTTGGCGGATCCTCCCTGGGTCGCCGCGCACCCGCAGCGGGGTGCCCGGGGCGATCACCGCCGCCAACTCCAGCCCGCGCTCATGGGCTCGCAAGGTGAGTAAATCCAGCGACTCCTCGATCAGTTCCGACAAATCAAAATCGATCGACTCCAGTTCCACTTTACCGGCCTCGATCTTGGAAAAATCGAGGATGTCGTTGATCAGTTGCAGCAGGTTTTCACCGCTCACCCGGGCAGTTTCGGCAAACCCGCGTTGCTCGGCATCAAGCCGGGTATCGAGCAGCAGCCCGACCATGCCCATCACCCCGTTGATCGGCGTGCGCAGCTCATGGCTCATGTTCGCCAGAAACATGCTCTTGGACTGATTGGCCGCGGTGGCTTGAGCAGCCATATCGTTGGCATGGGCGATCGCCTCGCTCAACCGGCTATTGCTCAGCTCCAAATCCCGCGCCGACTGCACCCGTGATTCATTGGGGCGTGCGGTTTGGATCAACAAAGCGCCACAGCCGTCGGGCCGCCGCCACGGCGACGCGCGCACGCGGACACGCCAACCATCGGATTCGCTGCGAATGTAATCGTAGGTAAACAACGCGCGTTCGCCCGCCATCAGTTGCCTCAAACCTGAGCCAAGCTCCGGCGTGCACCCGGCAAAAAAATCCTCACCGACGCTCAAGCCTGCCTGGGCCGACACCGCCAGCACCCGGCCATCGGGACTGATCAAAACGCCCGAACCCTCAGCTGAAGCCGCCATGGCATCGAGCAGCGCCTGATCCCCGTCCAAAGGCGGTAACACAGAAGCGGATTCGCCCGGTTGAAGGGGTGGCACGCTCATCGGCAACCCTCCGAAAAGTGTAGCTTACAGCCCGGTCCCGGCGCCGCATCAACGCCGTACAGGGACGCCACCCAAGGTGACGACAGGGATAGAAACAGGGATCGCATCAGAAAACTTACCCCCCTAATCGGCACGGAAGGCTCGGGTCTTAAATTTTAAGTGAACCCAAGCGCAAAACAGGGAGGCGCGGGGCGGGCGGGTGTGTTTGCCTGACAGTAACATTCACCGTGTCGGATGAAACCACAGCAGTTTAGCCGCGAAAGAACGCAAGGAACGCAAAGAACAAGCCTGCGTATTTCTATGCGATCACTGCGA
Source organism: Opitutus sp. (assembly GCA_024998815.1). Lineage (NCBI taxonomy): Bacteria > Pseudomonadati > Verrucomicrobiota > Opitutia > Opitutales > Opitutaceae > Opitutus > Opitutus sp. The sequence continues at coordinate 674,683 of JACEUQ010000002.1, forward strand.
TCTTTCGCGGCTAAAAGGATCGAAGTCGGGGCGTTGATTGCACGTGGTTGCTGATGCGACAACTCGATGGTGACAGCCTACTAATACCAATTCGCGATCAAGGTGGGATTAATTAACCTGGTCGCTGGAGAGAGGATACCACCCTGAGCTCACGCTCAAGGCCACGGGGAGTGTGTTAGCGAAGCGTGTGATTGCGAAGAGCGTGAGCTCGAAGAACGTGTTCGCGAAGCGTGTGGCCTTGAGCGTGAGCTCAAGGATGCCGTAAACACTTAACTCAAAAGCCAATGAGTATAAGCCATAAAAAAACCTCGGAGCAGCGCTTTCGCGCCACCTCCGAGGTCAGCATCCAAAGGCTTATAAATCCTCGTTACTCGGCTTAGTTGCGCGAGAGCAGGCCGATCAACTTGGCACCGGAATCACGCGACTGGGCCAACATGGCGTTGTGGGCGTCGCGGAGCATGTTGAGGCGGGAAATCGCGGTGACGTCGGTCGCCAAATCCGCATCGCGAATGACCGAAAGCGCGGCTTCGTGGTTGGCACTGGCAGTCGCGGCAATGTTAACCGAGAAATCGATGCGGCTCTGCACCGCGCCCACATTGGCCAACACTTGGCCGGTCTGCGTGAGGGCGTCGTTGATCGTCGTGCCGGCCCCGAGGCTGGCGATCGTCGTCGTGTAGTTGCCCGAGGCGTCCTGGCTGATCAGCGCCCCCATGGCGCCGTTGCTCAGATTCATCGACGGCAGGGTGATCTGCTCGTCGGCTTGCAAACCCACCGACAGCGTCTCGGCGGCAGCCGCACCAAACAGGCGCGTGCCGTTGTAGGTGCCCGACGGGTTGCTCACATCAGCCGTGCCACCGATTTCGGCCGTGGTGCCACCGATGGTCTGGCGGAGCTGATCCTGCAACTTGGTGAACTCGACCTGATAGAGCGAGCGGCTCTTGGCATCCTGCGTCGCATTGGAGCCGAGCACCGAGAGTTCGCTCAGGCGGGTCACCACGCGAGAGATGGTGTTGAGCTGGCCGGCGGTGGACTGCATGCGGCTGACACCGTTTTGCAGGTTGATTTCCACGCCACGCAGACGGGCCTGCTGGCCATCAAGTTTGGCGGCCATACCCACGCCCGCGACATCGGCGGCGGGGGTATCAATGCGTTTGCCGGAGGAAACCCGCGCGGAGGCGGCGTCGTTGAGGGATTGAAGGCGGCCGAGTCCAGCGGCGAGAAAAAGGGATTGTTGGGTGGTACCGAGAGGGGACATGGGTGAATGGGGTCGAGTGTTCAGGGCTTGGCTGACCGGGTCGGGGCGACCAGGCGGGGCAGCGAGGGCATGCGGGAACCAGCTCCGCCGGCGGCGGGGGTGGAAACGGCGGCGGCTTGATTGCTCGCCGCGATATCAATGAGGACCTCCTTGCGCACGATCGAGATCTCGCGAGGGGCCTGGATGCCGATTTTCACCGTGTCTCCATCGATGCGCGTAATGCGGATCTCGATGTTATCACCGATGACAATGGCTTCATTAACCTTTCGAGTAAGAACAAGCATGGCTGAGATCAGCTGGCGGTGACGAGGGGGTGGCGGGCGCTGTATTGCGCGTGGTTGGCGATGACGACCTGGCGGCCGACCCCCGTATGTCGATTAACAATAATGGGGCCGACGAGATTCACGGTAGCAGTAGAGGACTGATCGCGGACCGTGACAATGTTGAATAACAGGGCATCAGAGGCTTCGGTGATTCCCAGGGCGTTGGCGTCATCGTCGAACAACTCGGGGGTGTAGTCGGGCAGCAGTCCGGCCGGATCGATGACCACAAAGTGCAGGGGGGACGGCCCATGCAGGCGCAACCACTGGAACGGCAATTGGTCGGCAAAGTGGAAAATCTCGCCGCGGTGGTGTTCGGGGAAGCCGACGATGCCGGTGGGGAAACTGAGGTCCAACGTGGGTGGAGCCTCGAGGTCTTGCAGTTGGGGTGATTCGGCTAGGACTTTCATGGGTGGGTACGAAAAAAGTAAAGTTACCTAATATAATCGAGCAGCGACAGTTTCAGCAAGGTCGCGGAAGAGGATAATGCCGCCTCGTAGGCCTGCGTGGTCTGGTTGAGGTTAACAATGGTTGAGGGCAGATCAGCATCCGCCTCGAGGGAAACTTGACGGTCCAGTTCGTCGCCCCGGGCCTTGTGTTGGGCCTTGGCAACTTCGATGCGCAGCTGGACCGCGCCGTGTTCACTGAGAGCGGAAACCAGAAGGTTTTCGGACGTATCTAAATTGGTGCGCGTGGCCTGCACGCCGGCGGTGCTGCCCGTGTTCAGCGCGTCGCGCAGGGCGATCAGCTGAGTCATGAAAGCGGCCAAGCCGTTGTTGGTGGCCGAACCCGTCGAGGGTTTGATCGAGGTTCCGTCGCCCAGCGGCACAGAAATTTCACCGGCATCGCCCGCATAAGCGACCCCCGTGATTTTGCCGGTGACGTCGCGGGTGAGTGTGAAGGGAGGTGTGGTGACGGCGGTGCCCGAGAAGATGTAGTCGTTGCGCGAGCGGGTGTTACCCACCGTGGCGGCCTGTTCGAGCAACTGGTTAACCTCGGCACCGTAGGCTTTCATCGCAGCAGTGCCGATGCTGCCGGTGCCCAGCACGCCGAGTTCGCCCGCGCGGTCTGAGAGTTTCTTAAATTGAGCGAGGGCCGCATACGAGGTCTGTGAATACGCCAAGGCGGTGTCGGCGTTGCGCGAATACTGGGCGACCGCGCTGCGCTCCATCTGGGCGGAAATCACCCGGCCCATGGCGGAGGGGTCGTCGCCGGGCAGGAAAATGCGCTGGCCGGTAGCGACCTGGTTCTGCAGCTCGGCTTGGCGACCGCTCAACTTTTGCAGTTGAATGAGGACGGCGGTGGAGGTGCTGGCGGTGGAAATTCTCATGGTGTTTTAGGAGCGAGGATGAGCTAGGCTTTGGGGTTACCTGCCTAGGCGGTTGACGACGATGTCGATCAGACCGTCGATGATGGAAATGACTTTGGAGGAGGCCTCGAAGGCGCGCTGATACTTGAGCAGATCGGCCATTTCCTCGTCCATGGAAACGCCGCTGAGGCTCTGGCGCTGCTGGTTGACCAGTTTGGTGATGGTGGACTGGTCCTCCAGACGGTTGGAGGTGCTGGCCACAGTGCGGCCGAAATCACTGACCACGCCCGAAAAATACTGGCTAAAGGTGCCGTCGATGGCGTCGCCCGAGGTGACGGCGAAGGAGCGCGAGGCGAGCGCGGCCACTGCGGCGGCCAGGGTGTTGTCGCCGACCGCACCGTTGGATGCTTTGAGGGTAGCCGGGGTGAGACCGGCCGCCACAGTGAGAGTGGAAGCAGCCGAACCGGTGGTGAACGTGAAGAAATTAGCCCCGGGGGTGCTGAGGGGATTATAGGCGGTGTTGACGGCGAGGCCGATCTGGCCGGCGAAGGTGTTGAGGCTGTCGCGCAAGTCTTGCACCGCGCCGTCGCGGGCCTTGAACAAACCGTTGACCTTGCCGGAAGTCAGGGCGATCGGCGTGCCACTGGTGCCGGCGGTTAAACCCGTGCCGATGTAGTTAACCGGGTTGTTCACCGAGGCCAGGCTGACCAGGGTGATCGCATTGCCGCTGCCGTCGCGCACAAACACATCCACTTGGCCCACTTGCGTGGCATTCGGGGCGGTCTCGGCACCGATCAGCCCGGCGAGTTTTTCGATGGCGGCTTGGCGCTGGTCGCGCAGGTGGACTGCGGTGCCCACGGCGTTGATTTCCAGACCGCCGATCTGGCTGTTGAGCGAGGCGACGTTGGCCAGCAAGTCGTTCACCGTGGCGACATCAGCGGCGATGTTGGTGCCGGCGGCGGCTTGCACCTGCGCCAAGCGCTCATCGGTGGAGTTGAAGCGGTCGGTGAGGATGCCGGCTTGCTGGATCAGATTCTGACGCTGGCCCATGTCGGTGGGGCTGGCGGCGAAGGCCTTGAAAGCGTTGAAAAAACCGCTAACGACGCCCGACATGCCGGCGGCAGGGGAAGTTGCCTTCTTGGTACTATCGATCGACTCGCCCAAAGCGGCCTGGGTTTTAGAGTAAATATCATTCTCGGCCGTGAGGCTAGCCAAGGAGGCGGTCTCGCGGCTGACCTGCTGGTCGATCAGGAAGTCGCGGATCTGCTGGACGGACTTGGCCTCGATACCCAGCGATTGCGCGCCCTGGGGGGTGATAACGGTGCCGCGGTCACCGAAGACCACCCGTTGGCGGGAGAAATCGGGGTTGTTGACGTTGGCCAGATTGCGCCCCGCTACCTCAATGCCGATGGACTGGGCATGGAGGGACTGAACGGACTGGTTAAGCGTGCCAAATAGACCGGCCATAATGGTGTGGGGTCGAGGGGGAGAAAGGCGTTAGCAGGTGGCGGCGACAGGGGCGGACAAGCGGCCTTCCAGCAGGGGTGCGCTGGGGGTGCTGGGGGCGAGTCCGGGATTCATGCCAAGGGACTAAGCAGAGCCAATGCCACATCTCTAACTACACGAATCGGCAATTTGTTAAAAATTAAGCTGAGGGCTTTGGCCGCCCAGGGGGCGATAGGGGGAAAAAACTGCCCCGGGGCTCAGAGGCGGGGCGAAAAAGGGGCAATGACCCATGACCGATTGCGGAGGACTCCGGGAGGCACTGGACGCTGAACGTTCGATGTTGGACGTTGAACGTTGGTGCGGACGTGCTGGCGAGGCTTCGGCCGGAACGCTGAGCTCCAGCTCGGCCTTTGCGGGTTCTCGCTGTGCTGCACGGAGCCGAGCTGGAGCTCAGCGTTCCGTTGGGCCCGCGCTACCGATTCCCCGGTGGTCCGGGCGTTAACCGGCGGCTTGCAGGGTGGCGGCCGGGCCGGCGAGCGATCCGATGCGTCCCGAGGGCGCGTAGGTGCGCGGCCGGGCGGCGGGGTGCAACGTCGCCAGGGCGTCGCGGTGCAACTCGACGGCACGGGCCAAAATCGAGTGGTTCTGGCGGGCGCGGCGGCGCACCCGGTGCAACAGGTGATTGATCTCGTCGATGAGCGCGCCGAGCAGGGGCTGCTGGTCAGCCGGGAAAAACTCCAACAGGCGGCGCAGGTTGGTCTCGGCGGGCTGGCCTTTGCCGGTGGCAAAACGCGCCACCCAGGCCTCGCGTTCAAGGCGGTGGCGGGCGGTTTCAGCGGCAATTTGCTCGATGGCCAACGAGGTGTCGGCCACCGCCTGCACCTCGCGGCGCCACAACTGAGCTTGTTGTTCATCAAACAGCGCCAGCAGCCCGCCGTAACCGGCCAGCTCGGCACGTAGCAATTCCACCAGGGGAATGAAAGGATGTGAGGTCATTTGGGTTGAGCGACCGGGGTCGCGGGAGAGAGTTGCCGACTGATCACCTTGGCCAGGCCGAGTCCGCCACCTTGCGCGATGGAATTGGCCAGCGTGTCGGTGAGCATGTAGCCGTAAACGCCACCACCGCCGCCGGCCCCGGATTTGGATTTTTCGCCACCGACGCCGCCGTTCATCATCGGCTCGATCGCCGGGGACAACAGCTGGCGCACCATGATGGCCTCAAACTGCTGGGCCGCCTTGTTCAGTTCGCTAGCCGTGGGTTTAGGGGAGTTTTTGAGTTTACCGCCGGGCATTGAGGTGGACCGGTCGATGGAAGAAATGGCAGAAAGGGGATCGATAGACATAGGAGTTGGGGGGACCGTAATCAGTTAATAATCAGGTCGGCTTGGAGGGCGCCGGCGCTTTTGAGTGCCTGGAAAATCGACATCATGTCGCGGGTGCTCACACCCAAGGTGTTGAGCGCCGAGGCAAGTTTTTCCACCGTGGGAGCTTCAGGAATCATGGTGAAATGCCCCGTGGTTTCCTTCACGTCGGTGTTCGTGGTGTTGGTGATCGCCGTCTGGCCTCCGCTCAGAGCACCGGGCTGAGAAACCGTGGGCGTCGAGGCGATCGTGATAGTGAGAGAACCGTGGCTGATCGCCACATGCGACAGGCTCACCGGTGCCGTGGCGACAATCGTGCCCGTGCGCTCGTTGATGACGATGCGCGCCATGGCGTCCGGGGTGACTGTAATCGCGCCGACATCGGCCAGAAACATGACGTCACGGCCGACATATTGGGGAGGCAAATTGAGGTCGATGGTCGACGCATCGCGGGCCAAGGCGTCGGCGGTGGGGAAAACCGCGTTGATGGCATCGGCCATGCGGGCTGCGGAGGTGAAATCGGGGTTGTACAGGCTGAAGGAGATACGCCCCTCCTGGACGATGGTGGCGGGGATTTCGCGCTCAACAATCGCGCCGTTGCTGATGATACCCACGGTGGGGTGATTCTTCTGGACCGTGGCGCCACCGGAACCACCGGCACCACCCAAAAAGCCACCCACGGCCACCGCGCCCTGGGCCACCGCGTACACCCGGCCGTCCGCACCCAAGAGCGGGGCTTGCAGCAAGACCGCGCCCTGCAGCGACTTGGCGTCACCCATCGAGGAAACCGTGACGTCGATGCGCGAACCCGACTTCAGGAACGAGCCGATGTCGGCGGTGAGAATAACAGCAGCCGCGTTCTTGGCCTTGATCAGGGTCGGGTCGATCTTCACGCCGCTGCGCTCCAGCACGTTGGCCACCGAGCTGAGCGTGGCCAGGGCGTTGGAATCGCCGTCGCCTGCCAGACCCACCACCAGGCCGTAACCCACCAGTTGATTGTCCCGCTGTCCGGCCAGGCGGGCCATGTCCTTGATTCGCGCCGCCTCAAGCAAGAGCGGTGAGATCAACCCAAGGAGTAGGAGTAAACGGCGCATGTGTTAAAACGGGGGCGGGCGGGAGAAAACTCAGAGGGGGCGGAACTTCTCGTAGATTTTGCTCAACCAGCCGCGCTTGGCTGCATCGCTCATCGTGCCCTCGGAAATGAACTCTACGCGGGCGTCGGCGATGTTGCTCGACTGGATGGTGTTGTCGCTGGCGATGTCGGCGGAGCGCACCAGGCCGTGGAGCACGATATGCTGGGTTTCGCCGGAAAAGGTGATGCGGCGCGACCCGGCGATGACCAGGTTGCCGTTGGGCAACACATCGGTGACGAGCACGGCGGCGCGGGCGTTGATCGTCTGGGAGTTTTTCACATCACCGCCGCCCTTGAAATCGCTGCTACCGCCGAACTTGATGCCCGGCATCTCGCCGCCCTTGGTGCCGAACTTGCTCACCGAGGACGGGAACAGGAACTGGCTCACCGAGGCGTCCATGTTGCTCGCCGAACTGCTGCTCTTGCTCTGCGAGGCGGTTTGGTTGGCGGACTCGGACACGACGATGGTCAAAATATCGCCGACTTGGGTCGCCTTGATCTGGGTGGCGACCCCCTGCTCGCGTGAACCGGCGGCCGTCCACAGCGAATCAGCGCGCACGGTGGCGGCCGAAACGGGGAGTAAACACAGGAGCAACAGGCGGGTTTTCATGGGAGAAAAAAGAGGGGTTGAGGACTAGAAGCGGATGGTGGCGCGGGACTCCGAAACGACCTGGGCGACGAACTCCTTCTTGGAGTCAGGATTGCGCACGCGCACCGTTTCACCGCTGGCAGCATCATTGAGGGCGATGCCGTTCAAGGTGACCGTCAGCGCGCCGGAGGTGGCGATGACCTCCATGGCCTGGCCGCGGCGCACCAGCGGGCGGCGCACCACATCGCGCCAAGCCACCAAGCGGCCCATAGGCATGTTGCGCGCGAAGTTGAGATCCAGTTTGGGGTCTGCGGGAATGGAGTCGCGCTCGCGCAAGGCGTCGAAGCGGCGGGGATCGAGGGCCAAAGGATCAAGGCGCGAGCCGGCCGTAACGGGATCGCGCACCATCCAGCCGTCGCGCCACAACTCGGCGCGCAGCACCAGCATGTGGTCGCTTTTCACCCCGGCGGAGTCGGTTGCACGCACCGTCACCAGGATCTGCGGGGCCAATTCTGCGGAGGCGGTTACGACCACCAGATCGGCCTCGACGGGGGTGGCGGCCGGGCGCGGGCGGTTCCACGCGAGATTAAGCTGGCCGGTGACCTGATAGCGGTCGGTCAACAAGGCGCACAGCGTCTCCAGCCACGGGTCGGGCGCACTGGCGGTTGCGCCGGTGGCTGAAGCGGGAGCCGCTTGCACCTGCGCCTGGCCGAAGGTGGCGAGGGCGCAGAACAGACCGAGAACAAGATAACGGCGCGACATGGGGGAAAGGCTCAGCGTTTGAGTTGGTTAACGTTCTGCAGCATCTCGTCGGAGGCTTGGATCGACTTGCTGTTCACCTCGTAGGCGCGCTGGGCGACAATGAGGTTAACCATCTCCTCGACGATGTTGACGTTGGAGGTCTCGACGTAGCCCTGCATGACGCTGCCGAAGCCGTTTTCACCGGGTGCGCCGACCTCGGCCGTGCCGCTGGCGCCGGTGGCCGCGTAAAGGTTGCCGCCCAGACTCTGCAAGCCGGCCGGATTGGCAAAACGCGACAGGGTCAGGTTAAAGGTGGTGGTGCCACTGGCGGTTTGGTAACTGACCACGCCGCTCGCAGAGACGTTGATGGCGGTGGTGCCGGCGGGCACGTTTTGGAAACCGCCGAGCACGGGGCGGCCGTCGGTGGTGACAACCTGACCCGCCGAGTTGAGTTTAAAGGAACCATCGCGGGTGTAAGCGACGGTGCCGTCGGGCTTTTGCACCTCGTAAAAGCCGTCGCCCTGAATCGCCAAATCGAGTTGCTGGCCGCTGTTGGTGAGCTGGCCTTGGGTAAAAATCTTGGTGGTGGACGCGACGCGCGTACCGTTACCCACCTCAATGCCGGTGGGGACCACGTCGCCGCCGCCGCTCTCGGCACCGGCGTTGCGGGGCTTTTGGTAAAGCAAGTCCTGGAACTGGATCGTGCTGCGCTTGAAACCCGGGGTGTTCACGTTCGCGAGGTTGTTCGCGATGGTGTTCAGGTTGAGCTGCTGAGCTTCCATGCCCGTGGCGGCCGAGTAGAGTGAAAGATTCATAGGATTGGGGCTGGGGGGTTAGTTAGCTGACCGCATCGAGGGTTTTCTGCATGATACCGTCGCGGCTCTGGATGAGCTTCTGGTTGGCCTCGTAAGCGCGGGAAATATTCACGAGGTCCACCATCTCGCGCAGGGGAGAGACATTACTGCCCTCCAAGTAGCCCTGCTGGATGATCGGTTTTTCGACCGGCACCATGCCCGCGCCGGTGTCGGCGAGGAACAGGCCGCTGGCCATGGAAATGAGGCGTGCAGGATTGGTCGCCTTGGCGATACCGAGCTTGCCGACGATGTTTTCACCGTGGCGAACCGTGCCGTCCTCCATCACGACAATCGCGCCGCCCTCTTGCGAGAGCTGGATGGGGCTACCGGAGTTGTTAAGCACCTCGCAACCCTGAGCGGTCACCAAGGTGCGATCGGCGCGGACCTGCAGTTCGCCAGCGCGGGTGTAGGCGGTGTTGCCATCGGGCTTGCGGACGGTGAAAAAGCCCGGGCCGGAAAGGGCCACATCGAGCTCGCGGCGCGTCGGGTTGTTTTCGCCCGGGTTAAACGCGATGGAATAACGCGTCTGGGGAAACAAAGCCGGCATGCCATCGCCGTTGTCAGGCTTGGCGCCGGGCTGGGTCAAAATCTCGCCATGGGCCTCGGCGGCGACCTGCACGGAGCGGCGCTTAAAACCGGTGACTTGGGCCGAAGTGATATTCTGGGACACGGCATCCTGCCAACGCTCCAAGGAGCTTAGCGCAGCGGCGCTTTGGTAGAGTCCGATATTCATGCCAAGGGGCTAAGCAGAGCCAATGCCACATCCCTAACTACACGAACCACCAGTTTTTTAAAAACGCGCGCGGGGATCACGCCGATTGCCTGCGCAAACAAGGGTAAAATCTTCCGCGTGCCCCGGCCCTCCCCTGCCCGGCCCCATCCCAGGCCCCATCCCCGGCCCAGGCCCCGCGCGTGCCGATTCCCCCCGGAGGGACGACCTCCGTGACGTCCGTGATCGACAGGCAAAGTAGCGCAGACTTCCAGTCTGCTCAGGGGCCAAACTCCAGACCTTGAGCTCACGCTCAAGGCCACAAGGAGTGTGTTCGCGAAGCGTGTGGCCTTGAGCGTGAGCTCAAGGATTCGGCTGATCTGCGTTCGACGGCTCAGGGGCCAAACTCTAGACCCAAAGTGTCACCTAATAGGTGACACTTTGGGCCGCCGCCACGCCTCCCCACTCAAGCGCACCGCAGCTCAGCGACCACGTTCGGAGGTGGGCCCGCCCTCGAACATACGGCCCGCCCCCCCCCCCCCCCGCGTCGATCGCCCCCTCGGAACCGACGCCCCCCCCCCCCCGGAGGGACGACCTCCGTGTCGCCCGTGTTCGTCCTCAGCGCCCCACCAATTTCGCCAGACGCGCGCTGGCGTCGTGCAACTCCTCCGACTTGCTCGTGAGCAGCGCGGAGGCGCTCGCCGTCTCCTCCGCTGTCGCCGCGTTGGCCTGCGTCATCTGGTCCATGCGCGTGAGCGTTGTGCTGATTTGCTCCAAGCCCGCTTTCTGCTCCTGCGAGGCTGCGGCGACGTCCACCACCAAGCGGTCCACTTCGCGGACCTGATTAACAATCGAGCTCAGTTCCGTTGCCACCCGACTGGACAACTGCACGCCTTGCGCACTGCGCTCGCTGGCCATCGCTATTTTGTCGGCGGTTTCGCGGGCAGCCATCGCGGAACGTTGCGCCAAGGACCGCACTTCGTCGGCCACCACCGCAAACCCCGCGCCCGCCTCACCGGCACGCGCCGCCTCCACCGCCGCATTGAGCGCCAAGATATTGGTCTGAAACGCGATCTCATCGATCGTCTTGATGATTTTGGAAATTTCCAGCGACGACTGGTTGATCGCCGTCATGGCGACCTGCATGCGCTCCATCTCCTGCGCTCCGGTTTCAGCCGCGATGCGCGCGTTGGCAGCCGAGGCTTTACCCGACTGGGCATGCTCGGCGTTGCGCTTGGTCATGCTAACCAATTCCTCCAACGTGGCCGACACTTCCTCCAGCGAAGCCGCCTGCTCACTCGCGCCCGCCGCGAGCGTTTGGCTTGCCGCACTCACCTCGCGGGCGGAGACGATGTTGCCGTCGGCCAACGCACTGAGTTCGCCGATCACCTTGGCAAACGGCTTCGGGATACTCCGCGCCACCCCGAAGGCCACGCCCGCCAACAGGACCAACGCGCCGACGGCCCCACCTCGCAGCATCAGCAGAAACCATTTTGTCGCGGCAGCGCTTTCGGCGTTCAGCCGCACGGATTCCGCCTCAAACAGTTCGCCCACCTTTCCCAACGATTCCTCCAGCGCCTCGAAGGTTTGCGCAAAGTGCAGTTGGGCTTTTTCAACGGCAGCCAGATCGGCCCACGCCAGCCCCACCAACGTCTCGGCCTCCTTCAGGTAGACCTCCAGCGGCGCGGCGACTGCCGCCTGCGCCTCTGCCACCGCCGGCGGCATCGTCATGGCGCTGTTGGCCGCCAAATTATCGCGCATCGTCTTAATGTGCTCCTTAACGGATTTCAACAATTGATCGCGGCCGGCCTCATCGCGGCAGCGCCGATTCATAGCGGGAAGTTTACCGAGGTAAGTGCGCGGAGCGCGCGACGGTCATGATTTTCGGACATGTGGGCGATAAAGTCGGAGGTATAAAGGTGGCGTTTTTTAGTTCGTTGACCGCGCCAGTGCATGAACAGGCTGTTGGCCCAGCGGTTGAACATGCCGTGGATGCGCACCGCGTTCGGGCGGCGTAATCGGCAGCGATCATCCTGGCGCGAGGCGTCGAGGCGGGCATGCAAACCGGTCTCGATTCCCCAGTGCGCAATGTTGACCTCCAGCCATTGGGCGGGAGTCAACTCGGCGGCGGGGCGACTGGTGATCAGCGCCACGGTCTCGGTGGGCTTGCCGTGGCGTTTTCGGCAGATTCTCGCGGCTTGCGCCACCAGGGGGAAGCAGGCGCTTTCCGCGCTCAACTCGCGCGCCACCAGGGTGCGCGTCACGGGGTGCTTCTTTTCCTGGGTGGTACGTTGCTCGGCAGCGGGATCTTTTAACGGGTCAAAAAAGGGGCGCCCGGATCGGGCACTTGCGCTGCTACGATTTTCTGCAAGCCGGGCTGATTGCCTTTGACGGTGAACAGGTAGTCGCCGCCATGCTCCAGTACGATCGCCCGCGCGGTGTCCGCCTGGGTATGCAGGGCATCAAGGCTCACGAGTTTATCGACCAAATCGAGTCTCTCACACAGGGCGCGGGCGGCGGGAATCTCGTTACTTTTTTCGGCGACGACCTCGCTGCCGAGATAAAACAAGCTCGGCGAGGTAACCGCGGTCACGACGTTTTGTCCGCCGCTGTGCTTGGGGACTTTGCCGTCGATGACCACGATCTCGGTGGCGGGAGGCTCGCCTCGCACCTGGCGTTGGTGGGCGAGTAAAACCTCCTCGATGCGCGCGGCCTGCACACGGGCGAACAGACGGCTGAAGGTGGGCTGGCTGGGAGCGCCGTATTTGCCGCGGCGGCGGATCACCCCGAGGGCTTGGCGTTGGACCGGGGAGAGCCGGCGGGCGAAAGCGGCCAGGTCACGTTGGCCGCGGGGTGCTCCGGCCAGATAGGCCGCCGCCGTGATCGCCAGCAGCGCGTGCAAGGGATAGGCCCCGATGTAGGCGCGGTATTCAGGCACTTGCCGGAAGGCCTCCGCCAGGCTGATTAAATCGGGGGCCTTCAGGGTACTTCGCACCGGAACTTTCGCCTCCACCGCAGCCAGCGAGGGTTTGATCTGCCCTGCCTGAAGAGCTCTCCGGGCCCGGGGCTCCAGCTCGCGCACAAACAAGCGCTTGGGCTTGGCGTGGTGCTCGTAGTAATCGCGCGACTTACGCGTGTTGCCCTTGGTCAGGCCCAACTCGGTCCACCCGGATGCCTTGTATACACTTCCCGTAAAACGCTCGGGGTCGACGAAGGTTTCCACGACGAGCACGGGGTGCTCGTAACGCGACTGCCAGTCGGCACTGAGCCGGCCGAGCACCCGGCTCAAAACCGCCGAGCCCAAGTTGGGCACCGCCGGCTTGGGCAGCAGCAGGAACCGCACGTTGTTGACCACCAGCGCCAATCGGCGTCGGCGCTGTTCGCCACTCCAGCCAATCCACGCCTCCCGGCCGCGCAGGTGCAGCGCCGCCGCCGCAAACACCAGCACCGCCACCCAGGTGCCCTGCGCATCGCTCACCGCGTACAGCAGCCGCTCGCCCACCGGTTTCACCGCGCCCAGATAGTGATGCTCCTCAAGCAGCCCCTGCGCTCGGGCGTTTAACTCGGGGCTGTCTAGCACCTGCACCTGCAAGTGGCGCAGCGAAATCACCTCCCCTTGGGGGTTCGACGGGTTCGTTTCGGCCGGCATCATTCACCCAGCCAAAATGATTTCCTGGGGCTTGTCCCGCTTATTCCGCTCCTTTGTTAGTATTCAGGTGTTTAGCTGTTCAATGAATCGGCGGTGTCATCGCGGCGGCGCGAAACGTCGGCGGCAGTAAGCACATCGGAGTGGAGTGCGTCGTGCATCATGTCGGCCACCTGATGATTTTGCAGCTGCTGGTTGTTGAGGTGCAGGTGCTCCGCAGCGGCAGTCAACTGGCTGAACTGCTGATACACCCCGCCCACCAGAGCGCTGATGATAAGACCGGCGGTACAGGCAAGGATACTGACTTTATGATTAACGTTGAGAGACATAACGGGGGGGGGAAGCAGAGGGAGGAGAAGACGAGGGTACAGGCGTAACCCGGGGAGGAGTTTTAAGTCCCCTAGTAATCGGCAGATTTCACGCCGACTTTAGCCCGAACTCAAAAAAACAGGAAACCCATGATTTTGGCTGCCGGCTGCGCAGATTTTGCGGCAGGCCTGTTAGCGTAGCCGACCCAGCCCACACGGAGGTGGGCCCTCCCTCGGACCTGAGGCACGTCCCTTCTCCCCCCCCCCCGGAGGGACGACCTCCGTGTCGTCCGGGTTCAACAAGCCAAGTAGCGCAGACTTCCCTGTCTGCCTCCGTTGCTTGCGGGTGGTGCATCCGAAGCAGACTGGAAGTCTGCGCTACTTCTCAGGCGCTATTGCTCGGGCCTCAGTTACGCGCGCTTTTCCCAGATCAGCAGCCGCGCGCTGCGCCAGTCGCCTAGGGCGATCGTCTGGTCGGGCTCGACGCCGGGAATGCCAAAGGTGTTACTCACCAACCGCGCGCCGGGCTTGAGCTCGGCCTGCGCTTTTTCCCAAATCGCAGGCATCGGCAGCGGCGAGAGGAAACAATAAACCACATCGTAGGGCGCGAGCGGGGTCGTCCACAGGTTGCGGTAGCGGATGCGGCAGTTACGCAGTGGCAGGCTGCGCAACCAAGCGAGGGCAAAGCTAAGCGGGGAGGTTTCCACGCCAGTAAAATGGGCCTGCGGAAAGGCCCGGGCGAGCTGGCAGAGCGGGCCGGCCAAACCACAACCGAGATCAATAAAGGCAAAATTTGTGGGCTGGCCGAGTAGCCACCCTTTTAACCGCAGGGTTGCCGGAGTGCTGGTCAGGTAAAGCGGAATGCCGTGCCGGAAGCTGTTCCAGTTGAGCAGCAAAACCAAAAGAAATCCCGCCAGATACACCCAAGCGGGCAGCGCGAGCACGTGCAGGCCGAGTGCAACCGGCAGAAAACCGGCCTGAAACACGAGCCAACCGCGAGCTAGGCCGAAGCGGCGCCCGAACGCAGTGGCCAACACCGCCTGAAGCGCCACTGCCGCCCATAACGGCGGGCGCAGGCCCAGGCCCTGCCCGACGAGCACCACCGCCACGGCCACTGCCAGCAGGGCGAGGGCGTGGGCACCAAGGGCGTTGAAAATCGGGTAACGGCGGCGCATCAGGCGTAGGACGGTGTCGGAGAAACGGAGGAGAACGCTCAACATTCAACACTGAACGTTCAAGCACCGGGCCAGCCAACTAGCGCAGACTTCCAGTCTGCCTCCGGGGTTCGGCTCCGGCAAACGATCCAAGCAGACTGGAAGTTTGCTACATTTCGGGCCGTGCCCGCCCCCCCGGCCCACACGGAGGCGGTCCCGCCGCCCCCCCCAACCCAAAGTGTCACCTAATAGGTGACACTTTGGGTTGCCGCACTGCGCCGTCCCAATCAACCGCTCCGCAGCTCAGCGACCGCGTTCAGAGGTGGACGCTCCCTCATCAGCGCGTCGCCCCGGTTCACTTGCCTTGGGCGTAGAGACAGTCGATCTCGATGCGCTCACCACAGGCGCACACAACGATCAGGCGGGTAATGCGGTCGCCCTCACGCACGCATTCGATCTGCGGAGTGGATCCGGCGTGCTCGGCATGTTGCCCCTGCCCTTTGGCATGGGGCATCGCCCCGGCGGAGGGGAATCCCGTCGGCGACACCACTGAGCCCGGGGCCTCCACGCGTGCTCGATCAGAAAGAAATGATTTCATGGGGAAAGGGTGTGAGCTAATGAGCTGGGAGCTAAGAGCTGGGAGCTTGGAGCTTGGAGCTAAGAGCTAAGAGCTTGGAGCTTGGAGCTTGGAGCTTGGAGATTGGAGCTAAGAGCTTGGAGCTATTCCGGGCTCCTAGCTCCTAGCTCTTAGCTCCAAGCTCCAAGCTCCAAGCTCCAAGCTCCCAGCTCCTAGCTCCAAGCTAATGTTTGGGCTGGGCGGTGGGGCTGTGGCCGGACTCGGGCGGCGCGGCGGCTTTGACCGTGGGAATGGGTTGCGAGGCGAAATTCGATTTTTCTCCAGGTTTTTTACCAATTCGTAAACTCATACTTACGCGCTGGTTGGTCTCCGAATCGGGGGGCGTCAGCGGCACCGGGCGGGTGTTGGCGTAACCGGTCACCCGTTCGATTTGCGCGGGGTCGACCGCATACTTCACCAGTGCTCGACGGGCCGCATTGGCACGGTCGGCCGACAACTCCCAAGCACCGTAATCGGGATTGGGCAAAACCAGTCCGGTGCGCGTGTGGCCCTCAATCACGATGTTAAATTTGTTGCGCTCCACCGTCCACGCCAGGCTCTGCATCACAAAATCACCCCACTTGGTGAACTTGGCCGTTCCTGACTCGAAAAAGGGCTGCTTGCCCCGGTCATACAGGGTCACTTTCAGGCCGTCACTGGTCACCTGGACGTCGAGCGGCTTGTCGGCCAGGGCGTCGTCTAAGTTGAGCATTTTATACATCTCCTTGGCCACCGAGTTGAGAAACTGCAGGTCCATCGCGGTGGCCGAGGACGTCGACGCCCCCGACTGTGAGTCCTTCTTTTTCCCATCGCCGCCACTTTTGGTGACATTCTTGGAGTCAAAGTTAAGCAAGCCGGCCTTGTCCGTGAGCGGCGACTTGAACGGGCTCTGAAAATACTGCGATGTGGCAATGAGGATCTCCTTGTCCTGTGAGGTCAGCCACATGACCAAGAAGAAGGCCATCATAGCCGTCATGAAGTCCGCAAACGCCACTTTCCATGCTCCTCCTCCTCCCATGGTATTAAGTTTTTAAAGGTTAAATGAACCGAAAGAAAAAGGACCAGCGACCCCGGGGTTACTTGATGGCCTTGAGAATGGTTTCTAATTCGTCGGCACCCGGTTGGCTATCGTGGGGGATGGTGCGGCGGGCGATTTCGACTGCGGTGATCGGCGCCAAGCCCTTGGCGAAACCGGACACGGCGATGACGATGCAGCGCAAATAGGAAGAATTGGCTTCGTCGAGGGAATGAATGCGATTGGCCAGCGGCACGACCATGCCGTAGGACACGAAAATGCCCAACATCGTGCCGGTGAGCGCCGCCGACACCTTGGCACCCACCGCCTCAGGACCATCGGCAATCGAGGCCATGGTGTTGATGATGCCCAACACCGCCGCGACGATGCCGATCGCCGGCAACGCATCACCCACCATTTGATAAGCATGCACAACGTGGTGGGCCTCATCGGCCTTGGTCTTGAGTTCGTCCATCAGCAGGGCTTCGAGCTGGTCGGGCTTAATTTTGCCGTCGATCACCGGCTTGATGCCGTTGATGAGGAAATCCATGCGGTGGTGGTCGTGGGTAAAGGCGGGGTATTTGGCGAAAATGGCGCTGCTGTCGGGGTTAACCACGTGTTCTTCGAGCGCCACCAGGCCGTTGCGCCGTCCCACCATAAAGATCTCGTACAGCATCTTCATCAAATCGGTGTAACTGGCCTTGGTCTCGGTCTTGGCGGCCAGCGCGACCTTGAGCCCGCCAACCATGGCCTTGATCACGCCGATCGGCGTGGAGATGACCAACACGCCCAAGGCAATGCCCAGAATCACCACAAACTCCGAGGCGTGGATGAGCACGATGGGATTACCACCCGCCATCATAAAGCCGACGATCGTGGAGGCAAAAACGATAGCTAAGCCGATGAGTACAAACATGGGGAATTGAAGGGTTTAAGCGCCCGCCGCCGTTTGGGCTGCGAGCGAACTCAGGTTAAACCTAGCGGTTGCGGGCGTGTTCGAGTTGGGCGCGCAGCCCGAGCAGGGCGCGGGCGTGAATCTGGCAAATGCGCGACTCGGTGAGGTTAAACACGGCGGCGATTTCACCCAGGCGCATGTTTTCGTGGAAATACATCGCCAGCACCCGGCGCTGGATGTCGGGCAGTTCTTGGATTTTAAGCGCCATGAGTGCGCCCATTTCCTCGTTCTCCATGGTGGTGTGCACGGGCACGGCCTGCTCGTCGGCAATCATCTCGTGACGGCTGGTGCCGCCGGCCTCCTCGGTCGCACCGTTGTCGTCGATGGCCACGAAGCTGATCGGGCGCACCTCGACCAGCCAGTGGGCGTACTCTTTGACGGAAAGGCCGAGCAGGGTGCGGATCTCGTCGTCGGTGGGCGGGCGGCCCAGGCTTTGCTCGAGGGTGGTGATGGCGGCCTTGATCTTGCGGGCCTTGGCGCGGGCGCGGCGGGGAAACCAGTCGAGGCGGCGCAGTTCGTCGAGCACCGCACCGCGCACCCGGGTGGAGGCGTAAGCGGCGAAGGTGTGCTGCAGCTCGGGGTTGAAGCGGCGCACGGCGGCGATCAGCCCGGTCACGCCCACGCTGTAAAGGTCATCGGCATCCACATGGGCAGGCAGGGTAAGCTTGAGGCGATCGACGACGTTGCGCACCAGCGGCAGGTAACGCTCCAGCAGTTCCTTTTCGTCCACCGTACCGCCGGCGGATTGGTAGGCCCGCCATGCCGAGGAGCCGAGGTTCGGGTTGGCGGGAGCGGAGGTGGAAACCGTGGGGGCGCTGAGGGTGGCGGTGGAAGCGGAAGGCGCAGACTTGGTAGCAGATTTCATGGCGATAACGGGTTAAGATAACTCACTAGCGGTGGGTAGCGGCCGGGCCTGTGGCGGTCGCGGAGGCAGACGAGGGACGAGTCGGGGTCTGTTTAGTGGCGGCAGTCGAGAGGGATGCGGTGGTTTTGTTGATGGCGCCCTTGGCGGCTTCCTTGGTGGCTTCTTCGGTGGCGTGGGCGGCTTCGGCGGCGGCGCGGCGCACCTCCATGGTCGAGGCAAAAGCGCGGTCCAACACGCTCCAGAACCAGCGGCCCACCAGGGCCGAGCCGAGACAGGCCAGTGCGGCGTCGCGCAGCACCAAATCAAACGGGCGCTCGGCGAAATAGCCCACGGCTGCCACCAGCACGAAGCCGCACACTCCAGAGAATAAAAAGACGTACCTCATGAGTGCACCTCCTCGCCTACCAGCGACAAACTGCGGGCCAAAACCCGGTCGAGCACATCGGTTTCCAATTCGCCGGTCAGGCCGGGGCCGGTGCTCAGGAACAGCGGGGAGAGCTCGCCTTCGAGCAGGAACTCCCACAAGCGGCCCCAGCGCGGGGTTTCATCCAAATGCGTGCAAACCAAATGAGTTGCACCAAAATCACGGCCGCGCGCATAGGCTTCGCGCAGGGCTTCGGCATCATAGGCGGCGTTCAACACCAACACTCGCCCGGCAAATTTTTCCTTATCAAGAAACTGGGTCAGTTCGCGGGCCTCGCGGGTGCCGGCGGCAGGCAGGCAGGGCAGATCGGCCAGATGAAACTCGGCGGCCTCGGCGGGGCTCTCGGTCATGTCGGGCGCGTAATGTTCCACCGGCACCCCCAGCGCCTCGCAAAACACATCGAGCGAGGGCGCGGGATTGGGGCGGCCGAACTCCACGCGCCACACCCGGCCCGAACGGCCGCGCATAAACACTTCGCGAGACAGCCATTTGCACAGTGCGGTGGTGCGGCCCACACCGGACGCACCGAGGAAGGCCACACGCTCGGGCAAAGGCCGCAGCGGGCCGGCTGCCGCGCGCAGGTCGCGGGCCAAATCCACCATCGCCACGTGCAGCGGGCGGGACAGGGCGCGCGACCAGCCCGGGGAGGCTTCCAGACGGCCGATCAGCCGTTCGGGGAAACCGGCGCGGCGCAACACCAGCGGCAGGCGCGAGCCGGCGACCAGCCCGAGTTGGTTGTCGCGAATCGGCGATTGGGCGCGCTCGATCACCTCGGCAGCGGGCTCGGGCAGGGCTGGAGCGGGCAGCTCGGCGATGACGGTAAAACGCGGGGCGCCGAACAGGCGGCCGAAACCCCGGCGGGGGCTGGCCTGCACCGACAACACGCGGGCGTCGGGCCCGAGTTGGTTCTGGATGACCGAGACGGCCTCGGCGGTGGACCCCACCTCGAAACGGTAGGTGCCGGGGGCGGCGGAGGTGGGGGCTAAAGCGGTGGCGGGCATGGCGGGGTGCTACTTAAGCGGCGCGGGCGTGGGCCGGCAGAGGTAGGTTGAGAGGGGCGGCGATGATTCCGGCGTTTTCCACCTCGGTGGCGGCGGGCAATTCCTGGTAGGCGAGCACCGAAAGGCGGGGGAAGGAGGGCTCAAGGAAGCGGCGCAGGGGCAGGCGCAGTTCGGCCCCCACCACGACCACCGACGGCGCACCGCTTTCGGTGAGGGCTGCAGCGCCCTTGGAGAGTTGCTCGAGCAAGTGACGACCCAGCACCGGATCGAGGGCCAGACCGACCTCGCCTGGGGTGCGGTGCACGCGGGAGGCCAGCGCCTGCTCCAACCGTGGGTCGAGCGTGAGCGCACGGATCACATTGGGGCGGCTCTCGTAGTCACCCACGAAGTACATGCCCAGACGGCGGCGCACCAACTCGCTCAGATCGTCGGGATTCTTGGTGGTACCGGCGAAGTCCGCGATGCCTTCCAAAATAGTCGGTAGGCCCAGCACCGGCACACCTTCGCGCAACAGGTTTTGCATCACGCGTTGGATGATGCCCAGGCCCACCAAGTCGGGCAGCAGCTCGGCCACCAGAGCCGGGTGCGTGACTTTGACGTGATCGACCAGGGTCTGCACCTCTTGGCGGCCAACCAGGTGGTGGGCCGAGGTTTTGAGCACCTCGGAGAGGTGAGTGATGACCACCGAAGCGGCGTCGACGACGGTGTAGCCGTTGATTTCGGCGACCTTGCGCTCGCTCTCCTCGATCCACACCGCCTCAAGCCCGAACACTGGCTCGCGGCAAGGCGTACCACGCAGGGCGACGCGGCTGCCGGTCACGTTCATCGCCATCCAGCGGGAGGCGTAAACCACACCACGACCAACCGCCTTGCCGCGCAGCAGGAAACGGTAGTCGTTGGATTCCAGCTCCAAGTTGTCGCGCACCGAGATGGGCGGCACGATCACGCCGCGCTCGCGGGCCAAGCTCTTGCGCACGCCGGTGATGCGGGAGATCAGGTCGCCGCCGCGGTTGGCATCGGCCAAGGGCAACAGCCCGTAACCCACCTCGATGGCAAACACGTCCTGGTCGATAACCTTGCGCAACTCCTCGGGGATGTTGGGGTTGCCGGGGGTGGTGCCGCCCGACTTGGCTCCGCTGGCACCGGCTTCCCCTGCCTTGCCGGTGGAGGCGGGCAGCACGGCGACAGGAGCGGCGGCAAACTCGTCGGGTTTACCCTTACCGCATTGGTGGCCGACGTAGTAGGCCAGGCCGCCGAGCAAGGCGAAGGGCAGAATCGGCATGCCGGGCATCAGGCCGAAACCGCCCAACATCACGCCGACGACACGCAAGGCGCGGGGATAAGCGATTAACTGGCCGCCGATTTGCACACCCATGTTGGTGCTACCGGCTGCGCGCGTGACGAGCAAACCGGCCGCCACCGACACCACCAGCGCGGGGATCTGCGAAACCAGACCGTCACCGATCGACAGCAGGGTGAACTTCTGCAGCGCCTCGCCCATGGTCATGTCCATTTGCATCACACCGATGGCGAAACCGCCCAACACGTTGACCAACGTGATCATGATGCCGGCGACGGCCTCACCGCGCACGAACTTGGAGGCACCGTCCATCGAACCGTAGAAGTCGGCCTCTTTTTGCACCTTCATGCGGCGGGAGGTGGCGGTAACCTCGTCGATCACGCCGGCGTTGAGCTCGGCGTCGATGGCCATCTGTTTACCGGGCAAGGCATCGAGGGTGAAACGGGCGCTCACCTCGGCGATACGGCCGGCGCCCTTGGTGATCACCACGAAGTTGATCAACACCAGGATGATAAAGACTACGAAGCCGACTACATAGTTGCCCTGAATGACGAAGTGGCCGAACGACTCGATAACCCCGCCAGCCTCGCCCTTGGTGAGAATGAGGCGGGTAGTACAAATGTTCAGAGCCAGCCGGAACAGAGTGAAGGCCAGCAGGATGGTGGGGAAGCCGGAGAACTCGGAGGGCTCCCGCACGTAGATGACGATCATCATCATGAGCAGCGAGAAGCCGATGCTGATGGCCAGCAGCAGGTCCAGCACCAGGGTGGGCACCGGCATGATCAGCAGCAGGACCGTCGAGAACAGGGCGACGGTGAACACCAAGTCGGCCCGCTTCTGGAACACCGAAGAGAGCGCCGGGGCTAGGGCGGTGGCGGGGGTGGCGCTCATGCGGCGGAGCCTCCTTGTTGAGCGGCGGCGGCGCGGCGGCTCGGCAGGCGATAGAAGTAGTAGCGGTGGGTGCGGTAAACGAAGGCCAGGATACCGGCGACCGCCTGGTAAAGTTCAGAGGGGATGGCCTCACCGACGGTGGCGGTGGCGTAGAGCATGCGGGCGACGGGGCGGTTTTCGACCATCGGCACCTCGTGCTCGGCGGCGAGGGCCTTGATGCGGCGGGCGAGGGCGTTCTCACCCTTGGCCAGCACCATGGGAGCAGCGTCGATGCCGCGCTCGTATTTGAGGGCCACGGCGTAGTGGGTCGGGTTGGTCACCACCACGTCGGCGGTGGCCACGGCGGCGAGCATCTGGCGCTGGGCCAGGCGGCGGGCCATGCGGCGAATGGCGCCCTTGACCAGCGCGTTACCCTCAGCCTGCTTGGTCTCCTCCTTGACCTCCTCCTTGGTCATCATGAGGTCCTTGCCGGTTTTGTACTTTTCGTAGGCGTAGCTGATCGCGGCGATCACGCCCAGAGCCAGCATCAGGCGCGACAGCAGCGAGCGCATACTGCCGAGCATAAATTGGCCCAGGTAAGCGACCTCCATCGGCGTGGTGAACAGCGGGTCGGCCAGCAACTGCTTGAGCGCCAGCCACAGACACACGCCGATCGCGCACATTTTCATGAAATCGACACAGCCGCTGACCACGACCTGCTGGGAAACCAGGCGCTGAAACCCGGGGATCGGGTTAAGTTTTTCGAGTTTGAAGCCGAGCGCCTCGGGGGTGAGCTGGAAGCCGCTCTGCAAGCCACCGGCGAGCAGCGAAGCCACCACGGTGGCGACGAGGATCGGGGCCAAGACGATCGCCACGACCTTGCCGGCGGCCACCAGCGGCAGCGGCAAGTGGCCGGGCGCAAAGGGATCTATGCTCAAGTGAGCCAACACGTTGCTGGTGTACTCGGCAACCTCACGAGCCCCGCTGGCAGCACCGAGACTGAGCGAAAAAAACGCGGCCGCCAGCGAGCAAACCATGCCCAACTCCGCCGAACGCGCGAACTGCCCCTTGTCATGGGCCTCCGTCAGGCGCTTGCCTGAGGCTTCTTCGGTTTTGGAGTCTTTGTCGTCGTCGGCCATTGAAAGGGAGAATTTACTTAGCAAGCCCGCTGCCAAGCGCGTGCCAACAACCCTAAGACGTTATACAACAGCTTTTAATAATTTTAAAAAAGCTGCCAGATGCGCGGCGGAAAAGAAAAATGAAGATCGCGCTAAAGAAGCGGCAAATTGTGCCGCTAGGTGATTTGGACACTGGTGTTTGCGCGGGAAGTGGAGGATGCGCTGCAGCTGGTTTGCGCGTGATCGACCCAGCCCACACGGAGGTGGGCCCTCCCTCGGTCCCGATTCATCCCACGTGCGATCCCAAGTGCCGATCCCCCGGAGGGACGACCTCAGTGTCGTCCGTGCTCTACCCGATCCACACCCACAAAAAAAAGACCCCGCCACATCGGGCGGGGTCTAAAAAAAAGACTGAAACTCAGATTACTTAGCGGCTTCGGCGGCCTTCTTCTTGTCAGCGGCGGCCTTTTTGGCGGCGCTCATTGCAGCTTTCTCTTCTTTATCCAAGGTGCCGTCTTTGTTGGCATCATATTTCTCTAAATCGGCAGCGGAAGGCGGCTTGGGCTTCTTCTTTTCCGATTCCTCGGCTGAAGCGGAGGAAACCGCGAAACCGATGACCAGAAGGGCAAGAACGCAACGGAGCGAGTGAGCTAGGGTGTTTTTCATTTTATGGGTGTTAAAGCATTCGGAACAAAGCCCCAACGACCACTCAGGTCCACTCCAAATTATAAAATTGTGGTCCGCTCATACCCACCGCCGGACGTCCGCTCAACGGCGCGTCACCAGCTCGAGCATCGTCCAAGGCAGGCGATCGAACGCGCCCGACAGGTACCGAGTAAACAACGCCCCGCCGCCAGCCAACAGCATCATGCCCATCAGCGAGCGCATGGCGCCACTGAGGATAAACACGTTCATCTTCGGCACCGCCCGCCCCAAAATCGCAAAGGCGAAGGTGATCACGAAATTGAGCGCAATAAACGGCGCGGCCATCCGCAGCGCCATTTCCATGAGCGCCGACAGCCCGCCCACCAGGGTCTCGGCCGCCATCGGGCTCAGGCCACCCATTCCTGGCGGTGCGATCACAAAACTGCGCGCAAAGGCCGCCAGTACCTGCTCATGGGCGTGCAACGCGAAAAACATCAACCCGGCAAAGAAGCCCATCAACGAGGGCAGCGGCTCCTGCGAGGGTTTCGGCACGTCAAAGCCGGGCGCGGCGATCAAACCCACTTCGCCCGAGATCAACCGTCCCGCCAACTCCGCCCCGGACATCACCATGCGCATCACCAACCCCATCGCCAAACCGAGTAACAATTCGTGCAACGACGCCCCGGCCAAACTGACCAGCGCCGAGGTCGGCGGCACCACCCCGGGCGGGGCCACCGAGGCCAGCAGCCCGCCCAGCATAAACGCCAGCGCCGCGCGTAACATGGGCGGCAACGTGGTGCCGCCCATCGTCGGCAGGGCCAAGACCACGCCGATGGCCCGCAACGAGCCCATCATGACCACCATTATGTCCGCCCAGGGCATGGCCTTCGCGGGCTAGGGCCCCATGCTGCTGATGCGCATCAGGCTTTGCACCGTATACTCGGAGAGCAGCCGCAACACCCACGGGGCGAGCAGCATCATCACCGCAGCCAGCGCGATTAATTTGGGCACAAAGGTCAGCGTTGCCTCCTGAATACTGGTGACCGATTGCACCAGGCTGGTCAGCAAACCGACGATCAGAATCACCCCGACAAAGGGGGCCATCAGGTACAGCGAGAACATCACCACCGTCTTAAAAATATCAATGGCGGCCTCGGCGTTCATACGCGGAAACTCATCACCAGGCTTTGCACCACCAGGTGCCAGCCATCAACGAGGACAAAGAGCAGGAGTTTAAAGGGCAACGCGATGGTCGCCGGCGGCATCATCATCATGCCCAGCGCCATCAGGGTGGCCGAGACGAGCAGATCGATGACGAGGAAGGGCAAAAAGATGAGGAAGCCCATCTGGAAGGCGGTTTGCAGCTCGCTGATGATGTAAGCGGGCACCACCACGCGCAGCGGCAGGTCATCGACCTTGGTCGGTGGAAAACGCCCCAGTTGCAGGAAAAATTCCAGGTCGCGGGTGCGGGTCTGCTTGAGCATGAACTCGCGCAGGGGTTGCGAAGCGGCCTCCAACGCCTGGGCCGTCCCTTGCTTACCCTCCATGTAGGGCTGTATCCCGTTTTTGTAAGATTTCTCCAACACCGGCCCCATGATAAAAAGCGTCAGGAACAGGGCCAACCCGGTGACAATTTGATTGGCCGGGGCACTGGGCACGCCGATCGCGGTACGTACAAACCCGAGCACGATGACGATGCGGGTAAACGAGGTCATTAACAGGATCAGCGACGGGGCAACGCTCAAGAGCGTCATCACCACCACGATCTGCATGCCCACGCTGGCCGAACCGGCCTGCCCTGCCCCACCCTCCAAATCCACCGCCAGCCGCCAGGGCGCGGCCGCCGCAGCCGGAGCCGCTGGCGCCTCCTGGGCGCTCAACACCGCAGGCATGAGCAGCACCAGCGCGAGGAAGCACCAAGCGGCGAGTTTTAAAATGAAGGAAGTCAGGGCCGTGCCACCGACCTCTTTCTCTTTCCTCTTTATCTTAATCGTTCTCTTGTCCGATCCGGTTCGTATCGGAACCGATCTGAGCAAGCCCCCTGACGAAAGAGAACGAGTAAGAGTAAGAGAACGAGAACGATTCAAGACCATGGGAGGGACGCCCATGCCACTCCGCAGGCCACTGCTCGCACTAGGCTTTGTTGGCGTCATCGAGGTCGTCTTGGGAATCCAGGGGCGAAAGCATTTGAATGCCGCCGGCAGCGACACCGAGCAGGAACCGGCGGCCATCGCAGGAGGCCACGACAAGGAACTGGCGGTTACCCAGCGCACGCGTATCCTCGATTTGAATATTTCCACGGCGGCCCGGTTTGCTGGGTTGCCGGCGGCGCCAAAACCACACCGCGCCGGCGGTCACGCCGACCAGCACCACAAATACCCAGGTCGCGGAGGTGGCCGCCGGGGTTGCGGGCGCAACACCGGCAGGCGTCGGGCCGCCGGCAGGATAAAGCAGGGTTTCGCCCTCACGGGCGGTTGGAAGGGGTTCGGCAGCGTGCATCAGCTGCGTCGTCTCCATAACGACGCAGCCAACGACCACTGTCAGCCAGCGTACCAGGCTGGAAGGGGTGAAAAGGGGGAGGCGCATTAGGAGGCGGGGCCGATCAACTCGATGATCTTGATGCCGAAATGCTCCTCCACGACCACGACCTCGCCGTAGGCGACGAGTTTGTCGTTCACGTAGAGGCCGACCGGCTCGCTGGCTTTGTGCTGCAACTGGATGACGGAGCCGGCGGCGAGCGCGAGCACCTCGCGCATCGAGAGCATGCTCGAGCCGAGTTGCACGGTGACCTTCACCTTCACATCCATCACCAGATCAATAGTGGCGCTTTCCATGATATTTTAGGACCGGGCTTGGTCAGCCTCGGTCAGTTTACGGTTGAGTTTCACGGCGACCTGCTGGCCTTCGAGGCCGACAGTGCCTAAAAATTTGGGGATGCCATTGAGCAGTACGCGGGTCTGCTCGATGTTGCCCATCGGGATTTCCAACAGGTCGCCCACGCGCATGCTGGCGATTTCGCGCAGCGGCATGTCGGGCAGGTTCCATTCGGCGCGCACGGGCAGTTGCACGTGCTCGTACACATCATGCCACTCGGCCTTGGCTGCGGCGGCCACCGGCGCGGTGTCCTTTTGGCGGCGCTGTTGCAGGGATTTAACCAAGGGCTCGATGGTGTAATACGGCAGGCCGATCTGAATCTGCTCAGAGCAGTCGCCAAAGCTCACCTCGATGGCCAGCGCCAGCACCACCGAGTCGCGCGGCGAGGTCTGCAGGAAGCGGCCGTTACTCTCATGGCCGATGATCGCGTGGTGCAGTTCCTTGTCCTCGCGCCACTGCGAACACCACTCCTCCAAAATAATCTTCAGCACGTCCTCCAGCAGCGAAACCTCAATCTCGGTGAGGTAACGCTCGGCCTTCACAGAATGGCCGCGTCCACCCAGCAAGCGGTCGACAAACGTGAGCGCGAGACGGGGATTCACATCCAACAAACCCACCCCGACCAGGGGCTCCATTTTGAACAAACAAATGTGCGAGGGCGACGCCAGCCCCTCGGTGAACTTGGCGTAGGACTGCGTCTGCAAGCGCGCCATTTTCAAGCCGCACTCCATGCGCAAAAACATGGCCAGGCGGGCGGCCAAATAACGGATAAAATCCTCGTGCAGGATGCGCAACCGGCGCAGCTCGACCTCGGTCAGGAAGGTCGGGTTGCGGAAGTCGTAGGACTCCACCCGAACCTCCTCGGACTCACCGATGCGTTTGCCGTCGGCACGAATCAGCGGCGGCCGCGTCTCGGCCACTGCCGCAGCCAGCAGTTGGTCAATCTCGCTCTGGTCGAGAATGCCGCCCCCGATATTGTCCGTGGAGTCGCCCATAATTACTGCACTACAAATTCCGAGAAATAGAGGTTTTCGGCCACCTTGCTGCCAAGGGCCTGATTGTAGGAGGCGAGCAAGCGCTCGCGGAGGATGTTCTTGAACCCGGCTTCCTCCAGATCCGCGAGGGTAAGCGAGGACAGCACCGCGAGCGTAATGTCAGTCAACTGAGGTTTGGCCTCCGCAAAACGCTCGGCTAAATCGGGCCTCTCGCCGGTGATCAGGAAGGTGGCCTTGAGGTAACGCGTGCCCATGGTGCCGGCGAGGTTCACCACGACGTTTTCAAATTTGTAGCCCTCGCCGCCACCGCCGCCCTTGGCGCCATGCGGGTCGGCTTTTTTAGCCCCATGCGGATCGGCTTTTTTGGCACCATGAGCGTCGGCTTTGGCATCGGCCTTAGGTTTGGCCTCGCCGTGGGCTGCGGCCTCGGGATCGCCGGCGGCCACCGCCTCAGCCACGCTGGCCTTGAACTTGGGCAACAGCACGAAATTGGCGACGCCCCACGTGGCGGCCGGGGCCATCACGATGGCGATGATCGCCGGCATCATCGCCTTCATTCCACCTCCACCACCGCCGCCCGCAGCTGGCGCCGCCCCGTGGCCATCGCCTTTTTCGGCGGCCGGTGCCGCATCTGGTTTTTTGTCGGACATAAATTAAAAACTTAACGCTTCAGGTTCACGACTTCCTCAAGGATCGAGTCGGACACGGTGACGATGCGCGAGCTGGCTTGGAAACTGCGCTGCACGGTGATCATGTTGGCGAACTGCTCGGTGAGATCGACGTTGGACAACTCCAGCCTGCCGGCCTGGATGGTGCCCAGACCGTTGTTACCGGGGCTATTGAGGCCGGTTGCATCGAGAGCGGTACTGCCGGTGATGGGACCGGCGGCGGTGAAGCCGGCGTAAAGGTTGTCGCCGGCGCGTTGCAGGGCCGAGGGGTCCCTGAAATTTTGCAGGAGCAGCTTGTTGGTCGTCGCCGAACTGCCGTCGGAGTAGAACTCAATCACGTTACCCTGAGGATCGAAGGAGTAGGATTGGAGACCGGCCGGGGTGGTCGCGGCCAAGGCGGCGGTGTCAGCGGTGACTTTGCTGGCGGCAGCCGTGGTCGAGGAGGTGGTCAGGGAAGTCAGAAAGGCACTGGTCACAGATGGCTTGCCAAGTACGGCTGAGTTACCGGCGGCAATAGCCGCGCTGAGAGCATTCTTAACAGCGGTGGCGGCGGCCGAAGCGGTAGCGAGGGCAACATTGGTGGGAGCGGCGGCGGCGGCGGCGATGGCCGTGGTTTCAGCAGTGGTCGCCGTGCCCAAGGCGGTGGTAGCGGTAGCCAGGGCCGCGGCATTGTTTTGGCCAGCCGCGCTGGTCACGAGGCCCGCGAGGCTGGTATTGACGGCGGCGGCCACGGTGGCGTTGGCAGCCGTGTTGGCGATATTGGTGGCGTTGTGCACCGGCCAGGTAGCGGCGATTTCAGAACTGGTGCGCAGGCGGACGTTACCCACGGTGCTGGGAGCGTTCAGGTAATCGCCGCCCGTTAAGCCCTGTACCCGCAGGCCCTTGGTGGTGACCAAAAAGCCTTTGTCATCCATGCGGAAATCGCCGGCACGGGTGGCGAATTGGCTGCCGTCAATCGGGCTGGCCACCACGAAAAACCCGGTGCCGGAAATACCCAGATCGGTGCTCACCCCGGTGCTACTCAAAGCGCCCTGGTTCATGTTGGCGTTGATCGATGCCAACTTGACGCCGGTACCCACCTGGATGGCCGAAAGATTGGAGCTGGTGGCGGTGGAGGCGGCGGAGGCGCGCAGGGTGTTGCTGAAGTTTTCTTGGAAATTGGCGGTCGAACCTTTGAAGCCAACGGTGTTCACGTTGGCGATATTGTTACCGATGACTTCGAGGCCCTTGGTGAAACTTTGCAGAGCGCTCGTACCTGAAGTGAGTGTGCCGATGAGTGACATGAGGGAGGGGGTTAAGGGTTACGATTAATTCGAAGCGGGGGCCGGGGCCACGCCGACGACTTTGGATAACGGGTAGGCGGTTCCGCCGACGTTCAGATTGACGCTGCCCG
Organism: Opitutus sp.; assembly: GCA_024998815.1. Classification (NCBI taxonomy): domain Bacteria; kingdom Pseudomonadati; phylum Verrucomicrobiota; class Opitutia; order Opitutales; family Opitutaceae; genus Opitutus; species Opitutus sp. Next base: position 704,246 of record JACEUQ010000002.1, read on the forward strand.
AAGAGACATCGACGGACTTGACCAGCCCGGTCACCAGGCCGTTGGGGGTGTTCAGGGTGACTTGGTGGCCAATCATGCCGGCGGCCGACTGCAGGGCGAAATCGTTTTGCAGGCTAGCCATGTCTTTGGCCATTTCCGAGGACTGCTGCAGGGCGGAGAACTGGGCCATCTGCGCCATGAAGGAGGTGTCCTCCATCGGCTTCATCGGATCCTGGGACTGGAGCTGAACGGTGAGTAACTTCAAGAAATCCGCCTGACCGAGGGCTTTCTGCGGCGTGCGCATCGAGCCGGGTTGGGTCGTCGAGGAGGCCGGATTAAAGGCGGCTGCGGTGATTGCTGAGGTGCTCATAAGGAAGCGGGGGTTAAGCCAGCACGCTGAGGTGCTGGGAGTTTTCGGAACGAACGATAGGAGTTTTAACGTCAGCGCTCGCGGGGGCGGCGACGCTGGCGGCGGGACGAATCGCTTTGGCCATGCCTTGGGTCTGGGCCTCGCGCTCGGCGGCCTGACGATTGGCCGAGTCCTGACCTTGGCTAAACGAAAGGGATGCCTCGTTGGCTTGCGCGGCGGGGGTGAAACTGGAAGCGGCTGCAGGAGCTCCCATCGTTGAAAACACCGGCGCGGCCCACTGCCGGTCCGTGCCTTCACGTTTTTGGGAAAACTCGTTCCAAGCCGAAGCCAGCGCCGCGCGCATATCGGCCGAATCACTGCGGAAGTCGGCGTGCACCTGGCCGCCGCGCATCGAAACATGCACATCGACGCGGTGGGTCGCATCCAAATCAATTCGCACGGTGACCTGCTCGGCCGGATTGGAGGCCAGGTGCTCGGCGACCTCGCTGACCTTCTCCACCATACGCACCGCCGTGGACGCGACGGTCTGGGCGACGGGGGAGTTGGCGTTGACCGGTCCCAAGGTCTGCACGGATGCAGTCGGGGCCTGGAAAACGGGGGTGGTCGTACTCATGCTGGGCAACTCATAAGCTCGCCGTATGCCATCACCCAAAGCCGACTTCTTATCCTCTTTGTATTTAGCATCTTGATTACTGTTTTTAATTTTACCGATGGCCAAATCCTGAGCCGAGGGGTTACCCGCTTTGGCTGTGTCGGCAATTTGTGCCGCCAGCCCGTAAGCGTTCGCACCTTGGCGCGCATCTGCTTGGGCGGCGGCAGCGGTCGAGCCCTCGGTCGCCACGTTCGAACCGGCAGCGGAGCCAGCTGGAAGGGCCGAAGGAAGCCCTTCGTTGGTATCAGCGCTTGCGGCTGACTCGGTGGCAGAGGCTAGGTTGCCGGAGGTTGCACTGGCGGTGGATTTTTGCGCCGTGGCATCGGCCGAGTTCAGGGTAAAATCACCCGTGCTTTTGGCAGCGGCGGTTTGGCTGGCGCGAGCCTTGGCCGCCACGTTCGAACCGGCAGCGGAGCCAGCTGGAAGGGCCGAAGGAAGCCCTTCGTTGGTATCAGCGCTTGCGGCTGACTCGGTGGCAGAGGCTAGGTTGCCGGAGGTTGCACTGGCGGTGGATTTTTGCGCCGTGGCATCGGCCGAGTTCAGGGTAAAATCACCCGTGCTTTTGGCAGCGGCGGTTTGGCTGGCGCGAGCCTTGGCCGCCGCGTGGCTGGTCAGGGTGCCAGCTGCGGCAGTCGAAGCCTGCGAGGTGCCCTCAGCCGTCGCGAGTTCAGACACGGCGGCACTCGCCTCAGCTGAATCCGTACCTTGCTCCGGAGCCGGGACACCAGCTGTGGGCAGACCCACAGTTAGCGGTGCCACGGGCATAAGTGGGATTGCGGGTAAAGCGATCGCTTGGGGTTGTTCGCCAAAAGCAGGGAGAACGGCCAGCACTGGTTCGTCGGTCGCTGACGCATCCTCGGAAGTCGTGTCGGAGAGGGCGTCAGCGGGCGATTTAACCACCGGGTTGAGCAGTTCAGGGGAGTCAGACTGGTCAGCGGTTGCCTCAGTATCGGCTTTGGCATCGGCCGCGTTGGAATTGGTTTTGGCTGCGGGCTTGGCCACGCGACGGTTGACCGAGTGGTCGACGGGTTTTTCGTGCTTCTCGCGAGCAGCCTTAGCGGTGGCCGAATCGCCCTCGGGGGAAGTGTCGCGGGATTTGGCTTCGGGCTGGGACTGGGTGTGCGCCTCGGCGCGCTCGTTGGCGCGGGCATGGTGATGATTCAGCGCCTGCGCTTTCGCGTGAAACTGCGCTCGGGAATGCGCCTGAGCCTGCGAGTGGGCCGATGCCTGGGAGTGCGCGGGCGGGGCGTTGGTTTTGCGGGCGAGCAACTCGTGAAACGAGGTGCCATCGGCGGGGGCACCTGCCTCCGGTTTATGGCTGGCGGCTTGATCAGCGGGCTTGGCGGAGGGAGTGGACGCGGCCGGAATGAAGGGTGAAAGCATGGGGAGTACAGGCCTTCATGGCAGTTCACTCGCGCCGTCCTTGGCACGATAGGGGTGGTTGCGGAAGAAAGGGGGTAATCAGCTGGCCGGCTGCTTGGCCGGTTGCATCATGCGCAGGCGCTGCGAAATATCGGCGGCTCGCTTGGCATTAACGTTATCCGGACCGGGCGAGCGGCCCATCTCCTGCAGAATCGCCGAGGTCAAATCCACCTTCATCATCGAGAGGATTTTGGTGACCGAGGGGACGTCCATCTCGCTAAAAATCGCGACAGCGGCGGCCGGGCTCACCTTGCTGTAGGTGGTGGACAGCGTCTTGATATTTTTGAGTTCCTGCGCCTGCACCTCGGTGATGCGCGAGGCTATTTCACCACGCAGCGACTCGATCTGCTGACGCAGTACGTCGAGCTCCTTGGCGTCGGCGGCGATGCGTTTTTCACGCGTCGCCAGCTCGGCCTCACGGGCGGCAAAACCGGCCTTTTGCTCAACGAGTTCTTTCGCCAGATTTTCGACTTCAGGGGTCCAGAAATCCCAAGGCTTGGGCGGGCGCTTGGCTTCGATCTCGGCAGCCTTCTCCACCTTAATATTACCCAATAGTGCGGTGGAGGCCGTGGTGAGCATCATCATCATGGGCACGACAGAGAGCAGGACGGGGAGGAGGATAACAACAGGTGCGGGGAGCGCTTTCATGCGAGGGGGCCCAAACGGGCTAGGGTCATTGAGGCAATTTCATCCAGCAGGGTTTGCTCGGCTTTGTCGCTGGCTTCGCGGTGCGCGAGCCGAGCGCGCTCCTCGAGTTTTTGCATCACTTGAAGGGCGCGGCGGGCATTTAACCAGCCCTCGCGCGCCAGGTCGCGGGCCTTCTCGACCTCGCCGAGTTTGCGGCCGGCCTCTGCCACTTCGCGGTCAGCCTGGCCCAGCGCAGCCAAACCGGAAACCTGTTCACTGGGCCGAAAACTGCCGGTGCGCGCGCTGGAGATCGCGGCGTTCAATTCACTGCGGCGCACCTCGGCGGCTTCGACTGCCTGCTGGGCGATAAGCACCTGCTGCTGCGCCAGGCCGAAGCTCTCGCGCGCCTTGCGCTCGGCGACATCGCGCAGGTTCCGAATCGATTCGAGGCGGAAGCGGAAGCGTTTCATGCGGGGCCGAGGAGTTGAGCTAGGCGGGTGTAGGCGGTGGCGCGCACGGTGACCTCATCCACCGACTGGCGAAGGAAAGCCTTGAGGCCGTCGTGCAGGGCAACCGCGCGGTCGAGGGCGACGCTGGAGCCTTTTTGGTAGGCGCCCACGGTGATGAGGTCCTCGTTGCGTTTATAAAGGGCAAGGTGTTCTCGGGCTCGGGCGGCCAGCTCCACCTCGGCGGGTTGGCAAATGTCGCGGGTCAGACGGCTGACACTTTCGAGCACGTCGATGGCGGGATAATGGTTGGCGTGGGCCAGGGCGCGGGAGAGCACCAAGTGACCGTCCAAAATACCGCGCACCGCGTCAGCCACCGGCTCGTTCATGTCGTCGCCCTCGACGAGCACCGTGTAAAGCGCGGTGATCGCCCCGCTCTCGCCAGCACCAGCGCGCTCCAGCAGGCGTGGTAACATAGCGAATACCGACGGGGTGTAACCGCGGGTGGCGGGCGGCTCGCCGATGGCCAGACCGATTTCGCGTTGCGCCATGGCGTAACGGGTCACCGAGTCCATTAACAGCAACACGTTTTTGCCGGCGTCGCGGAACCCCTCGGCGATCGAGGTCGCGGTGGTGGCGGCGCGCAGGCGTAGCGGTGCGGGGGAGTCGGAGGTGGCGACCACGACAACCGAACGAGCCAAACCTTCAGGGCCTAAATCCTTTTCCAAAAATTCGCGCACCTCACGACCGCGCTCGCCGACCAGACCGATCACCACCACGTCAGCTTGGGCCGCGCGAGCGATCATGCCTAGGAGCGTCGATTTACCCACGCCGGAGCCGGCGAACAGGCCCAGACGTTGACCACGGCCGAAAGGGGTAAACACATCCAGCGCACGCACCCCGGTGGGGAACGTGTCGTGGATGCGTTGGCGGCGCAGCGGGTGCGGCGGTTTACCCGAACCGGTGTTGCGGTGCAGCGGAACCGCACCGAGGGAATCGAAGGGCCGTCCCAGCGCACCAAGCACGCGGCCCAGCAGCGCCGGACCCGCCACGGGCAGCGGCGGACGGTCACACGCGGTGACCGAGCACCCTGCATGCAGGCCGGAGGTTTCACCCAAGGGCATGAGCAATACCTTCTCCGCGCGGAAGCCGACCACTTCGGCCATGACTTCAAATTCTTCGCGCTCGGATTTGAGCAAGCAGAGGTCGCCCAAGCCCACGTTGGGGCCCTCGGACTCGATGATCAGGCCGGTCACGGCGACGACCCGGCCCATGCGGCGCAGCGCTGGAGCGTGCCGCACTTGGGTGCGCAGCTGTTGGACGAAATCGGTGACGTCGGGTGCGCTCATGTGCCGAGGAGTTCCTGTTTGAGGCTGGCGATCTTGGATTCGCCGCGCGCGTCGGTGACGCCGAAGCGACTGCGCACGAGGCAATCGCCTGGGTTGAGGGTATCGTCGATGGTGATACGCAGGTTGGTAAAATGAGCGCGCCATGAGGGCACCAGGCGCTCCAGCACGGCCGCATCGCGCGGGCCGACCACCAGTTCGAGTCCATCGCGCTCGGGATAAAGCTGGTCGAGGGCCTCGCGGCAGAGTTTTTCGACCAACTCCGGCGGCGGCACGAACCCAGCCAGCAAGCGCTGGCCGATTTCCACCGCCAGCTCAGGCAAGGCCCGGCGCACCTGCGCGGTGAGTTCGTCCTGCGCCTGGCCAATTCTGGTTAAAATCCCCTCCTGCAGCTGCTGCATCTCGGCGCGCAACTCGACGATCTGCTGATTGGAAAAGTCGTGGGCGGCGTCCTGCCCGGCCTCATAACCAGCGACGCGGGCAGCGATGAGTTCGCCCGCCGTGTGCTCGCGCAGCGCCCCGAATGCGGGTTGCACCGCAATCAGGGGCCGGTCGAAAGCGAGAACGTGGTGTTGGGATGCCATAGGTTAGCAGACGCGGTGGGTTAGCCCACCATGGCGCCGTCGCCGTCGCCGAGCGTGATCGCGCCTTCTTCTTCCAGACGGCGCACCACCTGGATGATGGCGTCCTGGGCGACTTCCACGTCCTTGAGGCGGATCGGCCCGAGCATGGTGATTTCGTCGCGCAGCGCCTCGGCGGCACGCTTGGAGATGGCTCCGTAGATGTTTTCGCGCAGCGCCTCGGTGGCGGACTTCATCGCCGTCGCCAGATGCGACGAGTCGACTTCGCGCAGCACGCGCTGCAGGTCGCCGGCCGAAAGGCGGCGAATGTCGTCGAAGCTGAACATCTTGCGGCGAACGGAGGAACCGAGGGTCTGGTTGCGCTCCTCGATGCGCGCCAGCAGGGTTTTCGAGCTTTCCTTGTCGAGCAGGTTGAGCAGGTCGGCCACCGCGCGCACCCCGCCGCTGACATGGTAAGGCGTGGCGGACTTGGCGGTGAGGTGGCGGGTGAGGCTACGGACGATTTTGCCGACCAAGTCGCTGGGCGTGCTTTCGATGGTGCCCAGGCGTTCGACGACCTCATCCCGTTGCTCGACGGGCAACATCATAAAGACCTCGGCGGCCTTGGCCGAGGACAGGTGCGAAAGGAGGTAGGCGATCGTCTGTGGCTGCTCATCGCGCAGAAGGTTATAAATCTGCCGCCCCTCCATCGCGCTGATTTCATCCATCATGCCACTGCTGTCACCAGGCATAGGCGCAGCACCGACGCGCGTGAGCAGCAAACCGGCCTTGTATTCACCTTTCGACAACTCCAGTGCGCGCCGGGCGTAATCCATGCCGCCCAAGGTGCAGCCCAAGCTGTCGCCGATAAGGGGGGCAAATTCTTCCAGGGCTAAGGTGCGAGCCGCATCCGGCACCACGGGCAGTTGGCCCATCTCGCGGCAAATCGATTCCAACTCCTCGTCTTCAAAGTGCTTAAGGATGTCGGCCGCGATTTCTGGGCCGGCAATGATCAGGAAAACCGCCAGCTTTTGCGTGCGGTTGAGCTTGGTGTAATCGACGTCGGCCATGGTGGGGTGGGCGCTTAGTTACGCTTGGTGGCCGCCACCCAGTCGCGCAGGGCGGTGCCTACGTTGGCGGGCTTCTGGCGGATGAGTTCGTTGAGCAGTTCGGGGGTCAGTGCAACCGGGCCGGAGGAAGCAGCGCGTGATCCGCCACCACTGCCATCCATGGAGAGCAACTCCACAGGCACCGGCTCTAGACGCTGGCTGCGCAGCATGCGGAAGAAGATAAAGAAGGCGCCCAAGGCGATGGCCACCGCCAAGTAACGCGAGGCGGTTTCGATCCAGCCCTGCACCCGGCTCTCCTTGGCCATGGTCTGGATCTGCTCGTCCACCACCACCGGCTGGAAGGCGGTCTCTTGCAAACTGACCAGCTCTTCAAGGTTCTGGCCGGCCAAGGGTTTGAGGCCGAGGGCGTTGATGACGATCCGGCGCAGGCCGTCGAGTTCGGCCGGGGTGCGCGCGGGGGCCGGCGTGGCGGGAGCGGGCGGCTGGCCGGCCACCACCGGAGCGGGGACCGGAGGACGAGCGGCGACGAAGACGGCGGCAGTCAGCGATTTGATCCCACCGGGGTTACGCTTCACGTTGGTGGTCTTGCGGTTGATCTCGTAGCTGATGGTCGTGTTCTTGCGGTTTTGGGCGTTGGTGATCGCGGGGGCCTCGGGCGCGGCGGCAGCGCCGGGAGCGCCGGGGGTATTGGCGGCGGCACCGGTCGCCCCGCTCTTACGCGCTTCCTGCGAGCTGTTGCTGTCCTCGGTGTTGGTCTGCGAACGAATGACCGCGCCCTCGGGGTCAAACTTGTCCTCGGTGAGCGTGGCCGACTCGTTGTCGATGTCGGCCGAGACGCGTACGATGGCCTGGCCGACGCCGAGCACGGGAGTGAGCATACCCTCGATTTTTTTGGCAAAGTAGTCCTCCACCTGCTGGCGGTAGCGGATCAAGCTGGAGGCGCTGCCGAGCAAGGGATCTTCCTTGAGGTCGGCTGAGAGCACCCGGCCGCGTTGGTCAACCACCGCGACCTCGTCGGGCGAGAGGCCCTGCACGGCGTTGGCCACCAGGTGGCGGATAGAGTTAACCGCTTCGACCTCAAGACGGCCGTTCACCTCGATGAACACCGAGGCGGTGGGTTTGACGCCCTGTTCGGTCAGCAGCAGGCGGTTTTCGGGCTGCACGATCATGACGCGGGCCGCAGCCACGCCGTCGAGCTGGCCGATGGTGCGGGCCAACTCGCCCTGAATGGCGCGGTTGTAATTGGTGCGTTGCACGAAGTCGCTCAGGCCGAATTGGCCCTTGTCGAAAATCTCGTAGCCCACGCCGTCGCCGCCGGGCAGGCCCTTGGAAGCGAGCTCCATGCGCAGGCGATGAACTTGGTCGGCAGGCACATAGATGTTACCGCCGTTGAGGCCGACGCGGTGTTTGACGCCCTGTGCTTGTAAATTGGTGACGATGGCGGCGGCGTCCTTCTCCTTGAGGCGGCCGTAGAGCAGCTGGTAGTCGGGCTGATTCGACCAGACCGTCAGACCCGTGACCACGCCCGCCACCGCAACCGCGGCCACGATGAGCGAGACGCGTTGGTTGATGCCAAGTTGGCCCCAGAGGGCGACAATGGACTGGAAGAAGGGGTTCATCTTTGGGGTTGGGGATCAGTAAAAGCGGGACGGGGTAAACAGCAGCGCAGGCAACTCAGACCGGCATACGCATAAGTTCCTGGTAGGACTCGACCACCTTGTTGCGCACCTCGACCATCAGGCCGAAGGACAGGGAGGCCTCCTGCATGGCAATGACGCTCTGGTGGAGGTTGGGGTTGTCGCCCATGAGCACCGAGCGGGTCACTTCGCTGGCCTTGGCCTGGCGCTGCTCCACATCGGTGATCAGGTTATTGAAAATGTCGCCGAAGCCGCCGCCAGCCGGAGGGGCGCCGGCGGAGGTTTTGGGAGCGAAGGTCTCCTTGACCTGAGCGAGGTCGAGCTGGGGACGGATCGATTGGGCGGAAATGGGGAGGGCTGCGCCGATGAGTGCCATGGGGGGTGGGGGTAAGAGCTGGGAGCTTAGAGCTAGGAGCTGGGAGCGGTAAGGGAGGAAGCGGAGTGGCTGGGGGATTGAGAGCTCTTAGCTTTTAGCTATTAGCTCGTTAGCTCGTTCACTTACTTACCGATTTCCAGGGTTTTCATCGCCATTTGGCGGGAGTTTTTGGCGACCGTGAGGTTGGCCTCATAGGCTCGGGAGGCGGTGATCAAGTCCACCATCTCGAACGCGAGGTTAACGTTGGGCATGGTCACCATGCCCTTGGCGTCGGCGTCCGGGCTGGACGGGTCGTTGATACGTTGGCCGGGGGTGGTGTCGTTGCTGATTTCGGACACCCGCACGGTGGACAGGCCGGCGCCGCGCGAGCCGAAGGCGTTTTGAGACTTCTGCATCTCGCTCTCGAAGCTGACCACCCGGCGTTGATAAGGCAGGCCATCGGGGCCGCGAGTGGTGTGGGCGTTGGCGATGTTTTGCGCGATGACGTCCAAACGCGTGCGTTGGGCGGTCAGGGCGCTGTCGGTCGAGGCGATACCGGCGAGAATATCCATGGCGGGCAGGGGTTACGCAGAACGGCCGGTGATGGCCATTTTGAGTTGCTTGATGTTACGGCTGACCAATTCGGTAAGAAACTCGTGATCAACGCGGTTGCGGCTCATGGCCATCAACTCGGACTCGATCTCGACGCTATTACCATCGGGACGGACGGCATGCACGGTGGGGTCGACCGCGAGCCGGGGGGTGAGGGAGTCAAGGGCACCGGGCATCGGTTTAGCGCCTTGAGCGAACTGGGCCTTGAGGGTCTGGCCAAAGTCGGCGGAAACATCGAGGCGGCGATAGCCGGGGGTATCGGCGTTGGCGATGTTGTTGGCGATAGCCTCTTGGCGCACCACGGAGGCATCCAGCAGCTTGCGGGCAAGCTGGTAATTGGTGTTGGAGACGACGGCCTCGATCATGAGGCTTGATTTAGCACACCTGGTGCCAGCCCAAAAACCCACGTCGCATCCCGCGACAGACCATCTGTTTAAAAATCACGCTCAAGCGCTCACGCCGCCCGACTAAAGGCCCGTAGCCGGCAGGGGCAAAAACTGCCGTACCACCCCGTCCTGGCGGTCGCCGCAGGGTAAGAAAAAGTACCGTGACTGCATATTTAATTACTCCGCAGCAATATGAAGTATATCGAATCAAACCACGGCGATTTAGCCGCGAAAGATCGCAAGGAGCGCAAAGAATAAACCCTGTATTTCTATGCGTTCTCTGCGTTCTTTCGCGGCTAAACAGATCGGTGTTCGTCGTTGATGTTACAGGGCTTCAGGATGAAACACTTTAGATATTTTACCGACCAGCCTCTTACCAAAAAACCCCCAGCTCATCCCCACTTCATGGAATTCTCCCACCCGAAAGCCGATGTCTATGTCCCCGGTGGCGCGCTCGCGCCCGCCGCCGCGCTCGCCACGGTCACGCACCTGTGCATCGGCGCGCACCAGGACGACATCGAGATCATGGCCCACGCCGGCATCTGCGACTGCCTCGATACCCCCGGCAAAGCCTTCGGCGGGGTGGTCGTGACCAACGGCGCCGGCTCCTCGCGCTCCGGCCCCTTCGCCGCCTACACCGACGAGCAGATGCAGGACATCCGCCGCCTCGAACAGCGCAAGGCCGCCGACCTCGGCTGCTACGCGATCCAGATTCAACTCGCCCTCCCCAGCGCCGAGGTGAAACGCCCCGGCCAACCTGGAGTCGCCGCCGACCTGCTAGCGATTTTCGCCGGCTGCCAGCCCGAGGTGGTTTATCTGCACCAACCCGCCGATAAACACGACACCCACATCGGCGTGCTGGCGCGGTGTTTGGAGGCGATTCGCGCGCTGCCGCTGGAACGCCGCCCGCGCCGCGTGCTCGGCTGCGAAGTCTGGCGCGACCTCGACTGGATGATCGACGCCGACAAGGTGGCGCTCGATTCCGGCCGCCGGCTCGAACTGGCCGCGGATTTGTTAAAGGTGTTCGATTCCCAGATCAGCGGCGGCAAACGCTACGACCTGGCCACGATCGGCCGACGCGCGGCCAACGCCACTTATCACACCTCGCACGCCTCCGACAAAACCGAGGGCATCACCTGGGCGATGGACCTGACGCCACTGGTGACCGCGCCGACGCTCGATCTGGCCGGCTACACGCAGGGTTATATCGACCGCCTGCGCGCCGACGTGACCGAGCGCATCCAGCGGATGGGTTGAGTGCGCAGGGGCATTCAAGATAAGTTCACGGGGATTCCCAGTGCCACCTCAGGGATTTCACTCCGTGCCCCCATTCCGCCTGCCTCAATCCGCGTGGCCTTGCGCGTGAGCGCAGGGTGTTTCCACTTCCCCGCTTCCCTCGCTGACTCCACAGCGAGCGGGTACCGGGGTTTTATAATCGGGTAACGGGACTACGGTTTATTTAGCGGAGAGGGACGCCGGGTATTCACCGGCCGCCACCAACTGGGCGATCGCAGCGGTGACCAGGGGTTTGTCATCGCGGTAGGTCACGCCGAACCACGCGCCGTCGCTGGTGAGGACCTTCACTTGGGCGGCCTGGGCGGCCATCATGCCGGCCACGGCGGAGGGAATATAATACTCGGCTTTGTCGTCGCCGGCGCGGGTTTGCAGGAATTGGACGAGACCCGCTTCGAGCAGGGGGAAAATTGCCGGGGTAAACCCAAAAAAGTTCATCGATACGGTTTCCTGTCCGGTGAAATTAACCCAGTCGCCGGACGGGGCGTTGCAGCGGGCGCCGGCGGGGGCTTTTTCGATGCCGACCCACTCCTCGATCGATTGCAGGTTACCGGAGTCGTCGGCCGTGCAGACCCCGCGGGCCACGCTGCCGTGATCGGACAGGGTGCGGTCGAGGCGGTACCCGACCATGGCAAAATGCTGCATGCCGTCCTGCGGGGCTGGAGTTGCAAAAAACTGGGCGAGCGAACGGTAGGCGTCGGCCCCGTAAAAATCGTCGGCGTTGATCGCGGCGAACGGGGTTTTCACTTTTTCCCGGGCGCACCAGATGGCGTGGCCGGTGCCGAGGGGCTTGGTGCGCGTGGGCGAGACACTGCAACCGGCGGGCAGCGTGTCCAGACCTTGGTAAACGTAGTCCACGTCGATGCGGTTTTCGTAGCGGCTGCCGATCATGGCGCGGAACTCAGCGTCGAAATCGCGGCGGATCACAAAGACCACCCGGGTAAAGCCGGCGCGGATCGCATCGAACACCGAATAGTCGAGCAGGGTTTCCCCAGACGGCCCGACCGGGTCGAGCTGTTTAAGGCCGCCGTAGCGGCTCCCCATACCGGCCGCCAAAATGAGCAATGTCGTGGACATGCGCCGAACCAGACCGATGTGAAAACACGGAGCAATACTTTGCTAAAGTAACCCGACACAAAAAAGCCGCCCTCTCGCGAAGGGCGGCTTTTTGGTGAAAACGTTCCGAAGAACTTAGCGCTTGGAGAACTGGAAGCGCTTGCGGGCGCCGGGTTGACCGGGCTTCTTGCGCTCTTTTTCGCGGGGGTCGCGCATCAGGTGGCCGGCTTTTTTAAGGGCGGCACGCAGCTCAGGATTGAGCTTCTGGAGGGCGCGGGCGATACCGTGGGCAGTTGCACCGGCCTGGCCAGTGACACCACCGCCGGAAACGTTGACATCAACGTCGATCTTGTCGCGAAGCTCGACGGTGAGCAGCGGGCGGAAAGCCTGCTTGGCAAAGTTCTCGTGGGAGAAGTAAACCTCGAAGTCGCTGCCGTTGGCAGTGAGCTTGCCGGTGCCTTCGGAAAGGCGAACGCGGGCAGTGGAGGTCTTACGGCGGCCGGTGCCGAGGAAAATGGTCTTTTCAGCGCTCATGGGTATCAGGCGGAGATCTTGATCGGGTTCTGGGCCTCGTGGGTGTGGGTCGGGCCGGCGAACACGCGAAGTTTGGTGAGCATCGTGCGAGCGATACGGTTCTTGGGCAGCATGCCCTTGACCGCGTGCTCGATGATGAAGGCGGGGTTTTTGTCCCGCATCTGCTGCATAGTCTTGTAGCTTTCGCCACCGACGAAACCGGAGAAGAACATGTACTTGTTCTGTTCTTCTTTCTTACCGGTGAGTACGACCTTCTCGGCGTTGATGATGACAACGAAGTCACCGGTATCGACGCTGGGAGTGTAGGAGGCTTTATGCCGACCGCGAATTAGGTTGGCTGCTTTGACCGCGAGACGGCCAAGGACCTGCCCCTCGGCATCGATTAGATGCCACTTGGGTTGCACGGTCTCTTTTTTGGCGAGGAACGTTTTCATTAGAAAAGAGGCGGATTGGGGATACTTAGAAGAGGTGTGTCAACCCCTGTTTTGCGGTTGTGAATAAAAAAGCCCGCCGCGCAGTTTCCGCGCAACGGGCAGGTAAAGGTAGGGATTGAGCTTAAAAAGAGATCAGAACCCAATGGCGATGCCCAGGGAGTACACGATCTGATCCTGCTCGGAGCTGATGCCACCGGTGGGATTTGAATCGCCCACATTGGTGTAGTTAACCGCAGCGGTCACCTTGGCGGTTTCGCTCAGCTGATAAGGAATCGCCGCACCCACACCCCAGTAGGTGTAGTCATCAGCACCGTTGGTGCGCTGGACGCAGCCCACCAGAGCGGAGAGGTCGACCTGAAGGCCGAGTTTTTCCACGGGAACACTGTGGCCGATGGAGGCGATGTAGGCGGTGCTCTCGTTGTCCAAATCGTAGTAGGCATACAGGCTGGGGCTGAGCAGCACGTTGGCCTTCAAACCGACAAACGCCTCGGTGGAGTCGCCGAGCTGACGCTCGTAGAGGTAACGAGTCAGGCCGACATCGGCCGAGAAGATCTCGGTGAGGGCGAAATTATAGCCGGCGTAAAGGTCGGTCTCCGAGGCCACTTGGCCAGCGAAGTCATCGGAGTACCACACTCCGGCGTAGAAATCACGGTAGTTGGCCTCGATCGAGGGCTGGAAGGAGGCGCCTGCGGTTTCAAGGCCGCGAAACACGTAGGTGCTCACGAACGTGGAATCGAGGCTCACGGACAAGGGGTTGGAAATGCCTTCGGCAGCGGAGGCGGAAACGCCGGCCACGAGGGCAGCGAGGGCAATGATCGTCTTTTTCATGAATGATGTTCTTTAGGGTTAACTCTGACAGGGGCCGTTTTTCAACGGCTCGCACAGGCAATGAATTACTCGGCAAAGCTCAAGTCATTCCCGCCCAATCACCCGCATCCACGGATTCAGGCCTTCTTGACGCGCACCGCGCGCCGCCGCTGCGGAAACAGCTCGCGGCATAACCCGCACACCGTCCCATCGCAGCCCCGCGCCGTGCAGTGCTCGCGCCCGTAAAAAATGATCCGCAGGTGCAACGCGTTCCAGTGCTCCACCGGAAACAGCTTTTTCAAATCACGCTCGGTCTGCTCCACGCTGGCCCCGAGGCGGGTGAGTTTCCAGCGCTGCGCGAGACGGTGAATATGCGTGTCGACCGGGAACGCCGGCACGCCAAAGGCCTGCGCCATCACGACGGATGCCGTCTTGTGCCCCACCCCCGGCAACTCCTCCAGTTCCGCAAACGTACGCGGCACCTCGCCGCCGTGGCGCTCCAGCAACAGCTCCGAGAGCCGGTGAATGGCCTGCGCCTTCCGCGGAGCGAGCCCGCAGGGGCGCACATGCGCGTCGATTTCAGCCACGCTGAGTTTCACCATGTCGCGGGGGTTATCCGCTTTCGCGAAGAGCCCGGGCGTCTGTAAATTAACCCGTTTGTCGGTGCACTGGGCCGAGAGCAGGACTGCGATCAGCAGCGTGTAGGGGTTGGTGTGATCGAGCGGGATGGGGGTTTCTGGATACAACTTGGCCAGATACCGATCGATGTACGCGGCGCGTGCCGCAGCGGTACGATAATCGGCGTTTTTTTTGGGCTCCATACTCACCGTCCACGTTCCCCATCACGCGAACGCAGGCAAGTCTGCAAACACCGTTACGCGACCACGCGTTGAAGGCCCATTGTTGCACGGCGCACAGCTATTTCCCCGGGGCCAACCGTGCGGCAGTCAGCATCCCTGTCTTGTCGTGAGGCTCATCCACCAGGGCACGAATGACAGGCCCCACGCCCGTCGGCGCAGTCGCCGGAAACAGAACCAGACGCACTCGGGTACGCGGCCCAACATTAAGGAAATGATGGCCGGCAAAAACCCATTGCCCTCCATCAAAGCAGGCCAGGCGGAAATCAACCGGCCCCGTGGCGGAAACGTTGCTCCCGACACCCTGCGGCAGGTCCAAAACCTTACGCCCCACCTGCCCCGTGTAGTGCCGTCCCGTGGCGTTGACCACCGCGATGTGCCCCACCGGAAAGCGCGCCGGATCATCGTCCACCGGAAGCACCAAAAACTTGATACCGTCGGGCTGCGTCTCCGGCAGCGGAATAAACAACAGCAACGCCTCCCTCATTCCGCTTGGCAGCGTCGCCACCGCAACAGGGCGCGGCAACGGCTTCACGAGGGGGACCGCCACCACCCCGACCTGCGCATATCGTGCCCAATCTTCTACCGCATAAAACGCCACATCGGCCGAACCCGTGTACCGGTACCGCTCCGATTTATTTTGGGTAAAAAACCGCAAGCTCATCGGCTGCGATAGCTTTGTCGGCAGGTAACACAACCCCTCCAATCGCTTGCGGCTAAAAACCGTGAACTGCACGGTCACCTCGGGCGGCGGCATGGCCTGGCCCTGAACGAAAACGGGGATGAGCGTCCAAAGACTGATTAAATATCGGAGGGGGATAACCATCGGAATTGAGTGATTTTAAACCGGCGGCCGAAGCCATCCACCCGAGGCGCGAGCACGTCATCGTCCGCCGCGACGGTTTCCGGAAAACGCTGCACGGTTGCCTCGCACCAAGCCCGAGCCGTTACCGTCGCGGCCGTGGGATTGATCACTTCGCCGTAGGCGCGGACCACAAAGGTATCCGATCGCGTGCGACAGTAGGGCGCCAAAGCGGTCATGATATCGGCAGGTGTGAGCGTGAGTGAGTTGAAGCCGGGATCAGTGAACGCAGGCACCGGATTTGCACTGAGGTTCGCTGGATTAATCGTCGCATCCGCAATGGCCTTTTCCAGCACGCTGGCCCCGCCCAAAAACGCCTGCGGCGCGAGAAACTCCTCCATGCCTCGAAACGGTCCACTCGCCGCCATCTTGGTGCGCACCTGTCCCACGATCGCCTGCGCCATCAGCTCAAGTTGTGCGGTGGTGAGCAGGTGCGTTGCGCCACTGTCGCTGCCCCCGCGCAGGCCCGCGCGAAAGGTTTTCTTGGAAAGGAGCCCGTCGATCGCGGCGTTGGAATCCGCATACGTTTCCTGCGCCGATTGAGGGAAACGAAAAAAAGCCGGGCCGCCGGCTCCCGCACCTTCGGCGAGCGTGGCATCGTTCAACGTCTCGTCGGCGCCCCCCTGCCCCACCCCCGCCTGACTGCCCGTGCAGTCGTTAGGTACAGCACTCTCGTCGACCACCATGCGCTGAAACGGTTTTGCCGCACTGAAGCGCACCCCCGAAAGCACCGCGCGCCAGGCCGCCGGACTCGTCGAGTTCACATTGAAACCGCCCGCCTGCAGCAAGAACCGCGAGGTGTAGGCGCTGCCGCCATCGCGCACGACATCGAGAGAGAGAGGCGCAGTCCGAACCGCCCGGCTATCGACCGGCAGCAGATTGGCGTTGGGTAAAGGAACCCCGTTTAACAAATCCGGCGCGCCACCGGCCGAGGGCACCCCGGAAAAGAAAAAGCGGTCGAACCAGCCGTTGACCGTGCCGCCGCGCAGGTCGGTCACCGCCGCGCCCCACGCATTGCCCAACGCAAACGGACGGCCGGCGGTGAAACGCAGGTGCTGCAACTCGCCCAACGACAACAACGGCAACCTCGGCAACTCGAACACCGGCGCGTCATTGTTGGCGGAACGCGTGGAGCCCAGGGCGACGCCCGCAGCCCGGTAAAGCAGGAAATTATTAACCCCCATGCTGGTGGCCGGCGTCCCCACATACGCCTCGGGATCGAGGTCGAGGGTTTCATTAAACGCGGTGAACACACTCGCCGGCGGGGACTGGTTTCTGAAATCGCCGGCCGCCGCCGAAAGCCAGTCGCGCTCCTTGTTCAACGAACTCGGCTGCCGGAGTCGAAAGCCGTAAGCGAACACCCAATTTCCGCTCGTCGCAGGATCTTCGACGTTGGGCACCAGCAGCGCCGGAAAAGTCGGCGAGGTGTAAGTCGCCAGTAAGTTGATACCCGATTTGAGCCTGACCGTGAGAACGGGCGCGGAGTCGGTGGCCACCTGCAGCGCACCCGAAGTGCCCGCCAGAGGCATCGAGCTGTAAGCCCAACCTTGGGCCGACAGGTTTTTGGAATAAAACGTCAGATTGGCCGTCGGCGCGGAGCCGGTGCCGGTGACCCAAGCATAAAGGCGCCCCGGCAACCAGGACGCCCGGTCGGTTTGCGCGCCAACCGTGAAGGGGAGCTGAACTTGCATCGGCGTGGGCGATCCGCCGGATCCTTGCAATGTCGCGCCCACCGCCTGCAGATCAAAAGTCCCGGTTGCCCCGCCCGGCCCCGTATCGGTGATTTGAATGCGCGGAAGTCCGGTGATCTCCAGCGCAAGGCCGGCCGGCGGCACGAAGGCGGCGGTGTAGGGATTCCACAACTCGACGAAGAGCCGCGAGCGCACCTGTACCGAGCCGCCCGCGCGCAGCACGCGAAATTGAATCAGGAAGCTCGCCAACACCGGCGACACGCCAAATTCAAGAGCCGGCGCCTCGACGCTCGCAGCCGTCGCCACAGTGGGAAACAGGTGATAGCGCCGCCTTGAAGATGCCGTCGTAGTGATGGGCGGAACGGCGGAATTGGATTCACTGGGCGCCTCCATGTAAGCGGGGTAATTCACGAAAGCCGCAAAGGCGTTGCCCAGCAGCGCCGGCTGCGCTGAAAGGTCGCGCAACAACCCGCGGTGCGCCTGCGAATCCGGCAGCGTGTTGGCCAGGACCGACACAGCGCGCACCGTGAAATCGTGATAATGCTCACGCAGAAACCCGCCCAAAGGCGCACTGGACGCCACGGGCGTTAAGAACTGGCACTGATTGATCTCCAGCAGGCGATGGCGCAGCGGGTCATTTTGCGCATCCAACGGATCAAACCCAGAGCGGTCGTTGGCCACGTTGCGGAAGTAGCTCGGCGCGGTCGCGATTTGCTGGCGGATGCGGCTGCGCTGGTCGTCCACCGCCGAAGTCACCCACGGCGGGTAATTCACCTCGCCCGTCCGATCCGGCAGACCGACGGAGGCCTTCACGCCCTGGTCGCCCACCCAGTACGCGTAACGGCCGACGGTTTTGGCCGAGGCGAACCCCGGCGGCGTCAGGTTGATCGGGACTCCCGGCACCACGACGGAGCCGTCGGCCAAGCCACCGCCGCCCATGCGCGCGGCCCCCGCTCCCACCAGCCGCACGGTATTGGGTTTTGCCGTACCAGGCCCGTTCATCGCCAAGCCAGCCGAGTCCAAAATCACGGCCTCGGCGCCAGCAGCAGAGGTTCTCCCCAAGTCGCCTTCAGGGCCGACGAGGAGGGGATTCACCTCGTTGCCACTGACCAGCCACACCAACGGTTCGAGGCCCGGCGAGTTGGCGCTCCAAATTCCAGTGAACCACGGGTTCGCGGCAGCCCGATCCACGGCCGAAGCCTGCGCACTGATGCGCGCGTCCGGACCGGCATAGCTCTGCAATTGGCCGATCGCGATATTCAGGGCCATGAGCGCGTGCTGCTGGGCGAGAGACTGGGCCTGTTGATTGGCAGCCAGCTGAATCTCCACTCGCGTCAACGCGGCAAACGACACCCCCACCAAGACCAGCAACGACATCAACAGGATCGTAATGATGAGCACAAAACCGTTCGAAAACCGCCCTCGCTGTACATCGGCAGCCTGCAGCGGTTTAGCGCGGGGAAAGGGAGTGGTTAACACATTCAAGTTCAGGGCAGGCGGTTGTCCGGTAAAAGACAGCGACTTCCCGAAACGGTGCGCCCGCAGGCCGCAATCACGCCAAATGCAGTGAAGTAGCGCGGACTTCCAGTCTGCCCGAACGGGAAGGCAGGTTGGAAGCCTGCGCTACTTTTCAGGCCGTGTTCGCCCAGCCCACACGGATGTAGGCCCTACGGCCCCAACCGGAGCCCAGTCCAACGGTGTCCTCGCAGAGCATCGACAGGCGCGTCAGAACCCGTGTCGTACTTTGCATTCGCCCCCCCCTCCAATCGCCCCCCAACCCAAAGTGTCACCTAATAGGTGACACTTTGGGCCGCCGCCCCCCGCCCCACTCAACCGCCACGCCCCACTCAACCGCTCCGCAGCGCGGCGACCGCGTTCGGCGGTGGGCCCTCCCTCGATCACTGGCATGCAATCACCAGCAAAACCCGATTCTTGAGGGCCTCGTTTTGAACGGGAATGAGCAGCAATCCGCGACCTACTTCAGCGCCGCGAACTTGCGCAGGTATTTAAGCGCCACCTCGAACTCATTGGGCAGCGGCGCGGTGATCGTCACCGGCAGCTTGCCCACCGGATGTTTGATCGTGATGCGGCTGGCATGGAGCGCCAGGCGACTGATCAGCGGCTTTTCGTCCACACGGCCTTTGTAGCCACGCTTGAGATTGGAGAGTTTTAACTCGGTCACGCCGTCGCCATAAAACGGATCGTTGAGGATCGGCATGCCGACGTATTGCAAGTGGACGCGCAGCTGGTGCGTGCGGCCGGTGAGCGGGCGGCACTCGACGAGCGTAAACCCGGTAAAACGCTCCAGCACTTTGACGATCGTCTGGCTTGCTTTGCCCTTTTTGCGGATGGTGCGCATGCGGCCCGGCTGGGTCTCGTCGTCGATCAAATCACGGTTGATCAAAAATTCGTCGGCGCCGAGCGGGGCGGGCAGGTCCTCGGCATCCTCCTCGTCGAGAGGGTCAAACAGCTCGGGGGCCGGCAGGCCGACGCACAGGGCGTGGTAAACTTTGGCCACCGTTTTCGACTGGAACTGGCCGCTGACAAAATCGAGGGCGCTCTTTTGCTTCGTGCACAGCAGGATGCCGCTGGTGTCGGCGTCGATGCGGTGCACGTTGGCCACCTCATGGCCCATTTTGTCGTGAATGAGCCCCATGAGGTTTTCGCGAGTTTTGTCCCAGCGATCGGGCGCGACCAGCATGCCACTCGGTTTGTCGAACGCGATGAGCGTGTCGTCTTCGTAAATTACAGGAGGAATGGGCATGGACGGGAACGCATGGGATGCCTACTCGGCCCATCGCGCAAGCTCGGAGCCACATCGCTGTGTCTGCTTGTGCGTGAGCGCGCAGAGCAACACGGACGACACGGAGGTCGCCCCTCCGCAATCGTTCTCGTTCTCGTTCTCCTACTCGTTCTCGCGCCCGATGCCGACCAAACGCGCCCCGACCTTGCACACCGATTCAATTCCGCTCTTCCTGACGAACGAGAACGATTAAGAGAACGAGAACGAAGCGGACCGGTTAACATCCAAATTCACTTATTTTCTCCCGCCGCCCCATGAGCTCCCCCCGCCACATTCTTGCGCTCGACCAAGGTACCACCTCGTCACGCGCCCTCATTTTCGACCACTCCGGCCGCATCGTCGCCGCTGCCCAAAAGGAGTTCACTCAATATTACCCCACGCCCGGCTGGGTGGAACACGACCCTCGCGAACTCTGGGCCAGCCAACGCGCCGTCATCACCGAAGTGCTCGCCCGCGCCCAGCTGCCCGCCTCCGACTTCGCCGCGATCGGCCTGACCAACCAGCGCGAAACCACCCTGGTCTGGGACCGCGCGACGGGCCAACCCGTTTACAATGCCATCGTCTGGCAGGACCGCCGCACCGCCGATGACTGCGCGCAACTGCGCAGCGACGGCCACGAGCCCGGGGTCACCACCAAAACCGGCCTGCGCCTCGACCCGTATTTCTCCGCCACCAAGCTGCGCTGGATTCTAAACAACGTGCCGGGCGCTCGCGACGGGGCCGAGGCGGGGCGCCTGCTTTTCGGCACCGTGGACAGCTGGCTGCTGTGGCAGCTCACGGGCGGGCGCGTGCACGCCACCGATGTGACTAACGCCTCTCGCACCCTGTTGTGTAATCTCCACACCGGCGACTGGGACGACGAGCTGTTAACCCTTTTTGAAATCCCGCGCGCCCTGTTGCCGCAGATCCGCTCCTGCTCCGAAATCTACGGACACGTTGGCACCGAACTGCCGGAGCTCACGGGTGTGCCCATCGCAGGCGTGGCGGGCGACCAGCAGGCGGCGCTGTTTGGCCAGACATGCTTTCAACCCGGCATGGCCAAAAACACCTACGGCACCGGCTGTTTTACCCTGATGCACACCGGCGATCAACCGGTGGTTTCGCGCCACCACCTGCTGACGACGCCTGCGTGGAAAATCGGCGGGCGCACCGAGTATGCGCTGGAAGGCTCGGTATTCATCGGCGGGGCGGCCATCCAGTGGCTGCGCGACGAGCTGCAACTGGTGCGCGACGCCGCCGAGCTCGACCGGCTGGCCGAATCGGTGCCCGACGCCGGCGGACTTTTTTTGGTGCCTGCTTTTGCCGGACTGGGCGCGCCCCACTGGGACCCGTTTGCCCGCGGCACGATGGTCGGCATCACCCGAGGGACCAACCGCGCGCAGCTTTGCCGCGCCGTGATAGAGGCCATCGGCCTGCAAACCGCCGATCTCATCCGCTGCATGGAAAAAGACAGCGGGCTACCGCTGCGCGAACTGCGCGTGGATGGCGGGGCCGCCCGCAGCGCCCCGCTGCTTCAGTTTCAGGCGGATTTGCTGGGGGTGGATGTCGTGCGCCCGCGCTGCATCGAAACGACCGCGCTGGGTGCGGCCTACCTGGCCGGGCTGGCAACCGGCTTCTGGTCCAACCGCGAGGAAATCGCCCGCCACTGGACGATCGACCGCACCTTTACGCCCCAGCGATCAACCGAGGATATCGCCCGGCTGCGCGCGGACTGGGATTTGGCCGTTGGCGCGGCGCGGGCGTTTAAAACCTCGGGGCGCTAGCGCGCGCAAATCGGACTTATCGCCATTCGCGTTCAAGCTGCCCCCGACAAAATTGGGTCTTAGGGCGTTTGGCTCTGGAGTTTGGCCCCTGACTAGTCGAACGCAGATCAGCCGAATCCTTGAGCTCACGCTCAAGGCCACACTCTTCGCGAACACACTCCTTGTGGCCTTGAGCGTGAGCTCAAGGATTCGGCGCACCGCAGCCAGAAAAAACACCTCGTGCTCACGCACGAAGCCACACCGAGCCAAAGCCACCCAGGCAAAGGCACACTCCAGGCCGCACCCGCCCGAACGTGGCCTTGAGCGTGAGCTCAAGGTCTGGAGTTTGGCCGTTTAACTCGTGCCAAGAACCACACAGGTGCTGCGCATCATGTATGGCGATCTGAGCTGATCACTCCGGAGAGTTTCGCAGACTTCGCAACTGCCACCCGCACGTCAACGAACGCATCGAAACCCATGCCGTTGCTACATGCGGTACGCTTCTACCTTAGCTGGGGGGACGGATCTCAACTCGTTTTGGGGCCAAACTCCAGGGCCTTTGGCTAAAAACCCTGAGCTCACGCTCAAGGCCACGCTGCCGGCGAAAACACTGCACGTGGCATTGAGCGTGAGCTCAGGGTGGCCGTAGCCCTCAACTCGCACGCCATTTTGCATCGGGGATCGCGCCCTTGGAAGCTGGACGCCGAAGTGCGCTGCGGAGGGGAACAATCCGCCAAAAACCGGAACAATGTTACGACTGTGTTTCGCATGTGTGAACATTGCGTTACGCGGCCGCTTTGCCTTTGCGCACCGCTACAGGCGGCGCATCAGGACTAGCCACACCTTTATGACCGCGCTGAGTTTCGCCCCCGCCCTCTCCCTGCTTGCCGCCTTCGGACGCATATCGCCCGCGCAACCGCTGCGCACGCTCATCCGCACCACCGGCTACAAGCTGCGCCCGCCCCGGCCGGTTCCCTACGAACCGCTCACCCGCACCGCCCAACACGCGGTACTGGCCTCGGCGGCGGCAGGTCCGCACCAGCTCGCCACGCTTTTACACGAAAAGCGCAAAGGCGACGTGCCCACGATCGTTCTTGGCGGCTTCGTGCCCGATGCCACCGAGCAGGTCTTTTTGTTGCGCGGCTCGCTGCTCAAACGCGGCAGTGTGTTTTATCTTAACTACCCGCGCCACGGCTTTTCCGCCGACCTGCTTTTCGCCCAACTCGACGACCTGGTCGATGACCTCGCGCGCCGACAGGGCACCCCGCCGGTGATTTTTTCGGTGAGCTTTGGCTCCGGCCTGATCCTTGAATGGCTGCGTCGCGCCCGTTTGGCCGGTCGCCAGGCGGACGTTGCCGGCCTCGTGTTCGTGAGCCCCATCGGCTGTATCGAAGACCTGCTGGCCCCCGGCGAGGCCAAACCGGCCACCCTGCTCGGCCGCGCGGTCAAACCCTACCTCGACGCCGTCGATGGGGTGGTTGACCCGCGCCTGATTGAAAAATCGCGCACCATTTTCACCCGCATGTTTGGCGCCGGGGTGCAAAACAAGGCGGCACTGGCCACGCTCATGACCCCAGGCGAGATGGAGCACCTGAGTACGTCTGTGATGGACACCATTGCGCGTATAGACGCCCGAGGTGCCTGCGAACGCATGGGGGCGCTGCGCCGCTTCACCTCCCCAAACGACTATTTCTCGCAACGCCTGCTGCCGTTGAGCACAGCCCCGGTGCTGATCCTGTTCGCGGAAGACGAGGACTCCGTGATCGATTCGCGCTCCCCCACCCGCTTCGCGTTCACCGCCGCCCACCGGGCCTTTTTTCCGCGTAGCGAGTGCCGCACGCTGGCCAACCCCTCCGGCGCACGGGTGCAACACGCCTCGTTAATTTTCCACATCGGCAATTTCCTGCCCCCCATCGGCCGTTTTTACGGTACCATTAAAAACCGCCGGTTACCTCTCGCCGCATGAATACACTTGCGACCGCCCCCCGGGCCAAGCTGCCTAATCGCCAGCCGCCCCGTATGTTTTCCCCGACGCGAAGTCTGCTCACCGTAGGCGTCAGTTTCCTGACCACGCGCACTGCGCGTAAACTCAGGGACGGCAAGGACGCGGTGCCCGCACAAGAGCGCACCTTTGCGGGTTTGTGCACGCAACTCGCAGCCACCGCTTACGGCCGCTTGCACGGGATCGAGGCCCGTATGACCTACACCCAGTTTCAGTCGCGCGTACCTCTGCAAACCTACGAAGGCTTCATCCCCCACATCGAGCGCATGAAGGCCGGCGAGCCCAATGTGCTGTGGCCCGGGCATTGCAGTTTTTATGCGGTCTCCTCCGGCACCACCGCGGGGCGCACCAAGTACCTGCCGATCACCGAGGGAATGCTGGAGCACTTCCGCAAGGCCGGTCTGGACTCGCTGCTTTATTACACAGCACGCGTCGGCCACACGGGGGTTTTCCGCGGCAAACACCTGTTTCTCGGCGGCTCGACCACCCTTACCCAGCTTGAGGAATCCAAGCACCAGGCCGCCTACGCCGGCGACCTGAGCGGCATCACCGCGCTTAACCTGCCCGGCTGGGTCGAGAAGCACCTTTACGAGCCCGGCAAGTCGATTGCGCAAGTCGCCGACTGGCCCTCCAAGCTCCAAGCCATCGCCGAGCGCACGTGGAACCGCGACGTCACGCTTTTGGCAGGCATTCCCAGTTGGATGCTCATTCTTGCCGAAACGGTCAAAGCGCGCGCCACCACCCCGAACCACACTCCGGCCAATCTGCAAGCGGTCTGGCCGAATCTGGAATGCCTCATCCACGGCGGCGTCCCCGTCGGCCCTTACATCGAAGAGCTGCGCGCCCAAATCGGCCCCAGTGTTAACTTTCACGAGGTTTACCCCGCCTCCGAGGGTTTTATTGCCACCCAGGACGCCGAATCGGCACTCGGCCTGCGGCTAATGACCGACGTCGGCCTGTTTTTCGAGTTCATCCCGCTCAAGGACTACCAACCCAGCAACCTGCAAAACCTCGGCGAACGCACCGTGCCCCTGGCTGGCGTGCGCGCCGGGGTAGATTACGTGCTCGTGCTGAGCACCCCGGCCGGGCTCACCCGATACGTGATCGGCGACGTGGTGCGATTTATTTCCACCGACATTCCGCGCCTGGTTTACGTGGGGCGCACCGCGCTCCAGCTGAGCGCGTTCGGTGAGCATGTGATCGAAAAAGAGCTCACCGACGCCCTGATCGCCGTCTGCCAGCGTCACGGCTGGACAATTGTGAACTTCCATGTGGCCCCGCTGTTTAGCGACAGCGCAGCCGGCCAACGCCGAGGTCGCCACGAGTGGTGGGTGGAACTGAAGCCCAACACGACGGAAACACCCACCGGCCCGGTCATCGCCGTCGAGCTCGACGTGGAGTTAAAGCGACTCAACGACGACTATGAAGCCAAGCGTAACGGTGGCGGCCTAGATTCACCCGTAGTTAAGCTGGTGATGCCAGGGGTGTTCGAACAGTGGCTGCGCAGCAAAGGCAAATGGGGTGGCCAAAACAAAACCCCTCGCTGCCGCAGCGACCGCGAAATCGCCGACGGCCTAGCCCAAGTGGCCCGCTTTCACAGCGAAGCCTGACGAACGCCTCGCCTGCCGCCGAGGCGAGAGGCGCGGGCGCGTGCGGTGTGCGACAAAAAAGTGATCAACCCGCAAGCCGTCGGATCGTTGGCACAACGGCTGCTAAAGCCTATGTCGACAGGGCTGGTCGCAAGCGGCCAGATCTTAGGGGTAACATGAGGCCGGCTTGATCGCCGGCGTAGAAAAACAGGGGGGCCCGCCGTTAGGGGTTTCGGCGGGCCCTTACTCTCAAGCGCGATAAAGAAGGGAGCTTAATTCCGAGGACGGCAACCTGCTGAAAACCAGAAAACCGGGAGCGGCGACCTCCGTGTCGTCCGTGTTAGGCAGCCAAGTAGCGCAGACTTCCAGTCTGCTCCGAAGGCTTACGCGCTCCGCCGCCGAGGCAGACTGGAAGTCTGCGCTACTTTTCGGGCCGCACCCGATCCAGCCCACACGGAGGTGGGCCCTCCCACTGACTCGTGCACTGTCCTCATGCCCCCCCCCAAACTACAGCAGCGACGCGATGAGCTTCTCGTAGGCGGCCGGATCGCTTAGCCCGACCTTGCGGTGGCGAATGTTGCCCTCGCGATCGATGACAAACGCGGTCGGCAACCCCTCTACCCCGCCAAAGGCCTCAGCTGTAGCCGCATCGGCCATCACGAGAGGGTAATTAATCTTCATTTTATCCCCGAACGCCTTCACCACCGATGCCGGAGCTTCGTCCAACGACAAACCCAAGATCACCAGGCCGCGATCGGCGTACTTTTTCTGCCAGGCGATGTAGTCGGGGATTTCCTTCCGGCAAGGCGGGCACCAGGTCGCCCAAAAATCCACCACCACGACCTTGCCCTTGTAATCGCTCGACTTGACCTCGCGTCCCTCGACGTCGCGAAGCACCCAAGCCGGGGCCTTGCCCAGCACCGGCAAAGTCGAACGCGCTAACAGCGGCGGCACCGGACCCGCAGCCGAAGACTGAGCGCCTGCGGTGGCCAGCAAGCCCGCGACCAGCGCTAATGCCACACATCCCGTTTTCGTAAGATTATTCATGGAGTAAGTTCTCCAGAGAATCCCGGTTCATCCCTGCGTCAAGCGACGCTACAAACAGCCAAAAAAAACGAGGCGCAGACCGAAATCATCGGGCTGCGCCTGCTCACTCAAATAAAGACTGGTAGGGCCGCCGTCGGCCCCCGACTCATACCATTTCGCGATCAAAGAAATACAAACGAACCATTTTAACCACTAATGAACACTAATTTCCACCAATAAAAACAAGGGATTCGTCGCTTCTTGATTAGTGTATCTTAGTGTTCATTAGTGGTTAAAAATCCGGTTGTTTTAAGGTTGGATGATGGGTCGCTACTGACGTGATCACGGTAGTGGTCGGGTTTTAATGCGTTTGAATGCAAAATGGTATCACACCTCCTCTTCAACCTCTGTCATATTCATTCCCAGCGTCTCGATGAACTTTTTCATCGCCGGGGTCAGCACCCGTCCCTTGCGATGCAAGATCGCCAGCGGACGAGTGAACTCCTGGTTCTTAAATGGGATAACCACCAGAGTACCCTGCTGTTGCTCCTGCAGAACGGTGGCCTGGGGCACAATCGCGATGCCATGATCGATCTCCACGGCGCGCTTCACCGTCTCGATGTTGTCGAACTCCATGACCGGATCGATATCCAGCTTGTTTTCGCGGAAAATCTGATCGACCGCCTTGCGCGTGGGAATATCGGGGTCGAACCCGATAAAGCGTTGTCCTGCAAGTTGCTTCAAATCCACACCAGCTTCGCTAAACTGCGCCAGCGGATGGTTGGGATGGGCGATAACCACCAGCCTGTCGTCGCGAAACGGGAGCTGCTCGATTTGGCGGGTGCGAACCGGAAAGGCGACTAGGCCGAAGTCCACCGAGTTGTGCAAAATGTCCTCGTAAACCAGGTTCGAGCGCCGGTATTCAACCCGCACGTTGACCGAGGGGAAATCGACCAGGAAACGCTTAATAAAGGGCGGCAGCTCGTGCAGACCGATCGAGTAGATCGTCGAAATACGAATGGTTCCGCTGATGATCTTCTTCATCTCCTGCAGCTCACTGGACAGCTTGTCATAACTGTGAAGCAGCTCCTTGGCCGCCTCATACACGCGCTGACCCTCACGGGTGAGTTGAAACTGCTTTTGACTGCGGTCGATCAACAGCGCCTTAAAATGCCGCTCCATTGCCCGCGCCTGCTGGCTCACGGCTGATTGCGTGATGGCATTAATTTTTGCCGCTTTTGAGAAACTCTTCGTCTCAACCAGATCCGCGAAGATTTTGAAGTTTTCGATTTGCATGAGGCTTGGGTGCTTATTGCTTGGTATAAACAAATCTTATTAAATCAACCCCGTAAACTAGGCTCATTATGTTTCCCTCCTACGAGTCGTTTAAACAGCGGGCTGATACCGTTCGCGCGCAAATCGCCGCCGCCTGCCTGCGGGCGGGACGCGATCCGGCGTCGGTTGAACTGCTGGCGGTGACCAAAACCTACCCGGCCGCAGCCGCCGACTACGCCGCGCGCTATGGGTTGCGCACCGTGGGGGAAAACCGGGTGCAGGAGGCCGTGGAAAAACAACCCCAGTGCACGGCCAAAATCCAATGGGAGCTGATCGGCCACCTTCAGTCCAACAAAGCCAAACTGGCCGCCGCCCACTTCGATCGCGTCCAAAGCGTGGACAGCGAAAAACTGCTCAACCAGCTCGATGCTGCCGCCGCCGCCCTAGGGAAAACCCTACCCATCCTGCTCCAGATCAACGCCGGCCGTGATCCCGCCAAGTTCGGTGCCGAGATCGAGGATGCACCCCGGCTATTGGCAGCGGCACTGGGGAAAACCCACCTGCGCGTCGACGGGTTAATGACGATCGCGCCACTCGCCGACGACCCCGCAGTGGCGGCGGGCACCTTTGCCACGTTGCGCACCCTCCGCGACGACCTCGCGGCCCGCTTCGGGGTGCCGCTGCGTGAACTCTCGATGGGCATGAGCGGCGACCTGGAACTGGCGATACTCGCCGGCAGCACGCAGGTGCGCGTCGGCAGTGCCCTTTATGGCAGCCGCAGCTGAGCGGAGGACCTCAACGGACACTGCGCAGACGCACAAAGAGATCGAGGTAGGCTTGAGCCTGGCGGCCTGGATCGAACGCCGACCGGGCGAACGCACGCGCAGCCACGCCAGCGGTCTCGCAACGCTCGGCCGAACCTAGGTAACACCTCAACGCCGCGCCAAATCCCGCCGCGTTTCCCGGCTCCACCACCGCCCCCGTGACCCCATTTTGAATACATTCTCCCACGCCGCCCGCCGCGTAGGCCACCGCAGGCAAACCATGGGCCTGCGCCTCGATTAAAAAGTTGGAAAGCGACTCAGCCTTCGATGCGAGCACCGCCACATCCGCCGCCCGATAAAGCGGGGTCGGGTCGGCTTGAAAACCGAGAAACTTAACCCGCTCCGCCACCCCAAGGCGTTGAGCCAGCGCCTCGCACTCGCCTCGGGCCGAACCTTCGCCCGCCAGCCAGAGTTGCCAAGGGATTTCGCCACCGAAACCGGCGGCCACTTCAATGAGCGCGCGCTGGTTTTTCTCCGGACGCAACATGCCCACGCACAGCAGCACCCGAGTCGCTTCCGTGGCGCCAAAACGGGCGCGCAATGCTGAATCGCGTTTAACGACGACCGACGTCAGCGGAGGGAAAACCAACGCGTTATAAATCACCGAAACGCGGTCACTGGCGACGGCATGGACGCTCACCAGTTGGGCGGCCGATTCACCACTGTTGGCCACGATGTGCGCCACCTGCCGCAGCGAGCGGCGAAACAGGAACGGCAGGGGTTTTCCCGTGCGCAGGGTGCCAACCACCGTGACGGCCGGCAGTGCGCGGGCGATTTTACCCGCGTGGCAATTGGCCATCCGCCCCATGCACAACACGACGTCTGGAGCGGCGGCTCGGGCGGCGCGCACCAGCCCCGGCGCGAACCAATTTAGGCCGGTGTCGATGGGCTGCAACGTGAGCTGCCGGACGCCCCCGAGCGTAGGTGCCAGCACCCCGCCGGGGCGAAACGTCACCACCGTGACCTCGTGGCCGGCTTCGTGAAAGGCGCGAGCCAACAGCACGGTTTGCCGTTCGGTGCCGCCGCTGCGCAGACGGTCTTGAAGGAGCCAGATGATCATTCGTCGCTAGGGTCGTCGGGCAATTCGTCACCGGGATAAAACAGCAGCTCGGCGGCGCGGCTCCAGCTGGTGCGGCGGGCCCAGCTACGACCGGCCACGCCCATGCGGCTGCGCAGCACGGGATCTTCGATGAGTTGGCGGAACGCCTCGGTGAGCGCCGCGGGGTGTTGCGGGGCGACCAGCAAACCTGTTTCGCCGTCCACCACCGCTTCTGCCACACCACCGACCCGGTGCGCCACCACCGGCAGCCCGTGGGCGGAGGCCTCCAGATAAACGAGTCCGAACCCCTCCACGCTGTGACCGTAATCGATGCTGGTGAGCGCAAAAATGTCCGCGCGGGCATAGAGGCGCTCGAGTTCCTCCTCCGCTACGTTGCCAAAAAAACGCACACTCGGGCCAGGCCGGGCGGCCGCTGCGCGCAGGGTCCGCTCGTAGCCACCCCTATTCGCACTGCCCGCAACCCAATACTCCACTCGCTCGGCAAGCGCGGGCGGCAGCGCTTGCAAGGCCTGCAAAGCGAGCAACTGGCCCTTGCGCGGGTGAATCCGCCCGACTGTTAACACCACGACTTTGCCTGATGCTGCAGCCGCCGCGCTCGCCGCCGGTGTTCGCGCGACTGTGGCGAAATCATCCCGCAACGCGCCGGGAGTCAGGAAGGTTTTCGCATCAGCCTCTGGGAAGCACTCACACAACAAGTTTTTGGTGTAATGCGTGAGCGTGGTGATGCGAAACGCGTGCCGAATCAGGCGGCGCGTGAGCCAGCGGGTCACCGGGTCAGCGTGGAAGCGCAGGATTTCCGAGCCGTGGAAGGTGAGCACGATCCGGCGAGGGCGGAAGGTGCGCAGGGGCAGCAGTGCCATGAGGGCGAGCATCGGCCCTGGTTCCGGCAAATAAACCGTGGCGTAGCGCAACCGGCGGCGCTCACGGATGAGCCGCACGATGAGCTTGAGGCGACAGAACAGGTTGTGGGTGCCAGCCAGAGGCAGCCGACGCAGGGTGAACGGCCAGGGCTTTTCGGGGTGGCCTGCCGCGCTCTGGGCCCAAACTTCGATTTTGTGGCCCAGTGCCGCGCCGGCCCGGGCGACCTCCTCGGTAAACGTCGCGATCCCCCCTCGCTTGGGAAAAAACTCGTGTGTGATGACAAACACAGAGTGCGGGCCTGAATCATTCATGAAGGCGCAAGCTCGTCAGGCAAATCCGCGCCGATGGCAAGCCCTGCCCCGCCAGCACCTGTTTTTTTGTAACTAAAATAAAATTCACCGGTCAGCGTTCCGTGTTTGTAACCTTGGTGCCGCCAATTTTACCCTCCCGCCCAACACATGTCGTCCGCCGCTCCCTCCACCGCCACGCCTGCCCACGTTCCCCTCACCGCCGAGGCCGAAATCGCGTTACGGGAAAGCCTGCGTCGGTGCTCGGCTAAAACCGTCGATGCCGCCGTCGCCTACGGTCAGACCGGCGCCCCCCAGCACATCCCGGCGATCATCATCGGCATCATTGAGCGTTTCGTAGAACCCGAACTGCGCCCTCGCTTGGCCGCCGATTGCGACGACCTGCGCGTCATCGAGGATCTCGGGCTGGATTCACTCACCATGATGGAAATCGTCATGCTGGTCGAAGAGGTCACCCAGACCAAAATCGAGAACGACGAGTTGCGCGGGCTGGTCACGATTGGCGACATCAAGATTTTCGTGGATTGCCGCGCCCGCGGGGTGACGCCTCCCGCGCCCGCCAAAGTCATCCTCGGCGATGAACTGCGCAACCGCATGCCGATTTCAGCACCGTTTCTATTTCTCGACGATGCCCGCGTCAGCCCGACCCTCGCCACCGCCAGTTACCGCATCACCGGCCAAGAGTTTTTCCTCGCCGGCCATTTCAAGGGCAACCCGGTTATGCCCGCCTCCATCATGCTGGAGGCGCTGGGCCAACTCGGCGTGCTGCACCTGCTCACCGGGCTGCCCGTGGACGCCGGCAAGGTCGTGGGCGTTGCCACCATTTTCTTCGCCTCAACCGACGGCGTGCGTTGCCACCGCGTCTGCAAACCCGGCGACGTGCTCACCCTGACGCTTAAGCCCAAACGCGTTAAAGAGCCGCTCGCCGTTTACACCGGCAGCATTCGCGTGGGCCAGGAAAAAGCCATCAGCGCCGAGGAAATCACCCTGACCTTCGGCATCGTCGACGCGCCTCCCGCTCCCGAGCCCGAAGCGACGCCCGCAGCTGAGCCAATTTCGCCCCCCGCACCGATTGCGGCAACCGCCGCATCGACGACTCCTTCGCCTGCGGCGTGAGTTGAACCGCCACCGCTTTTGGCGCACGCCGTGTAGCCCCGCTCTAACACGCTCCGCTGCGGAAACCGAATTATTCAGCCATGCCTCGTATCTTCATCACCGGATTAGGATTTATCACCAGCATCGGCAACAGCTCAGCAGTCGTTGAGCAAAACCTGCGCGAGCTGCGCCACGGGTTTGTCTGCCATCCGGCATTCGCCGCCGACACGATTCCGGTCAAAGTGGCCGCCCCGGTGCGCGAC
This sequence comes from Opitutus sp., assembly GCA_024998815.1. Classification (NCBI taxonomy): domain Bacteria; kingdom Pseudomonadati; phylum Verrucomicrobiota; class Opitutia; order Opitutales; family Opitutaceae; genus Opitutus; species Opitutus sp. Next base: position 736,090 of record JACEUQ010000002.1, read on the forward strand.
TTCAAAACCGACGCCGAAGACCCCGAGGACTGGACGATCCCCGCGCCGTATTCGGTAAAACGCGACCAATTGCGCAGTCTCAGCCCGAACGCGCTCTACGCGACCTGCGCGATGCAACAGGCCATCACCGACGCGAAACTCGCGCCCGAGGACGTCTCCAACGACGACACCGGCCTCTACGCCGCCTCGGCGGGTTCGCCCGGCATGCTGGCGCGCCAAGTTAACCGCATGAATCAACACGGGGTGATGCGCTGCCAGCCACTCGGTGTGGTGGCCAGCATCGCCGGCACGGTGCAATTCAACTTGGTCGCGCATTTTAAAATCAAGGGAGCGTCCACGGGCTTCACCTCGGCGTGCGCCGCTTCGGCCCACGCGATGGGTTTCGCCATCGATGAAATCGCGCTCGGCCGTCAGAAACGCATGTTCGTGGTCGGTGCCGAAGACGGCAACGTGGAGACGATCCTGCCGTTTGCGGCGATGCGCGCGCTGTCACTCAACCCCGACCCCGCCACGGCCTCGCGCCCCTTCGACAAGCGCCGCGACGGCTTCGTCGGCACCGGTGGCGCCACCGTACTCGTGCTCGAAAGCGAAGCGGAGGTTCTGCGCCGCGGCGTAACCCCGTACGCCGAAGTGCTCGGTTGGGGCCAGGCCTCCGACGGCCACAATGTCGCCATTCCTCACCCCGACGGCGCCGGCCTGATTTCCGCCATGCGCAAGGCGCTCGCTGCCACCGGAGTCACCCCGGCCGACGTGGATCACATCAACGCGCACGGCACCTCCACGCCGATGGGCGACGCAGCCGAGTGTAAAGCCGTTCGAACCGTATTTGGCGAACACGCCGCCCGCGTCGCCATGAGCAGCACCAAGGCGCTCACAGGACACGGCCTTTCGCTGGCTGGAGCGATGGAGGCGGGCTTCTGCGCCCTCGCGCTCAAGCGTGGATTCATCCCCGGTTCGGCGCACATCAGCGAACTCGATCCGGCCTGCGAAGGCATAAAAATCCCCCGCACCACGCTGGTCGAACAGCCGCGCATTGTGCTCAACAACAGCAGCGGATTTGGCGGGGCCAACGTCTGCGTCGTGCTCAAGCAGGTGGCTTAACCCGTCGAGCGCGCTGCACGAGTGAAGGACGAAGGAAAAGTAGCGCAGACTTCCAGTCTGCTCGGGGCAGCCGATCACCAAGCAGACTGGAAGTCTGCGCTACCTCCAGCCGATGCGCCCGTCATAGCCTACCTTTTCACCACGTTCCCGAAAGCCACGGAAACGTTCCTCCAGCGCGAGGTGACCGGCCTGCAGGCGCTCGGCGTCAACCTGCGGCTCTACTCGATGTGGGGCGGAGGCGGCACGTTTAACGGCCAGCACGTGACCCGTTTCCCTAAGTGGAAACTCCTCTCGCTCGCCGTGTGGTTACCCTGGCTGGGCCTGCGGCACCCGAGCGTACTCGGCGAACTTTTACGCGGAGTCTGTAGCCATCGCCCGCGGTCGACCCTCAACTTGTTTGAGAACCTGCTCGGGCTCGGCTTCGGGCTCATCCACGCATCCCAGTTCCGTAAAAACCGCCCGGCGCACATCCACGCCGTTTGGGGCGGCGCACCCGCGGCGAGCGCGTGGCTGCTCTCGCGGCTCGACGGCCATGAATACAGTGGAGCGGGTCATGCCTATGACCTGTATCAGCACGGCGGCGACGGCTGGCTGCGCCAAAAACTCGCACCTGCACTTTGGATCCACACCTCGACCGACATGGGCCGACGCACGCTCTTGGAAAAGGGGCTGACCGACGGAAAAATTCACGTCATCCGCCGAGGGTTAACCACCCTGCCGCCGCTCAAAAGCCTGCGCTCCGAGCGCAGCAGTACCCCGTTGCGCTTGTTATGCGTGGCCCGGCTCGTGCCCAAAAAAGGCCTCGACCACCAGCTGCGTATCTACGCCGCGCTCAAGGCGGCGGGCGTGCCGTTTGAGGCGCGTATCGCCGGCGAAGGCCCGTTGCGCACCGCGCTTGAAAACCAGACCCGCGCCGCCGGTCTGACGGCGCAGGTGACGTTCCTCGGCCACCGACCGCAGGCGGATATCGCCGCGCAATTGGCATGGGCCGACGTTCTGCTCCACACCGGTGTGGTAGCGGCGGACGGCGACCGCGACGGGTTGCCCAACGTAATTCCCGAAGCGATGAGCGCCGGCGTGCTGGTGGTCACTTCACCGGCGGCGGCCACCACCGAAGCGATCACCGACGGACTAACCGGTCGCGTATGCCCGTTCGATGAACCGGCCCGCTGGGTGGAAGCGCTGAGCGCCTTACGACATGATGGCAATAACGCGAACGCGCGATCGGCGGCCCAGATGCAACTGGCCGCGCGCGCCTGGGTGGAAGCGAATTTCGATGCGCATAAAAACGCAGCGCGGCTGGCAGCGCTTTATCGGGAGCTCACGGCGGGGCACTGACCCTGAGCTCACGCTCAAGGCCACACGTCACCCGACATACCTCGTGGCCTTGAGCGTGAGCTCAAGGTTCCCTCCGGCTGCTCCGGATCGAGCCGCAACTCGAAGTCCGCTTTGGCGTAACGAGCGCGAATTACCAACTGCCCGTCCGGCGCAAAAACGACGTCGAGCGTTGCCGCCAAGGGCCCCTCGTCGTTCGGCACGATGAGCCAGACATTGGTAGCGGGCTTGGCCACCCGTTGCGTAAACAGTGTGCAGGATGCCGGAGTCTTGAAATTGAACCGGTCGCTCGACCAGCCTTGCACCGGATGATTGGCACCGCGCACCACCTGCCAGTCGCCGCCCGAAGCGCTGGAAGCAACCTGGAGTCGAAGTGAGCCCGCACCGTGGCGAATAATCTGCCCCGTGGCCGAATCGGCCGGAAGCGCGTCACAGACTGGCTCCCAATGCCAGAGCGTGCTCAGCGTGGCGGGCTGGAAGGCAACAATGCGGTCCACCACGATCCACCCCTGGTTGCGCACGTGAATCACCAGCCGCCGCCAGTCGCCGGCACGGGCATTTTCAGCAGTAGAAAAAGAGGTGTCGCCGTACGCGATTTCAAGATCCCCTTGGCGGAAAAACCGGCCGAGCGAATCGGGCGCACCGACGGCTTTCGGCCCCTGATCAGCGCCCTGGCCATCGAACAGGACAACATTATGGCCGGTCGCACCTGCGAAGTAGTCACGCCACGGGCCGGGCGCGTAGGTGTAGCGACCGTTGTCCACGAGGAAATCGCGGGTGCCCACCGACACTGAGAGGTGCAGGCGGTCGGCATGGTCATGGTCGGTGCCGCGTGGACCGGCGTCGAAGAACGACCAAAGCGTATCGTCACTGTGGGCATCTCGACTGCGGAAAACCGCCTGGCCCGCGTAGGGCATCCAATGGGAAACAGGGAGAGTCGGATCGGCGAGGTCGGGAGTGTTGTCGCGCAGGAGGCGGGCCACGTTTTCCTGGTCGGAGTCGTTGTTGAGCGGGTTGCCATGATCGGGCTTCATCACCGCCGCCAAATACGCCCAAAGCGTGCGTACACGCGGCCGCCAAGTATCCGCGAGATCGTGACGCCCGGCGGCATCGAGCAACGTGAGCAGGCGCTGGTAGATTGTCGCCACCACGCGTTGGTAGTGAGCGGACAACTCCTTGTGCGTACCGTCAGGGTAAACCTGGTCAGTGTAGCTTTGCTCGAGCTGCGCCAGGCTGTAACTTAGCCATTCCCCAGCATCGCGGTCTGTTTTAAAAACCAGGCTGAGTTGGGCCAACGCCAGCATTTCGGTGATGCGGTGGTTGCCGGCGAGCGCGTGGTGGTGGCGCAATTGTTCGCCATGGGCGTGAACGCTAGCAAGGAAACGGGCGCGACGCTCGGCGGTGAACTGGGGGTGGTCGCCGAGCTTGAGGTAAACCAGCGACCAGCTGTCGATGATGCGGCGGGCCGCTTCCAGGGGGCGCCAAGCGGCGGAAAAGGAAAAACGCCCCGGCGCGGGGTGGCGCACGATCCAATCATCGAGGGTGACAAAAATAAACTCAGGGTAACGCTCGTCGTGGGTACGCGCATACGCCTGCCAGATTAAGGGAAAATAAGCGTGGCGGTTAAAAAACCACGCCCACTCGGGGTCGTCACGGGGGCCTTTGTCATCCCAGTCAAAACCGCCGTCGGCGCGTCGAGCAGCGACGCCCTGCACCCCTTGAAGTGTGAAGGTGTCGCGCAATGCGAACTCGGCCTCAGCCAGCGTGGCGTCTCCAGCCGGACCTGCCACGGTGAGAATCGGGGCCCAAGCCTCAGCGGAATCTTCGGCGACTGCATGTAGCCGGGGGCCGGCGAGTAGCAGCAGGGCAACCAGCGCAGCCCGGAACGCCGAACTCTTACACGTCGGTTCCACGGGCGAGCAAGCGGGCGAGCGGGCGGGCGAAACCGGCGAGGGCCAGCGACAGCGAGATGCCCACAAGCGGACGGGAGAGCTGTTGTTTTACAAAGAAGCCGGCGTAGCTCGGGTTGAATGCGTCGAAGGATTGAGCGAGGTTGGCCAACAGCGTGACGAGGTTCACGACCACGCCACAAAGGGCCAGCAGGCGCACGAGCAGGAGGGCTTGGCGGTACATCGGGCCGACTCAAACGAGGACGGGCGCGAGCGTCATCACAAAAACATGCGGCAACGGAATTCATCGTTCGGCTCTGCCTAGGGCTGCTTCGCCGCTACGACGGCGCCCGCCACTCCACCACGCCACTTCGGGGTTGCGGGCAAGTTCGGTGAATCCACATTCGCTCGCACGTGACACCTGCCAACACCCACACGGATCCGCCCGAGGTCAGTATTATCATGGCGGTTTTTAACCGACTCGACCTCACCCAGCGCTGCCTCGTCACGCTGGAGCAGTCGCTCATCGGCGTAAATTTTGAAGTCTTGATCGTGGACGACGTGAGCACCGACGGAACACGCGATTTCTTAAAAACCCTCGGTTCGCTGCATCGGGTTTTTCTAAACGAGCGGAAGGGCAATTTCGCGATCAACAACAACCTCGCGGCGCGGGAAGCTCGGGCGGAACGGCTGCTGTTTTTAAACAACGACACCGAACTCGCCCCCGGCTGGTATGAGCCGCTGCGGGAAGCGTTGGCGGAAAAACCCGACGCGGGGTTCATTGGCAACCACCAGACCAATCCAACGACCCGCCGCTACGATCACCTCGGCGTGGTCTTCGCACCGTGGCTAACGCCGACCCACTACGGGCAACATTTCGCGCGGGTTCCGGCCGTTCTGCGCACTGGTGTGACACCTTGGAGCGCGGTAACGGCGGCGTGTTGCCTGACGCACCGCGACACGTTTTGGGCGGCGGGCGGTTTTGACGAAGCCTACGTGAACGGCTGCGAAGACATCGATTTGTGCCTGCGCATGCACCGGCTCGGGCGACGTCACTATGTGGCCAACGCGAGCGTGATCGTGCACCACAAAGGCGCTTCGCCAGGGCGGAAGCGATTTAACGACGTCAATCTGGAGCGGTTCAAGGCGGTCTGGGGCGACACGATCCGGCGTGAGTTTGTGGCGAGCGACGCGCGGTTGTTCGCGAAAACCTACCTGCGCAAAACGTTGGTTTACCCGTGGAAATCCAATCTGGGTAAAACCTGGGCGTGCCTGCGGATTTTGGCGGGCTGGCCGGCCAGGCGCGCACCGAAAGTGTCACCTAATAGGTGACACTTTCGGTCTGGAGTTTGGCCCCAAAAGCAGGTGGATGCGAAGCGGCCGGAGGCCCGGTTACGCAGCGCGGAAGAGTGCTTCAGCCAAGAAGGGTGGCGCTTTTGATGAGTTCGTGGAGGGAGGGTCGGTCGACGTGAAGTCGGAGAAACTCTCTGGGGCGATCTGGTCGGCCCAGCATTCGCTGCGCAGGGTGCGCAAGAGGTCCCCCGTGGAACTGGTCGCAGGCGAGGCGCCCGAAGAGTGCGTGCGCCATTTGGGCGGGCGAAGATGCGGCGGCGGATCAGGGGTTTGCCCCGCAGGATCGCCGAAGAGCAGGGCGGCGATTAACAACAGCGCATAGGCGGCGACGGTGGCGGCGGGTTGGTTGCGGTTGGAGGCGGCGGTGCGCAGTTGTGCCTGGCCGGTGCCGATCAGGGTTTTCTCATCCCGGAAGTTTCCCTCGATGACCCAACGCCAGAGGTAATACTGGAGTTGGTCACCCACGGGCATATCCGGGTCGGTGCAAACCAAGAAGGCAGGCTGGCGATAGAGCAGCTTCGAGCCTGCGCGCAATCGGTAGCCCACCGGGGCGATCACCATGACTTGCAACGGGAGCGTCGCCCCGGCTTTACGCCACAGCACCGGCCCGAGGGTCTTGATTTTAAAGGTGTGCTTTTTTCCGGCCGCATAAGCCTCGACGCTTTGCCAGGCCACGGTGTCGTCGGTGCGCAGCTCTTCCGGGGTCTGGACCGGCGCGCCATAGACCGGCGGGCGACCGGTGGCCGCGGGTGGTCCAGGCAGGGCGTTGAGCACGGCGTCCCGGCGGATCCGGCCGATATAAACGGTCTTGGCGGGCAGGCCCTTGAGTACGACCGCATTGGTGTAACTGCCATCGCCGGCGACCACCAGTTTGCGCGTGTCTGGCAGCGCCTGGCGAAGCTGCTGGATGCGGGCGAGCGCGACGACATTAAGCCGCTGCTGTTTTTTCTTCTCCGTGTACTGCTGAACCTCGTCGGTAGTGGCTTTTTTACCCGGCTTTGGCGGCGTCGGCGCGTGGGTGAAATCCACCGGAATCATCCGGGCGTGTCCGTCGGAACCAGGCCAGGCCGCAGAGAGTTGCACATAGCGCTGGCCGCGCACCAGGTTGGTTTGGAACGCGGGGCCGAGCGGATCGCGTTTCCAGCCGACGCCGTCGATCTTGACCCCGGTTTTGCGTACCAGGGTGTCATCGATGGCGGCCACCAACGGGGTAAGCGCCGGCAGGTTTACCTCAAGCTCATGGAGGACCGTGCGGAAAAGCCCCGCCGGCTTCACCCGGTCACGCGAATACAACCGGTAGTCGGCCGTCCAGTCCTGCTGGGCACGCCCGCACAGACAAATCAGGTTGGTAAGAGTCCCCCGGCACGGTGAAACCAGTGCCGCCATGAGATGCCCCTGCAGTCTCCGGGCGCACTCGGGGGCGGCGCAAGCCGCAGCACAAGCCCGTTTCATAAGTCGTCCCAGCCGATCGGATAAACCCAACTGGACTTTTTTTTAACGCCTACGTCCACCAGCTCGGGCGTGACCGGCATAACGGGCGCGACCAGACTGCGTGAGAGGACCAAATGATGCGCGTCGGTGACGGTCCACTCGACGGCCTCCGACTTGGCGAACCCCATCGTCTGGGCGATGGAAGCGGGTAATGTCACATACCACTGCTCACTGTTTTTGCGGATGATGCGCTGAACTTTGGTGGTGGTGCTCATGGTCCGACACCATCGTTCATGGCCACGCTTTTTCCCATGGGCCCGACGCCCCATTTATCTCTAGGGCCTTCTCCGGGCCAACTAGTCAGAGGCCAAACTCCAGACCGAAAGTGTCACCTAATAGGTGACACTTTCGGTGGGACGCCGTCGCCCCGCGTGTAGGCGTCCAGAGGACGCAGGGGGCCAAAATTGCGGTCGTCCACACTGACCATCCACATCGGTCGACCTGATTGCTGTCGGTTGCGCGTCCGGTCCAGCTGGTTTATTTCCAGCTGGTTGTGTCCGGCCTGTTGCGGGTCCGCTGGGTAGCCGGAGAAAACATCCCGTTCCAGCGCCTGCGGGCTAAAGCACCGCACTACCTCAAAGCGCTTTTTTCTTGGCGTAGGCAAACGCCTCGCCGATGCGCTCGATCTGTTCGTCGCTGTGACCGGCGGAAATGGCAGTGCGAATCAGGTCTTTGCCGATCGGTACGGCGGGGGCGATCGACATGACGGTGAACACGTTTTTCTCCAGCAACGCCTGCCAAAAGGCGTAGGCGCGCTGCTTGTCACCGATCACCACGGGCACGGCGGGCGTTTCGCTGCCCCAGGTGTCCAACCCAAGGTTTTTTAACATCGCCGTGTAACGGCGGGTGTTGGTCCAAAGGCGTTCGAGGTGCTCCGGTTCGGATTGGAGCACGTCGAGGGCGGCCGAGGCGGCGGCGGTTTGCGACGGGCTGAGCGAGGCGCTGAAAATCGTGTGTTTACTGTGCGTGCGCAGGTACTCGATCAGCGCGCGATCGCCGGCCACGTAACCGCCGGTGCTTGCGAGGGCCTTGGACATGCTGCCGCAGATGATATCAACATCGGCGGTGAGCCCGAAGTGGTCGCAGGTCCCGCGCCCCTGCCGGCCAAGCACGCCAAAACCGTGGGCGTCGTCGAGCACGTTAAAACAGGTGAACTCCTTGGCAATCGCGAGCAGGCCGGGCAAGTCGGCGATATGGCCTTCCATCGAGTAAATGCCCTCGATGACCATCATCTTGGCCACTGCCGGAGGCAGACTGGTGACTACGGCGCGCAGGTCTTCGGCGCTGTTATGGGAAAAACGCTCGACGGTGGCAGTCGACAGGCGGATGCCGTCCCACAGGCAGGAGTGGATGTTTTTGTCGGCGAGGATGACGTCGCCTTTTTGGGCAAAGGCGGCGATGCCGGATAGGCAGGACAAATAACCGGCGGCGTGAACGTGGCAGGCTTCTTTACCCAAAAACGCGGCGAGTTTTTCCTCGAGTTCGAGGTGATAAGCACGTGAGCCGTTGGAAACGCGCGCACCGGTCGGGCTGGAGCCCCATTTGAGAAGGGCGGCGCGGGACGCCTCGATGACCTTCGGATGGAAGGAAAGCCCGAGGTAGTCGTTACTCGCCAACATGATCATGTCGCGGCCCTGAAGGCGCACGGTGGTGCCCTGCTGGGCTTCCATGGCGTGGTAGTAGGGCGCGTACCGCAGGCGCAGCTTCGTGGCCGAATCGTCACGGGCGCGCTCAGCGATCGGTTTTTTGGACTTGGAGAAAAAAGGGAAGGCCATGGTTAAATGCTAAAAGCCGGCGATGCACCTAAGCCAGAATCACGCCGTCCTGCATACGAAAAACGTGGTCGCAGCGGTTGGCCAAATCGGGGTTGTGCGACACCATCAGCAGCGCTTGGCCGCGTTGGTGGGCGATGTCGCTGAGCAACGCGAACACCCGGTCGGCGTTGGCGTGGTCCAAGTTACCCGTGGGCTCATCGGCCAGAATCAAACCGGGGTCGTTGGCCAACGCACGGGCAATGGCCACGCGCTGCTGTTCACCGCCTGATAACTGCGTACCCAGACGCCGGGTTTTGTCACCCAGTCCGACGGCGGCGAGTAGGTCCGACGCCTTGGCTCGCATCGCTTCTTCGGGCAGGCGGCCAAGTTTGCGCATCGGCAGCATGACGTTCTCCAGCGCGGTGAACTCCTTGAGTAAAAAATGAAACTGGAAAACAAAGCCCATGTGCTCATTACGCACGGCTGTGCGCTCGTCGTCGGACAGCCGACTGGTCTCGCGGTCGCCCACCCAGATTCGCCCCTCGTCGGGGATGTCGAGCAGGCCGATGAGGTAAAGCAGCGTACTTTTGCCCGAGCCGGAATGGCCGGCGATGGCGTAGGTGCGCCCGCGCTCGATAGTGAAGCCGACTCCGCGCAGCGCGTGGCAGCGGGTGTCGCCCTCGCCCAGGTGGCGATGGAGGTTTTCGACGCGCAGCAGGCTCATGAGGAACTCCCCCGGATGACCGCGCCCGGCTCCAGACGAGCGGCGCGGCGAGATGGGAAATAACTGGCAATTAACACCACGATTGTGGCGATGACTGCGGCCGCCACGTAGTGCCACGGATCCCACAAGACGACGAAGTGGTCGCTGGCGAAAATCCCGCGGATGCGAATCGGGATATGCGAAAGAGTGTAAGTCCCCAAGGCGGCGGCCGCGCACCCGAGCACCACCCCGACCACCACGACAATACCGCCTTGCAGCATAAAAATACGGCTGATGTCGGCCCGCGTGTAGCCCATTGAACGCAGGATGGCGATTTCGCGGGTCTTATCGACGACGATCATCACCAAGGTGTTAAACATGCCCAAGCCGGAGATAAAAATGATGGTCGAGATGGTCAGGGCGGAGGAAATACGCAGCACGCTAAAAACCTGCAGCCAGGTTTTCTCGCGTTCCTGCCACGCCATGGTGGAGTGCGAAACAGCCTGCTCAATGCGGGGGGCGAGCGCAGGGGCGAGCGAGGGATCGAGCAGGTTGATTTGGATGAACGAGGCACCCGTAGGCTTGTTGAGCAGGGTACGAATAGCGGAAAGGTGCAGGTAGACGCGTTCGCGATCCACTTGATCGATACCCGTTTCAAAAATGGCGGCGACGCGGTAACGTTGCGGTTCGCCCGGCCCATCGAGCAAAACGGAATCCCCCACTTGCAAATTCATCCGCCTGGCTATTCGCGATCCAGCGATCAGGGCGTAGGGGCTTTCGCCAAAGGCTTTGATCGAGCCGTCAATAATCTGAGTGTCGAGGTCGGATACATTAAGGAAGGTATCGAGTTCGATACCGTAGGGCTTGGTGTCGTATTCGCGGAAATTAGCGATGAGCGTGGCATTGCCCCGAATGACGGGCGAGGCCGCCGTGACCTCGGCGAAGCCATTGAGCGCGTCGATGACAACCTTAGGGTGCTGAATGCCTGGGATATACTTAACCGAGCCCTCCACTGCGATGGAGAAGCTGCTGCCCTCGGTTGCAGTAATCGCACGGGTCGACTGAATGCGGTCTTCAATGCGAACCATCCCGTTTACCCCGAGGATGGTTTTGATAAAATAGGCCTCGAAGCCGGCGGTCTGGGCCTGGGTGATGACAAAAAAAGCCACCCCGAAAACGATGCCCGTCAGGCTCATGAGCATGGCGCGCTTGCGGGCGCCAAGGAAGCGGAGCGCAATGAGCAGGGAAGGAGGCATGGGCAATAAACAGAATTAGCGGCTGACCTGAACGCGCATGCCGTCGCGGAGCGACTCGAGTTGTGTCAACGCCACCTGCGCGTTTTCCGGCACCCCATCAAGGATCTCCACCGCACTCAGGCTTCGAAAACCCACCGTAACGGGGCGACGGTACGCCACGCCATTTTCGACCACAAAAACCGCCCCATCCTTCAGCGCGGAACGCGGCGCAATCAACGCACCCTCACGACGGTTGCGAATGATACTGGCCTCACCACTTAAGCCCGGAATAAGGCGGTCGGTGGGGATATCCACGTCCAGGTAAGCGCGGTATTGCTGATTGAGCGGATCGGCATTGGGCAGAACTTTGACCACCTTGGCCGGATAAAGCTCAGGCCCGTAAGCTAGGAAGCGCACCGATGCATCCAAACCGATACGGATACCGGAAAAGTCCTCCTCATTGATGCGGGCTTCGACCTGAATCGCCTTACTAAACATGCGAACCAACGGAGCGCGCACCGCAACCACCTCACCGGGCTGCGCAAACAGCTCGGTCACCGTTCCCGAGGTCGGGGCCTTGACGTGGCAATCCGCGATATCCCGACGGAGAAGCTTAATGGTGTGTTCCAGACCACCGAGTTTAAGGTCCCGCTCAAGGTGGTCCTTGCTCTGTTTTTCAATGAACATGGCAAGCTCATCTTGACGGCGCTTGAGCTCGAGTTCGGGGTATTCACCCGCCTTAGTACGAGCAGCAAAGTTGGCCAGATCCTCCTTGCGACGCTCAATGGCAGTGCGCTGATCAAGATCTAGCGCAAATTGTTGGCGGGAATTCTCTAAAGCGAGCAGCAGCTGTGAAAGCGTGAGTTCATACTTGGAGCTGTCGATTTCGAACAGCAGATCGCCCTCACTCACCACTTGGCCAATTTTCAAGTTCGATTTGCGCACAAGACCGGCGACATCACTTGAGATCGTCACTTGAAACTCTGGATCCACTTTGACTGCGGCGGGCACGGCATCGAGTGCCCTATCACGCGTTATTGTGGCGACAGCCACCTCCGGACGCCCCCCAAAGAACAAACCACCGACGATCACGGCGCCCACAATAGTTGCGAACACAAGTAGTGATTTAGGCCTGAACTTCATATGTTATTGCAACCCGTTGTTTTATAGCAAACTTACATCCAATTAAAGAGGCGCCCTGCTGCTCACAAATTAACCGCAGCTGGTAGCGTCAGATCAAGGTAGTCGTTAATCGCCAACAACAATCGCACGCGTGTGCGCGAAACAGTCTGCTGGGCTTCGTTATGAACCACCTGCTTACTACGGAGTTCCTGCTGCGAGATTCGTCCCTCCTTAGCATCTCGCTCCTGCACCGCGAATTTCTGCGTGGCGAGTTCGGCACGCCGCTGATCAATCTGCAGCTGACGAGCGGAAAAACCGATCATCGCTACCACCGTGGCACACTGAAGACGCAGTTCATCGCGAAAGGCGACCAGCTGCGCATCCAACCGACGCTGACGCAAGAGGACTTCGCGTTTTTTCGCTGAATTGGATGAGCCGTCAAACACGTTCCATGCCATGCTCACACCAACAAAATAAGAAAGAGTCTGCACGCTGTCCGCGCTCGATGTGTTCGTCTGAGACTGCCACGTGGCGGCAGTGAAATTAAAATTGGGCCGCTGGGCCGCCTTGACCTTGATCAACTCCAGCCGTTCCCGTGCGACAAAATTCTGCCGACGCATCACCTCGGAGCTATCCTGTAGCCAGGCATCATCGCGCAACGATTGATTTTGATCCGCCCATGCAATCACAGCCGCCGCGTCCGGGTTGGGGACCGGCACGTTTAACGCGAGTGGGGCATCCCATCCTAGATTAAGCTTAAAATTGACTAAAATGCGCCGCTGCTGGGCTTCAACTAAGTCAATATCGACCAAACTCTGACTTAGATCGAGGTTGGCCTGCTCAATGGCAATGTCGGAAGCCGTGCCCTGTTCCTTGTCGGTCTGAGTCCGAGTGATACCGTCTTGAATCTGTTGCCGACGGAGGCGCAAGGTGACCAATGACTCCTGATTGACCAACAGAGTTAAATAATCAGCCCGCAGCGTCCGCTTCATTTGCCGCAGGATAAAAACGCGTTGGAGTTCCTCGTTTTTAAAGTCCAGCCGCGCCTGCTCGATGGCGGCGTCGAGGGCACCCCAATTATAAAGCGGTCGAGTGATGGACGCGTTAAACCCAAGGCCCATATTCTGCTTCGCCGGGGTGTCTCCCGTCATGTACATTGTCTTGGTGATACCTGAGTTAAACCCGACATCCACACGCGGATAGTATTTACCCTCCGCCGCTTCCAGCCGCGCAACCGACTCCTTTTGCGCAAGGCTTTGGGCCACTAACGCGGGAGCATTTTCACGCGCCTTTTCCAGCAAGCTATTAAGCTCGGGGATTTCGGCCTCCGGATATTGAATGGGAGCGGCCGACAAAGAGCCGAGGGACAGCAACGCAAGGCCAAGCAGACGACGTGGATAATGCATGAGGGATAAAAGAATGGAGATAAGCACCCGCCACTAAGCAGGAACCTGAAGCAGCCGAGCTGCTTAAAATCAGCGAGGGCGCCGGTTTGTCGATTCTTGATTAGGGATTTGGCCGGAAACTAGCACACGCCGAGGCGGTTCAATCGATTATCCACGCCCATCGAGGGCCGAAAGAGTGCCCCCACGCGTTTGGACAATTCCCGGGGCCCCGTTCAGCCGCCGGAGATTTCGCGCGCCACTTGGGTAGCGTAGGCGTCGGTCATGCCGGCCACATGGTCCATCACCCGACCCAGCCACCATGCGCTTCCTCGGCCCTGATTCGCCACCACGTAGTCTTTTTCCCACGCCAGTTCGAGGCAGCGTTTATGAACAAAACTCAGCTTCTCGTAGCCGCCAGCCAGATCGCGCACCGCACGGCTGTGCACGGCGAGAATCTGCCCTAGGATATTATGCGCGCCCAGCTCCGTCGCCACCTTGGTGCGGTGGCCGAAAATCGCCTCATCATAACCCTGTTTAATCGTCGCCATGGCCTCGCGAATGTTTCCGGGGAAAGCGGCCCGCAGATCGTCGGCGCGCGCGCCCGTCATGATCGCCTCGTAATGCTCAAAAAAGGCGCCCGCCGCCGCGTCGATCAGCGTGCCGATCGCCGCCGCGCGCAACGCCGACAGCCGCCCGCCAGGGTCGCGGCCGACGATCTGCGCGAAAATCTGCCGCACGTGGCTTTCACTCAAAATACGCATCTCCACCGCATCCTCGAAATCCGAAATGCGGTAACAAATGTCGTCCGCCACCTCGGAAAGAAACGACAGCGGATGCCGCGCAACCGTGCCGTCGGCCCGACGCAGCCCCAACCCCTCGGCCATCTGCAAAAACGCGGCTCTCTCCGAGGAGAACGCGTTGTGTTTCCCCTTGGCGGGAACCCGCGCATCGTCGGCCACCCACGGGTATTTGATCATCGCGCCCAGCGAGGCGTAAGTGAACCGGAAGTAGTCGCGCTCATTCTGGTCGCTGCGCACGACGAGGCGGAAGCTTTGAGCATTGCCCTCAAACCAGCGCCAGTCGTTGAGCACAGCATCGAGCGCGGGCTCGCGCGGCGCCGGAAAAACCGCCTCAAGGTGTTCGCCCGCCCAGCCCCGAATCGCGTACTCGCCGGCGTGGCCGAACGGCGGATTTCCCATGTCGTGGGCGAGGCAGGCCGCCTGGACAATGTAGGCGAGATCCGCCGCCGTGCGGTTGGGCGGAAGTTCACCGCGCGCGCTCAGAAACTGGGCAACCTTGGTCGCCAAAGAACGCCCCACGCTCGCCACCTCAAGCGTGTGCGTAAGCCGGTTGTGCACGTGATCGACGGAGGCAAACGGATGCACCTGGGTCTTGCCCGCCAAACGCCGAAAGGGGGCCGAAAAAATAATCCGATCATAGTCTTGCTCAAAGCGACTGCGTGAACCCTCCGCCATGGGCTTGGAGGGTTCAGGCCGGACGCCGACACCGCCGCCGTCCGCAGGTGAAATCGGCGGGCGCTGATCCGAGAGCAAACGAATCCAATCGAAGCGAAATGACATGGGAAAACCGAGTTCGTAAGCCGCCACAGGCGCAAGAACGAACACCGAAGACAGGGAAAACGCGCCCGATCACTTGATAAAGGAACGACTCGGAACACCGTGTTTCTGCAATCCGCCTCACTGCAGGACGGCCCGTGGATCATCCCGTTCCACCCCAACCCGCAAGCGCCCGCCGGTTGCCCCTCGCGCCATGAAATACAACCCCAGCCGCGTCGCCTCCACCCCACTCGCAGGGCCAGATGAAGCCCTCCATCAGCCGGTCCAGATTCAGATCAATGAAATCATGCTGGCCGGCGAACTCACCCTCATTCCCGACTCCAAAGGCATCGTCCTGTTCGCCCACGGCAGCGGCAGCAGCCAGCACAGTCCGCGCAACCAGCTGGTCGCCGGAGTGCTGCAGGCCTCGGGCACAAGCACGCTGTTATTCGACCTGCTCACCGCCGCCGAAGAAGAGGCCGACGAACACGACGGCCACCTGCGCTTCGACATCAACCTACTGGCCCAACGCCTGATCGCCGCCACCCGTTGGCTAGACCAGCAACCGAGTACCCGCCGCCTCGGCATAGGCTATTTTGGCGCCAGCACGGGCGGAGCCGCCGCATTGCTGGCAGCAGCACAACTCGGATGGGAGATAGACGCGGTTGTCTGTCGCGGAGCTCGGCCTGACTTGGCTGGGCGAGCCCTGCCGCGCGTGACCGCCCCCACCCTGCTGATCGTCGGTGGGCGCGACAACATCGTGAGGGAACTCAACCGCGATGCCCTCGACCAGTTACGGTGCAAAAAACAAATCATCGTCGTACCTGGAGCCACCCACCTGTTCGAAGAGCAGGGTGCGCTGGAAGAAGTCGCCGCACTCTCCGCTGGTTGGTTCCGTCAATATCTGCAGCCACGCTAACACTAATTAGCTTTAAGGTGAGGGTTACGGCATCCTTGAGCTCACGCTCAAAGCCACATGCTTCGCGGACTGTGAGCGGCGAGCGGGAAAGCGTCTATTTCTGGCGGTTAGGAATGCACTTCTTCTTCGGTGGATCTTCTTCCCCTTAAAAAGAGTAATACTCTTCTTCCGTGGGTGGGTTTTCTTCCCTGTCCGGCTGGGGATATGAGGGGTGCGAATGGGTGGAGATTGAACCGGCGGGACGCTTGGCGGATGCACAGCGATGCATCCAACCGGTTCACGCAAGTGTTTGCACTGTGCCGATTTCTTTCTGCCCGACGCGCATAACCGCGAGCGTCAGCGCTACTGCGGGAAGCCGGGATGCCGACGGGCGAGCCGGGCGGCCAGTCAGGCCAAATGGTTGGCGAAGCCGGAGAACCTCGACCACTGGAAAGGCCCAGAAAATGTCCAACGGGTGCAGGAGTGGCGGAAGGCCAATCCGGGGTACTCAAGGCGGAGGGGGCCGCGACGGCGGGTGGCGTTACAAGACATCCCAACTACGCAATCCGTTGTGCACCAGCCTAAAGCCGAGCCGGTCGCCGAGGTGGCGTTACCGAATCCCTGCGTGCCGTTACAAGACAGATGGGAGTCGCAAAACCCTGTGCTCGTGGGGCTTATCGCGCAGTTCGCCGGAGTGACGTTACAAGAGGACCTCGAACCCATGCTGCGACACCTGCAATCCCGGGGGCGGGTGATCCTGGGCATCGACGTCCAGCCGCCCGATTATGCAAAAACAACCGATCGATCGCGAACAACTCCGGCGCACGCCGGCCCAGTTTAGCTGGCTGGACCACCGGCTGGTGCGGGGCAATTACCTGGGGCGGGCCAGTGCCCCCGCCTGGGGCCTCTATCTGGTCCTGGTCACCGTGGGCGACGCCGACGGGCTGAGTTACTACGCCACGCGCACCCTGGCCCGGCTGCTCACGCTCAGCGAGGACGGCCTGGTCGAGGCGCGCCGGCAGTTAATCGAGGCCGGGGTGATCGCCTACGCCGCGCCACTTTACCAGGTGCTCTCCTTGGACCAGGGCAGGCCAACGCACACGCTGGCGGTAACGCCGTCGCCGAGCCGGGAGGTGGGGGCGTGATCAATTACGAACTGTATTGCCGGATAAAACAGGCGGAGGCGGCCGGACACAGTGCGCCGCAAATCGCCCGCTCGCTCCAGTTGCACGTGCAGACGGTGAGGCGCTGGCAGGCGCAGGAAAAGTACGCGCGCAGCCAGGCCGCGCAGGTGCCTAGGCCAAGCAAGCTCGACGTGCACAAGCCGGCGATCGCGCGGTGGCTGGAGGCCCATCCGTTCACCGCCATGCAGCTCTGGCAAAAGGTGCGCGAGCGGGGGTACACGGGCGGGTATTCAATTTTGAAAGACTACGTGCGGCGGGTGCGGCCGCGGAACCTGGAGGCGTTTCTTACCCTCAAGTTCGCCCCCGGCCAGACCGCGCAGGTGGACTGGGGCAGCTTTGGCTCGGTGGAGGTGGACGGCACCCGGCGGGCTTTAAGTTTTTTCGTCATGGTTTTGGGGTACAGCCGGTTCCTGCATGTGGAATTTACCCTCGGGCAGGGCCAGGAGTGGTGGCTGGGCTGTCACCGGCGCGCCTTTGAAAAACTCGGCGGGGTGCCGCGCGAGGTGATGGTGGACAACTGCAAGACGGCCGTCCTCTCGCATGTGCCCGGGACCGACCCGGTGTACAACGCCCAGTACCTGGACTTTGCCCGGCACTACGGGTTTACGATAAAAGCGTGCGGGCCGGGGCATCCGCAGTCCAAGGGCATGGTGGAAAACGCGGTGGGTTACGTGAAAAAAAGCTTCCTTGGCGGGAGGCAGATGAATGGGTTTACCGAGCTGGGGCCGGCCGCCAGCTTGTGGCTGGAAACGGTGGCCAACGTGCGCGTTCACGCTGAAACCCAGGGCCGGCCGGTGGACCGGCTGCCCGAGGAGCGCGCTGCGCTCCTGCCGCTTAACCCGGTGGCCAGTCCGGCGGTGCGCACCTTAAGCGTGCGGGCGTCGCGGCGGTGCCGGGTGAGTATCGAAACGAACCGCTACTCGGTGCCCACGAAGTTTGCCGGGGCGCTACTCACCGCGCAGATCGAGGGGGCGCAGGTGAGGTTTTTTGCGGAACGCACCCTGGTGGCCGAGCACGCCCGCAGTTTTGCCCGCCGCGCCGATGTGGAAAACCCCGAGCATGTGCGCGAACTCGAGGAGCGCAAACGGCAGGGGGCGCGGCAGCGCCTGCGGCTACGGTTTTTGGAACTGAGCCCGGCGGCACCCGCCTACCAACGGGGGCTGGAGGAGCGCCGGCTCAACGCGGGACACCACCTGGCGACTATCGTGGGTTTGGTGGCCCTGTATGGAACGGATGCAGTCGGCCGGGCGATCGAAAGCGCCCATGAACTCGGCGCCTACTCCAGCGATTACATCCTCAACTTGCTCGAACAACGCGCGCGGGCCTTGCCGCAAGCCGGGCCGATCCACCTCACCCGCGCCGACGCGTTGGCCGCACTGGAACTCGAACTACGGCCCCCGGATTTAAGCCCCTATACCCAATGAAAACAGAACCCGAAAAACCCGATTTATTAAAAGACCAGCTCAAGTATCTGAAACTCGGTTACCTGTTGCGTCACCACGGCGAACTGACCGCCGAGGCGGCCAAGGCGCGCTGTTCGCACGCCGAATTTTTACGCCGACTGGTGCAGGCCGAGACCCAGGATCGCCAGATCCGGGCGCTGGAGCGGCGCATCCAGGCAGCGCGCTTCCCGGTCAAGAAAACCGTCGACCAGTTCCAGTGGGACTGGCCCAAGGAGTTGAACGAAGCGCAGGTACGCCACCTCTTCGAACTGGGCTTTGTGAAGGAGCGCACCAACGTGGTGTTTTGCGGTGGTGTGGGGCTCGGTAAAACACACCTCGCGAGCGCGTTGGGCTACGCGGCCTGCCAGGCGGGTTACACGGTGCTGTTTACGACGGCGGTGGACGCGATCAACGCCCTGGTCACCGCCCAGTCCCTGCACCGGTTGCAAGCCGAGTTGAAGCGTTACATGACCCCTGCGGTGCTCGTGCTCGATGAGGTCGGCTACCTGCCGCTCGACAAGTCGGGGGCCGACCTGCTCTTCCAGATCGTCAGCCAACGCTACGAACGCGGCTCGCTGATCGTCACCACCAACAAGGCCTACAAACACTGGGCAGGGATCTTTAACAACGACGCTGGCATCACCGCGGCGATCCTGGACCGCCTGCTGCACCGGGCCCAGACCGTCGTCATCGAGGGCAAATCCTACCGCATGAAAGACCGCCTGGCCGACGAACCTGCAAGCTGACCGGGCCTGATGATCGGCCCCTGGCGGGGCCGGTCATCGGCTTTTACGACAGGTGATTTTGTAACCGCCAGAAATAGACGGTGTTCGCGCCGCCGCTCACATGCAGGCCGCATCAGTTGAGCCCCTGACGACGGGGTCCAGCATTTTATAACCACAAAAATCGGGTTCTGACCCGAACGCCGTACCGAGATAAATTTACCGGCACGTTCTCTCTCCACCTAGCGCCGGAATCGTCACCGTGCCCGTTTTGTCCCGTGGGTTAGCGCGTTAAAACCTGTTACTAGCTGCTGGATCGACTGACTCTGATTCGCCATCTCCTGCCCCACCTTGCTGGTTTCATCGGCAAGGGATGCATGCGACTGGGTGGACTGGTCCATCTGGTGGACCACGGTATTGAGCTGTTCGATTCCCTTGGCCATTTCGTCCGTGGCCGAGCTGATTTCGGTCACTAGGTCATGGATTTTACGACTGGAGAGTTTGTTGTGATTGACGATCGTGGCGACGCTTCCGACCTGATTCACCACCACGTTAATGGAAGACACGGAGGTCTCGATCAGTCCTGCGGTTGCGCGCGCCGCTTCCCCGGCTTGCTTGGCCAAATTGCCGACTTCATCGGCGACCACGGAAAAGCCCCTGCCGGCTTCTCCGGCGCGGGCAGCTTCGACCGCCGCATTGAGCGCGAGCAGATTTGTTTTGAAGGCGATCGCATCGATGCTTTTGACGATTTTAACCGTCTGGTCGGCGGTGGCTTTGATCTGCTGGATGGCTTGGCTCAGTGCGTCCACGGCATGGGCGCCCTTCTCGTTCGATTCCAGTCCTTCAGCGGTGATCACGGCCGCGGTGATGGTGTTGGTGGCGGTCCGTTTAACCATCGACGACATCTGGGTGATGCTGGCGGCGGTTTCTTCTAGGGCGGCGGCCGACTGAGAGGTGGCAGCCGCCAAGGTTTCGCCGCCCGCAGTCAAGCGCCCAGAGGATTCAACGGCATTCTTGGCGCAGTCGGTGAGTTGCGCCACCAGCAGACTGAGCCGACGGGAAATTTTCCGCGAATAAACGGCGGCGGTCAGCAACCCAAGAATGACACAGGAGCCGAGGGCGAAAAACGACACGCGGATGACGCGATCATTGGCGGCGACCATCCCTGAAAACGAGTCACCGCTCGCCTCCAACTTGGTGCGCGACACGTCCATGGCCGCGCCGGCTTCGGTGATGGTTTTGCCCAGTTCGCCAATCTGCCGGTTGATGGCCGCATCCTGCTCCTGTTTGGCGAGCACGAGGGCGGACATCTCGGCGCAGATTGCACTCAAGCGATCACTCAGGGTGAGCGCCTTCGCTTTTGCCTTGGTGAAATTTGCATTCCCGAGCACCCGGTCGTCGCCGAGGAAGGCATCCGAGGCGGCGGTGATGTTTTGACCGCAGGCATCGATGGCTGCGGGCATATTGGCGAGCTCCCACTTCGGCTCCGCCACCTTGAGCAGGGCGGCCATGATTTTGTCCAACCGCTTGCGGGTCGTACCGGCCTTGCGCTCGGACTCGGCCGATTGGCTCAAGGCGATCTCGGTTAGCCAAAAGTTCAGTTGCACAAACTCCCTATCCAGCTCCATCGCTAATTGGCGTTTGGTGAGGGCCTGAGCGATCGCGGCTGAAAGTTTTTCGCGTTGCTCGAGTAACACGCTCTGCTGCTGCACGAGCTTGGCCTGCGCCAGGATGGAGTGCGCTTGTTGCTGTACGTTGTCGTTTTGGCTGGTGACCAGTGAGCGGACCAGCGTGCCGTTGTGGTACATGGTCCACAGCACGGCGCCCCCGACCCCGGCCACGGCGGCGATGACCAGCGCGAACATGAGCAGGATACTGACCGTGAGGGAAAGACGTTTAAGCATGGGTAGTTTTTCCCGTGAAAACTGGGCGTGTAAAAGGGCTGCTGACGGGAGGCGGTGCCTATTCAAGAGCACGCCTCCTGCACGTTATTTTTTAGCAGCTAAGAGCGCATCGACCTGCGCCTGGACTTGGTTGTACATGGCGGTCGAAGCAGCCACCAGTGAGTCGATGTGTTTACGGTGCTCGTCGTAGAAGGGTAACAACTCTTGGCGGGCCACTTTTTTAGCGTCTTCCACTGCACCCTTGGCGATGGCAGGCAGGAACGTGTCGTTACGGATGGCGAAAAACTTCAGCGCTGGTTCGTAGGACGCCTTGAGGGTCAAATCCTTGATCGCCTGCGCAGCGGGTGAGTCGGCCGCTAGATCAGTTGTCCAGAAGGCGATGCGTTCTTTGTATCCGGCCATCTCGCCTTTGGCGCTATCGCCGGCCTCGAGTTGGCGACCGTACTCGACCAGGCCGTCGAGCACGGCTTTATCGTTGGTATCGATGGTGCCGTCAGCCATAGCGATTTCGGTTTCATCGATCTGCTGTAACACCGTGAGGTAGGATTCGATAATGTAGGCGGGTGGCGGCAAGATATCCGCAACCAAATCCTTCATCTGGATAACCTTATTATACAGATCGCCCTTGATTTGAATGCTGGCAAAGGAGGCGTTTTTCGCTGAGTCGGCAAGCAGGTCGGAAACGTCCTTTTCGATCTTCTCGTTGACCCGACGGGAGCGGCTTACAACGGCATCGATGCTGGCGCGGTGTTCGACATAAAGCGGTTTCAGGCCCGTCCGCACCAATTCCTTGGCGGCCTTCACATCGCCCGCCTTGATCAGCGGCGTGAACTTGCTGTCGC
This sequence comes from Opitutus sp., assembly GCA_024998815.1. Taxonomy (NCBI): domain Bacteria; kingdom Pseudomonadati; phylum Verrucomicrobiota; class Opitutia; order Opitutales; family Opitutaceae; genus Opitutus; species Opitutus sp. Next base: position 758,006 of record JACEUQ010000002.1, read on the forward strand.
GCAGATCAAAAAACTGAGTAGCCGGTTCCACCGACTTCACCACCAGCAGTTTTTTAACTAATTTTTCGTCTGCCGAGGTTCCCGTCAGCTCCTTTTTCCATACCTCGATGCGCTCGAAGTAGCCCGGGAAGACGCCGGGCGAGCCGTCCTTCAACTTGACGCCATAGTCGATCATGGCGTCGATCACCTTCATTTCGGCGGCATCAATTTTGCCGTCGGCCATTGCCGTTTCTGCCGTATCAACCAAGCGCAGAACCGTCAGGTAGGATTCGATGATATAGGCGGGCGGCGGCAGGATGTCGGCGATCAGGTCCTTTTGCTGAACCAGTTTTTTGTAATAGGAGCCGTTGATGACGAGCTCCTTTTCTTGCACGGTCAGCTCCGCTGCCGAGAGCGGCAAACCAGTGCCAAGCGTAAGCGAAAAAAAGGGCGACAGGGATGATGCCGGGGCTTAACCGGTTCAGTAGGGCAGTGATCATGGAGCGAATCGAGGGTTGCTGGATTGAGGGCTGAGCGAGTCGCGGGTGCGTCGAACCGTGCGAAGGAACGGGTGCGGACAGGCGCATGGCGGGTTTAGGTACGCTTCCCTTAACGGCACAATCGCGGCCTACTTTAGTTGTTTTTTCCGCAGACCGAACCGTAACAAGCGGCTCCTAGCTCCTAGCTCCCAGCTCCTAGCTCCTAGCTCCCAGCTCAATGCGGCCGCCCAGCCCGCCCGCCACACAGACCGACCGGAATGTCACTCACGCCGCCGAGAAATTGCACCGCCTTGGCGTAGCTGCGTCCCTCTAAAAAATGCACCAATTGCGGATGCAACGTCGACCGGCCTTGGGCCAACAGCTCGTCGAGCCGGACCAGCTCGGCGGCGATGACGCCTCCATTAGCAGCGGTTATCCCATCAAGGAGCGAAATTAGAGAGGCTTTGATCTGTGTTTCCATGTGAAGCATCACCCCAAATTAAGTTCGCTGCTCAGTCAGTTAGAAAAATTACAACTTGGGGTTCCAGGACGCTGCGTCGGGGATGGCTCTTGAGTTAAAAATTTAGGCGCGGCACGGTCACCCCCCTTTTCCTCCATTATCGCTATTCATAGCCGCAGACCCGTGTAAGTCCCCTCCGGCCATTAGGCCGCCTATTTCATGATCACCCAGCCCCAGTCCTCACCCGCCAACTCCGAAGTCATCGAGGCGGCCTATAACGCTTGGCTTACCAATCCCGACTCGGTCGATCCGACCTGGCGTGCGTTTTTCCAAGGCTTTTCACTCGGCAGCAAAGGCTCGGCCATGGCCAACGTCGCCGCCGCGGGGGTCAACGTACTCGACAGCAACAAACAGGCCCAGGTGCTGCGCTTGATCAACGCCTACCGCGCCCACGGCCACATGCAGGCGCACCTCGACCCGCTCAGCCCCCCGCCCGCGCCCTTCCCGCGCCTCAACTACCAGCACTTCGGGCTCACCGAAGCCGACCTCGAACAGTCGTTCTCCGTCGGCAATTTCCGCGGCGGCGGCCAGATGAAGCTGCGCCTGTTGATCAGTTCGCTGAACGAGATTTTCTGCGGCCACATCGGCGTGGAATACCTGCACATGCAGGACCTCGACGCCCGCGACTGGCTGCAACTGCGCATGGAGGAAGCCCACAACCGCCCCTCTTTCACCCGCAACCAAAAGATCCGCATCCTGCGCCGCCTACACAAGGCCGAGCTGTTTGAAAAGTTCCTCCACACCCGTTTCGTCGGCCAGAAGCGCTTCTCGCTAGAAGGCGGTGAAACCATGATTGCGGCCTTCGACGCCATGATCGAATACGCCCCCGAGCTCGGCGTGGAAGAGTTCGTCATGGGCATGGCCCACCGTGGTCGTCTCAGCGTACTCACCAACATCCTACGCAAGCCCTTCGAGGTGCTCTTCGAGCAATTTTCCGAAAACTACATCCCCAACACCGTCGGTGGTGACGGCGACGTGAAGTACCACCTTGGCTACGAGGCCGAGCTCACCACCGCCTCCGGCCACAAGGTCGAGGTTCGCCTCACCCCCAACCCCTCGCACTTGGAAATCGTTAACCCGGTGGTCGAGGGTCGGGCCCGCGCCCGCCAACGCATCCGTGGCGACGTCGACCGCCGCCGCGTCTGCCCGTTCCTCATTCACGGCGACGCCGCTTTCGCCGGCCAAGGCGTCATCCCCGAGACGCTCAACTTCTCGCAACTGCCCGGCTACCGCACCGGCGGCACCGTACACTTGGTGATTAACAACCAGATCGGTTTCACCACACAGCCGAGCGATTCCCGCTCCACGCGCTACTGCACCGACGTGGCCAAGATGATCGAGGCGCCCGTCTTCCACGTGAACGGCGACGACCCCGAGGCGGTCTGCTACGTCACCCGCCTCGCGCTCGAATTCCGCGTCAAATTCCAGCGCGACGTGGTGATCGACATGTATTGCTACCGCCGGCATGGCCACAACGAGGCCGACGAACCCGCCTTCACCCAGCCCACGCTCTACAAGAAGATCGCCGCTCACCCGCTGATCTCCGCGCCCTACTCCGCGCGCCTGATCCGCGAAGACACGCTCAACGAGGCCGGCGCCGAGGCCATCAAGGCCGAGTACACCGCCGCGATGGAAGCCTCCTTCGCCAAGGCCAAAGCCGCCGAAGCCGCCACCCAGGCCGCTGGTAAAACCAACAGCCCGTTCGCCGGCTCCAGCGCGATTTTCCAACCTGGCTACAACCACATCCACGTGGACACCCATGTATCCGCCGAAGCCCTCGCCAAGGTCGTGGCCGGCATCACCCATCTGCCCGCCAACTTCAAAGCCAACCCCAAGATCAAGCGATTCTTGGATACACGCGTTCAGGCCCACAAGGACGGCGGCCCGATCGACTGGGGCTTCGGCGAGGCCCTCGCCTTCGGCACCCTACTGCTCGAAGGCAGCCCCGTGCGCCTGTCCGGCCAGGACTGCGAGCGCGGTACCTTCAGCCACCGCCACGCCGTCATCTACGATTCCGAGACCCGCGAAAAATACACTCCGCTGCTCAACATCGACGCGAAGCAGGAGCGTTTCTGTGTTTACAACTCGCTGCTCTCCGAGGCCGCCGTGCTCGGCTTCGACTACGGTTACTCGCTCGATTACCCCCAGATGCTCTGCATTTGGGAGGCCCAATTCGGCGACTTTGCCAACGGTGCCCAAGTCGTAATCGACCAGTTCCTCGCCTCCTCCGAATCCAAGTGGCAGCGAATGAGCGGCATGGTGCTGCTGTTGCCCCACGGTTACGAAGGACAAGGCCCCGAGCACAGCTCGGCCCGCCTCGAACGCTTCCTCCAGCTCTGCGCCGAGGACAACATGCAGGTGGCCAACATCACGACCCCGGCCAACTATTTCCACGCCCTGCGCCGCCAGATGAAACGCGACTTCCGCAAGCCGCTCATCGTCATGTCGCCGAAGTCGCTGCTGCGCCTGCCTGCCGCCACCTCCAAACTGGCCGAATTCACCTCCGGCAGCTTCGAAGAGATCATCCTCGATCCGCAGCCGCCCAAGCAGGCCAAGCGCCTGATTCTCTGCTCGGGCAAAGTGTACTACGACCTCGACGCCTACCGCACCGCCAACAACGTCACCGACACCACGCTGGTGCGCATCGAGCAGATCTACCCGCTCCACAAAACCAAGCTCGCCGAAATCGCCAAGGAGCACGCTGCGTCCAAGCTCATCTGGTGCCAAGAGGAGTCGCAGAACAACGGCTCGTGGAGCTTCCTCGCCCCGCAGCTCGAGGAGCTCTTCGGCCGCAAGGCAACCTACGCCGGTCGCGACGCCTCGGCCTCCCCGGCCGTCGGCTCGCTCGCCGTCCACAAACAAGAACTCGCCGCCTTCCTCAAGGACGCCTTCACGCTCTGATCGTATCCTTAACGCAAAGACGCGAGGCCGCAAAGATCGCCCAGTTCCGATCCTTTGCGTGTTTCGCGGCCTTTGCGTTAAAACTCCCCTTTAAAAAAACCACCATGTCTCTCCACGAAGTCAAAATCCCGCCCCTCGGCGAATCCATCAGCTCCGGCATCCTCGCCAAGTGGCACGTCGCCGACGGCACCGTGGTCAAAAAAGACCAACCGCTTTTCGAGCTCGAAACCGACAAAATCACCTCCGAAGGCCTCGCCGACGTCGCTGGAAAAATCACCTTCAAGGTCCAGCCCGGCACCGAGGTCAAAATCGGTGAAATCGTCGCCGTGATCGACACCGATGTCGCCGCCGGTGCCTCTGCTGCGGCTTCCGCTCCCACGGCTCCCGCCACCACCCAGGCTGCTGAGACGGCCCAATCCCCCGCCGTTCGCCGCGCGCTCGCCGAAACCGGCGTCGACGCCACCAAGATCGACGGCACCGGCAAAGCCGGCCGCCTGACCAAGGGCGACGTCCTCGCCGCCGCAGCCGCACCAGCGGCAACCGTGGCCGCAGCCGCTCCTGCGCCCGCCGAGGTGAAAGCTGAAAGTTCAAACCCCAATTCCGCCGCCATCGTCGCCGCCATCGCCGCTGCGCCTGCTGCCGCCCTCCCGAGCAGCGCCCCGGTTATCTCCACCGGTGCCGCCGCTCCCGCCGGCAAACGCACCCGCGTCAAGATGACCAAGCTGCGCCAGACCATCGCCAAGCGCCTGGTCGCCGCCCAGCACGAGGCCGCCATGCTCACCACCTTCAACGAGGTCGACATGTCCGCCGTCATGGCCCTGCGCGCCAAGTACCAGGACGACTTCGTCAAAAAGAACGGCGTGAAGCTCGGCTTCATGTCCTTCTTCACCAAGGCCGTGGTTCACGCCCTCAAGGAAGTCCCCGGAGTCAACGCCCAGCTCGACGGCGACGAGATCATTCAAAACAACTACTACGACATCAGCATGGCCGTCTCCACCGAGAAGGGCCTGGTTGTCCCCGTGGTGCGCGGTTGCGACCAGCTCAACATGGCCGGGATCGAGAAAGCCATTGGCGACGTCGCCAAAAAAGCCCGCGACGGCAAACTCACGATGCCCGACTTCGAAGGCGGCTGCTTCACCATCACCAACGGCGGCATTTTCGGCTCGATGCTCTCGACCCCGATCATCAACGCACCGCAGAGCGCCATCCTCGGCCTGCATGCGATCAACGACCGCCCGATCGCCCTCAACGGCCAGGTCGTCATCCGCCCGATGATGTACCTCGCCCTCAGCTACGATCACCGCCTCGTCGACGGCAAAGAAGCCGTCACCTTCCTGCTCAAAATCAAACAGGCAATCGAAGACCCGACCCGCCTTCTTCTCAGCGTCTGAACCATCTTTCTCTTTAGTCTTAATCGTTCTCTTTATCCTTCCGCAGGGACAAACCGAGAACGAGTAAGAGAAAGAGGAAAGAGAAAGAGTTAAAACCATGTCCTCCTCCCAAACTTTCGATCTCATCGTCATCGGCGCCGGTCCCGGCGGCTACGTCTGCGCGTTCCGCGCCGCCCAGCTCGGCCTCAAGGTCGCCCTCATCGACAAACGCGCCACCCTCGGCGGCACCTGCCTCAACGTCGGCTGCATCCCCAGCAAGGCCCTGCTCGCCTCCTCGGAGCACTTCCTGTTCGCGCAAAAACACGCGGCCGAACACGGCATCAAAATCGACGGCGTCTCCATCGACGTCGCCGCTATGCTCAAAAAGAAGGACGGCATCATCACCAAATTAACCGGTGGCGTCGCTGCGCTCGCCAAGGCCCGCAAGGTCACCGTCATCACGGGTGAAGCCGCCTTCGTTTCCGCCTCCACGGTCGCCGTCGGCGACCAGCAGCTCACCGCCAAAAATATCGTCATCGCCACCGGTTCCGCCCCGGTCGAGCTGCCGTTCATGAAGTTCGATGGCACGACGGTCATCTCCAGCACCGAAGCCCTGACCCTGACCACCGTGCCCAAGAAGCTCGTGGTCGTAGGTGGCGGCGCCATCGGTCTCGAACTCGGCTCGGTCTGGGCCCGCCTCGGCGCCGAGGTCACCGTGGTTGAGTTCTTGCCCAAAATCGCCGCGACCTTCGACGACGACATCGTGCGCAACTTCACCCGCCTGCTGCAAAAGCAGGGGCTCAAGATCGAGTGCGGCGCCAAGGTCACCGGCTTCGCCAACGGCATCCTCACCGCCGAGCGGGAGGGCAAAGTCTTGGAATTCCCCGCCGACAAGGTGCTCGTCGCCGTCGGCCGTCGCCCGTTTGCCGACAACCTCAACCTCGCCGCCGCCGGCGTCGCACTTACAGACAAGAAGCGCATCCAAGTCGACGCCCACCTTAAGACCACCGCTGCGGGCGTGTGGGCGATTGGCGACGTGATCGACGGCCCGATGCTCGCGCACAAGGCCGAGGAAGACGGCATTGCCGTCGCCGAGTGGATCGCCGGTAAACACGGCCATATTAACTGGGACCTGATGCCCGCGATTGTTTATACCGACCCGGAGCTCGCCTCGGTGGGCCTGGGTGAAGACGCCGCCAAGGCCAAGGGCCTGGCGATCAACGTGGGCAAGTTCAACTTCGCCGCCAACGCCCGCGCCCTGGCCAACGATGCCGGCGACGGCTACGTGAAGATCATCGCCGACGCCAAAACCGACAAAATCATCGGCGCGCAAATCCTCGGTAAGAACGCTGGCGAACTCATTAGCGAGATCGTCACGCACATGGAATACGGTGGCAGCGCCGAAGATTTGGCCCGCACGATCCACGCCCACCCGACGATGTCGGAAGCGGTGAAGGAAGCGGCGATGGCGGTGAGCAAGAGCGCGATTCACGCGATCTAAGCGACAGGATCAGCTTCACGCCTCGATAACCAGCCCGCCCTCAACCGGCGGGCTTTTTTGTGCGTATACCAGTTAGCGTTCCAGTTGAGGCTTACGGCATCCTTGAGCTCACGCTCAAGGCCACACTCGTAACGAACATACTCCTCGTGGCCTTGAGCGTGAGCTCAGGGTGTTTCCCCAATGGTATTCGCTCCCTCATGGCCAAGTTAATTAAGCTCATCTTGACCGCGAATTGATATCAGCGCTCCAGCATCGGAGGGCCTCCTACGTGTTAAGCCTGAATTCCGAAGTTCAAACCAACCACAGATTACACAGATTGCACAGATACAATCCCTTAGGAGGTAAACGGACTCAGCTTGATCCCCTTTTTTTCATCCTGTCTTCAAATTCAGTAACACTCTGTTATCTGTGCTCATCTGTGAATTCCGTGGTTAAAACTTCGGCGTTCGGGTTAAGTTCTCCACGCTCCACGCGCCCCAGTAAGTCGCGCAAGAGTGCGCGGCGTTTTTGCTGAAAGCGGCGCTGGCGGGCGGCATTGGTGGCACGCTTGTCCGCCACCGGCACCGGCGGGCGGCCGCGGCGCAGGCGCACCGGCAGATCGGGCGCGGAGGTGAATAAGTTGCGGCGCTTGAAGGCCGGCGGCGTGTCGCGCAGGGCGAGCAGACGCGAGCGCGGGCCTTCGTCTGCAAACCAGGGCACGGGTGCGATTCGCTCCGGCTCAAAACACCAAGTCGGCGGCTCGGCGCGTATTCGGGTGGCCAACCAGTCGGCATAGGCCGCAAGCGTGGCATCGGCCAAAGCGCCCTCGGCAAAACGACCCGCCAATCGCAGCGGTGCCGCCGCAAACGTCTGGGCAAGCGCCGGCCTCGATCCCAGCTTGCGCACCGTGTGCAACCAGTCCGCCAGCTCGCGGCCGAAACGCTCGAGCGTATCGGCGCGGGCGGCCACCTCGGCCAATGTTTGCGGACGCGGTTGCATAAAAATCAGCCGATGTCGGCAAGTGTGGTTTCAACCATTTCCCGCGCGCGCTCGGTGAGTGCATCGTGCGGGAAGAAGCGGGCAAAAATCGCATCCACCTCTTCGCGGGAAGCCGGCTTGAGTTTGCCAAGGAGGAAGCGGATGTCGGGCGCGTCGCCCGGATAACCCGGCAACGGCGGACGGCAGGCGCGCAACTTGAGCGCCAGCAGGTAGGCGGCCGTCGGCACGGTGACCTGGAGCCCCGGACCAAACATCTCCGCCGGCAGTGCTCGTTTGGCTTCCTGCTCCGACAAAAACTGGGCGACATCGGAGTTGATCCAGTCCTCGGGCAACCCCAGTTCGAGCGCGACCCGAAGGGCAAGGCGATGGCCGATAGCGGAGGGACGAATCAACGCGTCCACGTCCTTGGTGCTGTCGCGCGAACCATAGACCAAGGTGAAAACGGCGCCGCCATACAAAGAAAGTTCCAACTCCAAGCCCTCGGCCACAGCAAGCTCGCCTAGGCGTCGCAACGCTTGATTCAGGCGATCTTTATCCAATGGCTCGTAAGGCATTAAATAAAACGTTAGCTAACGTTTTATTTATTTCAAGAACGATCGGAGTCCGTTGAAAATGGGGAGTGAGAGGGTCGGGGCGTTACAGGGATACATTCGGGCCGATGTCCACGTTTCGGGTCTTTCTTGCCGGCTCCTGTACCCATGTAACGCCCCGCCCCGAATGGCGCTTAGTTAAGGGGGCTGATCGGTGTATCTGGCTTAGGTCGCCCCTTCAGGGCTTTTATCGTTACCTCATGATGCCTAGGGCGTTGCCCTAGGCTAGGGTATGACGCCCCGTTGGGGCTACCCTGCCTAACTAAGCGCCATTCCGCCCCGCCCCCATTTTGGGCGCCCCATTTTGGGCGACCCCTGGCCAACGATGCCGGCGACGGCTACGTGAAGATCATCGCCGACGCCAAGACCGACAAAATCCTCGGTGCGCAAATCCTCGGTAAGAATGCAGGTGAACTCATCAGCGAGATCGTCACGCACATGGAATACGGTGGCAGCGCCGAAGATTTGGCCCGCACGATCCACGCCCACCCGACGATGTCGGAAGCGGTCAAGGAAGCGGCGATGGCGGTGAGCAAGAGCGCGATTCACGCGATCTGAGCGAGGGGTAAAAAGCAGCGCGAGCCTGGCGGCACAAAGTAGCGCAGACTTCCAGTCTGCTCCCTGGAGTCTGCGCTACTTTTTTGGGCGCCTGCATCGTCAACGTGCAGCGTTGACCTTGCGGGAACCTGCCGGTCAATTCCGCCCCATGCTCACTCTGCCTGAAGACGAACTCACATTCCTAACCGACTTGGTCAAAACCTCCCGTCAAAAGCCCCACCATGTCGAGTGGGTTGATCGTGACGGCACCGAGCGCGTAACCGTGCTAACGCCAGCGGAAGCGGTGCGGGTCAATAAAGTGGCTCACGGCCTGAAGATTTCCAAGGGCGAGGTCCTGCGTCAGGCCGCCCACGTTCCAGTTAAGAAATAACCAAGTCCCCCCCCCTCGCCCGCATCCCACCCCGCTAGTTTCCCTGACCCCCAAGCCAAAGTGTCACCTAGGAGCCTGTCGGACTTGGAAAAATAAACGCATTAAATATTTGTATTATATTGACTACCAATTAAAAGCGTAACTAAGTAGTTCCATGGCAACCAAGTTCGTTATAATTGATCGGCGCACTCCGTTACTGCTGCCGCCCGACCTGCGGGATTGGGTGAAGCCGGATCACTTGGTGCATTTTATCATCGATGCGGTTGACTTGATCGACGTCAGTTCGGTGTCCGTAAATCAGCGTGGGAGCGGCAGTGCGCAATACCCGCCGTCGATGCTCCTGAGTTTACTGACTTACAGTTACGCGACGGGAGTTTTTTCCAGCCGCCAAATTGAGCGCACGACCTATGAAAACGTGGCAGTGCGCCTGCTCTGTGCCGACACGCACCCCGACCACGATACGATTTGCACGTTCCGCCGGGAGAACCGGGAATTGGTGCAAAAAGCTTTTGCTCAATTACTTCAGATGTCTGCGGCGTGCGGAGTGTTAAAGATCGGCAACGTCACGGTGGCCGTCGATGGCACCAAAATACTTGCCAACGCCAGCAAGCACTCGGCGGTGAGTTATGCCCATGCGGTTAAGACGATGGAAGTCCTTGATCTGGAAATCGCTGAACTGTTGCGCAAAGCCGACGCTGCGGACGCGATCCCGCTGCAAGACGGGTTGACGATCCCCGCAGAGATCCAGCGGCGCGAGGAGCGCAAGGCGACGTTGGCCAAGGCCAAGGCGGAAATCGAGGCCCGGGCGCATCTGCGGTTTCAGGCGGAACAAGCTGAGTATGAAGCTAAAATGGCAAAACGCTCCGCGTCCGAAGCCGACACGGGTAAAAAACCGCGTGGCCCAGTTCCCGTTCAGCCCGACCCCACTCCGGGCACGAAAGACCAGGTCAACCTGACCGATGAAGTCAGCCGGATTATGAAAACGGGCAACGGCTTCCAGCAGTGTTATAATGCACAAGCCGGGGCCGACACCGACTCGCGCCTGATCGTCGGTGCGCGGGTCTGTAATGCGCCCAATGATAAACAGCAGCTTGAGCCAAACCTGGCGGCCATCGCGCAACATATTGAGGTGGCGAACGTACTGATTGACAGTGGTTTTGTGAGTGAAGCGGCGGTGACAAAGGCCGAGTCCGCACCGGACGCAACCACAACGGGCGTAACTGTATATGCAGCGATGAAACGGGAGCCGCATGGCCGCACGATCGCCCAACTCGAACAGCACGAAGACCCGCCGCAACCGGGCCCCGAGGCGAGCTTCGCCGAACGCATGATCCACCGCACCGCTACGGCCGCCGGACGAGCGTTATATAAACTACGGCAAGAAACCATTGAACCGATTTTTGGTATTATAAAAGAGGCGCTCGGCTTCCGACGTTTTTTAATGCGCGGACTGGAAAAAGTATCCCTCGAATGGGAGCTGGTGTGCCTGGCCTACAACTTTAAGCGTCTTCATCGCCTCAACGCCAAACTGCGGCCGGCCTAACCTCGCCAACGCAGGAAAACCAACCCTCAAACACCAAAAAAATCCGGACGCGCCATTGATTAACCGCCCTAATCCAACGGGCCACAGCCCGAAGGAGTATTTTAGGCCCCAAAATCTATCCGCCACACTCAAAGTTGGCGCGCGGGCCGGGGACTTGGCCCGAACCCGCTTTTTTCAGTCCGACGGGCTGCTAGGGCGTGTCTGGTTAAGATTGGAGCCAGATGAGGATGCAGGCGATGGAGACCATGGCGGCGAAGGTATCCGCGCATGGTCGGCCGCAGCGTTGCGCCCCAGTCAGCTTGTCCCGCTGGGCCTTATTTTTTTAGCTCGTCCCAATCGACATCGCTCGGAACGAATCTTTGTTGTTGGTTAACAGAATTATACAAATAGACCGCCAATCTTTACCGGACACGCCCTAGGGCTCCGGATCATACCCCGGAACGAACGCAGGGCAGGACAGCCTAGGGGCGTGCGGTTAAAACCCGTAGCCCGCTCGCAGCCAAATCCGCGGCATCGGCTCGCTGCTGGTGTCGGACTCCGGGGCTCCGCCACTCGTGCGCCAGGCCAACGCAAGGTCGGCGCTCCAGCGGTTGCGCTGAAAACGCACACCCAGGCCGACGCCACTCAAGTCACGCTCGTTGGCTGTCGTACTCGCCGTGGGGTGGGTGTTTTGGTAAATGCGGCCGGCATCGACAAACAGGTAGGGCGTGAATGCCCCAACCGCGTAACGTAATTCGGCTTGCGCCAACAGCCCTTGGTCTCCGGTCGCTTCCCCTGTGGGGTAGGCGCGGATTCCACTCGCCCCGCCCAAGCTCAACTTTTCTGACGAATCGAGATTATTGGCCGCCGCCTGAGCGTTGATTCGCCCCATCAAACTCCAGCCCTGCGGCAGGTACTGAATTCGCACCACATCTACATTAAATTTGTGAAAGGTGCCGCGGGTGTCGGTGGTGTCGGCCGCCGTCAAGTTTGCATCCAGGTCGAGGCGGCCGGGAGTCCAACTGACGCTGCCATAGGTGATGCCGCCCCCGCACCAGAGGTCGCGGCGATCAAATTGAAGGCTGATTGGGAGTGAGATACTGGAACGCTCTTCCTCCGAGCCCACGCTGCTGCGTTCGTCGTGCAATTCTTTCGATTGAAAAGCGGTCGTTAGCGAGAGGTTGGAGGCCATGGAGCGGATCAGCGGATAGCTGACACTTCCCGTGGTGACTTTGGCCACGCCGGTGGCCCCGAGATTGGCGAATTCCTTGCCCAATTCGTAACTGGTGTAGGCGTAACCGGCCGATCCGCGTAAACCGGAAGTGCCGAGCGGCGTGTTGTAATTAAGTGAACCGAGCAGCAGATCTTCGTTACTGGCGAGGGTGCGCAACGTGATCTGGTCGCCGAGCTGGAAGGGGCTGTTAATCGCCAGGTTCGCCTGGGCCCGATATTGGCCACTGAAACGGCTCCCCCAGTTGTCCAGCCCCACGTCGCCGGTGATCAGCGCGGTCCGCTCCACTTTCACGCCAAGGTCGCCGGTTCCCGATTCGGCTCCGGGTTTGATCACCGGGGTGGTGGCGACCCCGGGCTGATCATTCAAAATCAACACCGCGCGTTCCAGCGAGGCGGTGGCGATGACCGCGCCCGGCTGCAACGGCGCTAAGAAACGTTGCGCTTGCTGGGCCAGTTTGGGGTCGGCGCTTTCGGCCGTCACCTGGCCATAGCGGCCTTCAAAAATATCGATTTGCAAGGTTCCGTCTTTCAAATCTTGCGGAGGCAGGACGGCGCGCGCGAAGGGATACCCACGCGCCCGGTACAGGGCGTCGATTCGCTCGGCCAGCTGGCGCAGGCCAGCTAAATCCAGCGGTTGCTCCAAGGCGTTCGCCAGCGTGTGTTGCAGTTCGTCGGTGGCTACCTGGGTATTGCCGACGAAATGGATGGCGTGCAGGACGACGGTCGCCTCCGTCGGGCTTTTGGGCACGGCCGCTTTCGGAGTGGTCGGCAAGGCGACTTCGGGGTTGGGACGCGGCGCGACCGGGGGAGGCTGTAGTTGTTGCAGGGTTTCGCCTGCATTCGGCGCGGTTTGCGCCAAACCGGCGGAGCTAACCACGAGAGACGTCGCTAAAACCAGCGCATGACCAGGGGAGAGTTTCATGAACAAGAAAGGGGAAGAGTTTATGATTAAAGGGAATGGGGTCGTTTAACGGCCGAACCGCAGGTCCGAGGCAGGGGAGAGAAAATCCTCCGGGATAAAAATACCGCCTCGTACAACTAACACGGTTAACGGTCCGCTCGAGGTCATGCTCGCACCCTCGAAGTCGCCGTGCTTCGGATTTAGCTCATTGGGTGCACGGGTATCGCCCGTGCTATCCAGGAAACTCCCGCCGGTCTTGAAGCCAATAGCCACAATCGGATCGGGGATCACCGGGACCAGCTTGGTCACAAGGGTCTGGGTTGTGCTCACGGCCACGGGAGTCGCCTCCCGCTCACGGTAGATGGCGTGCAGACCGGTGCCGAGCGCCGGGGTGAATTGGGTGGTTGTCTCGTCGCTGCCATAGCGGAAGCGGCCACTGCTTGCACCCAACAGCGCGGTCAACCCCGTGCTACCTTCGAGAGAACCGGTGAATAAAGTCGCCCGTCCGCCGCTGCCGGTGGTGAAGGTCGGGCTGCCGCTCAGGACAATGTTGCCACCGGCGGCGGTGTTGGGCGTGGCGCTCTTGCCTGCGTTGAACACGATGGCCGAAGCGGTGGTGTTGGCGGTGCTGATATTCTGACTGACCGTCAGGTTGCCTGTGCCGGTTTCCACCGTGACGAGTCCGGTGGCGGTGATGCCGTTGGTCGCACCGACCGTGCCGATCGCCAGCGTGTCACTATCGAAGAACGAAATACCGCCGGTATTCGCCGCCAAGGTGGTTACATTGTTTGCGGTGTTCGTCAGCGTGTAGCTGCCACCCGTGCCCAACAAGGCGAGGCTGCCCGCAGTGATACCGGCCGATTGGGTGACCGCACCGGTGGTGTTGAGCGTGAGGGTATTGCTGCCGACGTTTAACGCCCCACCGACGACGATGTTACCGGTGTCGCTCAGTAAGATCACGCTGTCGTTGGCGGTGAATGCCCCTGTGGTGATCAGGCCGGTGCCGTCGGATCGTCCGACCGTAATGCTCGAAAAGCCGTCGACGAAGTTCGTCGAAAAGTGAGCGGCGCTGAGGGCGAGGGTGCCGGCGCCACCGCCCAGGCCAATGGTGGTGGCGGCAGTCAGTGGCTTGATCGTGAGTGCTCCCGTGGAGCGGTAGGTGCCCTCCAGGCTGACGGTATCGGCCGTGAGGGTGATCGCGCCGGTGGTGCTGGCCCCGCCCACGGTCGAGTTGCTCGCAATCGAGATCCCGCGCGAGGCGGAACCCAACCCAGCAGTGCCCGTGAGGCTGATCGCCCCGCCGGTTGAGCTGACCACGTTGCTGTTACTGGAGCCCTCAAAGCTGATGCCGTGGTTGGTGTCGCCGGTGCCACCGCCGACACCAATGACCGTGAGGGCGCCGTTTTGTGTACTCACGGTGATGGTGCCCGTACCCGAGGAGTTATTCAAATTGACGCCATAATTGGCCACGTTGCCGCCGCCGGTTTCGTTGCCGCCCTGGCCGTTGAGGGTGATGGTGCCTGTGCCGGTGGTGGACACGGTGACGTTGCCGCCGGTGTCGCCCACCAGCTCGATGCCCTTGGCCCGACCGGCCGTGCCATCGCCATCGCGCCCCTGGCCATTCATCGTGATGTTACCTCCGGCGGCCGAGATCGTGGAATTACCAATCGTGATACCCATGTTGCCGGCACTTGGGCTGATGGTGTCGGAAATGTAATTGGCAACCGTTCGCAAGCCGTTGGCATTGCCGGAGCCATCACCGGCGGTGCCACCGCCCAGAGTGATGTTGCCGCCGTTGCTGCTCAGGGTGGTGCCAAACAGGGCAATGCCACCGCCGCCGGTGTTGTCGCTGTCACTGTTGAGCGTGATGCCGAGGGTGCCCGTGGACGACGAGATGCTGCTGCCGGAATTGAGCAGGATGTCGCCCGTGGTCTTGATCCGCAAAGTCGCGTTGCCGCCGCTGGCGTTGGTGATCGATTTGTTGGCGAGAACGCTGAAGTCGGTGTCGGCGGTAGTCTGGGTCAGCGTGGTGCTGGCCGCGCCGAGGGTCACGTTGCCGGTGTAGGTCTGCGCCCCGGTGGTGGTGACGCCTCCGCCGTTGATGGCGACGGTGGGGGCCGTGACGTTGAAAGAGGCCAGCGCTTTCGAGCCGCCGACCGCAGCGCTCAAGGTGACGGTCCCTGCGCCTGCATTGATCGTGAGCGGGGAGGCCGCCAGGTTGGTCTCACGCAGGTAACCGGTTACAGTGTTCCCCGTTTTGGGCAGGTCATTCCATTGCCCTTGGGTTCCGGTAAACTGAAGCGCGGACTCGGCTTCATCAGTCAAGGCGGATGACCCATTGAAGTTATTGGGTTCACCGGAACTGAAGTTCGAATACCCACCCGCTACGGTGCTGCCCCCGCCGCTGCCGTTGGTGTTTTGGGTGAAAAAAATCAGTCCGTTGGTGTCCAGACTGGCCTCGGGGCCGGCCACCCAGCGCCAACTGCTATTGCTGCCAATCCCCGTCACACGCCGGCCACCCAACCAATAGTCGGAAAAGTTCGTCGCCCGGCTGGCGATGGAATTTTCGAGCCGTGAGGTAATCGTCGCGAGGTAGGTGTCATTGGTCGCAGTGCCGGACCCTGATTGGGCCGCAGCCAAGGCAGCTGTCCAATCCAAGCCACTGGTGACGGCGGTGTAGCTGTTGCCCGAATTCACCAGACCGCTAAACGACACGCTGCCACCGGCGGTGTTGATGGTGAGGCCACTGGTGTTGGCGATGATCGTTTCGCCCTGGAGTGAGAAACTACCACCTCCGGTGGACAGGGTGAGTGCGCTACCCCCGCTAAAATACACATCGCCCCCGAGCAAGGTGGTTACACCGTTGATCGAGCCGCTCGCTCCGGTACCGAATTCGAGATTGCCGCCGTTGGTAGTGAGGTTGCTGCTCACCTGGATGTAGCCAGTGCCATTGCGGTCCGTGTCAGCGTCAAACACCAGGCCCAAGGTGCCGGTGGTCGATGAGATATCCGCATTGATGACGATGTCGCGGTGGGCGTTAAGCCGGAGTGTGGCATTGCCGCCGCTGGTTTTGCTGATGGTACTGGAAACGGTGATATCGCCGCTTTGGCTGCCGCCCGAACCGGTGGAGATCACCACATTGGTGCCGGCGTTGAGCTGAGTTTCCAGATCGGTGTTGAGGATAAACGACGAGTCGGCGGTCGAGGTCCAATTGGGGAAGCTCGGGCCGCCGGTGGTCGCGGTGCTGCCGATCTCGATGTTGATGGGGTCGAGCAGCCACTGGCCGCCTTGGCCGTTGGGCGCGGAGGCATTGGCGGTGATGCCCGCCACATCGAGCCAATAGCCGGAGGTTTCAATCGCACCACCGTTGCCGCTGAGCGCTCCGCCTTTGGCCTGAATCACGCCGTGGGCGCGGGTCTTCGAAGCGGCGTTATGAATATCGCTCCAGAGCACGACTTTGCCGCCATCGCCGGACTGAGTGGCGCTGGCGTCGATCTGGGCCCCGGACTCCATGGTCACGGTGGTAGCTTGACGCAGAGAACCGCTGCCTTGCCAGTCGCCGCCGACCAACACCGTGCCGCCGCCGGTCGGGCCGGTCGCGGTTAAACGTGAGGTGTTCGCCAGGGTAATATGGTCGGCTTCGAGTACGATCCGGCCGCCTTGGTTCGTCAGGCTGCTGGCCTCGATCACGCCGCTGTGGTTAATCACACTGGTCTGAAGACTGTTTGCAGCTCGGGCCGAGAGATACACCTGGCCCCCCGAGGCGCGAATTGCCCCGCCTGTGGCGATCTGGGCGTCGAGAGCACCTTGGGTGATTTGCAGTTTGACCGGCCCGCCGAGGTCAAGCGTGGCGGCCTGGCCGGCACCGAGCAGGACGTTGCCGCCCGCCGCCTCGATGCTTCCGGTGGTGGTGACGGTGGCCGCGATCAACGCGATGCTGCCGCCGAGGCCGTTTTCGCCGCTGGCGATGAGTGTGCCTTGGTTGATAACGGAAGCGCCGCTGTTGCCGGCAAACGCGTAGTTACCGGCCATAAAATCGCTTGCGCCTAGGTTCAGTGTACTGGCAACCAAGCTGCCGACGTTGACCTGGGCGGTGGGGGTGAAGAGCACGCCATTGGGGTTGACCAAAAAAACCTGGCCGTTGGCCCGGAGCGCCCCCTGGATCACCGACACATCGGTGCCCACGACCCGGTTAAAGGCCACGGCACTGGCCGACGGCTGGACAAATTCGACGGTGTGGCCGGCGCCGATGTTAAAGCTCTGCCAGTCGGCCGCGAGTTTGGGTGTGGCCTGCGTGACAGTGAGGGTGGTGCCGGTCTGGTGGATCGTGCCGCTGCCGGCCACGATGCTACCTCCCGTGGGCAAATCAGCCGCCCAGGCCGCGATCCAGGTTGTCGCGACAAAACCAACTGAAAGGAATCCGAAGCGATAAGGCGTAAAAGTCATGAGGAAAGGAAACTAAGGGTTTATCCCTAGGCTTTACGGCACCCCCCGCGCATTTCTTTAATCTAAGTCGTTAAAAAATATAGAATTTATCGAAAATTGGGGGAGGGTAATCCGAGAGTGGAGGGGCGCTTCCATCCATCCATTAACTAATTCCACATCACAATATTATGGGCTTTTACCGTTTCTGCATTATTTTTCAAACCCGATAAATCGACAAAAATCACCCTGGCCAGAATGGCACTTAGTTAGGCCCGACCGCCCCAAAGGGGCACTCGATCAAAGCCTAGGGCAACGCCCTAGGAATCATGGATTAAGGTACACCAGCCCTGAAGGGGCGACTTAACCGAAAAAGACGATAGCCCCGCCTAACTAAGTGCCATTCCACCCTGGCCACTTCAGACCTTTTCTTTCTTCAGCGGTTGTGGGTCTCCGGCCAGACCCTTGCCGGAGACATTCGATCACCAAAACCAACCAAATCGCCCCGCCCCCCCCCTAAGCACCGCCCGCGCACGCGGCAGTTGCTGCGTCATCGAGATGCCTCCGACCCTGCGTTTTTTCTCAGCTGGCAACTGCGCACAGGCGAACACGGAGTTCGAGCGTTTCATATCCCCAAAGCGCGAAATCCCACTCCAAATGTAGCCATGTAACACCCGGTCCCTTACGGCTGCTGCTGGTTATCCCCTCTTAAAATTCATCAACCGTCTGCGATCTGTGCCCATCTGTGAAATCTGTGGTTAAAACTTCGGCGTTTGGAATTAACGCCAAGGCCCCATGACCAAAACGAGCGGCGTTGACCTGCGCGGGGCGTCCGGTCACTCCGGCCCATGCTCACTCTGCCTGAAGACGAACTCACGTTCCTAACCGACCTGGTCAAAACCTCCCGTCAAAAGCCCCACCATGTCGAGTGGGTCGATCGTGACGGCACCGAGCGCGTCACCGTGCTAACGCCAGCGGAAGCGGTGCGGGTCAATAAAGTGGCTCACGGCCTGAAGATTTCCAAGAGCGAGGTCCTGCGTCAGGCCGCCCACGTGCCGGTTAAGAAGTAACCAAGTTCCTCCCTCGCCCCCGTATCACGCCCCGCTTGTTTCCCTGACCACCAAGCCAAAGTGTCACCTAATAGGTGACACTTTGGCTTGGGCTGGAGTTTGGCCCCAAAACGAGTTGAGATCCGTCCCCCCAGCTAAGGTAGAAGCTTACCGCAGGTAGCAACGGCATGGGTTTCGATGCGTTCGTTGACGTGCGGGTGGCTGTTGCGAAGTCTGCGAAACTCTCCGGAGTGATCAGCTCAGATCGCCATACATGATGCGCCGCACCTGTGTGGTTCTTGGCACGAGTTAAACGGCCAAACTCCAGACCTTGAGCTCACGCTCAAGGCCACGTTCGGGCGGGTGCGGCCTGGAGTGTGCCTTTGCCTGGGTGGCTTTGGCTCGGTGTGGCTTCGTGCGTGAGCACGAGGTGTTTTTTCTGGCTGCGGTGCGCCGAATCCTTGAGCTCACGCTCAAGGCCACAAGGAGTGTGTTCGCGAAGAGTGTGGCCTTGAGCGTGAGCTCAAGGATTCGGCTGATCTGCGTTCGACTAGTCAGGGGCCAAACTCCAGACCAAGCCAAAGTGTCACCTAATAGGTGACACTTTGGCTTGGGCGAATGAGGAAACTGGGGGGTGGGGGGAGGGGCGGCGGTTAGATCGCTAGAGTGCTGATTTAACCCTGAAACTGCCGGTGGGTTTCGATCTGCGCGGCAAAGGCCGCCTGCTCCGACTCGGGTAAACCGGCGGGGAATTTCGAACCGCTGCGGCGCCAGCGCACCAGCCACTCTTCACCCAGCGCCTTGGGCGCGAGCGGATGCGTGGCGATCGACTCCCGTTGCGTGAACCCGATCGTGGTCGTCGCCTTCGGGCCCGTGCCCGCGCCTTCAGCCACACAGAATCCTGCCGTCAACAAGGCCACCCGCACCGCCGTCGAATTCGAATAGGTGTATAGCTCCGCCGCTTTCCCGCCACACTGGCGGGCGATGCGCGTAAAAACCGCCGCCGTCCACAGCCCGGTATCGGTTTTTGAGGAAAACGGGTCGTAGAAAATCACGTCGGGTGCCGGACTGGTTTCGATAAACGAAAGGAAGTCACCCTGGCGCAGCTCCCAGGTGAGTAACCCCGAGGCGTGGGCCCAGCTGCCGTTTTCCAGCAGGCGATAAGGAGCGCCGTGGCGCAGGTGGGGGAATTGATGCGGGTGCTTGGCAGCCAGCTTGAGCGGGTCGAGGTCGCACTCAAAACTCTCGATGCGCAGCGGACGCACCGCCGACGGCCCGTGCTCGGCCAACACTGTTTCGAAGCAGCGCAGCGCCGCCATGGCGTTGTGCGCCGCACCCAGACCGACGTCCCACAGCACCACCTCGGCGGTGTCCTCGGCGGAGCGTTTCAAGAGCCGCGCCGCCAGATACGACTGGTCGATGTAGAGGGTTTTCGCCTCATCCTCGGGGCGGTTAACCGAGTGCATGATCTCGCCAGAGCTGATTTGGCGGATACTCGAAAAGCCTTTTTCGGAGGTGTGAATCGTGTAATCGCCGAGCTGCGGGGCGCGTTCAGCCTTGGGCTTTTTCTCGGGGATCGTGGGGTTATCCTCATCGGTGCGGACCAGGTCGAGGCGCTTGCGCTCGTAGTAGGCGAGCCAGGTGCCGGTGAGGATGGCCTCGCGGATTTCGCGCATGAGCTGGTGGTAATACCAGATGTTGTGCTGGCCGAGCAGGTGCCAGCCGAGGTTTTCGCCGGTCTTAACCAGATGGTGAAGGTAGCCGCGTTCGTAACGCAGGCAGGTCGGGCAACCGCAGCGCGCGTCGAGCGGGCCCTGCTGGAATTTATACACGGTGCGGGCGATGTGCATCTTGCCGTGTGAACTGAAGGCGGTGCCGCGCTGGGCAAGCTGCGTCGGGATGATGCAGTCGAACATGTCCACGCCGCTGTTCACCGCCTCCAAAATGTCGATCGGCGTGCCTACGCCCATCAGGTAACGCGGCAAGTTTTCCGGCAGGTGCTCGGTAACCAGGTGCGTGAATTCGTAGCGTTGGGCGTGAGTCTCGCCGACGGCGAGGCCACCAATGGCCAGGCCGTCGAACGGGAGGTTGCGCAGGTAGGCGGCGCTTTGTTTACGCAGGTCGTGGTGGCAGGCGCCTTGCACGATGCCGAACATGGCTTGCGGCGAGTCACCTCGGGCGCGCAACGAGCGCTCGGCCCAGCGGTGCGTGAGGTGCATGGCCGCCTCGGCCTGATCATAGGGCGCGGTCGAGGGAATGCACTGGTCCAACACCATCATGATGTCGCTGCCAATGGCGCGCTGCGTAGCAATGCTCAGCTCGGGCGTGAGGTTGTGAACCGTGCCGTCGACGTAGCTTTTGAATTTGGCGCCGTCCTCCTCCATCGCTCGCGAGTGCGGCAGGGAAAAAATCTGAAAGCCGCCCGAGTCGGTCAGCACCGGGCCGTCCCAGCTCATGAAGCGGTGGATGCCGCCGAACTTTTTAAACACCTCGGGGCCGGGACGCAGGAGCAGGTGGTAGGTGTTGGCCAACAGCACGCTGGAGCCGGCGCCCTTGAGCGTGTCGATGGTCTGGGATTTGACCGTGGCCTGGGTCCCCACGGGCATGAAAACGGGCGTACGCACCTCGCCGTGGAGGGTGGTGAACCGCGCGGCGCGGGCTTTGGAGCCGGGGGCGGTTTTTTCGAGGGTGAAATTGAGGCGCGACATGCGAATTGAAAAGGGACGGGAGGGTGGCGGAGGACGGTCGGTCGGTAGACGGACTGGGGCCGGATTGACGGAGGACGGAGTGGCGGATTAACGGACGCGGTGCCGAAGGAGGGGCGAGTAAGGGGAAATTTGGGGCGGGTGCGAAGTACTTTGTTCGCCCTAAGGGTCGCAGAGCTTGAAATGCAGCGCCGACCGCGTCGGACTGCGCCTCATGAAAATCAAAACGGCCGTCTTCGAGATCAGCGCCCAAACCCTTGCGACGAGCCCGCGTTGGACTTTGCCCGAGTTCGCCTTTATCGGCCGCTCCAATGTCGGCAAGTCGTCCCTGATCAACCTGCTCACCGAAAACAACCGCCTGGCCAAGGCCTCCGACGCGCCCGGCAAGACCAAGTTGATCAACTTTTTCCGCATCAACGCCAACTGGTGCCTGGTGGACTTCCCCGGCTACGGCTACGCCAAGATCGCCAAAACCCAACGCGCCGATTTCAACGAGGCGGTGGCCGACTTCATCGAGGAGCGCGAAAACCTTGTTCACCTGTTTGTGCTGATCGACTCGCGTCTTGCTCCGCAAAAAATCGACCTGGAGTTTTTGCGCTGGGTGGTGACCGCCGACGTGTCGTACTCGCTGGTGTTCACCAAAACCGACAAGCAGTCCAACTCGGTGACGCAGTCGAACATCGCCCTGTTTAAGCATGCGATCGCGGAGTTCGTGCCCGAGCAGCCGGCGGTTTTCACCAGCTCGTCGACCACGCGCAAGGGCCGCGACGAGATCCTCGACTTCATCTCGGCGGCGCTGAAAACAGCCAAGGCGGGCTGAGACGCGGGTATGGGACGAGGAGTTTCGCCGTAGGTTCGTTTCGTTATACCAGTTAGCGTTCAAGTTGAGGCTTACGGCATCCTTGAGCTCACGCTCAAGGCCACACGCTTCGCGAACACGCTCCTTGTGGCCTTGAGCGTGAGCTCAGGGTGTTTTCCCAATGGTATTCGCTCCCTCATGACCAAGTTAATTAAGCTCATCTTGAACGCGAATTGGTATTAGTAGCGCAGACGTCATAGTCTGCCTCGGGATGCTTCTGAGCAGACTGGAAGTCTGCGCTACTTTTTCGGGCCGAGACCTTCACCCTTGAAAACCGGCAGGGAGCGGAACGAAGATGCCGCTACCACTATCTCTATCGTCGTATGAGCACCACCCAGTCCCCTAGCCCGCTGTCAGTTGTCCCGTTTATCGCCGCCGATGCCGGGTTGTTGCTCACGGCCGGACTGATCGGCTGGTTCACCCCGGGCGAACTCACCGGCGGGCCTTTGCTAGCCGTAGTGAGCTGCGTCGGACTGGGTGCGGTAGCGATGATTTATCCCTTTATTGTTAACGACGTCCACCAACGCGATGTCGCCCTGGCCGAGCGTCAGCGCGAGTTGGCCGAGCTGGTCACCGCGTCCAATGCCCACACCTCACGCTGGGGCACCCAATGGGCCGCCGCCGCCACTGGTCTTGAAGACGCCGCCGCTCTCGCCAGCCGCAGCCTTGCCGCAGCCGAACGCCTGCCCGTGGTTTTCCAGCAAACCGCCGAGGCGCTCACCCTGAAATTAACCGAAGCTGAGCAGCTCGCCCAGGCCCGCGCCGAACGCGCCGCTCAGCAGGAATCCGCCTTGGCAGCCCAGCTCGGCGCGCAACTGGCCGCCCAGCTCGAACAACAGGCCGAGCAACTCGCCCGACAGGCCGCCGTGTCCGGTGCGCAAAACTCGGCTCTGGCGACGCGTGAAACAGCCCTCATCCATCACTCGGCGAAACTCGACGGCCAGTTAACGACGCTCACCGGCCAACTGTCTGCGTTGACCGGCCAAGTGGAGAAAAACGCCACGCAAGAGTCCGCCTTGGCCGCCCGCGAAGCGAGCCTCGACAGCCAGATGGCGACCTTCGCAGAGCAGTTTGCCGCGCTCACCGCCCAGGTTGCGCCCATCGGCACGGCGGCGGCGGAATTTAAAACGACTCTCCAGGAGTTCGGTCGCTTTGAGGCAAACGTGCGCGAACACCGCGCGGCGATCGCGGCCTCGCTGAGCGAATTCCCAGTCGCTGCGGAACAGGCGCGCAGCGCTCGCAGCGAGTTGCAGGACGCCCTTGCTGCGGCACCGGTTAAACTCGCGGCCGAAGTCGAGCAGCGGGTGTCCGTCGCCGAGGTGCGCCTTGGCGCCACCACCGCAGCCCTCACCGCACGCTTGGCGGAGGTGGAGGCAGCCGTGGCGGGATTGGTTAACCAATTGAACCGCGTTGCGGAAGTGGCCGCCGCAGCGCCCGTGACTCTCGCACCCACGTTGGCCGCTGAAGCCCCCGTGCAGCAGGCACCCGCAGCCGCTGTTGTGGTTGCAGCGGTGGAGGTGGTGGAGGCAGTCGTGCCGGTGGTTGCAGCAGCACCCGAAGTTGCGCCAGTCGAGGCGGTGCAGGAGCCGGTGATCGTCGTGGCGCCCGCAGCCCCGCCTGCAACCGTGGCGGTGGCCGCAGTCGTTCAAACACCCACCGGAGTGACCGCCGCTGCCCAAGCGCCTAAAGCCGCTCCGGGCGCGCCGACGGCGGCGGCGAAAACCCCGATTCGCAGCGAGTCGATCATGGACCCGTTCATCATCCCCAAGAACGGCTACGCCGCGCTCGCCGACGCGATGGATCTGGGCGACGCGTAATACGTCGCGTTCAAGATAAGCTTAAGGAAAACGGTCCGTGGGGCAGCGGCATCCGTGGGGCAATCACCCTGAGCTCACGCTCAAGGCCACGGGGAGTGTGTTCACGAAGGGTGTGGCCTTGAGCGTGAGCTCAAGGATGCGGTAAGCCTCAACTTGAACGCTAACACGCCTAAGGACAGCCACGGCCAGGCTTGCAGCGGACCGACCCGCGCTCGGCTCCATCGCCGCTCAGCGCCGATCGGGGCGCTTGAGGGTAAAACGGTCGCGGGTGGTCACGTAGTTTTCGCCGCCCAGCCGCCCGACGGTATCGAGTAAGGCGGGATCAATCGTCCCAGCGGCGCCGAGAACCGCGTCGCTCACATAGGCGGCAACGATGCGCCCAAACACCACGCTGGCTGCTCCCGCGCCCTCGCCCATCGGCACGATGGAGTGCAGTCGGCACTCGAAGGCGACCGGAGCCTCCGCCACCCGTGGCGGGCGCACCTGCGTCGAGGCGACGGCGGCGATGCCGAATTTATCAAACTCACTCTCACCGTACGGCAGCAGGGCGGCGCAGGCGTTCATCTTTTCGGTGAGGACGTGGGAAACTAGATTCACCACAAATTGCCCGGTCGCCTCGATATTGCGCACGGTGTCCTTCTTTTCGCCGGCGCGGTTGTTGACAGCCGAAAACATCAGCGTGGGCGGGTTGCCGGTGATGCCGTTAAAAAAGGAAAAGGGGGCGAGATTGGTGCGCCCGTCGGGCGAGATCGTGGACACCCAGGCGATTGGCCGGGGGGTGATTGTATCCGCCATCCAGTTATAAGCGTCACGAGGAGAAAGCGCGGTGAAATCGAGGTGCATCGCGGCACCTTGTCGGCCGCACCGAAGTGACGCAACGCACGAGCTCGCGACCGCTCAAAGATTAACGCAGCGCAAGGCGTCTATTTGTGGAGCTTAAGGGCATAAAAGTAGCGCAGGCTTCCAGCCTGCTTCTGCTTTTCCACGCCGAGCAGACTGGAAGTCTGCGCTACTTTTTCACCGCCTTTCGGCCTGAAAGCGGGCTCGCACGCCAAAAGCGAAGCGGCCACGGTTGGCGTTTTCCCCATGGCCTATCCCGACACCGAATCCTACCTGAAAGCTCGCATTCGCACCGTCCGCAACTGGCCGCACGCCGGGATCAACTTCCGCGATGTCACCACCCTGTTTCACGACCCGGAAGCCTTCCGCGTTCTGGTGGAAAGCTTTTCGCTGGATGCGACCCGGCTCGGGGTGAACCTGCTGGCGGCGGTGGACGCGCGCGGGTTTATCCTCGGCGGGGCGCTGGCTTACCAACTGAACAAGCCCTTCATGCTGGTGCGCAAGAAGGGCAAGTTACCCTTCGACACGGTGGGCACCGACTACGCCTTGGAGTACGGCAAAGCCTCCATTGAAATCCACACCGACGCGTGCAAGCCCGGCGACCGCGTGCTCATCGTCGACGACCTGATTGCGACAGGCGGCACGGTGCTGGCGGCGGCTAAACTGGTCCGCTCGCTGGGTGCCGAGGTGGTGGGTGTGGCGGCGGTGATCGACCTGCCGGAGCTGGGCGGCTCGGCCAAGCTGGCCGCTGAAGGTATCGCGGTGCATGCGCTCTGCCGGTTTTCGGAGACGGAGTAACGCCCACTTCCCGCTTGCCCGATGGAAATCCGGGCGGCACGTTAACTCCACTGTATGTCCGCCCCAGTCCCCCTCGACGAAGCTCCTTGGAAATCCGGCCTGCGTAGCGCGCGCGCCAACCTCGTGCCCGGCCTCGCCCTGCAAGCCTTCGCGCTGGTGGTGGTGCTCGGCTACTACTGGCACGGCCCCACCCACGCGTTGCTCGCCCAACTCAGCGAATTGCGCGCCAGAATGGGAATGTCCTTCGCCATCCTTTCTACCGGCCTGTTCGGCGGCTTGCTGCCCCTGCTCTACCTCAAAAGCACCCCCGCCACCCGCGAACAACTCAGCTGGCGCGCCGGCTTCGTTTACACCGCGTTTTGGGCGTACAAGGGCATCGAGGTGAGCCTGTGGTACGGCTTCCTGGCGCTGACCTTGGGCGACGCCGTGGACGTGGGAACGGTCACCGCCAAAACCGTGATCGACCAGTTCATCTATTGCCCGATTTGGGCCGTGCCCTCCACGGCGGTCTTTTATTTCTGGTACCAACACGGCTGCAGCCTCGCCCGCCTCAAGGCCGACTTCCGCGAACCTCGCTGGTATGGCCGCCGCGTTCTGCCGCTGCTGTGCGCCAACCTCGGCGTCTGGCTGCCGCTGGTTTGCATCATCTACGCGTTGCCCACGCCCCTTCAACTCCCGCTGCAAAACATCGTCCTGTGCTTCTACACGTTGCTGCTCGCCCACATGTTGAACCGCTCCGTCCGCGCACCGAGCGCATTGCCCGCAACTGCCTCGGCCCCCGTGGGTCTCAGCAGTTAACTCTCGCAACTCCCATGACCTTCCACGCCTCTCGTTCGTTCGCCCTGCTGCTCTTCGTCTCGATCTGCGCTTGGTTCGGGCCCACCGCCCGCGCACAGGTCGAGGCCTCGCTCACCGCCGCCGACGAGTCGGTGCAGCCCGGGCGCCCGCTCACCGTGGCCCTGCGGCTGGTTCACGAAGCGCCGTGGCACACCTACTGGCTCAACCCCGGCACCGGTTTGCCCACCCAACTGAGCTGGAAACTCCCGCCCGGCTGGACCGCCTCGCCCATCCACTGGCCGCTGCCCAAGGTAATCAGCGACCCACAAGGCACCATCGCCGGCAACGGCTACGAAGGCGTCCTCTACCTGCCCGTCACGTTGACCCCGCCCTCCGACCTCCCCCCCGGCAGCAGCGTCACCCTCGCCGCCGACGCCAGCTGGCTCATGTGCGCCGACACCTGCGTGCCGGGCAAAGCCACCGTCTCGCTCACCCTGCCCATCTTGGCCAGCCCGCCCGCCGCCGATCCCCTTCACGCCGCCGCCATCGCAGCAACCCTCGCCGACCAACCGCGCGAGTTAACCGGGCTGTCCGCTCGCGCCACCCGCCAAGGCGACAAGATCAACCTGCGCCTCACCCACGCCGCCCCCGACGCGCAGCCGCTTCCACCGGCGCAAAAACCGTGGTTTTTCGCCAACGATGAGACCATCGCCTTCGACCAACCCCAGACCGTGCGCCCCGCCGCGTCGAACTCCACGGGCAGCGCCGCCACCGCCTCGCCGGCCACCAGCGGCATCGGCGGCGAATGGCTGAGCCTCGACCTGCCCGTCACCCCGGAACTCGCCGCCGCCCCCACGCGGCTCATCGGCGTGCTCCGCATCGAGGGCGAACCGGCCGCCACGGGATTGCGCATCGACGTCCCCATTGAGCCCGCCTCGCTCGTCCCGACGGCTGCAAACGGGGCTGCGGCGACGACGGGCGGCTTCGGCGTCACCCGCGCCACACCCGAGGCGGCGGTGGCGGTGGACACCCTTGCCGGCACCCTGCTGCTGGCTTTTGTGGGCGGGCTGATCCTCAACCTGATGCCGTGCGTCTTCCCGGTTCTGGGGATAAAAATCCTCGGCTTCGTTAACCAGGCTGGAGCCGACCGCCGCAAGGTCACGCTGCACGGCCTCGCGTTCGCCGGCGGGGTGTTGCTCTCGTTCTGGACGCTGGCGGGCGCGCTCGCGGTGTTGCGCGCTGGTGGCGACCAACTCGGTTGGGGCTTTCAACTCCAGTCGCCCGGCTTCGTCTTTGCCCTGGCTGCGGTGATGCTGGTGTTCGCGCTGAGCATGAGCGGGGTGTTTGAATTCGGCCTGCGCGCGGTCGGCGTCGGGTCCGGCCTGCAAACCCAGGGCGGCTTCACCGGCTCGTTTTTTACCGGCGTGCTCGCAACCGTGGTGGCGACCCCGTGCAGCGCGCCGTTTCTGGCGCCCGCTCTCGGCGCTGCGCTGGCCTTGCCGGTGGTCGAATCGTTCGCCGTGTTCACCGCCATCGCGGTCGGTTTGGCGCTACCCTACCTGCTGCTCTCGATTTTCCCGCAGGCGGTCAAACTGCTGCCCCGCCCCGGCGCTTGGATGGAAACCTTTAAACAAGCTATGGCGTTCCCGCTGTATGCGACCGTCGGTTACCTGATTTGGGTGTTGGCCGGGCAGCTCAAAGCCGACGACACGGCGCTGCTCGCGGTGTTACTTGGCCTGACCGTGATCGCCATGGCTACCTGGCTGTACGGACGCTACGCCACGTACAGCGCAACTCCCGCGCGCGCCCGCCTTGGGGTGCTCGGCGGGCTGATCCTGCTTGGACTCGGACTCGGCTTGGGCTGGCCGCGACCCAGCGCGCCCACCGAAATCGTCTGGCAGACCTGGAGTCCCGAGGCGGTGGCTCGGGCCGTGGCGGACGGCAAACCGGTGTACGTCGATTTCACCGCGCGCTGGTGCTTCACCTGCCAGACCAACAAGAAAGTGGTCTTCGGCTCAGCCGAGGTGCTCAAAACCTTCCGCGAGCGCGAGGTGGTTACCCTGCGCGCCGACTGGACCGACGCCGATCCACGCATCACCGCCGAGTTGGCGAAGTGGAACCGCAGCGCGGTGCCCTTTAACCTCGTTTATCTGCCTGGCAAACCGGCACCCATCGCGCTCCCCGAGTTACTCACCCCCGGAACCGTGCTGGACGTCCTCAAGAGCGCACCGTGAAGGGAGCCCGGAGCCATTTAGCATCCACATAAAACGTACCGAAGGGCAGAAAGCTCGCGGTCATGACCAACCCGGTACGCGTCACCGACCAGCCCTCATCGATGGCGGCCTGAAGCGCGGCGGCGAGATAAGCGATAAACAAGACGCCGTGCGCCATCCCGATCACCCGCACCCATTCCGGCTGGCCCCAGAAATACTTTAGCGGCATGGCCAGCCCCAGCAGCAGGAGAAACGAGGTGCCCTCCAGCCAACCGATCAAGCGCAGGCGTCCGCGTGGCGAAGTAAAAATCATCATTCCCGGCATCGAGCAGCAGGCGGTAAACGAGGGCAAGTTTCGGATTTCAGTTTCGCGCCAGCAGCACGGCGCCCGCTGTTTGATTAGCAGTGAACGGCTTTTCTTCGGGAACCCCAAAACCCGCAGGCTTGTTCGCAGCGGCAACCCCAGTTTGCCCCAGCCCAAAGTGTCACCTAATCCTAAATCCGGCAATAGAAAGTGCGGCCGGCGGGCGTTGCCCGTCGGATAGATGAGGGTGGAGAGTGCTGCGGCAGGCTGAACGGAAGCGCGATCAGCTTGGGGCGGTGGCCAAAGGCGGTTCAGGGCCGAGTACAGGGAAGTTTTCCTGTAAAATCCTCGCTACGATTTGCCCCCAGCGCTGGGCGACACTCCATTGCTCCGCATTATGAAGGATACCATGTAACCATCTGGCCAGCTTTGTGATGAGTTCACTCAGGCGAGGTGCCTCGGCATGGCTCAAGCGCACGTCCAGGCGGCGTTGACCGGAGTGTTCGCTCTGCCGGGTCGCTCCGCAGAGCAGACGGGGACGTGTACTCACCGCCTCGTGGTGCTGACCGGGTTGAAGCAGGCGGTGATAGAGCGTCCACCAGTTGTAAACCAGTGCGGCCAAACGCGCGGCGTGCTGACAGGAGTTTAGCTCCTGGGAGGTAAACCCCGACCAGCTCCACTGGTTCTTGAGCTCGTCGAAGGGGTTTTCCGCGCCCCCACGTTCCCGATACAGGGTGGCAAGGGTAAGGATCTCGTAGGGCAGGCTCGTAACGAGGATCTGATGTTCGTAGATGATCGGCTCGCAGGCGGCCGCGTCGGGGATGTTCAGCAGCAAAGCGTGGTCGGCTTGCTCGCGCACGAGGCGGCGGCGGGCCCGGGGGTGGCGTTGGTCGTTGAGGCGACGGCGCAAGACCACCACACGTCGGGCCCGGTTCCAGCCTTGCAGGCGCAGGCAGCTTTCGCAGCCCTGCCAGCCTTGTCCGGCGTCGGTCCAAGCGGTGGTGGTGGTGCGTTCAAGCGCGGCCACCAGCTCGCGGGCCTTGGCGGTGCGGCGCAGTTTGAACAAATAGTTGAGTTTACGCGCTTCAGCTTCACTGAGCAGCGCCTCCTGGCCATAGGCGCAGTCACCGCGCAAAAGATGGGGCCGGCGCTCGGCTGGCAGTCGGTCGATGAGCGCCCACAGCCCCGCAAAACCATGTCCGGCGGCGGATTGATCGCCGGGGTGCACCTCCACGTCCAGACACAGGCGCAAGGTGGCGATCCAGTAGGTGTGGTAGGCGTGGCTGGGGCGTCCGGGCTTTTGCGGGTTATAGCCGATGCTGGCACCTTCCTGACGTCCATAGATGGGCTTGATGGTGACATCGATGTCGAGGATCCACTGGTTATCCAAAAACCCATGACAGGTTTGGTCGAGGTGACGCCGCAACCAGTCCTGCCCCTGCTCGGCACCGATGCGAGCCAGCGCCCGGCGCACACAATCCTCGCTGACAATCGACTTAAGTCCGAGCAGGCTCGGGGCAATGTCGTCGCCGCGCAGGGCCGCGAGGTGCGCGTAGCGATAGTGCCCGGAGAGCATCCCCAAAAGCAGGGTTCCAATCACGTCGCGAGGGCGGTGTGCGCGGTTGCTGCTGTAACAAAGCGGCGTGTCCGCAACCAGTGCCTCGAAGCCTCCTGTCGCACACAAGTACTGCGTGAAAAACACCAGTGCCCCCAAGGGGCTCACCGGCAACTCTGGGGCGAACTGCGCACGAAAACGTCCTCCGGGTGTATCCACAATCAACACCTCGGCGGCATCGCTTGGCGTTGCCTTGTGATCAGGGTTTTCTGACTCACCCTCGGGGTGAGCTTTTTCCGGCGGTAAAAACGGCGGCATATGACAGCCAAACAATCACCTGCGTGATTTTTGGCTAGTTTCTATTGCCGGATTTAGGCTAATAGGTGACACTTTGGATCGGTGGCTTGGCGTGAAAGCCAATCGCACTCAGCAGACTGGAAGTCTGCGCTACTTTGAGGAAACCTGAGCGCACCTATGACTGCCGAGACGCTCCACCCCACCGCTGCCGCGATCATTGCCGCGCTCCAACTCGAAGCGTTGCCCAACGAGGGCGGCTTTTTCCGCCCGGCCTACCGCAGCGCCCTGTGCCTGCCGAACGGGCGGGCAGCCGGATCCGCGATTTATTTTCTGCTCACGCCCAAAGGTTTTTCCGCCCTCCACTCCCTGAGCACTGAGGAGCTTTGGCACTTTTATGCAGGCGATCCAGCCGAGCACCTGTGCCTCGATCCGGCCACCGGCAACGGCACCAAAACCCGGCTTGGCCCCGAAATACTGAATGGCCAGCGGCCGCTGCTCGTGGTGCCGGCTGGTGCGTGGCAGGGCGCGCGACTGGCCCCCGGCGGCCGTTGGGCCTTGCTCGGCTGCACCCTGAGCCCGGCTTGGGACGAGCGTGAATTCCGCCTCGGTGAACGCACCCCGTTAACCTCGGCCTTTCCGCTTTGGGCAGAGGAGATTCGCGCACTTACACGTTGATTTTGACAGGGCCACCTCGCCGCGCATCTTCACCCCCTAAACCATGTCTCTCGCCGATCTCCGCAAAGACTACAGCTTGTCGGGCTTGTTGGAAAAAGACCTCGCCCGTGACCCCATCCGCCAATTCGAGCAGTGGTTCCAACAAGCCGAGGCGGCCCAGGTCATCGAGCCGAATGCCATGACGCTCGCCACCTCGACGCGCGAGGGCCGACCCTCGGCTCGTACCGTATTACTCAAGGGACTCGATGGACGTGGCTTTGTTTTTTTTACCAACTACGAAAGCCGCAAGGGCCGCGAACTCGCCGAGAACCCCCGCGCCACACTCCTGTTCCCCTGGCTGGCGTTGGAGCGGCAGGTCATCGTCGAGGGCGAGCTCAGCCAGGTCAGCCGCGAGGAGAGTGCTGCGTATTTCCACAGTCGGCCGCGGGCCAGCCAGCTCGGGGCGTGGGTATCGCAGCAGAGTTCCATCATCACCGGCCGCTCAATTCTGGAAGACTCGTTAAAGGCCTTGGAGAAAACCCACGCAGGCGCCGAGATCCCGCTGCCTCCCGCCTGGGGCGGCTATCGCCTGACGCCGAAAAGCATCGAGTTCTGGCAGGGCCGCCGCAGTCGCCTGCATGACCGCATGCGTTACCGCCGTGACGCTGTCGGCGGGGAGTGGATTATCGAACGGCTCGCCCCCTGAACCTTCGCGTTAACCGTGCCTGTCGCCTCCGCTAAAAAACGCCCGAGCTCGCGCCCGTCCGACCGCCTTCTCGCCGCGGCCCTCGCCACCCTGGGCGAAGGCGTGCTCATCGCCAGTGCCTGCTGGCAACGGGGTGGATTTCCCGTCGTTTTTGCCAACGCCAGCCTGTGCGCGCTGACGGGCTGGTCCACCGCCGAGCTGCGCGGTCAACCCCACGGCCACCTCCACGCCGATCAACGCTCGCTGGCGGCACTGCGCCGCTGGCGCACCGACCCCAACCCTGCTGAGACGCTCACCGGCGAAGGTTACCTGAAGCGCCGCGAGGGCGGCCCGCTTTACGCGACTTGGACCTACAGCCTTGTCACCGATCCACGAGGGCGCGTCACCCACGTCGCCGTCACCTACCGCGACCTAACCGCGAAGCGCCGCCTGCAAGAAGACCTAATCCACTCGCAGCGCCTGGAGGCGGTCAACCGCTTGGCGGGCGGTGTGGCGCACGACTTCAACAACCTGCTCTCGGTGATCAACGGCTACTCCGAAATCCTGGGTGCAAAACCCGCCCTGCGCGAGGCCGCCCGCGAGCTCGGCGAGATTCACCGCGCAGGCATCGAGGCCGCCGGCTTGGTTCGTCAACTGCTCGCCTTCAGCCGCCGTCAATCCATGACGCCTCTGGTCGTGAGCTTGAACCAACTGGTTGCAGACAACGCCGGCATCTTGGCCAAGCTCCTCGGGGCGGATAAATCGCTCTCCCTCGACCTCGCCGCCACCACCGATCACGTGTGCGTGGAGCCTGCTCAGCTTCAGCAGGTGCTGCTCAATCTCACGCTTAATGCCCGTGACGCCATGGACGTCGGCGGGCGGGTCACCCTGCGAAGCGCCAACCACACGGTTTCCCCCACCGGCCACGCCCGCCGCGACGCCCCCGCTCCTGGGCGTTATCTCAAGCTGAGCGTTCAGGACGACGGACGCGGCATGGACGAGGTGATCCAGGCCCAGCTCTTCGAACCCTTTTTCACCACCAAGCCGCACGGCCAGGGCACCGGCCTCGGCCTCGCCTTGGTTTACGGCGTGGTGCAGCAAAGCGGCGGATTTATCTGTGTGCGCAGCGCCCCGGGCGAGGGATCCTGCTTCGAAATTCTACTCCCCGAGGTAACCGAGGCGTTGTCGCAACAACCCACCTCGCTCGGGCCGCTGCCCTCGACCCGAGGCAAGGAAACCGTGCTGCTGGTCGAAGCCGACCTCGTTGTCGCCAAGATGGTCGGCGGCATTCTCACTGCCGATGGTTACACGGTCCTCACGGCCCCGCGTGCCAGTGCCGCGCTGCCGCTCGTGCTTCGCCACGGCAAACCGGTGCACCTGCTCATCGGCGAACTCAACCCGGCTGAAGGCGCGAAACTCGCCGGTACGCTGCAGGCCCGCCACCCCGAACTGCGCCTGATCGCCACGGACGCCAAGTCCACTCCGACCCGCGCCGGCGTGGTGGCGCACGGCCACCGCACGCTTCCCAAACCCTACGCGATGAGCACGCTCTTGCAGACCGTGCGCGCCGTACTCGACGAACCCTCGCCTCAACCGGAATCCGCACCCGCCATCCACCGGAAAAGCCCCGCCCATGCTCATTCGCGATCAAAACGAGATTAATTACCCTAGTTTATGGGAAGCGGATACCTTGGGGAAACACCCTGAGCTCACGCCTAAGGCCACTATGAGTTTGTTCGCGAAGCGTGTGGCCTTGAGCGTGAGCTCAGGGATTCCGTAAACCTCAACTTGAAAGCTAATGAGTATTAAAGCCCCACGCCTCCCCCGCCCCCGCTCATGAAAATCTTGCTCACCGGCGCCTCCGGACTTGTTGGCAGCGCCTTCGCCCAAGCCGCCACCCGTCGCGGCCACCACGTTATCGGTTTAGTCGGCACCTACGCCGGAACCGTTCCCGGACTAGCCGAGAAACGCGCCCTCGACCTGACCGATGAGGCCGCGCTCACCGCAGTCGTCCTGGAGACCTTCCCCGAGGCCATCGTCAACTGCGCGGCCATTTCCGAACCCGCCCAGTGCGATGCCGATCCAGCCCGCGCCCAAGCCCTCAACGTCGCCCTGCCCGAGCAACTAGCACGGCTCGCCCACCACCTGAGCGCCAAGCTCATTCACCTCTCGTCCGAGCAGGTTTTCGATGGCACCAGCGCCGAACCCTACACGGTTAAAAGCACGGTTAAACCGTTCAACCTTTACGCCCGCCAGAAGGCCGAAAGCGAACGCCTGGTGCTGACCGCAGCGCCCCTCATGTCGGTCACGCTGCGCGTCCCGTTGCTCAGCGGCAACAGCCTCACTGCGCAACGCAGCCTGCACGAGCGCCTGTTTGCAGCCTGGGCTGCGGGCCAGACCCCGCACGTGTACACCGACGAATTCCGCCAGCCCTGCACGGCGGGCAACCTCGCCGAGCTGATGGTCGAAATCCTCGAACGCAACGACGTGCGCGGGGTGTTTCACTGGGCCGGCGCCGACCTGCTTTCCCGCCACGAACTCGCCCGCCGCATCCGCGCGCATTTCAAGTTAAGTGAAACCTCCGCGCCACTTCTCGCGCTCTCCCGCGCCGATGACCCGAGGGCAGCCTCAAAACGCCCCGCCCGCCTGGGGCTCGACCTCAAACCCCTGGCCGGCGTGGTCAAAACCCCGATCGAGACCTTTGCCGCGCAACTCGACCAGTTCATCATCCCGCCCGCCTGCCGCGCCTGGTATTTCAGCGCGTAACCGCCACCCCCAATCGTTCTCGTTCTCCTACTCCTACTCGTTCTCGATTCCTCATCCCAACGCCGAGCTCCAGCCAGCCTCGGCTCCATCCGCCAGATCCTAGAACGCTTAGGAGCAGGAGAACGAGTAAGAGTAAGAGCCCGAGTAAGAGCCCGATTCCCCCAAAAACCATGCAGCTCCACATCCTTCCTGAGCGGACCGCCGGTGCCGCGGAAAACATGGCGGCGGACTTCCTGCTGCTGAACCGCTACCCTGCCCCGGAAAGCGCCCGGTTTCGCCATTACAGCTGGCGCATGCCCGCCGTGACGTTCGGCTTCGGCCAAAAAATCGCCTATGTGCGCGAGCAACTCAAGGCCCTCGCCCCCGACGAGCACTTGGACATCACCCGTCGGCCCACCGGTGGCGGCGTGGTGGATCACCGCGATGACTGGACCTTCGCCTTGGTCATCCCGCGAGGCCAACCACTCTACGATGCCCGCGCCACCGAGAGCTACCGCCGGGTCCACGCCGATTTGGTGGCCGCCCTCCAGGCCCAAGGTCAGCCCGTAGTGCTGAAAGAACGCTGTGACTCCGCCTGCTCAGGTGAACCCACCAGCGCGCCCACCGTCTGCTTCATCCGCCCAGAACTCTACGACGTACTCCATGCCGAGACCGGCGCCAAAGTCGCCGGGGCGGCGCAGAAACGAACCAAGCACGGGCTCTTGTTTCAGGGCAGCATCGCCAAGTCGGCACTGGGCGAAGTGGACTGGGATGCCTTCACCGAGGCCTTCACTACCCGCCTCGGTGAAACTCTCGGGGCCGAAGCGCTAACCAGCCCGTGGCCGGAATTTGCAGAGGGCGAAATGGACGGGCTGGTCGAGCAATACTCCGAAACCGGCTGGCTAGAATACCGCTGATCGCCGGCGGGCAACGAAGGCCTCAAGCGCCCCGTTTTAGGAGGAGAAATCCCTTTCCGAGCCGACACGAATTCGACCGTTTTGAAGGGAACGAAACCGGCCACAACCGCCGCCACTGAAGGCCATCAACCGCGCCCAAAAACGCCGTATCGAAAAAAAGGATGCAGGCCCAAAAAGCCCGCCGTTTTTGCGTAAAAACACCCCTTTTCGCTCACTGGGCACTTGCATTTATAAAAGACTCACTGATGCTCGCCACGCGCGGCGCATAATGCGCCAAACGCCCGAAACCACTTTCGGGCGTCCTACCAGAACCTAAAATCCATACAGGAACATCCCATGGCCAAAGCCACCAAGACCGTTAAGAAAGTTGTCGCTGCCAAGAAGCCCGTCGCTGCCAAGAAGGCTGTCGTCGCCAAGAAGGCCGTCGCTGCTAAGAAGCCCGTCGTCGCCGCTAAGAAGGCTGTCGTCGCCAAGAAGCCCGTCGTAGCTGCCAAGAAGGCCGTCGTCGCCAAGAAGAAGTAACGAGCCCGTCTCGCTGCCTTTTTAAGGAAAAAGCCGCCCGATTTTCGGGCGGCTTTTTTGTGCCTGCATCAGTCGTTATTGAAGCCCGAAACGGCCGGATTACCTCCGAAAAGTAGCGCGGACTTCCAGTCTGCCTCAGAGCTGAAATGCAGGCTGGAAGCCTGCGCTACTCCAGACCGCCTGCGGAGCTCGTTAAGGCGCTACAGTTCAATCCATCCAGTACCCGCCCTTACCCTTGTCATTGCCTGCACCGACCGCCTCCAACTCCTCGGCGTGCTCCTCGGGAACCTGCTCCAACGGGGCAAACCGCTCGGAGGAAAAACCCAGTTCTTGCTGGCCCGCGTGAAACGGATCGGTGGGGTTAACCAGCTCGGTGAGCAGCAAGCCCACGGTGGCGCTATCGCCGCCTTTGACGACCTTTTCCCGGCCGAGAAACACCTCTCGAATGGTGTAGGTCGAACCCTTTACCGGGAGCTGCTTGTAGATGGCGCGGACCACCGCGACGAAGCTATCGTTGGTGCAGACGACTTTCTGTCCTTTGATCATGATGAAGGGAAACTACGGGGAAGGTTTGCACGGACGCAACTGGCGGTTGCGAAGGAAGCCTACTCGATGCGGCCTTCGTCGAAGTCGATCAGGTCAGGGACACTGATGATCTGCTCGGCGCGGTCGGCGCAGCCCATGGCGGTGAGGGCCTCTTTTAAGAACTCACGCCCGGCCGGGGTCAGCCCCTTTTGCACGAGTTCGCGGTTCCATTTTATCGCGCGCACGTCGGCAGGGAAGAGCGCGAGGAGACCGGCCTCAATCTCCGCGGCAGTCGTTGCCGTATGGACGATTTTTTCCACCGCAGCCGGCTCGACGCCCAGGTGCATACAGAGGAAGCGGTCGAGGCCACGCTTGTAGTTCTTGGCGTAGCTGGCCGGGAGCGCGCCGTGGGCTTTTACGTAGGCGCACTTGGCCAGGAACCGGGGCAGGTAGAGCAGGCCGGTCGCCGGGTGCGGTTGGTAGGGCGAAGGCAGGCAGGTGAGCACCTCTCCGGTCGAACCGGGAATGGGTTTGGACAACATGGGGGTTACTGGACCCGAGTGCGGGGCGCTTGAAAACTCCTTTCTGCGCCCCGACGAAGGACGAGCGCTGCTCCGTCTCCAGAGGCGGTAACATTGATCTTGTCGGATTGAGCTCTGAGGTAGTGCGGTGCTTTGAATGTGACCGCCTCCGGCATTAAAGACCGAGGGCAGCTTCGATAGCCTTCACCGAAGTGCGCAGAATCTGGAGCCGAGCGTGGCGTTTGTCATTCGCGGGAACGAGGTGCCAAGGCGCATCGGTGGTCGCGGTAAGCGCCAGCATATCGCCGACGGCAATCTCGTAGGCGGCCCATTTATTCCGGTTACGCCAGTCCTCGTCGTTAATTTTATGCTGCTTGTAGGCCGTCTGCTCGCGCTCACGAAAGCGCCGCAATTGCTCCTCCTGGCTGACGTGCATCCAGAA
Organism: Opitutus sp.; assembly: GCA_024998815.1. NCBI lineage: Bacteria > Pseudomonadati > Verrucomicrobiota > Opitutia > Opitutales > Opitutaceae > Opitutus > Opitutus sp. The sequence goes on from JACEUQ010000002.1 coordinate 795,555, forward strand.
CTTGATCACAATGGTGCCGTGCTCGGTCAATTGGCCCTCAAAGTCGTTGATCTCGTCGTAGGCCCGGCGCCATTCGGCCTCGCTGCAAAAGCCCTCGAGGCGCTCAACAAGCACCCGCCCGTACCAGGAGCGGTCGTAAATCGAGGTGAGCCCAGCTCGCGGCAGGTGGCGCCAGAAACGCCACAGGTAGTGATGAGCATTTTCCTCGTCCGTGGGCTTGGCCACGGGAATTACCCGATAATCCTGGGCATCAATCGCGCTCGTCAGACGCCGAATCGCCCCGCCTTTGCCCGCCGCATCCCAACCTTCGAATACAAAAACGATGGAGCGCTGCGCTTTCTGGGCGGCGCGGGTAGCGCGGTTGAGGCGACCCAACCACTTCTCGCGCTTGGCCTCGTAGTCTTCCGATGACAATTTCTGGTCCAGCGGCAGAGCAAGCAAACCCGCCAGTCCATCCGGCCGCAGCGAGACAGGAACACTGGGCGCTGGCACCCGGACCCGGGGCGCATCGAAGCGCTGTAAATGTGCCTCCAGTTGACTCACCAAAAGGGCGGCGACCTCGAGGTTCCGCTTGCGGGAATCCGCCGCATCGATGACCACCCAAGGGGCTCCGGTGCGGTGGGTTTCCTCGCGTAAACGAGTAGTAGACTGGGCGATCCGGGCATGGTTGCGATGATGCCGGCGAGCCTCATCGGTCACTCGCCAAGCCGTATCGGGATTGTCGGCCAGTTCGTCGAGGCGCCGGCGCTGGTCGGACTCGGAAAGGTGGAGCCAGATTTTGATGATGAGCGTGCCGTTATCGGAGAGGAGTTTCTCAAAGGCCCGAATGTGGCCGAGGTGGCGCTCGATATGCGCAGGCTTGGGTACGTCGCCAGCCTGGGCGCGCAAAAGCTCGGTGTACCATGAGCCGGCAAAAACCCCCAGGCGGCCATACGACGGCAGGCAGCGCCAAAACCGCCACATCAAGGGGCGCTCGCGCTCCTCGTCGGAGGGTTCACGAAAGGCGACGGTCTCCACCCCGCGCGGGTCGAGCCAGGCGCTCAGGGTGTTGATCACCTCGCCACGGCCACCGCCTTCCTCGCCAGCGAAAATGAGCAGAACCTTGGTCGGCGCTGCCTTGAGCCGAACCTGCAACTGAACGAGCTTCTCCCGTAAAGCCGGGACCCGCTCTTCGTAGATTTTTTTAGTCAATCGAGGGGCCGGAATCTCTTGGGTCATGAGCCGAGAATAGAGGCTTCGCCCCAGCAGCGTGTCGAGCCGTGTTTACTATCCGCCGAGGGTTTGGCGGGGGCGTTAAAATACACGCGCGAAAAGTGCTACCAAAACAGCAGAGTTTCCGGCACCGCCGATTCATTGAACAGCTAAACACCTGAATACTAACAAAGGAGCGGAATAAGCGGGACAAGCCCTAGGAAATCATTTTGGCTGGGTGAATGATGCCGGCCGAAACGAACCCGTCGAACCCCCAAGGGGAGGTGATTTCGCTGCGCCACTTGCAGGTGCAGGTGCTAGACAGCCCCGAGTTAAACGCCCGAGCGCAGGGGCTGCTTGAGGAGCATCACTATCTGGGCGCGGTGAAACCGGTGGGCGAGCGGCTGCTGTACGCGGTGAGCGATGCGCAGGGCACCTGGGTGGCGGTGCTGGTGTTTGCGGCGGCGGCGCTGCACCTGCGCGGCCGGGAGGCGTGGATTGGCTGGAGTGGCGAACAGCGCCGACGCCGATTGGCGCTGGTGGTCAACAACGTGCGGTTCCTGCTGCTGCCCAAGCCGGCGGTGCCCAACTTGGGCTCGGCGGTTTTGAGCCGGGTGCTCGGCCGGCTCAGTGCCGACTGGCAGTCGCGTTACGAGCACCCCGTGCTCGTCGTGGAAACCTTCGTCGACCCCGAGCGTTTTACGGGAAGTGTATACAAGGCATCCGGGTGGACCGAGTTGGGCCTGACCAAGGGCAACACGCGTAAGTCGCGCGATTACTACGAGCACCACGCCAAGCCCAAGCGCTTGTTTGTGCGCGAGCTGGAGCCCCGGGCCCGGAGAGCTCTTCAGGCAGGGCAGATCAAACCCTCGCTGGCTGCGGTGGAGGCGAAAGTTCCGGTGCGAAGTACCCTGAAGGCCCCCGATTTAATCAGCCTGGCGGAGGCCTTCCGGCAAGTGCCTGAATACCGCGCCTACATCGGGGCCTATCCCTTGCACGCGCTGCTGGCGATCACGGCGGCGGCCTATCTGGCCGGAGCACCCCGCGGCCAACGTGACCTGGCCGCTTTCGCCCGCCGGCTCTCCCCGGTCCAACGCCAAGCCCTCGGGGTGATCCGCCGCCGCGGCAAATACGGCGCTCCCAGCCAGCCCACCTTTAGTCGGCTGTTCGCCCGCGTTCAGGCCTCGCGCATCGAGGAGGTTTTACTCGCCCACCAACGTCAGGTGCGAGGCGAGCCCCCCGACAGCGAGATCGTGGTCATCGACGGCAAAGTCCCCAAGCACAGCGGCGGACAAAACGTCGTGACCGCGGTTACCTCGCCGAGCTTGTTTTATCTCGGCAGCGAGGTCGTCGCCGAAAAAAGTAACGAGATTCCCGCCGCCCGCGCCCTGTGTGAGAGACTCGATTTGGTCGATAAACTCGTGAGCCTTGATGCCCTGCATACCCAGGCGGACACCGCGCGGGCGATCGTACTGGAGCATGGCGGCGACTACCTGTTCACCGTCAAAGGCAATCAGCCCGGCTTGCAGAAAATCGTAGCAGCGCAAGTGCCCGATCCGGGCGCCCCTTTTTTGACCCGTTAAAAGATCCCGCTGCCGAGCAACGTACCACCCAGGAAAAGAAGCACCCCGTGACGCGCACCCTGGTGGCGCGCGAGTTGAGCGCGGAAAGCGCCTGCTTCCCCCTGGTGGCGCAAGCCGCGAGAATCTGCCGAAAACGCCACGGCAAGCCCACCGAGACCGTGGCGCTGATCACCAGTCGCCCCGCCGCCGAGTTGACTCCCGCCCAATGGCTGGAGGTCAACATTGCGCACTGGGGAATCGAGACCGGTTTGCATGCCCGCCTCGACGCCTCGCGCCAGGATGATCGCTGCCGATTACGCCGCCCGAACGCGGTGCGCATCCACGGCATGTTCAACCGCTGGGCCAACAGCCTGTTCATGCACTGGCGCGGTCAACGAACTAAAAAACGCCACCTTTATACCTCCGACTTTATCGCCCACATGTCCGAAAATCATGACCGTCGCGCGCTCCGCGCACTTACCTCGGTAAACTTCCCGCTATGAATCGGCGCTGAGTTTCCGGGACGAAGCCCAAGCAAAGCTTGGCACAGTCACATTTTGCGGATAAAAACTGCGCAGCAATAAGGGAATTTGGTGCGTGTCACCCGCCCTATTTTCGCCCTAGGTTTTTGCCCGCATGAGCAAACAACCCATTCGCGTCGCCGTGACCGGAGCAGCCGGTCAGATCTCCTACTCGCTATTGTTCCGCATCGCCTCCGGCGCGATGTTCGGCCCCGACCAACCGGTCATCCTGCAACTCATCGAGGTGCCTTTTGAAAAGGCCATGAAGGCGCTTGAAGGCGTCGCCATGGAACTCGACGACTGTGCCTTCCCCCTGCTGCAAAGCATGGTCCTAACCGACGACCCGCGCGTTGGTTTTAAAGACGCCAACTGGTCACTGCTGGTCGGCGCCAAGCCCCGCGGACCCGGCATGGAGCGCGCCGATCTCCTTAAGGACAACGGCAAGATTTTCATCGGCCAAGGTAAGATCATAGACGAGGTCGCCGCTGCCGACGCCCGCGTCGCCGTGGTGGGTAACCCCGCCAACACGAACTGTATGATCGCCGCCTCGCAGGCCAAGCGCCTCACCGCCGATCGCTTCACCGCCATGGTGCGCCTCGACCAGAACCGCGCCCAGGCCCAGTTGGCCAAGAAGGCCGGCGTCGCCCTCACCGCCGTCAAAGACATCTTCATTTACGGTAACCACAGCCCGACCATGTTCCCCGCCTTCGCCCACGCCTCCATCGGCGGTAAGTCGGCCATCGACGTGATCAACGACAAGGAATGGCTCACCGGCCCGTTCCTTGAGACCGTCGGCAAACGCGGCGCCGCGATCATCGCCGCCCGCGGCCTCTCGTCGGCCGCCTCGGCCGCCAACGCCCTCGTCGACCACGTGCACAGTCTAGTGACCCCCGGTGCCATCCACTCCGTCGCGGTGAAGTCCGAAGGCCGCTACGGCTTCGACCCCGAAGTCTGGGCCGGTATGCCCGTGCGCACCACCACGCCCGGCAGCTACGAGGTCATCACCGGTTATGAGATGTGCGAATTCGCCAAGTCGAAGATCGCCCTCACCAACAAAGAGCTGGTCGAAGAGCGCGCCGCCGTCATCGACATGATCAAGGGCTAATCGCCCCCATCCCGAGCATCCCTCGCAAAAACGGCGCCCTCCCCGGGCGCCGTTTTTTTGTGCGAGGTGAGGGGCCACCTTGGGGTGGGCTGGATCGGGCGGCCGAAAAAAGTAGCGCAGACTTCCCAGTCTGCCTCGGGCGATTGCCGGAGCAGACTGGAAGTCTGCGCTACTTTGCGAACACGGACGACACGGAGGTCGTCCCTCCGCAATCGTTCTCGTTCTCCTACTCTTACTCGTTCTCGACTCCGACTCCGTTTCCGGATGCCGACGAGCACTTCGACGCTCACGTCGCCCCCCAAGCGGCCACAAAAAAGGCGGCCCGCTTGGGGCCGCCTGCTTCAATTCGGGGTTTTTGGGTCAACCCGTTCCGTGGCCAGTCAGGCCTCGTCGAACTTGCGCGTGAAGAGCTGTTCGAGCTCGGTGAGCATCTGCGGGGCGTCGTCGCCGGTGGCGAGGAACTTGACCTTCGAACCTTTGCCGGCAGCGAGCATCATCAAGCCCATGATGGACTTACCGTTAACCTGCTCCTCGTCTTTTTTGACAAAAACGTCGGCCTTAAATTTGTTGGTGATACGCACGATCATGGCCGCCGGGCGTGCGTGAATGCCCATTTTGTTCTGAACAACCAGTTCCTTCACATTCGGGCTGGGGGTAGTAGTAGTTTTATCCATTGCCATTTGCCTAAGCAGAGTCCGGCGCGAGGCGACGGCTTGCAACCCCAAAACCGGAACCCCAGCGTTTGCCCCACCATGTCCAAGACCGCGATCATCGTTCCCTGCCGGCTCGAATCCACGCGCTTCCCCCGCAAACTGTTACACCTCATCAAGGGGCGTCCGTTGCTGCTGTGGGTGGCCGAGCGCATCCGCCAGGAAGCCCCGGAATTCCCGCTTTTTTTCGCCGTGGACGACGAGTTGTTGGCGGCCCCGCTGCGTGCGGCCGGGTTCACCGCGATCCTCACCGGGGTGCAACACCAGAGCGGTACCGACCGCATCGCCGAGGCCAACCGCACCGTGCAGGCCGACCAGGTTATCAACGTGCAGGCCGACGAGCCGCTGGTGACCCGAGCTCAGATTTTGACCCTGGCCGAGCTGATCAGCGGCACGGCGGCGATGGCCACGTTGGGCACGCCGTTCACCACGGCGGCGGATTTCAACAACCCCAATCAGGTCAAAGTGGTCTTCGCGCCAGGCGACGGACGTGCACTTTATTTCTCCCGCGCGCCGATTCCCTATGGCCGCGACCGCGCCGGCGTGGTCGACGACGCCTGGGTACAGGCCAACCCGTGCTTCAAACACCTCGGCCTCTACGCGTACAAAGCCGACCTCATCGAACGCTTCGCCCGCTTGCCGCTGGGGCGCTACGAGCAGCTGGAAAAACTGGAGCAACTGCGGGTTTTGGAAAACGGTTACGAGATCCGCTGCGGGGTGACCAACGACCCGACCATCGGCGTCGATACGCCAGAGGATGCGGTCAAGTTTGAGCAGTGGCTGGGCTGATACTGCGGAGCGCTCAAGTCGAGTCTCGCCGCATCCTTGAGCTCACGCTCAAGGCCACACCCTTCGTTGACACACTCCCCGTGGCCTTGAGCGTGAGCTCAAGGATGTTTACCCCAAGGAATCCGCAGCTCCAGGAACCGATTTCATTCAGCTCACCTCGAACGCGAATTCGCCCGAAAGGCCCGGATTTCGAAACCGGAGTTAAGTCCGATACACGAGGGCCGACCTCAGTGTCGTCCGCGCCAGAGGCCGGAAAATACGCCGGGCTAGAGAACGAGTAGGAGTAAGAGTAGGAGTAGGAGAACGATTGCGGCCGGAGATCCGCGCCCCTCACCGTTTGATCGCCGTGATCCACATGATTTCGCAGGCGCCGCCGCGGGTGTCGGTCCGGCTGAGCGACGAACGCCAGGGGTCGCCGCCACCCGGCTTGGTGACCTCGACCAAAAAGCCGTCGAGGGTCACCACGTCGTGGCGTTTAATCGCCAGCAGTTGCCGGCGGATTTCGGGGGTGGCGGGCAGGCAGTGGGTGTTGGCGGAGTGGCAGGCGATCTGATCGGGAGGCAGAGGTTCTTGGCCGGACCAGGAGTACTCATACCAGCGGCCCGATTGGGAGATGCTCAGTGCGTTGATCACGGCGGCGGTGGACATGGGGCCCCAGCCAAGCGCGAGGTCCAGCGGCGCCACCTCCGCAGCGGCATCGTAGCGGTAACGCTGGCGGGAGAGCACCACGGCCTTGATCGAATAATCCTAAATCCGGCAATAGAAAGTGCGGCCGGCGGGCGTTGCCCGTCGGATAGATGAGGGTGGAGAGTGCTGCGGCAGGCTGAACGGAAGCGCGATCAGCTTGGGGCGGTGGCCAAAGGCGGTTCAGGGCCGAGTACAGGGAAGTTTTCCTGTAAAATCCTCGCTACGATTTGCCCCCAGCGCTGGGCGACACTCCATTGCTCCGCATTATGAAGGATACCATGTAACCATCTGGCCAGCTTTGTGATGAGTTCACTCAGGCGAGGTGCCTCGGCATGGCTCAAGCGCACGTCCAGGCGGCGTTGACCGGAGTGTTCGCTCTGCCGGGTCGCTCCGCAGAGCAGACGGGGACGTGTACTCACCGCCTCGTGGTGCTGACCGGGTTGAAGCAGGCGGTGATAGAGCGTCCACCAGTTGTAAACCAGTGCGGCCAAACGCGCGGCGTGCTGACAGGAGTTTAGCTCCTGGGAGGTAAACCCCGACCAGCTCCACTGGTTCTTGAGCTCGTCGAAGGGGTTTTCCGCGCCCCCACGTTCCCGATACAGGGTGGCAAGGGTAAGGATCTCGTAGGGCAGGCTCGTAACGAGGATCTGATGTTCGTAGATGATCGGCTCGCAGGCGGCCGCGTCGGGGATGTTCAGCAGCAAAGCGTGGTCGGCTTGCTCGCGCACGAGGCGGCGGCGGGCCCGGGGGTGGCGTTGGTCGTTGAGGCGACGGCGCAAGACCACCACACGTCGGGCCCGGTTCCAGCCTTGCAGGCGCAGGCAGCTTTCGCAGCCCTGCCAGCCTTGTCCGGCGTCGGTCCAAGCGGTGGTGGTGGTGCGTTCAAGCGCGGCCACCAGCTCGCGGGCCTTGGCGGTGCGGCGCAGTTTGAACAAATAGTTGAGTTTACGCGCTTCAGCTTCACTGAGCAGCGCCTCCTGGCCATAGGCGCAGTCACCGCGCAAAAGATGGGGCCGGCGCTCGGCTGGCAGTCGGTCGATGAGCGCCCACAGCCCCGCAAAACCATGTCCGGCGGCGGATTGATCGCCGGGGTGCACCTCCACGTCCAGACACAGGCGCAAGGTGGCGATCCAGTAGGTGTGGTAGGCGTGGCTGGGGCGTCCGGGCTTTTGCGGGTTATAGCCGATGCTGGCACCTTCCTGACGTCCATAGATGGGCTTGATGGTGACATCGATGTCGAGGATCCACTGGTTATCCAAAAACCCATGACAGGTTTGGTCGAGGTGACGCCGCAACCAGTCCTGCCCCTGCTCGGCACCGATGCGAGCCAGCGCCCGGCGCACACAATCCTCGCTGACAATCGACTTAAGTCCGAGCAGGCTCGGGGCAATGTCGTCGCCGCGCAGGGCCGCGAGGTGCGCGTAGCGATAGTGCCCGGAGAGCATCCCCAAAAGCAGGGTTCCAATCACGTCGCGAGGGCGGTGTGCGCGGTTGCTGCTGTAACAAAGCGGCGTGTCCGCAACCAGTGCCTCGAAGCCTCCTGTCGCACACAAGTACTGCGTGAAAAACACCAGTGCCCCCAAGGGGCTCACCGGCAACTCTGGGGCGAACTGCGCACGAAAACGTCCTCCGGGTGTATCCACAATCAACACCTCGGCGGCATCGCTTGGCGTTGCCTTGTGATCAGGGTTTTCTGACTCACCCTCGGGGTGAGCTTTTTCCGGCGGTAAAAACGGCGGCATATGACAGCCAAACAATCACCTGCGTGATTTTTGGCTAGTTTCTATTGCCGGATTTAGGATAATAGGCCAGCGGGGTGATCGTGTTGTCGCCGTGGTTAAAGGGCCGAGGCAGCGCGACGTCGGATTGGACGGGGTCGTGCGCCGCAGGCATGCCGCGCCACTTCGCCTCCGGTTCGTGCCAGTAAAACCAAGCGGCGAACGCGAGAAGGGAGAAGACCAGGAGTTTTTTCATGTGAAGCGAAGTCGCGGCGTAGCGCAGACTTCCAGTCTGCATTGGCCCCCTAGCAGACTGGAAGTCTGCGCTACTTTTCGGAGCTAGGGGCTCGGCGAGGGGGCGGGCTCGGGCGCGCACAAAAAAGCCGCCCGGCGGTGGGGCGGCTTTAATCAAGCGCTTAGATTTTACCGGCCTTGCGCTTCTCAATCAGGTTGTAGAAGTCGGTGAACAGCGGGTCAGCGTCGTTCGGGCCGGGTGCGGCTTCGGGGTGATACTGCACCGAAAAGACGGGCAGCTCCTTGTGGCGCAGGCCCTCGACCGTGTTGTCGTTAAGATTGATCTCCGTGACGATCGCGCCGCCCTTGGCCAACGACAGCGGATCGGTGGCGAAGCCGTGGTTTTGCGCGGTGATGGAGACTTTTCCCGTTTCGAGGTTTTTCACCGGCTGGTTGCCGCCGCGATGGCCGAACTTGAGCTTAAAGGTGGTGCCGCCCACCGCGTGGGTGATCATCTGATGGCCTAGGCAGATGCCGAAAATCGGGTAATGCGGCAGCAGGCCCGTGACGGTGCGGTGGATGTAACCGAGCGCGGATGGGTCGCCGGGACCGTTGGAGAGGAAAACGCCGTCGGGCGCGTGCTCTTTGATCTGCTCGGCGGTGGCAGTGGCGGGGAACACTTTTACGTCGAAGCCGTGGTTGACCAGCTTGCGGAAAATGGAGTGCTTGGCGCCGAAATCGAAGGCCGCGATGGTGAAGCGCTTGGCGGGCGTGTGGGGCAGGCCGAAGGTGGTGCCGGCGGGCACGTAAACGGCGTTGTGGTTGGCAGCATCATCGGCGCGCCACAGGTAAGGCTCTTTGCAGGTGGTGTCCTTAACGTAGTCGCTGCCAGCCATGTCGTGCCAGGCCTTGGCGCGGGCGACCGCCTCGGCGTCGGTGAGCGCGAGGGTGGAAAGGCAGCACTTCATCGCGCCATCGACGCGGAGCTTTTTGGTGAGGGCGCGGGTGTCGACCTCGCTGATGCCGGGGATGCCGTACTTGCGCAGGTAGGCGTCGAGGGAGGACTGGCTGCGCCAGTTGCTGACGATGGGGGAGAGTTCGCGCACGACCAAGCCGCTGGCGCGGGGCACGGAGGCCTCGGTGTCCTCGTCGTTGACCCCGTAGTTACCGATCATCGGCGAGGTCATGGTGACGATTTGGCCGTAATATGAGGGATCGGTGATGATCTCCTGATAGCCGGTCATGGACGTGTTGAACACGCATTCGCCCGCGATCGTGGCATCGGCGCCAAAGGCGCGGCCGCGAAACACGGAACCATCTTCGAGGGCGAGGACTGCAGGTTTGAACGTGGACATTTAAAAAAGGACGAAAAGGTGTCGGGTCGCGCCTGCCAAGGGGTTTTTAAAAAAAACCGCAGAGCGGGATTTTCTCCACCTTTTCCAGGCGCGGGCGTCACCCCGCTCGGTGGCGGGAGGGCCGGCACACGTAGGGGAGGAATACGAGGACACGGGGAGCGAAAGGGGCCAAAACTCGGCCTTAGACCCACCCTATGGGGTGAAAGGTTCCCTCCTCGGCCCACATTTGGGTTAACGAACCCATATTCGATCCGGACGCCCCAAGGTAGTCTGGGACTCGTCTGGTACCACCAGCGCCATCCCAACCCATTCACCGGAGCCCAATCATGATTCAGCACGCACGTTCAGGTCGCACGGTCACCCTCGCCAAGCCCGAGGCTAAAACCGAGGCCGCTTACGATTCACTTCTTGTCCAGCGCTTCAACGCCGGCGACGAGACCGCCTTTATCGAGATCATGCAGCGCTACCACGCGCGCCTCTTCAGCCTCGCCCACAACCTGCTACGCAACGCCGCCGATGCCGAGGAAATCGTCCAAGACGCGTTCATCCGCGCGCATCGCGGCCTGGCCAACTTCCGCGGCGATTCCTCGCTGGCGACCTGGCTTTATCGCATCGCGCTCAACTTGTCGCGCAACCGCTACTGGTACTTTTTCCGCCGCCGCAGGCAGGACTCCCTCTCCCTGGAGCGCCCCCCGTCCGAGGACTCCAACATCACATTCGCCGACATGATTGCCTCCGACGACGCCAATCCCGCCCAAGAAACCGCCACCCATGAATTCGTAACGCTGATTTCTCTGTGTATGGACAAGTTAGAACCATCTCACCGCGAGATCCTGACCATGCGCAACGTCATCGAGTTGCCCTACGAGGACATCGCGGTGGCCCTGCGCATTAATGTCGGCACGGTCAAAAGCCGCATCGCCCGTGCCCGCGAAAACTTACGTAAACTCCTGGCAGAATGCGCCCCGGAGTTTGGCCCTGAATCCGTACCGGGCGACTTCTTCGAATCGGGCCGCATTGCCCACGGACGCAGTGGCATTGCCTGCGCTTGAGCCGAGGCGGCTGCGGATCCTCATTCGCGCTCAAAATGAGGCTAATTCGACGAGGGGTTGGCGGCATGATTACATGCCGCTGATCTAGGGAGGGCCCACCTCCGTGTGGGCTGGCTCGAACACGGACGACACGGAGGTCGTCCCTCCATAAACTAACGACTGCAAGCAAGCTGCATTCTTTGGTAATTTACCTCACCTAGACCACGCATGATCAATCCACTGGATTCACCTTGGGCGTTCCAGTCTCTGGCTCAGTCCATTCCGAATGCCTTGCGGAGCTCTGCCAAGGCGCTCTCGGGCATTGGCACCAACGGCCCGAGCGGTCGGCTCAACTGCAGCGCTTCCGCGGTGGCCTCCAGAACTTCGAGCCGGTCAAACGCCTCCAGCAGGGTACGGCCCACGATGAGCGCTCCTTCATTCTCAATCAGCAGAACGGGACATTTTTTAAGAGACATCCTTGCAGCCAGCGCCTCGGCGTCGTTGACCACACAGGCAAAGGGCACCTTGGGGGCATCGCCGAGCACCAAGTAACTCTCCGGGATGGTGCGCGAACTAAACTCGACATCGGTCATACAAAACGCACTGGCGCACATCGGCTGGGCATTGATGATCACTCCGATTTCTGGATTCGCCGCGTAAATGAGGCCATGCAAACGGCTTGTGCGGCTGCCACGTTTACCCATCTCCATCGAATCCTTGGTCGCGCGAACAAGGCTGGATGGATTCAAATCGAGCCGATCCCGGCGGCGCGGTGTGATCACAAACTGCTGCGCGTCCAACCGCGCCGAAATGGCTCCGGCGGTGCTAATCATCAGCTTCTGGCGGTAAGCGCGCTGGGCAAACGCACACACTTCGGTGCGCAACTCCTTTTCATGATTGGTGGGCACCTGCGAAACCAATGGGGTGTAATCCGGCACGGCATGGCCGGTGAGCATGTCATTGGGCAACGTGCGCAATTCGCCCAACGCCGACGCGCGGATCACCGTCTGCGCCACGAACTCTAGGGTCTCAAAACGCTGGAACGCTTCAGCCAAATCCCGCCCACCGATGACCACGCCGTGGTTTTCCAGCATCACGCAGTCCGCGCCCCCGGCAAAGGCAGCCGCGATTTTGTCACCTAGTTCCTGACTGCCTGGGCAGGCATAAGGCGCATAAGCGATCTTGCCGCACAGGTTGTAGGCGTGGGTTTGCACGCGAGTCTCGGGCAAACGGCGTACGATACTGAACGCCACCAGAGCTCCGGGATGGGCGTGCACGATCGCCTTGATGTCGGGGCGAACACGGTAAATTTCCCGGTGAAAGGGGAATTCCGAGGAAGGCGGGTGCAGCCCCTCGCGGGAACCATCCGCCTTGACCCGCACGATGTCGGTAGATCGCAGCGAGCCTTTATCTACACGGGAAGGGGTGATCCAAATGCTCCCATCGGGATCAAGGATCGAGAGGTTACCTCCCGAGGTCGTCGTCATGTGGTAGCGATAGATACGATCCATCGTTGCCACCAGTTCGTCACGCGGATGCAGCCATGATTGGGTGTCCATAAAAACAATCGGAATCTACCAAATTCACTCAGTCAATCTCACGGCAACCGGTGCGGAGTGTTCCGCAAAGTCTACGCTAAGAGGCTGGGTTTAGCCTCCAGAAGCGGTGCAATTACCGCATTCAACTCAGCAATAGCAAATGGCTTAGATAGGCGAATATAGCTATCTGCGCCTAGGTTCCCCCCTGCCCCTCCGTACCGGTTGTGGTCACCGCTCATCAAGATCACCGGCAGACCAGGGCGCAGCGCCCGCATATCCCCGATCAGTTCGAACCCGTTGCGGCCGGGCATCGAGAGATCCACGATAGCGAACGAAAACGCATCCGGGGTGGCGGCGAAAACAGCGGCGCCATTGAGCCCGTTATCCGCCGCGACGACTTCGAAGCCGGCCATGGTGAGCACGGCGGCCACAAACGTGCGCAGCACTTCCTCGTCATCGACCAGCAACACCTTACGGCCGCCCCCCGCCAACACCGCCACCGGCGCGCAAGGCGACTCAACCACCACCGGTGTCTTCTGAATAACCGGAAGATAAACCTCGAAGCAGGTCCCCTGTCCGGGCGCACTGCGCAGGCGAATCGTCCCCCCATGATCATGCACGATGCCGTGCACAATCGACAGCCCCAGCCCCGTTCCCTGGCCTTCGGGTTTGGTGGTGAAAAATGGGTCGAAGATTCGCGCCTGCGTCTCCTGATCCATGCCGCAGCCATCATCGGCCACCGACAAACACACCTGTGCGCCCGCCGGATTCATCCGGCCATCGACCGACAATTCCTCGGCGGGACGTACATCCAGCGTGATCTGGCCTTGTTTGGCCCCAATGGCGTGGGCTGCATTCAAGCACAGGTTCATGAGAACCTGCTGGAGTTGGCCGTAATCGCCCAAAACTTCGCTCAATGCGGGGTTTTTCTGGGTGCGGATTACGATCGAGGACGGCAAGCTGGCGTTTAGAATCGGCAGCGTTTCATCCATTAACTGCTTAATCTGCATTGATTTGCGCCCAACGCTGGGAGTGCGCCGCGAGAACAACATCAGGCGCTTGACCAAATCGCGCGCACGCAGACCCGCGCCCCGTGCCCGCCCCATCCAATCGCCCGCGGGATGCGCTTCGGGCAACAACGGCAGCGCCAGTTCGAGGCATCCAATCATGCCGGCCAACAAATTATTAAAGTCATGCGCAATGCCTCCTGCCAGCGTGCCGAGCGTCTCCATCTTCTGCGCCTGCCCAAACTGGATTTCCAACTGCCGCCGACTCAACTCCGCCTCCTTTTTATCCGTAATGTCGCGGTTCATGCCCAGCAAGCGCTGCGGCAACCCATCCCCGTCGCGCAACAGGTACCCGTTGCCCTCGATCGTGCGCAATGCCCCGTCGGAGCGGCGGATAATGCGAAACTCGAAGGATTGAAAAACCCGCCCGCCGCGCATGTCCACGATCGTCTGGTCCATGCGCGCCAGATCGTCAGGATGGACGCTACTGCGAAAAGCCTCAAGAGAGCCACCCGCCTCCTCACGACTCCAACCGAAGAGCGAGTGCATGGCATCGTCCCAGTCGAGGTAACCGGTCTGCAAATCATACTCCCACACCCCGAGGTTCGAGGCACGCATCACCAAATCGAGCCGCCGCACCAGCGCCTGCTGGGTCTCCTCGCGACGCTTCTCCAAATCGATATCGGTGTAGGTGCCGATCATGCGCCGTGGTTTGCCCGGCGCGGACCATTCAATCACCCGCCCACGCGCAAGAATCCACTTCCACGAACCATCCTTGCAACGCATGCGCTGCTCGACGACATGGTGCTCGGACTGGCCGCGAAAATGGTCCGCCGCCGAGTCCAGCGCCCGCGGCAAATCGTCCGGATGCACCAGTTGCTCCCACTCCTTGACCATGTTGCTCAACTCATCCTCGGCGTAACCGAGCATCGATTTCCACCGCTTGGAGTAAAACACCATACCGGTATCGACACGCCAATCCCACATGCCATCGCCGGAACCATCCATGGCGAAACGCCAACGGGCCTCCGACTCGCACAAGGCCGCCTCAGCCTCTTTGCGGTCAGTGATGTCGTACAACACCACCAGATGATCGGTCTCGTAGGCCGCTGAACTGGGCGCTGCATTGGCCAGTACCGTCTTACGCATCCCATTTCTACACGTGAGGGTGAACTCCATCGGCGTAAACGGGGTGCCGGAGCGTTTTGAGCGCTCCAACTCTACCTGCCAAATACCGCTCGCCCAATGGCGATATGCCGCATCGGGATAAGCCTTGGTCCACCACTCCGCGAGCGTGGGAATCTCCTCCCGCGAATAACCAAAAATCTGGGTGAACGCCGGGTTCAGGAACGTGATCACGCCGCGGTCGTCGTTGAGCACCATCGGCACCGGCGACACCTCGATGATCGCGCGGAAGCGGTTTTCTTTTAACGCGAGTGCAGCCTCGGCGCGTTTGTGCGCAGTGATGTCACGGCCAAACGCCAGCATGCACACCCGCCCGTCCAGCTCCACCAAGCTGGCATTCACCTCCACCGGAAACTCAGACTGATTCTTGCGGCGGTGAATGAACTCAAACGCCAAGCCGTCGCCTGCCAACATACGCTTGATGCGCGCCGCCGCCGTCGCGCCCGATTTTGCCGTGTTCAAATCCGTAATAAGCATGGATAGCAGCTCCTCGCGCTTGTATCCATAAACCCGGCACGCCGACTCGTTTACATCCAGGATTCGGCCTGAATTCGCCGGCTCGATTGAGAGCAAAAAAACCGGATCCGGGGCACCTTCAAACAGTGTACGGTAACGCCGCTCGGTGGCCCGCAACGCCGCTTCCACGCGCTTCTGATCCTCAAGTAGCGCTTGCAGGGCTTTGCGCGACAGCGCCGACTCGGTGAGCTCGCGGGCAAGATGCACCTTTACCGAAAACTCCTTCTCCGCCGCCTCAAGCTCCAAAGCCATCGTCAGCTGCGCGGGGCGAGAGGGGGAAACGGGGTTCAAAAAGTCATCGGCCATGGCGAGCGATCAATGGGGTTCAACGAAATGCTAACGACAGGTAAACCGTGGGGACAGAATTCGTCCGCGCCAAACCAAAAGAAGGGAACTTCCGCGCAAAGCTGCAAACGCCCACACCCAACCCCGAAACCCTAACGAGATTCGGCCCGGCACGAACCGTCATTCGCGCTTTTGATGCAGGTTACCCCTGGCACCACCGAGCCCTTTCTCAATCTACTCTAATAAACTACAACAATTCGTCTTGAAAGTGCGCTGAATTGGCCGGGACGGCCAACCCTACATCGCCGGAT
This sequence comes from Opitutus sp., assembly GCA_024998815.1. Lineage (NCBI taxonomy): Bacteria > Pseudomonadati > Verrucomicrobiota > Opitutia > Opitutales > Opitutaceae > Opitutus > Opitutus sp. Next base: position 811,300 of record JACEUQ010000002.1, read on the forward strand.
TCTGTGTAGCGTTGGCCGTCCCGGCCAATTCGGCTCACCTTAAACCTGAATTACCTTCACACCACTCGGTCCGCCATCGCCGCACCGCCCGCGACAAACGCGGCGAAGTTTTTCAAAAAATGGGCTACCAGAGCCTGGTCCTGGTCGCTGCGTACACCGGCGGTATGCGGCGTGAGAAAACAATTCGGCGCCGTCCACAAGGGGCTCGACGGCGGCAGCGGCTCCTCGGCGAAAACGTCCAAATAAGCCGCCCCAAGCCGCCCGTTTTCCAGCGCCTGCACCAGCGCACGTTCGTCCACCGTGGAGCCGCGCCCGATGTTATAAAACCGCGCCCCCGGCTTGCACGCGCTCAGTCGGCGGGCGTTGACATAGTTGGCGGTGGCCTCGTTGTCGGGCAGCAGGTTGATGATATGGTCGGCCTCGCCCAGCACCGAAGAAACGCGCTCTTCGGAGATGACGTGAACGCCGCGCTCACTGTGGGTTTTACGGCGCACGGCGTAAATTTTCATCCCGAAGGGGGCGAGCAGTTCGGTTAACCGCCGCGCGATCGTGCCGTAACCAAGCAGGAGAACGGTCTGGCCGTTGAGCAGCACCGAGGCTGCGCGACGCTCGAAAAACTGCCAGCGGCGCTCCCCGAGTTGCTCGGCGTGCGAGGCGAGCAGTTGACGGCCGAGGGCGAGCATCATCCCGAGTACGTGTTGGGCGCAGGGCTCGGCAAAGACGCTCGAACTGCTGGTGAACACCGAACCTCGGGCGCGAAAGGATTCCAAAAAATCGGGGGTGTCGTAGCGACCGTAACCCGCGCTAGTCACCGCCAGCCAGCGGACTTTTGGGTTCCGCAGACAATCGCCCGCGTCGGGCTGACCCAGCACCACATCGGCCTCCAAAAACCCGGCGTCGGAGGGGCCGGCGACGAGCACAGAAGCGGAGCGCTTTTGGGCGAAAACCAGCCGGTGTTCGGCAAGCCCGAAGGCGAGGCGTTGTTCTGCGGGGGTGGAGAGCGCGGCGTTACACCAAATCGTAAGAGGCGGGTTCATGGCAGGCGAAGACATCGGAGGTTACAACGGGACGAATGGGAGGTCCAACGGTGAGGCCACAAAAAGGCGCGACGCCGATGGGTCGCGCCTCGAAAACGAGCCGAGGGAGGGTCCACCTCCGTGTGGCCTAGCTCGGGCGGCCGAAAAAAGTAGCGCAGACTTCCCTGTCTGCCTTGGGCGCTTGCCGGAGCAGACTGGAAGTCTGCGCTACTTCTCGAACACGGACGACACGGAGGTCGTACCTCCGCCGAGCCTAACTGGTGACGGATAATTCAAGACGTCACCTCGTTCCTAGGGGCGGAATTAGGCTCGGATAATTCAATAAGCCCGAGTTTGGGATAAATAAAACGTCCCTGCTGGATAATTCAATGGATCGTTTTGTTCGCGGTTTTTCAATTACCTCGAACGACTAGCACTGTTGGGTGAACAATGCATTGCCACCCGCATGAAGCATAAGTTGACCAGATTCTCCTGCCCAAGATTTTTAAGGCGATTTGCACTCTGGAAGCACCTCACTGGCTAAAATTACAGATGCGCATCTTGGACCGATACGTTTCCCATACACCTTTGCGGAGATAAGTGGGTTACTGGGACAACCGAGCAGGCAGCTGCGGTTAATGAGCGTCAAGCAACTTGCAGGCCTGCTTGTGTTACTCACCGAATAGCCACGCGACACTGACTTTTAGGACACCGGCAATCGCTTTGATTTCGTAGTCACGAAGAAAGCGTTTTCCGTTTTCGATTCGGGTTACGGTCGGTCGATCAAGATCGAGACCACGAACAGCTAACCGAGCAGCAAATTCGCGCTGGCTTACCGCAGGATCGAGTCTTTCACGCGCAGCGCGAATTCGAAGGCCAATGATATTATGCCCTCTGCGAGTTGCTGGAATTTTGTGTTTCGGTGCCAAAGTGACACCTTGACCATAACAAAGACCGCATCTCAATGGGTGTCATTATGACACCATTAGATGAAATCAGGAAATTGCCCTATTATTGGCCTGCATTGATAACTTTGGGCGTAGTCGTCCTACTTACCGTTACGAGCATCGCAATTTACACCCGTGCCACTAACCCGAAAGTTCGGCAAACTGGACCTTTGATGGCATGGACTGGGCAAAGTGAATTCGGCTATACCCGTGTGGAACTGTGGAAGACGGATGGCGCCTCTTACCTCCAAGACATTGTTATTCAAGCAGCTGAGAGCGCCAATTCCATAACCACAAAAGTGGCAATTGTGAAAGTCCCCGGTGATATTCAAATTAAACCGGATATTAACACTCTGTTTGTGAGCGTTGAAGACAGTCGTAAGTGGGATAGTTCCGATAGCGGAGTTGTCGCATCAACAGGGAAAGATGGCATGTTGAAATTATTCGTTATTGGTACATACCGATTTCTAAAACCCTGTGTGTCGAACGACAACCAAACGTCGACATCAGCGACAATCAAAAATCGACACGGAAGTCGGTGATTAGAACGGCGCTGGTCTGCGCTGAGGAGAGGCTCGGGGCCTTAAGCAGGCCCAATGATTACCGAGCACCAGTATCAGCGACTAATGAAGACTCAAAAAGACCCGCCCAACGTGCGGAAGGCAGCCATGAAGGCGGGCATGCACCGGCATACGGCCACCAAGTACATCAAACAGGGCCACGGCCCGCGTAAACCCACAGAGCCACGCAGTTCGCGCCGGGCCGATCCGGTGACCGAGCTCTGGCCCGAGGCCAAGCGGTTCCTCGAAGGAACTCCCGAGTTGGAAGCCAAGGCGCTCTTCTCGCATCTGCTGGCCAAACTCGGGCCCGAACACGTCAGCTTGCCCGCGCGCGCCCTGCGCACGTTCCAGCGCCGAGTGCAGGCGTGGCGCCGCCATCACGGTCCGCCCAAGGAGGTCTTTTTTCCGCAGGTGCTTAACCCCGGCGAGTTTGTCCAGGTCGACTGGACCCACGCCGCCGAGCTCGGGGTCACGGTGGCGGGCGAGGTTTTCAACCACTTGCTCTGCCACGCTGTTCTCCCGTTTAGCAACGTGCAGTGGGCGGTGCCGTGCCAGTCGGAGTCGCTGCTCTCGCTCAAGGTCGGGTTGCAGGACGCCCTGTGGGCCTTCGGCGGGGTGCCGGTGGGGCTCCAAACCGACCAGAGTTCCACCGCCACCCATCAGCTCAAACGTGGCGAGGCGGCCCGGGGGTTTAACACCGAGTACCTCGCCCTGTGCGCCCACCTGGGGCTCAAGCCGCGCACGATCAACAAGGCCTGTCCGCAGGAAAACGGCGACATCGAGTCGGCCAACGGGCACTTGAAGCGGCGGCTCAAAAGTCACCTGGCGCTGCGTGGCTCGCGCGATTTTGCCAGCGTGGCCGATTACGCGGCCTTCGTGGCCAACGTTTGCAGGGGCGCCAATCTCCAGCGCACGGTGCGCTTTACCGAGGAAAGCGCCACCCTGCGAGCGTTGCCCGCAACCCGTTATCCGCAGGCCGAGGAGAGCGCCGTACGGGTGTCGAGTTTTAGTACGATCCGGGTTAAAAACCACGCCTACTCGGTGCCCTCGCAGCTGATCGGCTCGATGGTCGGAGTCGAACTCGATGAGCAAACCGTGGTGGTGCGCTTCGAGCGCGAGGAGGTGCTGCGTTGCCCACGCTCGAGCCACGGCGGCGCGCGAATCGACTACCGCCACGTGATCGCCTCGCTGGTGCGCAAACCCGGGGCCTTTGCTGGCTACAAGTACCGCGAGGAACTGTTCCCCGGCACGGCGCTACGCCAGGCCTACGATGCCCTACTCAGCGCGGCGCCCGCCAACACGACGGGCTGGGCGGACCGCCATTACCTCGCTCTGCTGGTCCTGGCTGCCGCGCACGGCGAAAACGAGGTCTGCGCGGTCATCGGTGTGGCCCTGCGAAGCGGCGAACTGCCGACCCCGGACTGGGTGGAGCCGAGGCTGCGCGCCACCGTGGTGCCAGCCCCCTCGATGCCGGTGCTGGCGCCCGAGCTCGGGGCCTACGACCGGCTGCTGAGCGGGGAGGTGGCCGCATGAGCACCGACCCTACCGATGCGCTGCCGATCCTCTTGCGCGCGCTCAAGCTGCCGACGATGGCCCGCGAACACGCCGGGGCGCTCGCCCGGGCCGAGGCCGAGAACTGGGGCTACCGCCGCTTCCTGCTCTACTTGCTGGAGACGGAGGCGGGCGAGCGGTTGCGCGGCCGCATCGAGCGCCTCCTCAAAGAATCGGGCCTACCCGGCGGCAAGACCCTCGGCACCCTCGACGAAGCGCGGTTGCCCGAAAAGGTACGCCGACAACTGCCCAGCTTGCTCGACGGTGAACTGGTGCGCCGTGGCGACAACCTGCTGTGCTTCGGTCTGCCCGGCCGCGGCAAAAGTCACCTGGCCGCCGCGCTCGGACGCGAATGGATCCAGCGACACCAGCTGAAGGTCTTGTTTATGCCGACCTTCAAACTGGTCGGGCAGTTGCTGGTGGCCAAGCGCGACCTGCGGTTGCCCTCGGCGCTGGCCAAGCTGGCCCACTACGACGCGGTCATCCTTGATGACCTCGGCTACGTCCCACAGGGCCGGGAGGAGACCGACGTGCTCTTCACCTTCCTGGCTGAACGCTACGAAAAGCGCACGGTGGTGATCACCTCGAACCTGGTGTTCAGCCAATGGGATCAGATCTTCAAAGATCCGATGACCACCATGGCCGCCGTAGACCGGCTGGTGCATCATGCGGTCATCCTGGAGTTTACCGGTGAAAGCCAGCGACTCCAGGCGGCTGCAAAGAGTCCTAAACGCTGAGCCCGGCGGGTGCCGGTGGGTGCCGGTGGTCGTTCAACGACACCGGAGCCGACGACCGACAAGGGCGCACGAGCCAAAAGCGGGCGAGAGCCAAACCGGCCGCCTTCGGCGGCACTGGAGTTTGGCCCCAAAAGCAGGTGGATGCGAAGCGGCCGGAGGCCCGGTTACGCAGCGCGGAAGAGTGCTTCAGCCAAGAAGGGTGGCGCTTTTGATGAGTTCGTGGAGGGAGGGTCGGTCGACGTGAAGTCGGAGAAACTCTCTGGGGCGATCTGGTCGGCCCAGCATTCGCTGCGCAGGGTGCGCAAGAGGTCCCCCGTGGAACTGGTCGCAGGCGAGGCGCCCGAAGAGTGCGTGCGCCATTTGGGCGGGCGAAGATGCGGCGGCGGATCAGGGGTTTGCCCCGCAGGATCGCCGAAGAGCAGGGCGGCGATTAACAACAGCGCATAGGCGGCGACGGTGGCGGCGGGTTGGTTGCGGTTGGAGGCGGCGGTGCGCAGTTGTGCCTGGCCGGTGCCGATCAGGGTTTTCTCATCCCGGAAGTTTCCCTCGATGCCCCAACGCCAGAGGTAATACTGGAGTTGGTCACCCACGGGCATATCCGGGTCGGTGCAAACCAAGAAGGCAGGCTGGCGATAGAGCAGCTTCGAGCCTGCGCGCAATCGGTAGCCCACCGGGGCGATCACCATGACTTGCAACGGGAGCGTCGCCCCGGCTTTACGCCACAGCACCGGCCCGAGGGTCTTGATTTTAAAGGTGTGCTTTTTTCCGGCCGCATAAGCCTCGACGCTTTGCCAGGCCACGGTGTCGTCGGTGCGCAGCTCTTCCGGGGTCTGGACCGGCGCGCCATAGACCGGCGGGCGACCGGTGGCCGCGGGTGGTCCAGGCAGGGCGTTGAGCACGGCGTCCCGGCGGATCCGGCCGATATAAACGGTCTTGGCGGGCAGGCCCTTGAGTACGACCGCATTGGTGTAACTGCCATCGCCGGCGACCACCAGTTTGCGCGTGTCTGGCAGCGCCTGGCGAAGCTGCTGGATGCGGGCGAGCGCGACGACATTAAGCCGCTGCTGTTTTTTCTTCTCCGTGTACTGCTGAACCTCGTCGGTAGTGGCTTTTTTACCCGGCTTTGGCGGCGTCGGCGCGTGGGTGAAATCCACCGGAATCATCCGGGCGTGTCCGTCGGAACCAGGCCAGGCCGCAGAGAGTTGCACATAGCGCTGGCCGCGCACCAGGTTGGTTTGGAACGCGGGGCCGAGCGGATCGCGTTTCCAGCCGACGCCGTCGATCTTGACCCCGGTTTTGCGTACCAGGGTGTCATCGATGGCGGCCACCAACGGGGTAAGCGCCGGCAGGTTTACCTCAAGCTCATGGAGGACCGTGCGGAAAAGCCCCGCCGGCTTCACCCGGTCACGCGAATACAACCGGTAGTCGGCCGTCCAGTCCTGCTGGGCACGCCCGCACAGACAAATCAGGTTGGTAAGAGTCCCCCGGCACGGTGAAACCAGTGCCGCCATGAGATGCCCCTGCAGTCTCCGGGCGCACTCGGGGGCGGCGCAAGCCGCAGCACAAGCCCGTTTCATAAGTCGTCCCAGCCGATCGGATAAACCCAACTGGACTTTTTTTTAACGCCTACGTCCACCAGCTCGGGCGTGACCGGCATAACGGGCGCGACCAGACTGCGTGAGAGGACCAAATGATGCGCGTCGGTGACGGTCCACTCGACGGCCTCCGACTTGGCGAACCCCATCGTCTGGGCGATGGAAGCGGGTAATGTCACATACCACTGCTCACTGTTTTTGCGGATGATGCGCTGAACTTTGGTGGTGGTGCTCATGGTCCGACACCATCGTTCATGGCCACGCTTTTTCCCATGGGCCCGACGCCCCATTTATCTCTACGGCCTTCTCCGGGCCAACTAGTCAGAGGCCAAACTCCAGGGCCGCCTTCGGCGGCACTGGAGTTTGGCCCCAAAAGCAGGTGGATGCGAAGCGGCCGGAGGCCCGGTTACGCAGCGCGGAAGAGTGCTTCAGCCAAGAAGGGTGGCGCTTTTGATGAGTTCGTGGAGGGAGGGTCGGTCGACGTGAAGTCGGAGAAACTCTCTGGGGCGATCTGGTCGGCCCAGCATTCGCTGCGCAGGGTGCGCAAGAGGTCCCCCGTGGAACTGGTCGCAGGCGAGGCGCCCGAAGAGTGCGTGCGCCATTTGGGCGGGCGAAGATGCGGCGGCGGATCAGGGGTTTGCCCCGCAGGATCGCCGAAGAGCAGGGCGGCGATTAACAACAGCGCATAGGCGGCGACGGTGGCGGCGGGTTGGTTGCGGTTGGAGGCGGCGGTGCGCAGTTGTGCCTGGCCGGTGCCGATCAGGGTTTTCTCATCCCGGAAGTTTCCCTCGATGCCCCAACGCCAGAGGTAATACTGGAGTTGGTCACCCACGGGCATATCCGGGTCGGTGCAAACCAAGAAGGCAGGCTGGCGATAGAGCAGCTTCGAGCCTGCGCGCAATCGGTAGCCCACCGGGGCGATCACCATGACTTGCAACGGGAGCGTCGCCCCGGCTTTACGCCACAGCACCGGCCCGAGGGTCTTGATTTTAAAGGTGTGCTTTTTTCCGGCCGCATAAGCCTCGACGCTTTGCCAGGCCACGGTGTCGTCGGTGCGCAGCTCTTCCGGGGTCTGGACCGGCGCGCCATAGACCGGCGGGCGACCGGTGGCCGCGGGTGGTCCAGGCAGGGCGTTGAGCACGGCGTCCCGGCGGATCCGGCCGATATAAACGGTCTTGGCGGGCAGGCCCTTGAGTACGACCGCATTGGTGTAACTGCCATCGCCGGCGACCACCAGTTTGCGCGTGTCTGGCAGCGCCTGGCGAAGCTGCTGGATGCGGGCGAGCGCGACGACATTAAGCCGCTGCTGTTTTTTCTTCTCCGTGTACTGCTGAACCTCGTCGGTAGTGGCTTTTTTACCCGGCTTTGGCGGCGTCGGCGCGTGGGTGAAATCCACCGGAATCATCCGGGCGTGTCCGTCGGAACCAGGCCAGGCCGCAGAGAGTTGCACATAGCGCTGGCCGCGCACCAGGTTGGTTTGGAACGCGGGGCCGAGCGGATCGCGTTTCCAGCCGACGCCGTCGATCTTGACCCCGGTTTTGCGTACCAGGGTGTCATCGATGGCGGCCACCAACGGGGTAAGCGCCGGCAGGTTTACCTCAAGCTCATGGAGGACCGTGCGGAAAAGCCCCGCCGGCTTCACCCGGTCACGCGAATACAACCGGTAGTCGGCCGTCCAGTCCTGCTGGGCACGCCCGCACAGACAAATCAGGTTGGTAAGAGTCCCCCGGCACGGTGAAACCAGTGCCGCCATGAGATGCCCCTGCAGTCTCCGGGCGCACTCGGGGGCGGCGCAAGCCGCAGCACAAGCCCGTTTCATAAGTCGTCCCAGCCGATCGGATAAACCCAACTGGACTTTTTTTTAACGCCTACGTCCACCAGCTCGGGCGTGACCGGCATAACGGGCGCGACCAGACTGCGTGAGAGGACCAAATGATGCGCGTCGGTGACGGTCCACTCGACGGCCTCCGACTTGGCGAACCCCATCGTCTGGGCGATGGAAGCGGGTAATGTCACATACCACTGCTCACTGTTTTTGCGGATGATGCGCTGAACTTTGGTGGTGGTGCTCATGGTCCGACACCATCGTTCATGGCCACGCTTTTTCCCATGGGCCCGACGCCCCATTTATCTCTACGGCCTTCTCCGGGCCAACTAGTCAGAGGCCAAACTCCAGACCTTGAGCTCACGCTCAAGGCCACGTTCGGGCGGGTGCGGCCTGGAGTGTGCCTTTGCCTGGGTGGCTTTGGCTCGGTGTGGCTTCGTGCGTGAGCACGAGGTGTTTTTTCTGGCTGCGGTGCGCCGAATCCTTGAGCTCACGCTCAAGGCCACAAGGAGTGTGTTCGCGAAGAGTGTGGCCTTGAGCGTGAGCTCAAGGATTCGGCTGATCTGCGTTCGACTAGTCAGGGGCCAAACTCCAGGGCCGCCTTCGGCGGCAGTCAGTGCGGGGAGGGAGCCAAGCTCCCTCCCCTGCACCCCTCCCTATATTTTCTTATTGAGACGGAAGAAGATCAATCGGGTGGGGAGGAGCGGACTCCTCCCCTACACCCCCTCCTCCCTTCGGCTTACGTGTGTCGAAGTCTGATTGTCGTCAGTGTCGAAATCAGATTGTCGTTGAACACTGCGCATGCAAATTCGCAGCAAGCTCAGCGCCCTGTTTGAATCGAGAGAAAATCGCACTCTGCGACGCGAAACAGACTTGGCTAAGGACGAATCTGAAGAAAGTTTTGCCAATTCGGTTTTTGATTCCGACGCCCTGTTCAGGGATAAAACTGAGAAGATCGAACACGAATCTCGGTCGGCTATGGCCGAGCGAATTGATCGTTTCTTGGACTTCGTTGCCGATGACCCTCTTGTCCATGCCATGATCATTCTAGTGCTTACTTGCAATAATAAGTGATATTGTATCCGCTTTGTAGATGGGACGAAAAGCCGTGCGAATCACTTGTAGCGAGGGGGATCAGCAATCCCTAGAAAAACGGGCAACCAGCCGGATTGAGTCGAGGCAGCGAGTTGAGCGCGCCCGGATGATCCTTGGGTGCGTGAGTGGCGAGCAGGTGCAAGAGGTGGCGCGCCGCTGCAACACCAGGCCGAACACCGTAATAAAGTGGAGGGATCGCTTTGTGCTGCTTGGCATGAAGGGGCTGGATGATGCGGCACGGCCGGGCGCGAAGCGCACCTACGGTGAGGACTTTCGAGATCGGGTGCTGGCTTTATTGGAAGGGCCACCCCCTCCGGGGCAGGCGCGCTGGGATGGTCCAGCGGTGGCCCGTGTGCTCGGCGGCTCGGTGCACGCGGTCTGGCGAGTGCTGCGCAAGGAGGGCATTTGCCTGCAGCGCCAGCGCTCGTGGTGCGTGAGCACTGACAAGCAGTTCGCAGCCAAGGCAGCCGATATCGTCGGGCTCTACCTGAGCCCACCGGAAAAGGCATTGGTGATAAGTGTGGATGAAAAGCCTGGCATCCAAGCCCTAGAGCGCGCCACCGGTTACGTGGAGACCGACAATGGTAAAATCGTCCAGGGACTCAAAAGCACCTACAAGCGCCACGGTACACTCAACTTGTTCGCTGCCCTTGATGTGGCCACGGGCTTGATCAAGACGCAGAAAACCACCCTTAAGCGCCGGGAGGAGTTCCTGCTGTTCATGGACCAAGTGGTGGCGGATCACCCGCCCGAGAGAGAACTCCACGTGATTTTGGATAATTATTGCACCCACAAAAAGTGCGACGCTTGGCTCGCTCGGCACCCCAATGTCCACTTCCACTTTACCCCAACCTCGGCGAGTTGGCTCAATCAAGTTGAAATCTGGTTCGGCATACTAACAAGGAAGGCGCTACGGGGCGCGAACTTCAGAAGCGTCGCCGAACTTAGTCAGGCCATTGACGCTTTCGTCGCCGCCTACCTGCCCAATGCCAAGCCGTTCAAGTGGCGCAAGCGCGAGGTCAAGGGAAGCCAACTCAGAAATACTATCATTAATCTACGCAATTAAGCACTAGTGCTGAGGGAAAACCGAGCATGGTGGTTAGGCCCGCAAGGCTTTGACCAGCGCTGCCACCGCCGCCGCCTCGGCCCCGCGTACGACCACTCCGTCGGGCAGCGTCACCCTCAGTGCCTCGGCGCTCGCGCTCAACTCGCTCGGCTTCGGAGGCGGCAGATTCACCTCGGCAAATCTCACCGGTACAACCGATTTACTCGGGCCGACTGCGCCGTCGCGTCGCCTGCCCTCCGACACCCACGAGGCAAACGTCTGATACTTGACGCCCTCGCGCCGGGCAAACGCCGCCTGCGTCAGCCCGCTTTGCTCATAGGCTGCGAGCAATTCCTGTCGCCGCGCTTTCGGCGTAATCCTGCGCCCCTTTGAATCCCGCTTAGTTTCGTCCACCACCAAATCCGCTGTGATCATTTTCATCCAGCCAAGATCTGCAAACCGACCACGCCTACACCGGCGGCTACGAATCGGTGAAGCGCTTCGTGCGGGCGCTGGCGGCGGTGACGCCGCTGCCGTTCCGGCGGATGGAAACCGCCCCGGGCGAGCAGATGCAGGTGGACTTCGGCCAGGGTGCCCCGGTGGTCGAGTCCGGCAAAAAGCGACGGCCGCACCTGTTCCGGGCGACCTTAAGTTTTTCCAGTAAGAGCTACAGCGAGGTGGTCTGGCGGCAGGATACCGAGAGCTTCCTTCGCTGCCTGGAAAACGCCTTCCGGCGCTTCGGCGGGGAGCCCAAGACGATCATCCCCGATAACCTCAAGGCGGCGGTGTTGCAGGCGGATTGGTTCGATCCGGAACTCAACCCTAAGCTGGCTAGTTTTGCCCGGCACTACGGCACGGTGGTTTTGCCGACCAAGCCGCGCACCCCGCAGCACAAGGGCAAGATCGAGGCCGGGGTGAAGTTTACCCAAAACAACGCCCTCAAGGGGCGGAACTTTGCGAGCTTGGGCGAACAGAACCAGTTTCTTGACCAATGGGAACTGAATGTGGCCGACAAACGCATCCACGGCACCGTTCGCCAGCAAGTCCACACCCTGTTCGAAGCCCAGGAGCGGGCCGCCTTGCAGGCTCTGCCGGCCGATTTGTTTCCGAGTTTCCACGAGGCCCAACGCAGGGTCCACCGGGACGGCTACGTGGAGTATAAAAAGGCCTATTACTCGGTGCCGCCTGAGTACGTGGGGCGCGAGGTCTGGGTGCGGGGCGACTCGAAGTTGCTTCATATTTACACCCTGCTCATGCGCCAGATTGCGGTGCACCTGTTGGTCGATTCCGGACGTTTTGCCACCGACCAGGCCCATATCCATCCGCATAAACGCAACGCGGTGGAACGGGGCTCGGAGTACCTTCTGGACCGCTGCAAACTGATCGGTCCGCACACCGGGGCGTGGGCCGAGGCGATGTGCGTGAACCGAGGGCCGATCGGCACCCGGGTGTTGCAGGGCCTGCTACAGCTGGCCCGAAAACACCCGGCAGGACAACTCGAGTCGGCCAGCCAAAAGGCCTGCCGCCACGGCAGTTACCGGCTGCGGGATCTGCGGTGCCTGATCGATCAGGGCGAGACGGTCGTGCAGATCGACTTCCTTCAGGAGCACGAACTGATCCGCGACTTAAATGCCTACAGGATAGAAGCTTTTACCCAACCATGAGCCAACTCACAACAACACTAAAACAACTCAAACTCTCCGGCCTGGGACGCACGCTGGACCTACGTTTACAGGAGGCTGCCGCCAGTCGGCTCAGCCACCTGGAGTTCTTGGAGCTGATCTTCCAGGACGAGATCAACTTACGGGAGCAAAAACGACTGGAAAGCCGCACCCGGGTGGCCGAGTTCAAGTCGCTCAAAACGCTGGAGGATTTTGACTGGCGGTTTAACCCCAGCGTCTCGCGCAAGGACATCTACGAACTGGCCGCGAACTCACCGCCAAGGTCAAGCTGGCCGCGCCGTGGATGCGTATCGCCAACCTCTGCGGCAGCCGATCCGCACCGGTCGATGCGAAGTTCGCCGGCTGCCTACCAAAAACCATCGAGTCGGTCGGGGAAGGAGATTTTCCGTTGGCGGAATTTGTCCAGGCACTCACTGATGTCGGCTACTCCGGCCCGGTAGGATTCCAGTGTTACAAGATCGGCGGGCACCCGCCCGAGACGCCGGCCCGTTCGATCAAGGCATGGCAGAGCGCATGAAGCATTCTCTAGGCCGCTCGCGCAGAGATGCAGAGAAATAAAAAAACCTAAGCCCCCAATCGGCATCCCACCGCATCTCATCTCACGCCGCGGCGCTTCCATTCGGTGGGACTGCAGCCCATCACTTGCCGGAATTGACGGCTGAAAAAATAGAGGCTGGCATAGCCGTATTCTTCGGCGATCTGGCTGACATTCAGGTTTGATTCAGTGAGGCGCTGCGCGGCGGAGCGGATGCGTTGGTTGATGAGCCAGCGTTCAGCGGAGATGTCAAAGGTCGCGCGGCAGAGTCGGTTCATGTAGTCGCGCGAAAGTTGGAGCTGCCGTGCCATTTCGGAGGTGTCGGGGTGAACTGCGGCGGGGAGTTTTTGCGCCCACTCGTTGAGGATTCGAATCTGGGTCGGGCTTAATTTTCGTTCGCTCTCTGATTGAGAAGGGGAGGTCGGATGTTGGAAAAAGGTGATGGAGAGCAGACCTGCCACGGCGCAGCGCAGGGACCGCGACGGGCGCAAGGTCGGCAGGTAGGATTCTTGGCGGACCGCTTCCCGCCAGGCTGTGCTCAGCTGGGCATTTCGAGCCACGATAAAATCATTTTTCAGTGCAAAGTTGAAAGATCTCGATTTTTCCACGCGCAGACGGAATCTGGCCAGGGAAGTCACCACCGGTTCACCCGACTCCAGACGGAACGGGACCTCGGGCCCGATCCAAATTGCATCGCCTGCTTTCAGGTCAACCATGTGACCTCCGACTTCGGCCTTCATGCTTCCTTTTTTGCAGAAGTAAAAAAGATGGTGAGGAATACCGGACGCTTCAGCCAACCACCCCTCCCGCGGACGAAAATCCATCGGCGTCGCGCTCAGTTCGAAAAGGAGCGTATTATTTTCATTCAGCAAGTGACTGAAAAAAGTATCCGGTAATACGCGCAGTCTTTTCATTTATCCCGTTTAGAGTGCAAATATTAACGCCCTCCGTCCATTCCCAAAATTCCGTGAATATCGTAGGGTTGAATTGTCATGAATACTTTCATTTCCACGAACGGCACGAAGTTGAGTCTCTCGCCTGAATCGGATGCCAATCTCCAAGCCTGGCTAAACCCGCCCGCAATGGGTTTCAGGAAGGACGGCAAAATGCTCGAAACCCCATTCACGGTGAATGCCGGGGATGGTCTCTGCGTCGGTCATGACGAGGCGCGTGGTCTCACCATGAAGCGCAGTCAGCGCATCGAAACAGGATCCTTGATCCTCGACATGCGTGCCGATGCGACCGGCGACTTTCACGGCATCTCTCTGCGCCAGAGCGTGGATTTCTCGCTTTCCTCGAGCAGTTATGTGATCGCTCCGGGCGTCGTTTACGACGGCAATCGCCTTTTGGTCTCTCCCCAGCCATACTGTCCGTATTTTCCAACGGAAGGCGTGTCGGCCGACGGCCCGATCCTCATTGTTGATGTCCCACGGCTTGCCTCTGCGACCGGCTATCACCTCGAACTGGCCGGCAATGCCCTCACGCCCCCTTTCGTCGGCATCTACGATCCGATCAGCAAAACCGGCGTGCTGGTGGAAATTCAAATCTACGGCGATTGGGGGGTAAGCGGAGTCTCTTTCACGACATTGCCCGATCAACCGGTCCGCGTCACATTCACGCTGCCAGTGCATCGCCTGCGGCGCTACCGCTTCTGTGATTGGGTTGCGGCCGACGAACCCGGCATGGATCTCGCCGCAGGCCAGTCGATCGAGGCCCGCTTGCGCATCATCCCGGTTTGTGCCAAAAACATTCCCGCTTTTGTGCACCAGTTGGCCCTTCACAGTTTCGAGGCCCGCGACAAAGGCCCGCTCGAATCGCGCAGGAATCTTGGCAAGAAACTGCGCGAGGCGGCCGACCTCGTGGAGGCGAAATTCGACCGCATCAACTGGGTCGAGAGCGATGGATTTTACCGCTCAACGCTCCCGCAAACGAATTCCCCATTTGTCATGCAGAGCGGTTGGTCGGGTGGCGGGGTCACGATGCGCGCGCTGATCCAGTCGCCCGATGCCACGCGTCGCGAGCGGGCGAAGCGGATGCTTTCTTTCCTCTGCACGGCGGCGACACCAAGCGGGTATTTTCACGGCGTATGGAATGGCAAACGCTGGCTGAGCTTCAATGCCAAGCGCCCGGGCTGCCGCGCCTTCACTCTGGTTCGGCGTCCGCTGGAACTGGGTCGCGACATCCTCCATGCAATGAATGTGCTGGAGGCGCGCGGCGAGGCGCTTGAGCCCCTCTGGATCGAGACGGCGCGCCGTTTTCTGGACGCCGTGGTGAGCACGGAGCGGCGTTTCGGACACCTGGGTTACAGTCTCGATCCGGAAACCGGCGATGTCTTGTGGGGTGACAGCACGGGAGGGGCCTTTGCGTTGGAAGCGCTCGCCCACGGCTACCGGCGCTTCGGATCCCCGTGCTACCTTCAAACCGCCAAGCGGCTGGCGGCCTATTACCGCGAACACTTTTTGCTTCGAGGATTCACCTGCGGCGGAGTGGGCGACGCGCTCATGGCGG
This sequence comes from Opitutus sp., assembly GCA_024998815.1. Classification (NCBI taxonomy): domain Bacteria; kingdom Pseudomonadati; phylum Verrucomicrobiota; class Opitutia; order Opitutales; family Opitutaceae; genus Opitutus; species Opitutus sp. The sequence goes on from JACEUQ010000002.1 coordinate 826,396, forward strand.
TCGACAGCGAGAGCAATTACGCGCTCATGGCGGGCCTGGTTCATCTCCATGAAATCACACTCGATCCGATTCACCTCGAGTGGGCGGTCGAGGCCGCCGATCTGGTGCAGACCTGGACGCTCCTCTACGACGCGCAGTTTCCCGAGGGCACTCCGCTCCGGCGTCTCGGCATCGAGCCGCGCGGGGCGTATTTCGCAAACATCCAGAACCAGCATGGCGCTCCGGGCATCTATGTCGCCTCCGGCATCGAACTGGCCACCCTGGCGCGCCACACGGGAGACAATCGGTTTTTGGAACTGCTCCGCGAAATCACGGGCTGCATCCCGCAGATGGTGGTCAAGCCCGGTCAGGAAGATGTCTGGGGAGATCTTCCGGTCGGTTCGATAAGCGAGCGTCTCATGACCATGGATGGACTCGAGCCGAACGGCCACACCCAGCCGATCGATACCTTCGGGAATGTCCCCATGACTGCTGCCAATGAACTTCCTGCCGAACTCTTGGATTAGTCGCGCATCCTCAACACCCGTTTCAAATCATGACCACACAAAACACATCCCAAACCCGCTGCCTGAAAGCCAACCGGCTCACGGCTGACTTCGTCGTGATTGGAGGTGGCATGGCAGGGACCATCGCCGCAATCGCCGCAGCCCGCAACGGGGCGAGTGTCATCCTCGTGCAGGACCGCTCGGTCCTTGGAGGCAACGCCTCCAGCGAGATCCGCATGCACATTGTCGGCGCCGATTCCCATGGCGGAAAGCCCGGCTGCCGCGAAACCGGCATCCTTGAGGAATTGCGACTCGAGGACGCCGTGCGCAACCCTCACCGCAGCTACTCGCAGTGGGATCTGCTGCTTTACGAGAAGGTCAAAGCTGAAGCCAACATCACGCTTCTTCTCGACACCACCTGCGTGAGCGCCGAGGTCGCCGCCAATGCCAGCGGCGAACGCCGCATCACGGCGATCCGTGCCTTGCGCAATTCGACGGACGACGAATTTCTTATCGAGGCAAAATGGTTTGCCGACTGCAGTGGCGACGGCCGCCTCGGCGCGGAAGCGGGTGCCGATTTCACCGAAGGCCGCGAGGCGCGCGCAACCCATGGTGAACCGCTCGCGCCTGAGCAAGCCGACAACAACCGCCTCGGCAGCTCGATCATGTTCATGTCGCGCGAGCATGCCACCCCTCAAGTTTTCATTCCGCCCAACTGGATCCGCAAGTTCACGAAGGAGGACTTCAAGGGTCATCGCGATATCTTCAGCTACGAATACGGCTACTGGTGGTTCGAGTGGGGTGGTCATCTCGACACGATCAAGGACAACGAAACCATCCGTCACGAACTGCTGCGCATCGCCCTGGGCGTCTGGGATTATGTGAAAAACTCCGGTGATCATCCCGGTTCGGCCAACTATGCCCTCGACTGGGTGGCGGCGATCCCCGGCAAACGCGAGAGCCGCCGTTTTCTCGGTCGCCATGTGCTTTCGGATAAGGACATTTTCAATCCCGAAACACGGCCCGATGCCGTGGCCTATGGTGGATGGCCAATCGATCTCCATCCGGTCGAGGGCGTCGACGATCCGGAAAAGCCGGCCTGCGTGCATCATGGCTTCAAGCACCTCTACAGCATTCCCTATGGCTGCTACTGCTCGCGCAATGTGGAAAACCTCTTCTTTGCCGGACGCAACATCAGCGCCACCCACATCGCCTTCGGCAGCACCCGAGTCATGGCCACTTGCGCGATCGGCGGTCAGGCCATCGGCACCGCTGTGGCATTGCTCACTTCGCAAAAGGCGCGATCCAGCTCGGAACTCGCGACGCCGGAAGGCTTGCAGGCACTGAGGCAGCGCCTCCTTCGCGACGATGCGTTCATTCCCGGAGTTCGCCACGAAGATGCCGCCGATCTCGCTTCGAGCGCCCGCATCAGCGCCAGTTCGGAATCATCCGAAGGATCTGCCTCATGCGTGACCGATGGCACTTCCCGTCACCTCAAAGCACAATGGGGACCGTGGTCCGCCGATGAAACCCACTCTTGGAAATCGCAGACGCTTCCCGCCACGCTTCGCCTGGAATTCGCTCAGCCTGCCACACTCAGCGAAGTGCACCTCACTTTCGACACCGGCCTGGAGCGCGAACTGATGCTCAGTGGCAGCGACAAGTGCTCAAAGAAAACCCTCCGCGGCCCGCAACCCGAGACGGCAAAACACTACCGACTGCTCATCGACGGCAAGCTCGTCGGCGAGGAGTCATTCAACTATCTGCGCAAACGCATCCACCGCCTTCCGACACCGCAAACCTCCCGTCTCGTCGAATTGGAAATCCTCGCCACCCACGGCGTGCCCGAGGCCCGAGTCTTCGAGATCCGGTGTTATTGATCACAGCCAGCAGGCAATCATGACCAAACTTCTTTCGAAATTCACCGTCGGCGACACCGTCGTCCGTTTTGACGCCCCTGCTGAAGGCAAGGGCGCGCCGCAACTGTCGCTTCATCCCAAATCGCTCGCGCCGGGGAAGCACCGCGAGTTTCTACCGCCAGATGTCGAGATCGTAGGCCTGCCGGCCAAGTGGCAACCAAGGCGCGCGTGGGCACTGGACTCCCTCGTGCAGCTCAAGTGCATGGAAGACATCTACGGTGGATCCTTTTCTCAAGGTCGGACGATGCGCTCAGGACACTCGACGGCCGTTCTCGAATTCATTGGTCAGAAGGTTCAGAAAATGAACGGCGGCACCAGCGTCGTCACCACGCTCCAGCACCCCTCGGGACTGCGCTGCGAACATCAACTTTCCTGGCAGGGGAATGTGCCGGTTTTTTCCAGCCGGGTGAGTGTGCGCAACGCCGGCAAGAAACCGGTGCCCCTTGAAATGCTCAGCAGCTTCTCGCTCGGTGGCATGACGCCTTACGCCCATGACGATGCGCCGAATCGATTGCTGGTGCATCGCTATCGTTCTACTTGGAGCGCCGAAGGCCGCCTCGACACGCAAGGCATCGAGGACCTGCAACTCGAGCGTTCGTGGATCGGACACGGCATCTCCAGCGAACGCTTCGGCCAGGTCGGCTCGATGCCGGTGCGAGGATTTTTCCCCTTCGTTGCGCTGGAAGATCGTGAGGCCGGCGTGCTCTGGGGCGCGCAACTTGCATGTCCCGGATCTTGGCAGATGGAGGTATTCCGCAAGGATGACTTCGTCGCGCTCTCCGGCGGCCAGGCCGACCGCGAGTTTGGGCATTGGTTTAAAACATTAAAGGCAGGCGAAACCTACGACACGCCCGTCGCTACGATCGGCTGCATAAAAGGTGATATCGATCAACTCGCGCAGCGCCTCAGTTCCGCACAGGAGCGCTCTCTTACAAAGTTGTCCAAGATAGAAAACGAGCTGCCCATTGTGGTGAATGAGTGGTGCACGAGCTGGGGAAATCCGACACAGGAAAATCTGCTGGCGCTGGCCAAGCGTCTCCACGGAACCCCGGCAAAGTATCTCGTCATCGACGATGGCTGGGCCGAGCGGCCCGGCGGAGGTATCCAGCAGAACGGCGACTGGATCATCAACCGAACGGCATTTCCCGACGGCCTCGCTGCGACCTGCCAAGCGCTACGCGACCACGGACTCATCCCTGGCATCTGGTTCGAGTTCGAGGTCTGCAACCCGGGATCAAAGGCCTTCGATCTCACCGATCACCATCTCCAGCGCGATGGTCGCGTTCTTCAGGTCGGCGGCCGCCGCTACTGGGATTTCCGCGATCCCTTCACCTCCGATTATCTCACTCAAAAGCTGATCCATCTCCTGCGCGACAATGGATTCGGTTACCTGAAGGTCGATTACAACGAAACCATCGGCTTCGGCGTCGATGGTGCCGAGTCGCCCGGCGAGGGCCTGCGGCAGCATCTGGAGGGCGTTCAAAAATTCTTCCGCAAGCTGCGCGAGGAGATTCCCGACCTCGTCATCGAGAACTGCTCGTCCGGCGGGCACCGCCTCGAACCCTCGATGATGGGCCTCTGCGCGATGGGATCGTTTTCCGATGCGCACGAGACGCGCGAGATCCCGATCATCGCCGCCAACCTCCATCGCCTCATCCTGCCACGCCAGTCGCAGGTCTGGGCCGTTCTGCGCAAGAACGACAGCGCACAGCGCCTTGCCTACTCTCTCGCAGCCACCCTCCTCGGCCGCATGTGCCTTTCCGGCGAGGTCCACGACCTTTCACCGGCACAGTGGAAGCTCACCGTTTCGGCTATGGAACTTTACCGCCGCGTCTATCCGATCATCCGCGACGGTCATTCCACCTTCCACGGCGAAACCGGCAAAAGCTGGCGTCACCCAAAGGGCTGGCAGGCCGTGCTGCGCACCGCAAAAAACGGCAAGCGCGCCCTGCTCGTCGCCCACACCTTTGGAAGGTCCTTTCCGAAATCCGTCGAGATCCCTCTGCCGGATGCCGGATGGGAAGTGGAGGAAACTTGGCCCAAAAAGCATGGCATCCCGGCAAACCTGAAAGGCAAGTCCGTGCAACTCGACCTAACCGGCGAGTTCCGCGCGACTGTCATCTCCCTGCGCAAAAGACCGAATATGCCACCGCCGATTCATTGAACAGCTAAACACCTGAATACTAACAAAGGAGCGGAATAAGCGGGACAAGCCCCAGGAATTCATTTTGGCTGGGTGAATGATGCCGGCCGAAACGAACCCGTCGAACCCCCAAGGGGAGGTGATTTCGCTGCGCCACTTGCAGGTGCAGGTGCTAGACAGCCCCGAGTTAAACGCCCGAGCGCAGGGGCTGCTTGAGGAGCATCACTATCTGGGCGCGGTGAAACCGGTGGGCGAGCGGCTGCTGTACGCGGTGAGCGATGCGCAGGGCACCTGGGTGGCGGTGCTGGTGTTTGCGGCGGCGGCGCTGCACCTGCGCGGCCGGGAGGCGTGGATTGGCTGGAGTGGCGAACAGCGCCGACGCCGATTGGCGCTGGTGGTCAACAACGTGCGGTTCCTGCTGCTGCCCAAGCCGGCGGTGCCCAACTTGGGCTCGGCGGTTTTGAGCCGGGTGCTCGGCCGGCTCAGTGCCGACTGGCAGTCGCGTTACGAGCACCCCGTGCTCGTCGTGGAAACCTTCGTCGACCCCGAGCGTTTTACGGGAAGTGTATACAAGGCATCCGGGTGGACCGAGTTGGGCCTGACCAAGGGCAACACGCGTAAGTCGCGCGATTACTACGAGCACCACGCCAAGCCCAAGCGCTTGTTTGTGCGCGAGCTGGAGCCCCGGGCCCGGAGAGCTCTTCAGGCAGGGCAGATCAAACCCTCGCTGGCTGCGGTGGAGGCGAAAGTTCCGGTGCGAAGTACCCTGAAGGCCCCCGATTTAATCAGCCTGGCGGAGGCCTTCCGGCAAGTGCCTGAATACCGCGCCTACATCGGGGCCTATCCCTTGCACGCGCTGCTGGCGATCACGGCGGCGGCCTATCTGGCCGGAGCACCCCGCGGCCAACGTGACCTGGCCGCTTTCGCCCGCCGGCTCTCCCCGGTCCAACGCCAAGCCCTCGGGGTGATCCGCCGCCGCGGCAAATACGGCGCTCCCAGCCAGCCCACCTTCAGCCGTCTGTTCGCCCGTGTGCAGGCCGCGCGCATCGAGGAGGTTTTACTCGCCCACCAACGCCAGGTGCGAGGCGAGCCTCCCGCCACCGAGTTCGTGGTCATCGACGGCAAAGTCCCCAAGCACAGCGGCGGGCAAAACGTGGTAACCGCAGTGACCTCGCCGGGCCTGTTCTATCTCGGCAGCGAGGTCGTCGCCGAAAAAAGTAACGAGATTCCCGCCGCCCGCGCCCTGTGTGAGAGGCTCGATTTGGTCGATAAACTCGTGAGCCTTGATGCCCTGCATACCCAGGCGGACACCGCGCGGGCGATCGTACTGGAGCATGGCGGCGACTACCTGTTCACCGTCAAAGGCAATCAGCCCGGCCTGCAGAAAATCGTAGCAGCGCAAGTGCCCGATCCGGGTGTTCCTTTTTTGACCCGTTAAAAGATCCCGCTGCCGAGCAACGTACCACCCAGGAAAAGAAGCACCCCGTGACGCGCACCCTGGTGGCGCGCGAGTCGAGCGCGGAAAGCGCCTGCTTCCCCCTGGTGGCGCAAGCCGCGAGAATCTGCCGAAAACGCCACGGCAAGCCCCCCGCGACCGTGGCGCTGATCACCAGTCGCCCCGCCGCCGAGTTGACTCCCGCCCAATTGCTGGAGGTCAACATTGCGCACTGGGGAATCGAAACCGGTTTGCATGCCCGCCTCGACGCCTCGCGCCAGGATGATCGCTGCCGATTACGCCGCCCGAACGCGGTTCATATCCACGGTATGTTCAACCGCTGGGCCAATAGCCTTTTCATGCACTGGCGCGGCCAACGAACCCAAAAACGCCACCTTCATACCTCTGACTTTATCGCCCACATGTCCGAAAATCATGACCGTCGCACGCTCCGCGCCCTTACCTCAGTAATCTTCCCGCTATGAATCGGCGTTGCGCCGGGTGGAAGCCGCCCGGTTGATGCTCGGCGCAGGCGAGACCGCCGTCAAAGCCGTGGCCTCGCACCTCGGTTTCCGCCACGCCGCGCAGTTCACCCAGTGGTTCAAACGTCACCACGGCTGCCCGCCAGTGGAGTTCCGTCGAAAGGGTGAAGCGTAATTCATACAACATTTTTGGCGATACTTAAAAGTCTTTTGATGAGCATTTTGCGCATTATTTTGACATAAGCTTTCGTGCACTCAGAGCAAAGGGAGCGGCGCGGGATCAAAGTGCTTTCTGGAACGCCTGAATCGATTTCCCCAGATTTTCCTCCGGTTTGCCTTCAATCTTGTAGCCTTGGAAACCGACGGGGCCTCTGTAGTCGATGGCCTTCAACGCCTGCACAAATTCTGAGAGCGGGAACTCCCCCTCGCCCACACATTCGATGGTGGCGGGGAGCGCCCCGGCGAAGTCGTTGTTGGGCGAAGGTCGGGAGCCGCAGAGATTGGCTCGCTTTAGCCAGGGAGCGGCGAGCCGGAGCTTGGCGGTAAGTTCAGTGCGATCCACCGCATACCAGTGGTAACCGCAAAAGACGACACCGAGGGCAGGGTCGTTTATCTTTTCCGCGAGACGGACGCAGTCTTCGATGCGTTCGAGGTAAAACCCCAGGTGGTGGTAGAGGGCGATGACGACATTGCGGGTTTTGGCCAGCGCGAGTAGCGGCGTGAGCTGGGCGATGGCGGTGTCATCCACACCGGGATCGGAAACCTTTTTTTTCCAACCAACGGTCAGACCGAGTTCCAAAACATCGCCGGGCTGGAGCTGCTCAATGATTTCTGCGACCGAGTGGTGCCCCTCCGGCTGCGGGTTGGTCAGGTCGAGCACGCAATAGATGGCGGCGAGACTCAAGCCGGTGCGTTTGCTCTGGGCATGAGCGTCGAGCAAGGTCGCCCTCGAAGCTGGGTTATCCCGGTTAACCCCCACATAACCGGCGCGGTAGCCGGCGGCTTTTAACAAGTCCCATCGCTCAGTCGACGTGTAAGGGCGGGCGGCGTTGGTGAAGTAGTTGTCGAAGGCGTAGATAGGCCACAGGGCATGAGGAGCGGGTTGCATGGTTTTGGTCATGAGTTAGAGGGCGACCGGGACGACCCGGTGTTCGCGGGCGGAGGTGTAAATGGCGTCAAGCACGGCATGGACTGTGATCTGGCCTTCAGCCGTGGCGGAGGGGGCGGTATCGTTGCGGATGGCGTCGGCCAGATCGGTGAGCGGCCCGTAAAGAATGCCGCCCCAATCCGTCGTCGGCTCGCCCCGTTCGGCGCTGTTTAAGGTTTTGCCGTCCGCCTCCAACGTAAACAGTCGGGCGACGCGCTGGGGGTGATCGGGCGCAAAGGGGAGGTCGAGGCCGCCCGTCTCGCCCCGGAGTTCGATGGCATGACGGCGAGGACCGATTTCGGGCTGCCGACTTACGACGATCTCAAGCCCCCCGGCGCAGCGGATGACGGCGTAATAACTGCTTTCCAAACTGGTGCCTTCCCGGCGCCAAAAACCAAAGTTGGCCATGACATCCAGCGGCGCAAAGGCATCACCCAAAACGCTGCGCAGCCACTCAAGTTCATAAACGCACCAGTCCACGGTGAGACCTCCTCCGGCGGTGGCGGCGTTGCGTTTCCACTCCGGCAGATGGTCGATGGATGCGGGCAGACCGCCGGTGGCGTGAAGGCGCACGCGGATAAGTTTACCCAAGGTGCCCTGGCGCAAGACCTCGCGTGCAGATGCGGTGGCGGGGGAATAACAAAACCGGGAGGAACAACATCCCACTTTCAGCGCGGGAAACTGCTGGACGGTTTCGAGCAGAGCGCGGGCTTCGGCGGCGTTTAAGGTCCAGGGCTTTTCACAGAGCACATGCTTGCCTGCGGCCAAAGCCTCTTTGACCAGATCACGGTGCGTGACAGGAGGGGTCGCGAGGTAAACGGCTTCAATTTCGGGGCAAGCCAATAGGGCTGCGGGGCTTTCGTAGACCTGTCCGTGGCCCAACTTTTCGGCCAAGGCATGGGCGGCGGTCACCTGGACATCGGCCAAGCCAGCGACGACGACCTGCCAGGCGGGCAATTGCGGAAGCACGATCTGAGAAATCCGCCCGGTGCCAATGACACCGAGGCGCAGGGGAGGGGATGAAATTTCGAGGTTTTGGTTAAATTTACTCATTGCGGAAACAGCTTACCCCAAATTAATACCCTATAAAAATGGAGCCCATGTTTATTGTTTTGTAGAATTTGATCATTTTTACTTTAAGTTTTTTGAAGCATGGACACCCCCTTCCAATTCTTGCATTTCAACCATCTTCCAACCTGCCGGGCTTGGATCGATAAGCGTTTCGAGGGCGTTTATGCGCTGAACTATGCCCATGGCGGGCGCATCCACTGGTCGGTCAACGGCGAGCCGCTACGAGAGTTCACCGCGCCGGTGGCCTGGTGGACTTGGCCGGGGCAATATTTTACCTACGGCTGGAAGGATGAGCCGGGCTGGGATCACCGCTATGTGACCTTGCGCGGCCCATGGGTGGAGGCGCTGCTCGAACTCGGGTGGTTCCCCAGCCGGGCGGCTACGGCGATCAGCGGCATCACCAACCCGGCGGTCTTTTGCCGCAAAATGGATGCCCTGCTCACAGCGTTGGAAGGGAGTCGCGAGGATGATGCTTGGATCTTGCTTTTGGAACTCCTGAAAACGCTGCGCGAGGAGCAATCGGCTTCACCCCAGGGCGACGTTTCAGCGGGCCGCCTCCGGGCACTGCTCGCGGAGATTCGAGAGCAGCCGGGCGCTGCTTGGGCCGAGGCTGACGCGGCTCAAACCTGTGGGTTTTCCGCGCCCCATTTTCGGCGCTTGTTTCGCGCCGAGGCGGGCCTGCCTTTCTGGCAGTTTTGCCGCCAAGAACGGATGGCGCTGGCGGCCTCGCTCCTGCGGCGGGGTGAACTCCCGATCAAAGAAATCGCGGAGCGCTGCGGCATCGAGGACGTTTATTACTTTTCGCGCACCTTCCGGCAAAGCTTTGGGCTCCCCCCGGCACGTTTCCGCGCCAAGACCCGGCTGGCGAACGAGGCGAAGAAGTGACCGCACCGACCAATCGATTGCAGCGGACAATCGATGGTCGGTTTTTCCAACATCACCGGCTCGGCGCAGGCTCTTTCCATATCGAATCACGATCCTGCCCGCTGGCTTGCTGACAGCCGGCGAGGTCGGCGTTGTTCTGTTTGGCGGGGTCCAGCTCGGCGTCGAGGTGGAAGGGCGTGGGGTTGGTGGCGTGCCAGTAGGTGTTACCGCTGGCGGTGAGCTGGGTTTTATACCAGTCCACATAGGCGGGCATCTGGCTGCGGGGCTCCGTGTGCCAGTATTGGCTGATGAGGCTCGTGCCCGGCGTGCGGCCCGCGATGACGCTGTTGCGGATCGTGTAGTTCAGGGAGTAGGGGTAGGCGATGGGGAGATTGGCCCGGTTCATTACAAGCCCGAGGTGCGCCTCGCGGGGGTTGGTGGACACCACGATTTGGCCGGCGGCGCGTCCGTGCCACCAGTAGTTATTCGCGCGCAGGTTTTCCGCTGGCAACGGGCCTGGGGCTTGTTGGGCGTTGTTGATGATCCGGCAACGGTCGATCACCACCCCGCTGCTGGTGGCGAACCAGAGGCCATTGCTGGCATTATTTCTGATCTCGCACTCGATCAGGCTCACCGGTCCGCGCGCGATCTCGAAGGTCGCTCCGCGATCATGGTTGTCGTTGATCTTACAACGTTCGAAGCGGACATGCTCGGCGTAGTGATCCATCCAAAAACCTTTTCCTTTATTGCGTAGCCATTCGCAATCGCTGAAGCGCAGGTTGTTACCGGCGAACCAGAATCCTTTGGCGGCGTTGTCGTTGAAACGGGTCCGCTCCACCACTCCGTGGCGCACCCAGGACATACTTAAACCTTGGGTGCCATGAAAGCGCCCATCGCCGCGCCAGCTTCGGTCAAACCGGCAGTCGCGCAGGGTGAAGAACTGCTGCGCGGCCAAAATGGAACCGTTGCCATTGTCCTGAGCCCAGAGGGATTCGTAGAGATGATCCTCGTTGTAGAAGCGGGTGCCGGTGTTGTCGGCTGGTCCGGCGGTGGCGTTGAGGCCGGAACCACGGAATTTCTCCATAACGAGGTTTTTGAGCCAGATGCGGCCCATGTTGCGAAAGACCGTCGTCCCGAGGTAGTGCGGCACTTCGATGCTCGCCCCGGCGAGAGTTTGTCCCTGGGGCAGGCGCACCCAGAGGGTGTTGGGATCGGGGTGCCCGTCATACTCCGCGCCTTTGATCTTCACGCCGGGGCCAAATTCGGAGACGCCGAACTCGCCGGGTTGGAGCACGTCAGGTCCGAGGTAGGTGCCGAGTTTCCAGGTGCCTGGCAGGCGATGAGCCATGCCGACGGCCCATTTAACGTCTTCGCCTTTGGTATATTGCCACGGCTCAAGGATGCGTTGTTTGAGGCGCTGGCCGTTGACGAAGATCGTCTCCCACCGCTAAGCAATGGCGTCCTCGGGCGGATAAAAGGTGTCGTCGGAAGGTCCCCAAGTGGAGGGCGCCCATTCGTCGGCCTTGGCGCCGGAGAAGATGACCTTGCCGGGTTCATCACCGATGATGGCCAGCGGGGCTTTGCGCAGGGCGGGGTCTGCGATGCCGTCAAACAGGGGGTAACTTTTGCCGGCGGAATCCATGCGCCCCTCGCGATAGGTGCCGGGGGCGATGCGGATGCGGGCGGGGGTGCCCTTACGCAGCAGTGCCTGGGCTTTTTCCAAAGCGGCTTTGAAGGTTTTCAGCGGGCGTTGTTTCGTGCCGGGATTGGTGTCGGCGCTGGCAGGATGGTTTTGATCGAGGATGGCCCACAAGGGGCCAGGGCGGAATGGCACTAAGTTAAGGGGTGTTGTCGTCACTTTTTGAGGTCGCGGGAAGCGGAGACGACCATCTGTCGACGGGGCTTGGTGAGGAGTTGATAAACCTTGGGACGGCGTTTGACGGCGCGGGGTTCGGAGCGATCCGGGCGAAGCGGAACCAAGTCGGCGGCGAGGGTGAGCAGGATGCTTTCATAGATGATGCGCTGACGGCGCGGGGAGGCTTTCATGAGCAGAGGAGCCCAATGTCGCAGAGCGGACAGGGTGCCTTTGAACGAGAGCCGGTCTAGCGGGACGCCGTTCGTGCGGGCACTGTCCTGCAAGATCGCGCAGACCAGATTATAGGCGATGGCCTGCATGAGCACCTCGCGCTCGATCATCTCTGGGGTGCGCGTGCGCAGCACATCCAGACCGAGGGTAGCTTTCAGATCACGGAAGTCGTTCTCGACCTCCCAGCGGCGGCGATACAAAGCGATCAACGCTTCGTCTGGATATGCCGTTTCATCCAGAAGCGTGGTGGCCAGCGTGACCGTGCGGGTGCGGAAGCCGGCATTGGCCACCTGGAAGGTCACCAACCTGACCTCGATTTGCTCAGGTAAAGTCGCCCAAAACTCCTCTGTCCAGCCCGCGAGTCGTTGAGGCCGACGCCAGCAGGTGCGCCCGTGGCCACTGGGCCGGCATTGGTGCAGGCGCAGGACCACATCAACGCCCTTGGTTTTGAGCAAAGCGATGAACCCCCAACCGCAAAAGCCCCGGTCGCCGAGCAAGACCTCGCGGGGCCGCAACCAACCGACCAACTGCCGGGCCAACTTCAGCTCATGGGTTTTCCACGAAGCCTGCACAAAACGGATCAAGTGACCGCCGGACAGGGAAAACAACCCCACCAACTTGCCAGTCGGAAAACCACAGCCCGGTTTTTGTCCTCCCGCATACGGATAGACCTGACGATTCGCATCGGTGTCGGGCATCGAGATGCCGCAGCCGTCGATCACCTTCACGCAGCGACCCCGCCACAAATCCGCCTCGCCGACCCGGCGCGACAGCTTTTGCACCAGCGATTCATGCACCTTACTCAGGCACTTCAGGCTCAGGCGCAAACGCGCCTGGCAATATCCCGAGGTGCTGTCGTCGGGTTCGGGCAGATCAAGCGCATGGCACCATGCCTGCACACGTCGCACCGCCTCACGGCAACTCGCATCACGTTGCAAGACCTGCCCCAAAAACGCGCAAAACGTCACAAAGGGGGTATAGACTCTTTGCCGCTTGCCCTCGCCTGTAAACCACCGCTGCGGGATGAACCGAGTGATCACCTTGGCCAGTCCGTCAAGCGACTCCTCTCCAAGGTGCAGGGCTTGGGTGCGCCCCCGACTTCCCATCAAACGGTGCGAAAACCCCGGTAAAAACAAAGTGTTGTTGCGCATGGGCTTACAAAAGCATTAACCCATGTAAAATCAATTGATAATCAATGGTTTACGTAATATTTCCGGGCAACTTTTCCTGCTCTGCCTCTGCCTAACTTAGTGCCATTCGGGCCAGGGCGTTTTTTGTCACTTTTTAACCTTTTTCCAAATATGCAGATAATTGCGCACGGTCGTTGGCTTTCCCAATCGAAGGGCCTGCGCAAGCCAGGCTATCCCTGCGCCCCGTTCATCCCGCAGCTTCACGGCAAGCGCTAGCTTCCACGCCTGTTTGTGCGGCTTGGTCACCAATTCGACCTCGGATTTACCGATTTCTCGAAGCGCTTCTTCCAATCCGGCCTGCCAAGCCGCCTCCCGCAGTTCCTTGCGTTCCTGCGCCGCCATTGCCGACTGCAGGCGCAGTTGCGTGTGCTCTTTGGCGAGCGATTTTCTCCACCCTGCGGTCCCGATAATCCATCCTTTCGCCAGTCCGACAAGCCCTGCCTGCGCCCATGTCTCTTCGTCTTTGGCCAGACTCGTAAGATACTCGGCATATGCGCTCCACCCGTTCGTATCGTCCGCCCAGCCGCCCCGGGCCGACAGCCAGACCTCCGCACACAAACACCTCGGCCGTGGCCCCTTGAGCAAATTCTTTAAACTACTCCACCGATATCCAACCAGGTGCTCCGGCAAAACCACCTTGGCCCTCACCGGGTTGAGATGAATATAATCAACCACTCGGGCCAACGCCGACGCATCTTCAATCGGCATCGCCTTATATCTGCCTTGAAACAAGTGCCCGCTCTCCGAGCGAAAGCGGTTGAATCTTGTCGCCAGCGTGCTCTGCAACCAGTGCATGCCCTCTCCCAGGGTCGGTTCCAACGTCTCGATCGCTAAGTGAAAGTGGTTCCTCATTAACACATAGCCGTGTACTCGCCACCGGCACCTATCCGCCGCCTCAAACAACGCTGCCAAAAAAGCCTCGGCCGAACCCGCCGTCTCAAACAGATCCCGACGGTAGTTCCCTCGGTTAATCACGTGATATAACCCTCCAGACTGCTCCATCCGCACTCGTCTTGGCATGTCTCTCCAATGGGTTCACTCACCGTCTCACTCAAACCTAAAAAGTGACAAAAAACGCCCTGCCCCCTTTGGCATTCCCCTCGAATACTGAAGCCCTTGTATCTTGAGCAATGAAGGTCTGGTTGCGGATTCCGAGAATGGGCATTTAGCTCGTCGGAGGAAGCCGCAACCAGACCGTCGGGAGGCGGACAACTTCCCCGGAGCAGACCGATTCGCCCTAGAAACGTGAACGCGATTTCGTGGGTCAGCAGGGTCGCTCCGGGGCACTTCATAAAACTCGAACCGTTGGATGAGCATGGCCAACAGCCGATAGCTCGAATCGCAAGACTGAGCCCCTATGAAAACATTAACCGAAGACAAGCCGGCTTACGCTGGAATAGACATCAGTAAAGACACATTGGATGTAGCGGTGGCTGGCCAAAAACCGGCTCAATACGCCAATACAGTGGCAGGCATAACCGCATTGATAAAAGCACTCAAATCGCTACCCAGGTCAGCGCGCGTGATCTGTGAGCCAAGCGGGGGATACGAGCGCGGATTGCTGGAAGAATTGTGGGCAGCGAGCATAGAAGTAAGCCTAGTAAACGCGGCTAGGGTACGCGCCTTTGCGCGTGCACAAGGCCTCTTAGCAAAGACCGATAAAATCGACGCAACCGTGCTGCGCCACTTTGGTGAACTCCTTAATCCCGAGATAATTGAAGCTCCTGCTCCGGAGCGGCAACAGCTCGCCGATTTAGTCCAAAGAAGAGAGCAGCTGGTAAATATACTGCTCATGGAGGAACAGCGTTTGACGCAAGCGCGCCACAAGCAGGTGTGCAAGTTGTGCGAACGATTGATCAAAGAACTTAGGGCCCAGATTAAGCAGATCGAGGATTTGATAGAGAATCAAATCGATGAAGATCCGACCCTCAAGCAGCAGAGCGAACGTATGCAAGAGGTGAAAGGCATCGGCAAAGTGACTGCATCGACCTTGCTAGCTGAGATGCCCGAATTGGGAACGCTCAGCCGCAATGAAGTGGGAGCGCTTGCGGGGCTGGCTCCGTATAATCGCGACAGCGGCCAACTGCGTGGTCGTCGAACCATACGCGGCGGCCGCGTTCGCGTTCGGCGAGTATTATATATGGCCGCAACTGTAGCTGCTCGATTCAACCCCATCCTTAAGGGGACTCCTAAAATTAGCATCTAATTGATCAGCAATGGCATGAGTTGTGCATAGGCTGTATCTCAATGAGCAATAATCAATACACGTTCTTTGGTGATCATGCGGCGCTGGAGTCATTGACGCAGCACGGAGACCGCTTGGTGGAGCTGGATCGTCATATCCAATGGCCGCGGTTGGTGGCTGTGGTTGAAAAGATTTGGCGCGCGGGTGCCGACAAGAAGGCGTCCTGCGGTCCAAAGCCATGGGCGACGGAAGTGATGCTGCGGATTTTGGTGCTCAAGCGGCTGTATAATCTTTCCGACGAGCAGGTGGAGTATCAACTGCGGGACCGACTGTCGTTCCTTCGCTTCGTGCAACTTGGGCTGGGCGACTCGGTGCCGGACAGCAGGACAATCTGGTTGTATGCCGATCAGTTGGCTAGAGCCTCCTCGAAAAGCCTTTCGCAACGGGCGTATTCCCGCCCCGGCCGGCCACTGGGGGCGCAAACAGCCCTGAACGGACTCGGTTTACGTGTTCACGAAGGGGCGGCGGCCTAAAAACAGCCCCGGCCCCATCACCAAGGTCGCTTTTCCAACGGCGAAGTCCACGGCGGTTCGCTCCGGGGCTTTTGCACCGAACTAATTGAACCGATTTGGGTTAGCCGCGACGAGCGAAGCGACTCAGGCCGCCAAGGGCAGCGGCTTTTCCTGAGACTTCCTCGCGCGCACCAAAATCATCCGGTCAAAGTTGTGCGCGAGGATCTTCAGGGTCAGTTCGCTGCGCACCGCCGCCAACCCGCGACGACCCGGCCGGCCGAACCCGTGGTTGAACTTGAGCGTAAACATCAGCGACTCGATCGCGCTGCGCTCGGCGCGAAGCGTGATATAATCCTGGTGGTTCCACAGTTCCTCGCCGAGCAAGGCGCGCCCCTTGGCGCCGGAGATGCTCACCTTGGCCACCTTCAGCTCGTATGCCTGCGCCAGCCCTTCGGCGCTGGAGTAGCCGTCGTCGACGTTCGCGCTCGCCGGCACCAGGCCCGTGTTGGCGATATTCTGGATCAGCAGGGGCACCAGTTGCTTGCAATCAGCCACGTTGCCCGCGTCGAGAATCAGCGCGGTGACAAAACCGCCGCGGCTGCGGGCCAATTGCGGCTTGTAGCCAATCACCGGTTCCCGCCCGCCTTTTTCAATAAAAGCAGCACTGCGATCGGCCAGGCTGAGGACCCTTTCCCTCGACTTGGTCTTCACCCCATCATGCACCCGCGCAATGCTTTGCTGGATCGTCGTAATCACCGCGACCACGTCCCCGTGGATGCAGTCCAGTAGGTCTTCCGCGATCCGGCGCTTGGAGGGCCGCAGCTTGGCCAGTTTAACATTTGCTTCGGCCTCTGCGGCTTCTACTTGGGTGAGCAACTTGCCGCCCAACTTGCAGGCGATTTGGTAAAACTGGTCGTAGAGCAGCCGGAGTTTTTGGGCTCGGCGGGGACCACCACCCAGCAGGGCGATGGCGCGGGCGCTCTTTCGCAACTCCTCCAGCCAGTGGTCTTTGAAGCCATCCTGCAGCGAGTTAAGCCCGACCTGGTCGAGCTTGCCGCCCATGCGGTAGGCTCGCTCAAAGAGGCGGTAAATGATACCGGAGTCTGTTGGCCAGCAACTGGATGCCTTGATCGCCGTGCTGTCCAGGGTGATATCGGTAAACGAATCGAGCCCTTCGGCCAAAATATCGGCCAATTGGGCCCGGTGGATCAGGGCGAGAGTACTCTCACTCAGGCGATTTATCAGGGGGCCAACGGTATTAGGTGCAGGCAGCGTGTACCCCAAATCATCGAGCAAGGTGCGCAACGATGCCGATTCAAGCAGCACCATCCGGGGGCAGGCACTGTATTGCGACCCCAAGTAACCGGTGGCCATGGCCGTGATAAAAACCACAACAGCGGGGGTGCGCGGACGCCCTGCGGCGAGGAACTCGGCTTGCGTTTTTTCCGCCGTGCCTGACGCCGGCACGGCGAACAACGCCTCGGTCTGCGCCAGTTCGAACTCCCGGTCCTTCCGCCGTTCGCGCTTTTCCGCCATGGCGTGGGCGTCGAGATCGGCGGTCATGGCCACTTCGATTTCGGGGTGGGACCGCCAAAAGCGCTGTAATTGCAGTAAGAAATCACCAAAATCACTGCGCGCCGGGGTTGAAAAGAAGTCGCCGGAGGGATAAACGATCGATTCGTTACTTGATAATTTAACGCCGCTACTTATTTTGTTTCCTGTTTTCATGCAGTATAATACGGCACTTTTACAGTAAACTTAAATCACATAAGTTGTTTTTACTAGAAAAAACCAAAAACCTTTTCGAGGAGGCTCAGGCTCTGATAATCGTCGTATTTTGTGGCGCCGATATTCGATTCAGGTTAATTTTCCACGCACATGTCCGCCAAGTTACTCCAGAAAGTGACGTCCATGACCGGCTGCTCCCGAGCGACGATTTACCGCGCATTAAAGGGCAGCCCCTTGGTGAGCACTGCGACCCGGGAGAAGATTCAGGTTGCGGCGCAGCAAATCGGTTTCCGGCTTAATCCCCTGGTGGGCGAGTGGATGGCTCGCGTGCGCAACCCCGAGGCCGGGCTTTCCCGCCAGCCGCTGCTCTATCTGGCCGGCCACAGCCGCGCAGAGTATGCGAAGAGTTTTTTTCTCGCCGAAGCCTGGCGTTCGGCGCGGCGACGGGCGCGCGAGCTCGGATTCTCGATCGAGATTTTCTATGCCCACCAGCGCACCGATGGATGGGAGCGCACGGCGGACCAAATCCGCAAGCGCGGCATCCGCGGGGTCATCATCGCGCGCTTCCCTCCGGGCTCGCCACCAGTCACGCTGCCTTGGGACGAGCTCTCGGTGGTGGCCATCGGCTTTACCGCATCGCACCCGCCGGTGCACACGGTGGCCTCACACGGCTTTGAAACGATCCGCCACGCCATGGAGGACCTGCGCCAGCGCGGCTACCGGCGGCCCGGCTATGTCGGCAGCCTGGTCACCGAAAAAATCGGCGGCAGCCGGCACACCGCGGATTTTTTGGCCTGTCGCGAATCGTTTCCAGAAGCGCTCGAGGTGCCGCCGCTGCGGCTGTTGATGGATGGCGACCTCGCCCCGTGCAGGGCCGCGTATTTGCGGTGGTTCCGGAAATATCGCCCGGATGTGATCGTGAGCGGCGGCATCACCGAGTATCTGGCATGGCTGCACGAGGAGGGGCTGCGAATCCCGGAGGAAGTCGGCTATTTCCACCTCGGCCTGCGCAAGGATTTTCCGGTGATCCGGCATGCTGCCGGGATTCCGCAACCGGGCGGGGAACTGGGGCGCAGCGCAGTGGATGCGCTTGCCGTGATGCTCTACCACGGCGAAACCGGACTGCCTGCGCGGGCCGATATTCTGCAGAGTTTCGCCAACTCGTTCGTGGAGGGGCGGACGTTGCGTGCGCCCCAAAAGGAGATGATCCAGGCATGAAGGCGACCACCATTTCAGTGGCCCAAGAGGCCGGAGTCTCGATCATGACCGTGTCGCGGGTGATCCACAACCATCCCACGGTCGCGAAAGAAACCCGGGACCGGGTGCTGGAGGTTCTGCAAAAGCAGGGCTACCGGCGGAATCCGTTTCATGAGGCCTGGCACGTCAGCAGGCGCGGCGACCGGGTCGCCTCCCAGCCGTCTATCATCTTTCTCTGCGGCGAACCGGCAGAGCGCTTGAAGAGCCGGCCATGGATGGCCGCGATCTGGCAGGGAGTGCGGGAGCGGGCGGAGGCTTTGGGACTCATGGTGGATTACTTCCATGTGACATCGGGAAATCCAGGATGGAAACGCATCGGCGGCATCCTCGAAGCCCGAGGGGTGAACGGCGTGGTGCTCGGTCCCTTGTCGGCGCAATGCGCTCCCATCGAGATGCCCTTTGATAATCTGGCGGTTGCGGCTGCGGATTATTGCCAACCTCTCACCGGGTTTCACCGGGCGACCCAGAACCATTACGACGGGATGCAGCGCGTCTTCTCGCGGCTGCTTGCGGCGGGCTATGCGCGGCCGGGCATGGTCGGTTCGGTGGACCCCGACGCCCGCGCCCGCCAATGGATGGGCACCTTCCTTGAACGCCAGTTATGGTTGCCGGTGAAGGAGCAGGTTCCCGCATTGCGCTTGGGCGGCCCAGACGCGGAGCGGGAGTTCCGCCGCTGGTGCCGCGAATTCCGTCCGGACGTGGTGGTGACCGCGCTGGGCGAAGTCGTCCGTTGGCACGAGGCATTGCCGCAGACCCGCCCCACCCCACCGGACCTTTTCCTGCTCGATCTCGATGGCCCATTATCAACCGAGAGGCGCATTCCTTCCAGTCCCCCTGCCCCCCGCAGCCCGAATCTCACCGGTCTCATTTATCCCGGAGCCCTGATCGGCTCCGCAGCGGTGGATCTGATGGCGGCTCAGTTGCGGCACTACGAACATGGCCTGCCCGCGATGCCGCAAACCTTCCGCGTTGAGAGCCGCTTCCGGGAAGGCAAGAGCTGCCGCCTGGGGAAGGAATGAGGAGGGCCGGGCGGGCAGGGTTGCGACGACTAACATAAACGGCGTTTTGAGCTTTGGACTCCAACCTGATAGAGTTCCGTTTACGTGAACGACCCCACCCCCGCATCGCCCCGGCCCGCATCGCCTCCAAAAACCTACAGCGTAGGCACCCTCACTTATACCAAGATGGGGCTGGTGGCGTTGTTTGGATGGCTGCTCTGGGGAGACTTTTGTTTTCAGGTCATGGAGTCCCTCAACCCGGCGATCGTGCCCCTCAAGCTGCGCAGTCTGGACGCGCCGAACTGGGCCATCGCACTGATCATGACGACGCTCCCCGGTATGCTGAACACGACGGTGTGCCCATGGGTGAGCTTCAAGAGCGACCGCCACCGCGGACCGATGGGGCGCCGGATTCCTTTCATTCTCTACACGCTGCCGTTTTTGACCGGCTGCCTCCTGCTTCTCGGCTTCTCCGAGCAGATCGGGCATGTTCTGCACGGCCTCCTGCCTGTCTCTTGGGGCCTGTCGCACTCCACCGTCACCATCGCCTGCATCGGCGTCTTTATGGTGGCCTTCAAGTTCTTCGACATGTTCGTGAACTCGGTTTTCTGGTATTTGTTCAACGACGTCGTTCCGCAAGAATTCCTCGGCCGTTTCCTTGGCATCTTTCGAATCGTCGCCCACTTGGAGTCGATGATTTTTGGGTTCTTCATTTTTAAGCACGCGGAAACCCACATGACTGAAATCTACGTTAGCGCCGCGCTCCTTTATGCCGTCGGCATGGGCCTTATGTGCTGGAAGGTAAAGGAGGGCGAATACCCGCCGCCGCCCGAAACTGACAAGGCCGGAAGCGGTTTTTTTACCCAAGTAAAACTCTACGTCACCGAGTGCTATACCGATCGCTACTACTGGAATCTATTCCTGTGCACTGCCTGTTGGGCAATCGCGGGCACGCTCGGGGTTTTCAATGTCTTCCTGCAAAAATCCATCGGCCTCGATCTAGCGCAGATCGGCATGATCAGCGGCACTGTGAGCTTCATGAACATGCTGTTAACCTAGAGCCTGTCCCAAATTTCCGGATTTTTAAAAAGTGCGCAGAGGTCCATTGGGATTGCGGGCGAACGAGGTGGCACGAATCACCCCAGCGACGTTAAACGGCGGCCCGAATCGATTTTTCCCGCCCCCAAGCGCGGTAGTAAGGTACGGCAAAGCCGGGGCGAGCCCCAGGGTTATTCACATTTTTGCCGGAAAATTGAATTAAGCGGCCAGCGGAAGTGTTATTTCCTCGGCAAGGATTCGTGACACCAGCCAGAGGTTGTGACCGAGTACACTCCAACCCACCGAACGGTAGCGGTTGGCAAACCCTTTACAGCGCAAGCGTCCGCCGAGGCGTTGTTTGAGGATCGCAATGCGCGCTTCGGTCGCCGAACGGCGCCGCTGCAATTGGGCGAAGCGTTTTTCGCTCAAACGCTCCTTGAGCGCGTGCGGATCACGCGGGCATACCGCATCGTAAACGTCTTGTTGCTTGAGCATTGCGGAAGTTTTTTTGGTGGCGAAGCCGCGGTCGGTGCCGACCGCGCTAATCGGCGCACTCAGGTCAAAGCGGTTCTGCCGCGCCAGGCTTTCCTCGAGTTGGCACCATTCTGCCGGAGCCGCGCCCTGGTAGAGTTGCCAGTCGGTGATTAAACCGGAGAGCGCCTCGCTCAACAGCAACGAGTTGCCAAACTCGACTTGGCTCCCTGCTTTGCCGCGAACCAGTACGTTCACATCAAGTTCATGCACGCTGAGGATCTTTTGGTCGTTGGGCACCGGGCGTCCGCCGATGATGCGCTCGTGGGCCTGCTTGATGACGGCGGGCAGTTGGCCGAGCATAGCGTCGATGCGGGTGGTTATCCGCTTGGTTTGGCGTTGGCTGTAATGGGTTTGGCTATACTTCTGCGCCAACAGGTCGCGGTGGCGGCGGGCATGTTCTCCGATCGTGCGTAACAGCGTCTTCATCTTGCGCAGGATCTGTTTACGCGCGCGCTTGGCGTCGTTGCGGCGGCCTGCGTGGGTCATTGACATGCACAACTTGTTCATCTGCTTGGCAAAGCACTCCGGCTCTTCAGGCATACGGTGGAGCAGTCCAGCGCGGCGGATTAAAATCATGGCCTTGAGCAAAGTCTTGGACACATCACGCAACAGCACCCAGTCCACCGGGAAGTGGATGTTGGTCTCCAAGCACGTGCCGTCGATGAGGCAAACATCCATGTCCAGCGGCGCGCTCAACCCGAGTTCAGTGGCGCGATCCTTCTCGCCGCACATCTCCACCAACACTTGCCCCATCCAGCGCACCTGTTCGGCGGTGAAAAACTTCGAGGCCCGCTCCAGCACACTTTTGGACGCCCCCTTGATTCCCTCAAGCGTGCGAACACCGCAAAAATCCGCCAGTAAATCACTTGAGGCAATGCTACGGGAAAGCTCGCGAAAGGATATGTTGCCCAAATGCACCCGCAACACTTCAAAGCGTAACGCTTTGAGCGCAAACTCCATACGCTGGCGTAGTTGTGCGACACTGGCTTGGCCTGCCCCCGCCTTGGCAAAGTCCATCGCCATCGTCTCCAAGTGGCTGCCACGCAACAACGCGTCGAGTCCTTCCAATTGCTGGCGAAACTCGGCGTAATCTTTATTGGCACCGACTGGCGTTAGCGCCGGACGCAACCAGCGTTGCAGGGCAATGGCCGAGGTGGCGGATACGGGTTTTGACTTCATGGCCGATTATAGCGGCTTTTTTTTGACCAAAACCAGGGAATTACCCCTCTTTAGGCATCATTAAACTTATGCTAATAGTTCACTGCTAGGTTTTTATGCTTTCGGGACAGGCTCTAACCTACCCCGCCGGAGCACTGGGCGACCGCTTCCATCCCTTGCGAGTTCTGGTGTGGGTAAAGCTGATAAATCTGTTTTTCATGCCGCTAGGCCTGGTCTGGTTGTTCTTCGATTTTGCCCCCGCCACCGCGTTCAACATCGCGATCTCGATCAGCGCCATCAATCTACCCTTCGCCGTCCTCACCGAGGCAATGATGCAGCCGATGAACATGCGGTTGCTACCGCACGACCGCTACGGCCAGTTCTGCTCGGCCAATGCTTTGGTCCGCTCCTTAGGATCCATCATCGGTGGGGGCTTTGGGGGGCTGTTTCTCGACCTCATGAAACGCCTCCACCATGGCAGCGACTACGCCTACCGCTACATCCCCGTCTGGAGCCTCTGCTGGAGCGCAGTCGCCCTCTTCTTCCTCTGGAGACTTTATCGGGATTGGAAGGCACGGACTCGCGTGGATTGCGCGCCATGAATTTCCCCCATTTACTTCGAAGCTATTTCCCAAAAAGATGATGCCTTTCCTAAACTCACATCCAAAACAACCAAATGAGGACATCCACCACTCCACTCCTTGAAGAGCAAAACGGTCACAGTCCCGCTGTGCGTCTTGCCGCGCCACAGGTGATCTTTTCCGGCGAGAATGCTGCCACCGTCACACTTGAGCCCGCGGGCGATGGTCTTCATTTCTCCGCTCCTTCAGGCTCCGCGGCGGCGGGGCTGCGAGTTTCTTTCACTCCGGGCGAATCCGCCGACGGCGTGGCATTGGAAGTTTGCGTCGAGTCGCCCGTGGCCCTGAGTGGCGTGCAGTTGGTGCTGCCGCTTGAGCTTGGTTTGGGGTGGAAGAGCTATGTCATCGCGCCGGGTGTGATCTACAATGGCAACCGCTTTGTGGTTTCGCCGCAGCCTTACGCGCCTTATCTGCTGACCGAAGGCGTGACGCCCGACGGCCCGATCGTGGTGTCGGACATCCCGCGCCTAAGCGCCGATACCGGCTACCGCACCGAGTTGGCCGCCAATGCCTTTGCCATTCCCGCCGCCGGCGTGTTTGATCCGCAGCAGCGGATGGGATGTCTGGTCGGCTTCGACATCGACGGAGACTGGGGTGTGAGCGGCGTGAATCTCGTCACACTGCCGGGTGAAGCGGTGAGAGTGGAACTCTGCCTGCCTGTCATGCGCAAGCGCCGTTATCGTTTCTGTGATTGGGTGGATGTCACCAACGAGCCGGGCATGGACCTCGAGCCGGGCAAGCCCGTGATTTTCCATGCGCGCCTCATGCCGGTGCCCGCCGAGACGATTCCCGCCTTCATTCATCGGGTGGCCCTCCATGGCGAGACCTGCGTGGGAAGCGCGCCGCGTCCGCGATCCCTATCCTTTGCCGATGCAGCGGAGCGGATCGAGGCCAAGCAGGACGCCCACAACTGGAATGAGCGGAACGGCTATTATCAGAGTCAGATGGGAGATAAGGGCTGGCTCCTTCAGACCGGCTGGGTCGGCGGCGGTGTGACCATGGTCGCGATGGCGATGTCGGAAAATCCCGAGCGCCGTCGCCGTGCGGTGCGCATGCTCGACACCCTCTGCCGCAATGCGGTGACGCCGAGTGGTTATTTCCACGGCCTGCACAATGGCGAGCGCTGGTTGAGCTTCGGAGGCAAGCGTCTCGGATGCCGCGCCTTTTCGCTCATCCGCCGACCGCTCGAGTGCACACGCGATGTTTTGAAAGTGCTCGAACTCCTGCGCTCGCGAGGTGAGAAAATCGAGCCCGTTTGGGAAGCCGCTGCGAAGGGTAACCTCGAGGCGATGGTCAGCACCGCGGAGCGATTTGGTCATCTTGGTTACACGGTCGATTTCGACACCGGCGAGGTGCTCTGGGGCGACAGCGCCTGCGGCAGCTTCGGCATCGAGCCGCTGGTGCGCGGCGCGGCATGGTTCAAGGAGCCCCGCTACCTCGAGATCGCGCGAAAGCTGGCGGATTACTACGGCACGCATTTCATCGATCGCGGTTACACCTGCGGCGGGGTCGGGGATGCGCTGATGGCGGCGGATTCCGAGAGCAACTACGCGCTGCTGGCCGGGCTTGTGCATCTTCACCGCGCCACCGGCGAAGCGCGCTGGCTCGAGCGTGCCGTGCAAGCCGCCGATCTCTTCGCCACCTGGGTCCTGCGCTACGACGCGAAGTTGCCGGCGGATTCGCCACTCGGTCGCATCGGCATCCAGGCGCGCGGCGCCGTCTTTGCCAACACCCAGAATCAACACGGCGCGCCGGGTGTCTGCACATCTTCCTGCGAGGCGTTGCTCCTGCTCCATGAGGCGACGGGTGAGGACCGATTCCTTCACATGCTCGTCGATATCGTCGGCTGCATCTCGCAAATGATCTTGCGCCCCGGCGACGAGTCGGTCTGGCCGGGACGGCCCGACGGTTGCATCAGCGAGCGACTCATGACGATGGATGGCATGCGCCCCATCGGTCACACCGCGAGCATGAGCACCTGGAGCGAAATCTCGATGCTGCTCACCGCCCGCGAACTTCCGCCCGTTTATCAAAGCCCCATCACCGGTACAACCGTGGCCTTCGATCCGTGCGCCTAAACCGCGCTCCGCGCCTGCCTCCGCCTCCACACCGCCGCCGAGCGACGCCAAGCCCGCTGGGCCCTCGAAACCCACCGCAACACCGCGACCGAGACGCCCGAACGCCTCGCCACCCTCGCCGCCGCCTACGCCCATCGCACGGGCGAACCCCTGCCCGTGACGCTCGACCCCTCTCACCATGCCCTCGTCAAACATCTCCGCCCCGAGCATTTTCACCGCGCCCTTTCCGGTCCCCGCACCCTCGTCCACATCCTCCACCTCCGGCCCTTCAACGGCCAGCACGCCCAAGTGCCCGTCATGAACTCCACCGGTCGCCTCACCCCCGAGTTCCAGACTTGGCGGCGCTTCATCACCCCCCTGCTTCAGCCCCGCCTCCCCGACGCCGAGCCCCTCTGGATCGTCCCTGAAATCGGCCCGGCCACCCCCCACGGCTACAACCTCAGTGTTTTCCCGCCCGCCTGGGACCAAGCCCGCCGCTGCCTCCGCGAACTCCGCCGCCTCGTCCGCACCCCGGGAAACTGATCCCGCCTCTCTCCAACCTTTTTAATGAATACCATGTCCACACCCTTCCGCCTCCTCGACGTCCAACCCACGGCCCTATTCCCTAAACAAAAGGATGGGCAACTCCGCCAACTCGCCTGGTTGCGCGTGGCCAGCATCGCGCCCGCCGCCGTTGCGGGGACGCTTGATGTCAATTTAGGGGGGCGCGCTTTACCGTCTCTTCCGGTGACCTTGGTTCCCGGCGAGTCGCGCTTGGAGCTGTTGCTGCCCGCCGTCTCCACGCCGACCGAGCTGGCGGTCGAGATGCGCTTCGAAGGCGAAACCGCGCCGCTGGTCTGGCGTGGCGAGTGGCAACCGGCGCGCCAGTGGAAGGTGTATTTGCTCAAGGCCTCTCACTACGATCTCGGCTACGACGGGCGCATCGACGTCATGCAGCGCGATGCCGCCGATTACCTGGACCTAGCCAGACGCCTCTGCACCGACCACGACCAATATCACGACTGGCACTATCACATTGAGCACTTGGGGTTTCTGCGTGCCTATGAACGCGAGCGAGGGCCGCAGGCTCTGGTCGCGTTTGTCGAAGGCTATCTCAAAACCGGCAAAATGACGCTGATGGGCAACCCCAGCGGCCCGCATTTTCACTGGATGGATTACGAGCAACTCGCCCGCCTGCCCTATCCCGCCCGCCGACATCTGCGCGACCGCTTCGGTTTGGATGTCACCGGCATCGCCGTGCCCGACAACCCCAGCGTCTCTTGGCCCGGCTACCAGATTCTCGCGCAGGGCGGTTTCAGGCACCTGATCAAGCAAAAAACGTATTTTCGCGGCCCGGGACGCATTGCCCAAAGCCCGCGCAACCCGTTTCAACTGGGCTTGCCACCCATCGCTTGGATGACCGGTCCCGATCAAACCAGTCGCATCCTCACCAGCTTCCATGGCAGTTATAGCGAACAATTCAATCTGGGCAGCGGCGGCGGTTATGGAGCCGCCTTTATCGATTCCGCCGCGCTTGATGCTACGAACTATCTGGAGCAACTGGCTCGTGGCGAGGTTCGCGGACCCTACCCTTACGATGCCGTGATCATTTCCAACTATGTTGATTGGGAAGTGCCGCATGAAGCGGAGCGCGCCATCGCCTCTTGGCGCGAGAAATTTGATTACCCCAAAATTCAGTTCGAAAATGCTTTTGGGGCGCTCGCCTATCTCGAAGAAAAATACGGAGCAGTCATTCCTGAAATCCGGGGAGATACCGCCAACAATTCCGCCGACTACAGCAGCATTGATCCGAAGGCCCAAGGCGAAAAACGCGAGACCACCCGACTGCTCGCCTTTGCCGAGTCGCTGCACGTTCTGGCCGCCAGCCGGGATCCGGAAATCTTCGCCCCGCTCACGTGGGGTTTCGAGGAAGCCTACCAGACTTTGGTAGAGTTCGATGAGCACTGCTGGCCCACGATGCTCTCGGTGAATGATCAAAACGTCTTCAACACCGTGGTCGTAAAACAGCATGGTCTTGGCCGCGCTCGCGCCTTCGTCGACCAAGCTATCGCGCGAGCCGAGCAAACTTTGCTGGGGAAAAATGAATACCCCGCATCCGTGCCGGAGCGCCTCGCCGTCTGGAACTCGCTGGCGCATCCTCGCAGCGGCATAGCCGAGTATCCACTGCCGGTTCAGGCTTTAAACCAAAGGGCCTACCATATCGTAGAGGAAACCACGGGAACAATCGTCCCGGCGGAATACACTCCGGAGGGCAAGCTGCGTTTCCACGCCGATGTTCCGGCGCTGGGTTACGCCGTGTATCGCTTGGCGCTCGGCTCGGTTTCGTTGCCCTCCGCTTTCGAGGTCGTCGCTCGGGAAGATGAACTCGCTGTCATCCTGCACAACCGTTGGTATCGCCTGGAAGTCAGTCGAGCCGACGGCGCGGTTCGCTCCCTGCGTAGTCTGGTTTTGGATCGTGAGTTGTTGGATGTGAAGGCTCAGTTCTCATTCAACACCTTCATCCGCTGCCATGCACCGGCACTTTTCTCGGCCGATCTCACCTTGAAGCGGATCGGGCATTCCACTGTGCGTGTGCAAGATCAGGGACCGATCTCCGCCGCCGTTGAGATCATAACCAAGGACAACGAGTTGGACGTCGAGATCGTCACTACGCTGCGCCTCTTTGCCGAGGAGGATCGCCTGGAGGTGATTAACGACGTCCGCCGCATGGGATTCCTGCACACGACCAAGGCCGACCGTTATCGTGAGAATGTTTTTGTGGCCTTCCCATTCGCCGTGCCCGCAGCCTCATTCCGGGTTGAGCAGGGACCGGGAACGCTGGACCCGGCCAAGGATCTGGCTCCCGGTTCCAACACCGACTTCGTGATGGCCAACCGCTGGATCGATGTCGCCAATGCCGACTTCGGCATCACTCTCTCCCCGCGCGAGGCGGCCTGCTTCCACTGCGGGCAGATCAACTACAACCAGTTCGGTCCTAAGTTCAAAGCGACCAACTCCCATCTGTTCAACTACGTCTGGTCAAATCGCATGGCGGGCCTGACCCACCTCTCGGCGGGCTCTTATCAAGCGACCCTGAGCTACTCGCTCCGTGCCCACGCGGGCGATTGGAGAGCGGGTCAAGCCGCCGATTTCGGCTGGCGCCAAGCCCTGCCAGCGCTGGTTTCGGCCTGCGCTGCGGAAACACCCAACCGCCTCTCCGTGCTCAGCGTCGATGCGCCCAATGTGCAGCTCAGCGTCTTAAAACGGTCCGCCGCACCGGGACGCGGCAACATCGTCCGGCTGGTCGAAACCGAGGGTCGCCCCACCACGCGGGTTCGGCTCGGGTTGACCGGACTTCCCTGCGCCCAAGCCACGCTCTGCGACCTGGTGGAAAACGACCTTTCCCCGCTCCCGGTTCAGGGCAACACCGTGGAGTTCGACCTCGCAGCCTACGCCTTCGCCACGATCCGCCTGGAAGGCCCGGCGGAGGCATTACACGCCATCGCCGAGCTTTCCGTGCAACGCACGACCGATGCCAGCATCCACCTCGCCTGGCGAACGGTGGACGACCGTCCCGCTGCGGGTTTTCACATCTTCCGCAGCGAGGTCCACGCCGAGGCGCCCTCGCAAAGAACCCTGGTCGGCTACACCACCGACCGTGAGTTTGTTGACCGCGACCTCAATCCCGGCACCGACTACACCTACCGGGTGGCCGTTGCCGCAGCGGATAACCGGCAAGGCCCCGCCAGCGCCCCGCTGCGCACCGCGACCGGGATCAACAACACGACTCCGCCACGCCCGCTGGTCGAGGTCGGCGTGGTTCCCTTGCCCAGCAAGCGGCTCTGGCTCTACTGGCAACGCTCCGCCGAACGCGACCTCGCGCTCTATCGCGTCCACCGCTCCTCAACGCCCGATTTCATGCCAACCGCCGAGACCTTGGTTGCCGAGGTGCCGCCCGCTCGGGAGTTCTACGTGACCTATCGCGATGAAAACGTCGCCCCCGGCGAGACGTGGTTCTACCGCGTCCTGCCAGTGGACTTCGCCGCCCACGAGCAACGCACCTCCCTCTGCGTCTCAGGCACCTTGCCTCATCGGCTATGAAGGGGAAAATCGGCTACCCTGAAAAACTCTATGAGAGCCCGCGTCTAATCTCAAAAAGTTATAAACCCGAAAACCGTGATTGGAGCCGTTCTCCGCCGCCGAGCAGACCGCGCTTCCGCCCGAGTTCGCCGCCAAGCTTCAGGAGGTAGTATTCTCAAAAGCCTAGACCGGCTTCGCCTGGATCGTGCGCCTGCACAACCCCGCCGCCGCCGAGGCCACGAAATTGCCAGCTACGCCGTCAGCCCGGCCAAGCCCGGACGCCCGCCCCGCGCCCAGCGCATCGATCACCACGAACAACCTATCCCCTGATGAACTCCCTCCGCCTCGCCGTCGCTCTCATGCTCCTGTCGTTGCCCGTCCTCGGCCTCGGACAAACCGCCTCGCCCGAGGTGCTGAAAGCGCACGCCTTGGACAGCCGCGCCCTCGGTCGCTCCGTTGCCTACTCGCTGTTCGTGCCGCCCGGCGTCGCGCCGTCCGGCGGTTGGCCGCTCGTGGTGATCTTGCACGGCGACGGGCGCAACCACCGCAGCCTGGCCGACGACGCCCGCGCCAAGGCCTTGATCGCCCGCCAGCCCTTCGCCGTCTTGTGCCCGAATGGCGACCGCGCCTGGTGGATCGATTCGCCGCTCGTCGCGGGCAGCCACTACCAGTCGATGTTGCGCGAGTTGTTGGACGCCGTGCCGCGCCAGTTTCCCGTCTCCGCCGCGCCCGCCAAAACCGTGATCGCCGGCTGGAGCATGGGCGGCTTCGGCGCGGTGCGTTTCGCGCAAGACCACCGCGAACGCATCGGCGGCCTGGCCATCGCCATGGCGCTGGTGGATTTCCCCAACCCCGCGCTGCCCAAGGAACAAAACTACGGCGTCCCGGCCGTGATGGCCGACCCCGCACGCTACGCCGAGTTCAACTGCCTCACGAAAGCCGAGCGCCTGCGCGGCCTCCCCATCCTGCAACTCGCACCCGTCGAGGCCTTCGACTTCACCATGAACCGCAACTTCCACGCCCGCCTCACGGAGCTCGGCATTGCCCACGACTACCGCGAAATCCCCGGCGGACACGTCTGGAGCACGGTCAGCGACGCGCTGCCCGCACTGCTGGAATTTGCTCAAAAACAATTCCAGCCCGCGCGATGAGCCAGCCGCCCAACGACCTCCTCCCCGGCATCGACCTCGGTGGTCTTATGAGCGCCGTCGTGATCGGCGACAACGACGCTGGGTTTGGACGCGAGTTCAAAGGTATGGGCATCGTCTGCGGCAGACCGCTCGACCTCGCGCAATGTCTCATCCTGAACGCCACGCTGGGTCCGCGTCTCTAGCCATGCTTTCACGCCTGCTACCTTCCAACAAGACCGACCCCGAACTGGGGCCGTTGAGACCGGGTTTGGTGTTTTCATTTTTTAATGCGATGGGGTGGCAGATTGCCATCGGCACCCCGTTGGTGCTTTTCGCGGAGCAACTGGGCGCTGGACCGGAAAAAGTGGGTCTGGCCGCATCGATGTTTTTTTTGCTCACGCCAGTGCAGATAGTGGCCACCGCGCTGCTGCCACGCTACGGCTACAAAGGGTTGATGCTTGGCGGCTGGCTCATTCGTTCGCTTCTGCTCCTGGTGCCGATCATGCTCGCGGTGCTGGCGCCAACGATCGGGGTGCGGTCGTGGATGGCTTCGGCTCTGGTCGGCATGATCTTCTTTTTCTGTCTATTTCGAGCCATCGGGCTGGCCGCGATGATGCCGTGGTTTTACTCGATCATTCCCCAAGGGGCGCGTGGCCGTTATTTCTCCAGCGAGTCAATGCTGGCCGGGGTGTCTAGTGTGCTGACGCTGCTGGTGTGCGCGGGTTTGTTCGCGGTGCTGCCGGTTTTCCCGGCACTAGGCGTGCAATACGGCATCTCGCTCGCGGGTTCGATTTGGAGCTACTATGCGTTGCGCCGCCTGCCAGACGGGCCGGTGCCCGAGCCGATCAAGCTCGAGACCGTGTTTCGTACGTTGCCAGACATCGTGCTGCGAAGAAGCGAGTTTCGACGTTACCTTTGGCTATCGCTGCTTTGCTTTGCGACGACTGCGCCGATTCCCCCCTTCCTAGCCTATTACCTGAAAACCGTGCGCGAACTTGAACCGAGCTGGATCATGGGGCTCGAGGTCTTTCGCTACGGCGGGGTGATCCTTGCCTCGGTGCTCATCCGTCGGCGCATTGACGGGATGGGGGCGCGTCCCTTCGTATTGCTATCGTTCGGACTTTATTTTGGCCTCGCCGCTTACTGGATGGTTTTTGTGCGCACCGGTCTCGGCGGGAGCGTTGGTTTGATTGCGGCTTATATCGCGCTCGGCCTTGGCGGCGCTACTTGGACGGTGGGCAACCTCGCCTACCTGCCGAAGCTCATTCCGCCGGAGCAACGCACCTTGATGATTTCAGTTTATGGAGCTCTGACTTCGCTGGTGGCCGGGCTCGCGACCCTGGGCTGGGGCTGTGTGTTGCGACCGGCCGGCGCGGTGGTCGGGCTGGATGCGTGGCGCTTTCAAGTATTCTTCGGCGTGGCGATGGCAGGGGTGGCGTTCATTTCATTCCTATTTGCCCGCCGGCCCGAACCGAATGTCGAGCCGCCCAAGCCGCCATCTTCGGCAGCGGTCGGGCTGGTCCCAAAACCTGACGTCAGCTTAGCGCCCAGCGCGTAGATCACCACGAGCAACCATTCCATGCATGAGCTAACAGCCCTCTGATCTCCTCCTCGGCATCGACCTCGGCGGCACTAAGACCGCCGTCGTGCTCGGCGACGCCGCCGGCCAGGTCCACGCCCGCGCCCAGTTCCCGACCACCACACCCGACGAAACCCGCCGCCTCATCCGCGAGGCCGCGCTGGGTTTTGGCCGCTAGTTCCACCGCGTGGGCATCGCGTGCGGCGGGCCGCTCGACCTCGCGCAAGGCCGTCTGCTTGCCCCGCCCAACCTGCCCGGTTGGGAACACGCCCCGCTCGTCGCCTGGTTTTCCGCCGACTTCGGTAAACCCGTCGCCCTGGTCAACGACGCCAACGCCGGCGCGCTCGCCGAGTGGCGTTGGGGCGCGGGTCAAGGAGCAAGCGACCTCGTTTTCCTCACCTGCGGCACGGGACTCGGCGCGGGCATCATCGCAGGCGGACGCCTCCTCGCCGGAGCCGGGGGCAACGCGGGCGAGATCGGCCACGTGCGCCTCACCGAAGACGGCCCGCTCGGTTACGGCAAACGTGGCAGCGTCCAAGGCTGGGCATCAGGCGGCGGCATCGGACGCCAGGCGTGCGCGGCCGGCTGGCCCGCCGACACTTCGGCCAAGGACGTCGCGCTCGCCGCCGATGCAGGCGACCCACGCGCCATCGCGCTTTTGGAAAAAGCCGGGGGCAAACTCGGCCGCGCCGTCGCCCTGCTCGTCGATCTCCTCAACCCGCAGGTCGTCGTGCTCGGTTCGCTTTTCGCGCGCGCGCGCGCCGCCACCTCGAACCGGCGCTCCTACGCGAACTCCATACCGAAGCACTGCCCGAACTTCTCGCCGCCTGCCGCGTCGTCCCCGCCGAACTCGGCGAATCCATCGGCGACCTCCAGGCTCTCGCCGCCGCGCTCGAGCCGCAAATTCATCAAATCCAATAAATCGCCATGCCGAACAATTCATCGCACCGTGACCATCTTGCCGAGTTGCTGAATCGTCGCCCCGAACTCGCCCCGCTTGCCGCTGATATCCGCAATGCCGCCGACTTGTTTCTCGAATGCTTCCGCAACGGTGGCAACGCACTCATCGCCGGCAACGGTGGTAGCGCCGCCGATGCGGATCATTGGGCGGGCGAACTCATGAAAGGCTTCGAGTCGCGCCGCCCGCTCACGCAGGAGCAGCGCGCGGGTCTGCGCCCCGAGCTTGCCGACAAGCTCCAGCAGGCCGTGCCCTGCATCCCGCTCACCGGCTTTCCGGCGCTCCGCACCGCCGTCGCCAACGATATCGACCCGACCCTGGAATTCGCCCAGCTCGTCATGGCTCTCGGCCGCCCCGGCAGCCTCTTCGTGGGTCTCTCGACCTCCGGCAACGCAGAGAATGTCTGCGCCGCCGCCGAGGTCGCGAGGGCGAAGGGGCTCAAGGTGCTCGGACTGACCGGTGAGGGCGGCGGGAAACTCGCGCCGCTCTGCGACCTCTGCCTCCGCGTCCCAGCCAGGCGAACGCTGGAGGTTCAGGAATTCCATCTCCCGATTTACCACACCCTCTGCCTCATCATCGAAAACGAATTCTTTTTAAACTGAAATGTTAAACCTAAGAGGAAAAACAGTCCCGACAAGAGCAGTTCGGAAACGCGTTGCTTTTGGCGAGGGATGGCCCTGGTTTTCAGCTCCTTTGCAAAAGATCGAACCAGTGGCGGAAGTCGCTGTGAGATTCCATCCACCAACGTTCGCTGGGAGGGAACAGCGCACTACTCAGGTCTTGTAAACAGAGGGGGGGAGTGACCGGGCGCGGCTCGATCCAACGGACGACTTGCCCTTCTCCGGTCACGAGCGCGAGCCCGCGTGCAACCAAGAGGTCGGCGAGAACTTGAGCGGTCTCCGAACGGGTGACAGGCTCGTCCCCGAAACCATCAGCCAAACGATAGTCCAAAGTGACCTGTGAATGCTTTGCCGCCAGACCCAGAACGGTCGCCAGAGACTGGCGGGTGATCGCGCCGTCGCTTTCAGGAGGTGCTACCGAAAGCCTCTCGGCGCTCTGACTCAGGGCGGCGGTGTCGAGACGAGCACAGGGGTGAAACCAGCCGTTGTCCAGTTCCATAAAACCGCACGCTGCGGCAAGCTGCGCGGATTTCCACTCTGGACTATCAGTCGCCAGATCCCGCAGCGGGGCGATGGTGAGGGGGCAACCCGAGGAAAGCAGCTCCCACTGCACAAGCACCGGCGCAAGGATGCGTGGCGGCACGCCATGGCGGATACCCAGGGCGGCGATGGCACCGGCTGCCTGCCCGGTGAGCATGGCGCAGGGTTGGACACGGGTCGCTCCGTTGGCCAGGCGGGACTGCGAGATGTTCTTTTCCGCCGCCAGCAGGCCATCCACTTGCTCGGGAATGAAACAACGGAAAGGTATGGCGAAGGGACCATAGCCTCGATCGCCATTAAATGCAGGGGCATCGTTTTGCGAATCCAGGTCCGCTTCAAGAACCGAAGGAGTCACTTGCTGGTGCAGATCCACCATGTAATCGCCGATGGCAACGACATCCTCGAAGCGCACGGGAGCCCCCGGCCGACGCTCGATTTCCTTTGCGGTCAGCGTGTGCAAGCCGATGATTCGCCTGCTCTCGCGGACATAGGGTTGCGGAGGGAAATGGTAGAGAATCTCTCGGAAAGGAGCGATCTCGGGATCGTCGAAAATCCACGAGTCCACTTCTGCCCGGTGATGTGGCGTGTCGAAGCCCTCATCGTCTGCCACGCTCCAATCCGTCTTACCAAGCACCTGCTGCATGAAGTAAAGCAACCGCAGGGTCTTGAGCTGTGCATTTCTAAGCATGCGTGACCGGGAGACCGGATCCTCAACATCCCCAACATGGACCGCCTCTGCATGGCCACGGTTCATGTGAGTCCGCGTCACCGGATGCATGGCGAAACGTTCCCGCCACGCGTCAGGATCCCGCGGATCAGCCGCAACGAATGCTTCTGGCGGATCCTTCCTAGTGCTTAATTGCGTAGATTAATGATAGTATTTCTGAGTTGGCTTCCCTTGACCTCGCGCTTGCGCCACTTGAACGGCTTGGCATTGGGCAGGTAGGCGGCGACGAAAGCGTCAATGGCCTGACTAAGTTCGGCGACGCTTCTGAAGTTCGCGCCCCGTAGCGCCTTCCTTGTTAGTATGCCGAACCAGATTTCAACTTGATTGAGCCAACTCGCCGAGGTTGGGGTAAAGTGGAAGTGGACATTGGGGTGCCGAGCGAGCCAAGCGTCGCACTTTTTGTGGGTGCAATAATTATCCAAAATCACGTGGAGTTCTCTCTCGGGCGGGTGATCCGCCACCACTTGGTCCATGAACAGCAGGAACTCCTCCCGGCGCTTAAGGGTGGTTTTCTGCGTCTTGATCAAGCCCGTGGCCACATCAAGGGCAGCGAACAAGTTGAGTGTACCGTGGCGCTTGTAGGTGCTTTTGAGTCCCTGGACGATTTTACCATTGTCGGTCTCCACGTAACCGGTGGCGCGCTCTAGGGCTTGGATGCCAGGCTTTTCATCCACACTTATCACCAATGCCTTTTCCGGTGGGCTCAGGTAGAGCCCGACGATATCGGCTGCCTTGGCTGCGAACTGCTTGTCAGTGCTCACGCACCACGAGCGCTGGCGCTGCAGGCAAATGCCCTCCTTGCGCAGCACTCGCCAGACCGCGTGCACCGAGCCGCCGAGCACACGGGCCACCGCTGGACCATCCCAGCGCGCCTGCCCCGGAGGGGGTGGCCCTTCCAATAAAGCCAGCACCCGATCTCGAAAGTCCTCACCGTAGGTGCGCTTCGCGCCCGGCCGTGCCGCATCATCCAGCCCCTTCATGCCAAGCAGCACAAAGCGATCCCTCCACTTTATTACGGTGTTCGGCCTGGTGTTGCAGCGGCGCGCCACCTCTTGCACCTGCTCGCCACTCACGCACCCAAGGATCATCCGGGCGCGCTCAACTCGCTGCCTCGACTCAATCCGGCTGGTTGCCCGTTTTTCTAGGGATTGCTGATCCCCCTCGCTACAAGTGATTCGCACGGCTTTTCGTCCCATCTACAAAGCGGATACAATATCACTTATTATTGCAAGTAAGCACTAGCAGCCCGTCGGACTGAAAAAAGCGGGTTCGGGCCAAGTCCCCGGCCCGCGCGCCAACTTTGAGTGTGGCGGATAGATTTTGGGGCCTAAAATACTCCTTCGGGCTGTGGCCCGTTGGATTAGGGCGGTTAATCAATGGCGCGTCCGGATTTTTTTGGTGTTTGAGGGTTGGTTTTCCTGCGTTGGCGAGGTTAGGCCGGCCGCAGTTTGGCGTTGAGGCGATGAAGACGCTTAAAGTTGTAGGCCAGGCACACCAGCTCCCATTCGAGGGATACTTTTTCCAGTCCGCGCATTAAAAAACGTCGGAAGCCGAGCGCCTCTTTTATAATACCAAAAATCGGTTCAATGGTTTCTTGCCGTAGTTTATATAACGCTCGTCCGGCGGCCGTAGCGGTGCGGTGGATCATGCGTTCGGCGAAGCTCGCCTCGGGGCCCGGTTGCGGCGGGTCTTCGTGCTGTTCGAGTTGGGCGATCGTGCGGCCATGCGGCTCCCGTTTCATCGCTGCATATACAGTTACGCCCGTTGTGGTTGCGTCCGGTGCGGACTCGGCCTTTGTCACCGCCGCTTCACTCACAAAACCACTGTCAATCAGTACGTTCGCCACCTCAATATGTTGCGCGATGGCCGCCAGGTTTGGCTCAAGCTGCTGTTTATCATTGGGCGCATTACAGACCCGCGCACCGACGATCAGGCGCGAGTCGGTGTCGGCCCCGGCTTGTGCATTATAACACTGCTGGAAGCCGTTGCCCGTTTTCATAATCCGGCTGACTTCATCGGTCAGGTTGACCTGGTCTTTCGTGCCCGGAGTGGGGTCGGGCTGAACGGGAACTGGGCCACGCGGTTTTTTACCCGTGTCGGCTTCGGACGCGGAGCGTTTTGCCATTTTAGCTTCATACTCAGCTTGTTCCGCCTGAAACCGCAGATGCGCCCGGGCCTCGATTTCCGCCTTGGCCTTGGCCAACGTCGCCTTGCGCTCCTCGCGCCGCTGGATCTCTGCGGGGATCGTCAACCCGTCTTGCAGCGGGATCGCGTCCGCAGCGTCGGCTTTGCGCAACAGTTCAGCGATTTCCAGATCAAGGACTTCCATCGTCTTAACCGCATGGGCATAACTCACCGCCGAGTGCTTGCTGGCGTTGGCAAGTATTTTGGTGCCATCGACGGCCACCGTGACGTTGCCGATCTTTAACACTCCGCACGCCGCAGACATCTGAAGTAATTGAGCAAAAGCTTTTTGCACCAATTCCCGGTTCTCCCGGCGGAACGTGCAAATCGTATCGTGGTCGGGGTGCGTGTCGGCACAGAGCAGGCGCACTGCCACGTTTTCATAGGTCGTGCGCTCAATTTGGCGGCTGGAAAAAACTCCCGTCGCGTAACTGTAAGTCAGTAAACTCAGGAGCATCGACGGCGGGTATTGCGCACTGCCGCTCCCACGCTGATTTACGGACACCGAACTGACGTCGATCAAGTCAACCGCATCGATGATAAAATGCACCAAGTGATCCGGCTTCACCCAATCCCGCAGGTCGGGCGGCAGCAGTAACGGAGTGCGCCGATCAATTATAACGAACTTGGTTGCCATGGAACTACTTAGTTACGCTTTTAATTGGTAGTCAATATAATACAAATATTTAATGCGTTTATTTTTCCAAGTCCGACAGGCTCCTAGGTTAACTCCAGTATTCCCTCCGTGTTTGCCCAATCCGCCCATTCCATGATGTTCCGTCGGCTCTGTACTCTCACTGCCCTTACCGTTCTAGCCCCACTTGCCGTATTGGCACAACCACTTGACCCACAACTGGCTCCAGTACATTCCGACAACCTCTCCCAACGCTTCGCCAACGGCGTTGTCGCGGTGGCCGAGGACAAGGTGATCACCGTCGACGACCTGCGCCGCGAAATCGGCCCGCGCGTGCCGGCCCTGCAGCGCTCCGCTCGCAACGAGAAGGAATTCAACGAAAAGCTAGAATCCCTTCAGGACGAAATCATCCAAGAGATGATCGACCGCATCCTCATCGTGAAGGACTTCAAGAAGGACGATAAGCGCAAGGTCCCTGCCAGTTACATTAACAACGCCATCGCCGAGGAGCAGATCCGCCGTTTCGAGAGCGACCGCACCAAGTTCCTCGCCTACCTGCGCAACTCCGGCATGACCTACCGCGATTACCGCAAGAAGGTCGAAGACGACATGATCTACGACTACATGCGCAGCCAGCAGCGCAAGAGCAGCAACGTGGTCAGCCCGGCCCGCGTCGAATCCTTTTACAGCGAAAACAAGGACCGCTTTCAGCAGGAAGATCAGGTTCACATGCGCCTACTCTCACTGACCCGCCAGGCCGGTGAAACCGACGAATCCCTGCTGGCCCGCGCGCAAAAAATCGTCGACCGCTTCAAGGCCGGCGAGAAGTTCGAGGACCTGGCCCGCGAACTCAGCCAGGACGCCAAACGCACCAAAGGCGGCGACTGGGGTTGGCAGCCCCGCGCCGACCTCAAGGCCGAGTTCAGCAAACCCCTCTTTGAGTTAACCAAAGGGCAGGCTACCGACCCGATTCTCGCCCCCGAGGCGGTTTACCTTCTGTACGTGGAAGATCGTAAATTCGCCGGCTTGCAGCCCCTAGCCGAAGTGCGCGAGCAGATCGAACGCATCCTGGGTAATCAAATTTCACGTGAATCCGAAGCCCGCTGGCTCGAACGCCTGCGCCGCAACGCGTACGTTAAAATCTACTGAGCGGGAATCCGTCAAAACCGCGCCGGTAAGCCGAACACCTCGGCATGCCGGCGCGTTTTTTTTGCGATTCCAAAGGGCTTGGGCCGGAGCGGAGGGAGTCCGGGTGCGTGCGCTGATCGAGTTCGACGGTCGCCACTAGCCGCAGGGATTTGAGGGCGGAACCGACTTGGGTTTCGGTGGCGTTGAGGGCTGCCACGACTGTGGCTTAGTTCGATGGAGCCTCATAAAGGTGCCCTCAAAGACCGAGCCGTTCGCGGAAAACCTGTGCCTGTCGCCGCGAGAACTCCACCTCGCTGCCGCCGCGAAGAGAGGCTTTCAGCCCGCCGCTGAACCAGGGTTCGATCTTGTCCACGAAGGTGCGGTTGATGAGTTGCCCTCGATTGGCGCGCACGAAGAGCGAGGCGGGCAGGCGCTCTTCCATCGAACCGAGCGTGCGGTAGAGCAAGGCGCGCTGGTCGCGGAAATGGAGACGCGTGTGGTTACCCTCAGCTTCGAGCAGGCTGATTTCGCGCACGGGGATGAACCAGCAGCGGTCGCCGTCGCGCACGAATACTTGGTCATCTTCGCGCAGCGGAGCACCGGGCGGTTCGGTCTCCGTGTCCGTCGGCGCGGGCGTGGCGGCGACGCGGGTGCGCACTCGCTCAAGCGCGGCGGAGAGACGCGCGGGGTTGACCGGTTTCATGAGGTAGGCGAGTGCGTTGACCTCGAAGGCGCGCAGGGCGAATTCGTTATAGGCAGTCACAAAGACGATGTGCGGATGCGGTCCGGGCAGGGCGTCGAGCAGGTCGAAGCCGGTGCGGCCGGGCATCTCGATGTCAAGGAAGAGCAGGTCGGGCGCGAGCTTGGGGATGAGCTTGAGCGCCTCGGTGGCGTTGGCGGCTTCGCCCGCGATTTCGATGTCGGGAAATGCTGCGAGCAGGGTGCGCAATTCGGCGCGGGCGAGGCGTTCGTCGTCGATGAGCAGGGCTTTCATGGTGCTAGGGCACGTGGCA
Organism: Opitutus sp.; assembly: GCA_024998815.1. Lineage (NCBI taxonomy): Bacteria > Pseudomonadati > Verrucomicrobiota > Opitutia > Opitutales > Opitutaceae > Opitutus > Opitutus sp. Next base: position 865,916 of record JACEUQ010000002.1, read on the forward strand.
GCGGCGGCGGCAGGATCGCCTCGGCTTCGACGATATCGTCACCAGCTTGGCGAAGGTTGAGAGACGCGTCCGGCCCGAAGAGCAACGCGAGCCGTGCGCGGCTGTTTTTGAGGCCGAGGCCGGTGCCTGCGACGAGCGGGGCGAGCGTGCCGGGATTGGTCACACGGATACGCAGCGTGTCGCCGCGCAGAAAGGCTTCGAGGGTGATGTCGGCGCCTTGCTCGCGGGGTGCGAGACCGTATTTGAGGGCGTTTTCCACCAGCGTCTGCACGAGGAAGGGGGGCACGTGGCGGTTGAGCGCGGCCGGTTGGATGGCGCGGCGCAAGCGCAGGCGGTCTTCGAACCGCAGGCGTTCGAGCGCGAGGTAGTTGTCCACTGAGGCGAGTTCGCAGGAGAGCGGCACGGTCTCGTCCTGGCCCAGCGTGAGGGAGGCTCGCAGCAATTCGGAGAGCTGGGTGACGGCTTCGCGCGGCCGCTCCAGCTCGGGCGGAATGAGGGCGCGCAGGGTGTTGAGGCTGTTGAAGAGGAAGTGGGGGTTGAGCTGGGCCTTCAGCGCGCGCAGGTCGGCGTCCTTGACCGCTGCCGCCAGTTGCAGGCGCTCGATGAGAGCGAGCTGGTATTGGCGGTAATAGCGCAGGCCGAGATAAAAGCCGGTCCAGATGACGAAGAACGACAGCGATAACGTGAGGTTATTCAGGTAGGCAGCGGTAAAGGATTCGGATTCGGCCGACGAGTCGAAGCCCAGCGCATCCGGCTGCACGAGGTCCATCGTCAGCCTCAACAAGAGTCCGATGTGCGCGATCGCGGCGGCCAGCACCCAGGGAACCAGACGCAGGGTCAGGCTCACCCATGAGCGCGTTTCCCTGAGTTGCCCGAGGATGGCAACGCGCAGGAGATGCGACAGCGCCAGTCCTGTCGCGCTTTGAAATGCGTAAAAAACGACCTCGGCCAGCGTGCCGCCGGCGCTAAACGGCATCGGTGTTAAACAAATCACCAGCAACCCGCCCCAGCCGGCGAACTGACACAGCCAATAAGCACGGGTGCCTAGCCAACGGTGTCGCAGCGGGTGCGTGACGGTCGTGGACGGCAGATGAATGACGGATGCCATGAGGGGACGAGCTTGGCCGTTAGATTGCACGAGCCTGGGCTTGGTCCGCCAGCGCCATTTAGCGGGCGTCCACGGAGGGTCGGCCATGACCGATGGCGGCGATTTCATTTTGGGCGATTACGGGTGATGAGTTGTCTAGGCCGAAGCCGGTGGCGAGTGCTCGCCCGAGGCCGATGCCAGCGAGGGTCTGGTTGAGTCGGGCTCGCGCGACGTCGCGCTCGGCTTCGATCTGTGCGATCGCTGCATCGAGCAGCGCGATTCGGTCGGAAACGCCAGCATCGAGCCGTGCCTGGGCCAACGAGAGGCGCTGGCGGCGGGCGGCGACATCGGCCTGCGCGGCGATCAGCCGGTCGTGCGCGGTTTCCACTGAGGTCAATGCGTCGGCGGTTTCCTGAAACGCGCGCACGGTCGTCGCGGTGTAATCGGCCATGCCCACGGAGAGTTCGGCCTCGGCGGTGCGCACGCGGGCTTTGCGGCGACCGCCGTCGAACAGCGGCAGATTGATCTGGCCGGCAAGCCAGCCGGCGAGCGAGCCGCTGTTCAAGAGATCGCGCAACGAGTTGCTCGAAAAGAGCCCGTTGGCCGTGAGGTTCAGCGATGGCAGGCGGGCGGCCTTGGCCGAGCCGACGCGAGCTTGGTGGGCGGCGACCCGGGCGTAGGCCGCCCGCACATCGGGGCGTTGCCCGATCAGCTCGGTGGTGAGCGAGGCGGATGCGGACAATTCCGGCCAAGTGGTGGTTTCCACCTTTAGCGGTTCGGTGGCGGTTGATTGACCGAGCAAGGCGGCGAGGCGATGCCGCCAAGCAGCGATGAGGCGGGTGTGTTCGGCTTGCTCGGCGTCGAGCTGGGCGAGGGTGGAACGGTGTGCCGCGATTTCGTCGGCCCCGATCAGGCCGGCGATTTGGCGTTGTTGGAGCAAGGCGAGTTGCTGGCGTGCGGCGGCTTGGCGGCGAGCGAGCAGGTCGGTCTTGACGAGTTCACCCCGGAGCGAAAACCACGCGGTCGCCACCTCGGCGGCGATGCTTAGGCGGGCCGCGTCGAGGTCGGCGGCGGAGGCGAGTGTCTCGGCGCGACCTGCTTCGGCGGCCTTCGCGAGGCGGCCCCAGAGATCGACCTCGTAGCTCGCAGCCGCTCCCAGGGTGAGAGTGCTCGCCGGGCTTTTGAGTGAAGGATCATCGCGGCGCTCTTGGCGTGAGTAGGAGCGGCGTTCGCCGCCGGCGTTAAGGCTCAGTTCGGGGCGGCGAGCGGCGCGCGTGGAGTCGAACTCGGCTTCGGCGAGCGTGAGGCGCGCGGCGGCGGTGCGCACGTCGGGATTGGCGGCGAGGGCCTCGGCGATGAGCCCGTCGAGCTGCGGATCGTCCAGCAGGCGCCATTCAGCCGGCGCCGGTTCGGCGTGTGCAGCCAGCGGAAGGCAAAGCGCGAGGGTAAGGGTGAGGAGCAGGCGTTTCATGGGATGATTTTCACGAGCACACGTTGGCCGAGGCGCACGGTTTGGTCGTCGATGGACAAGACGCATTCGACGACACGCAGGTCCAGGCGTTCGCCGGGTTCGCCGGTCGGAGTCTTTACTCCGAAGACGTCGCCGACGCGGAGGATGCGTGCGGATAGGGTGCGTGTGCCGTCGTTGTCGATGACCACTTCGGCGGTCTGGCCGACCTTGACGCGATCGACGAAGCGTTCGTCGAGATCGGCGCGCACGATGCGCGACATGTCCGGGGCGAAGACGAATAGCGGGGTGACGTTGAGCGTGCTCACGCCGTCGCCGGGCCGGACGGTGCGCTTGACGATGCGACCGGCGAGCGGAGCGCGGATGGAGCGCTGATCGACTTGGTATTCATCGGCCTTCAAGCGAGCCTCGGCCGTGACGACGGCGGCTTGCGCGGAGGCGAGCTCGGCTTGCAACTGTTCGACGAGGTCGCGGGCTTGATCGGCTTCGCGGCGCGGAGTGGCTTGGGCGTCGGCGAGTGGTTGGATGCGCTCGGCTTCGCGAGTGGCGGCGGCGAGGCGCACGTGTAGGGTTTGCGCGGCGGCCTTGGCCTCGGCGAGAGAGGCGGCGCTGATGGCGAGCGCGAGGCGGGCCTGGCGATCATCGATCACGGCGAGAACCTGGCCGGCCTGCACGCGGTCGCCTTCCTCGACGTGGACCGACTGGATGAGCCCGTCGTTGCTGCTGGCTAGGCGGATCAAGCCGCCTTCGATGTCCACGCGGCCGCGTGCGTAGGCGGTCTGCGAGACGGGGGCGGCGGTTGCCTGCGCGTGGGCGTTGTCGGAGCAACCGGAGAGGAACGCGGTCGCGCCGATGAGCACGAGGCCGGAGATGAGAGCGGTGAGGAGGCGAGGGAAAGCGGAGTGTTTCATGAGTGAGCGAGAGAGGTTTGGGTGTTGCGCGTGTCGCGCAGGATCAGGCCGTCTTCAAGATGGATCACGCGGTCGGCGTGACTGAGCAGGCGCGGGTCGTGGGTGACGCCGAGGATCGTGGCGCCGTGGGTGCGGGCGAAGCGGTGCAGGATGTCCACGACGCGCTGGCCATTTTCTTTGTCGAGGGCGCTGGTCGGCTCGTCGGCGAAGATTAATCGCGGGTTTTTGGCGACGGCGCGGGCGATGGCGGTGCGTTGTTTTTCGCCACCGGAGAGCGCGGCCGGGAGCAGGTGCCCGCGAGCGGCAAGCCCGACTTCTTCGAGCGCGACGTGGGCCCGTTCGCGGGCTTCGGCGGCGGGGATGCCCATGAACGAGAGCGGCAGCAGCACGTTTTCCAGGGCGGTGAGGGCGGCGAAGAGATTGAAGCCTTGAAACACGAAGCCGCAGTTACGCAGGCGGAACTCGTCGCGCTCGTGGTCGTCCATGGCCCAGAGGTCTTCGCCGAGCAGCCGCACGCGGCCGGTGTCGGGGCTGAGGAGGCCGCTCAGAGCGGAGACGAGTGTGCTCTTGCCGGAGCCGGAGGGACCGACGCAGAGCGTGAGTTCTCCCGGGTGCACGGACAGCGAAAGGTCTTTGAGCACTTGGATGCGGTTGTTAGCCGGACCGTAACTCTTGGTGATACCCTCGGATTCGATGGTGATAGATGACATGGTGTAAATTAACGAAGGAGAGAGGCTGGCTCTGCGCGGGTGAGGGTGCCCAAGGCGAGGAGGCCGGAGACCAAGGCTATCACGATCACGAACACCAGGGTGCCGACATGGGCCCACCACGGTGCAACGATGAGAACATGGCCGGCGCGTCCTAGTTCGACGAGGGTTGCGCCCACCGCCAAGGTGGTGGCTGCGCCAGCCAGGCCGACCCAGCCGGCCTGTTCCACCACGACGAGCCGAAGCGAACGCAGTGATACGCCGAGCGCGCGCAGCGTGGCATATTCGCGCAGGGAGGAGTTGATCACGGCCTTGAGCGTCTGGCTGGTGATGACCACGCCGATGATCAGCCCGAGCATACCCGAAAAAATGAACCCGAGGCCCATGCCCGTCTCCAACAGCCAATACAGCTGCGAACGAACCGACAGCTCTTGGGCCGTCCAGACCTGGTAATGCCGCGTCGGGCCGGTGGGCGAGAGCTCGACTCGCACTTGATCGGACCGGGCGGGATCGCGGAGTCGCACGAGATAATAGGAGACCTCTTCGTCGCTGCCCGACGGATCGAGCACGCGTGCGGTGTCGAGCGAGCTCACGATGTTGGGTCCGCCGATGGCGCCGAGGCCCTGGGTGAGGCCGACGACCTTGGCGCGGCGACCGTTGATCTCCAACCAGCCGCCGAGGCGGGCGCCGAGGTTGTCGGCGTTGCTGGCGTCGATGAGCACGGTATCGGGTTCGTCGAGCAGGCGGCGCTGTTCGGTGGTGAGAACTCGCGCCAGCATCATGGCGTCTGCCCGCGTGCTCAGGCCGATGATCACGCCGTTGGCCGCCGAGCCGTCAGCCCGGCGCACTGAGCCCGCGCGCCACTGGAAGGATTCGACGGCGGTCACGTCCGCATGCCCGCGCAGGAATACCTCGTTCTTGGCCGTCATGGGTCGTGCCAGATCCACACTCGGTGTATCGGGATAGCCTACCCACAGGTCGGCGGTGGACTGGTCGATCGTCACCGATACCGTGCGGAAAATACCGAGCATCAGCGCCAGCTGCATGATGACCAGTAGGCCGGCGAAGCCCACGGCAAACACCGCCGGGACGAAGCGGCGCCAGTCGCGGCGTAGGGTGGTGCGAGCGAGCGAAATCATTGGCGAAAAGCTCAGAACGCGACGTTGACGGCAATCGAGGCGTAGCCGGCTCCGGCGTCGGACTTCACCTTGTAGTGAGGATCATGATATTCGAATTGCTGATCGACGACCACGCCGGAGGCGAGCGTCACGCCGACCGATGTCGAGACTTGATAGTTCACCGAGAGACCGAGGCGAAATTCGCTGTAATCGAGCGTGGAGCCCTTGAGCGAAGGCCGTCCGGCCGCACCCGGCAGAGGATCCCTTTCGACGTAGTAGCTGCCGCCCGTGCCATCGGCTAGCATGGAGAACTGCCAAGTTTTAGACAACGTGTAGGTGATTGCGGTCGTGGGGTAGCCGACGGAGGCGCTCCATTGGTCGTTGATCGTCCAGGTCACTCCGAAGGCCGGCCCGATCAGGTCCTTGCCGAGAGAGTTGACGCTCAGGCCGCCGGAAAACGAGAGATGCGGGGAGTAGTTATAGGTAGCGAGCGCGTAGCCATTCACGCCGAAGCCCTTGCTGGAAAAACCGCTACCCGCGGAGTGCACGCCGGGGCTGATGCCGGCGGCGAGCGACCAGGTGTCGTTGATCTCCTGCGAGTACCCCAAATCTAGGGAAACGCTGCGCAGCTCCTTAGGGAGTGGCGTGCGGGCGTTGGGCGTGGACTGATCGAGCGAAATTTCGCCGTAGCTCAAGCCGACATCGAACGAGACCTTTTCGCCGAACGGAATCGTCTGCGACACGCCCAAGTCGTAGGCGGTGGAGCTTACGCTACCGCCTGCCTTTAGGTCGGATTTGCCCGTGGTTGTGGCACCGGCGCGCGCGGAAAAGCCGGGCAGGTTGAGTTTAAACGGATCCGGCTGCGCGTCGGCGGCGCGGGAGGTCGTGAGCAGGCTGACGGTGAACAAGGGCGCCAGGGCGGCGGTGAGAACGGTTGTTTTCATGCGACGACACGTTGCCTGAATCCGGCGAAGCGCGCCCCCGGATCACAACGAGCGGTTGTATAACCGGACGAACGGCAATTGAACTTGGGATGTGCATGCACACGCCGCTTCAAACTGAATCTTAGACGCGGCCCGAATGCAGGCCGGCAGAGGTATCGAGCTGGTAGTTTACCTTTTAATCTAAGCGGGACCCTCAGGCCAGAGCGCGGCCTTTAGCCGGGACAAGACATGCAGGATAGTTTGTTGGTTCTCACTCGAAAAAGTGATCTTCCCGATGGCCCTGTCATCGGTCCAATAAGTGGCATCCAGCAATTCAAGGCGCATCACCTCACGCTGCCATGCGGTAATCCGGTTAACTTAAGGCCCCAAGCGAACGATCAAGCTATTGCCAGTTCTGTTAACCGTTTCGCCTCGCCAGAAAAATAGCCCGTAAATCCTTCGATTTACGGGCTTTAAAAAACTGGCGTCCCCACGGGGATTCGAACCACTCCCAAGTAAATAGCGAAAAGCCTTCGTTTAGTGTGCTTTATGTTGGTATTTAGTGTTTTGAGACAGGAAGGAAACTAATCCTAACTGCGCCTAAGTGAAGCCAGAAACACCCTTGCTGGCAAATCGCTGACAAATAATTTGGGCGGACGAAGTGTGGTACTTCTATTCTGGTCAGTAATCTGAGGGCCACCTTTGGGTTACCTCACTTCAACTTTCGAGTACTGAAGGCCCGCCCACTTGGCCCGTACTCTACGATGTGCGATGCCGCGACCTATCTTGTCGCAACTGTCGCTATCATGCGGCTCAATCCGCCCTCACCAACCATGCCTAAATCCTCAGATCGCCTAGCCCTCACCCGCCAGTGGCACCTGCTCAGAAAAATCCCCACGTACGGCGTTGGTCTCACCATAAATGAACTGAAGGATTTATTGAGCTCCCAGGGGATTGAGGTCACCAAACGCACCGTCGAGCGTGACTTGTGTTATCTTGCCAATCCTCGTGGGGGTGGTTGGCCGATACAAGTCGATGTGCAGTCGAAACCCTACCGGTGGAAATGGTTAAATTCTAAGGGGGTGGGTTTGCCCGGATTGGAAATTGCCGATGCGGTCGCCGCTACCTTGGCGAAGGATATTGTCCACCAGCTATTACCGGCCACACTCGCTGAGACATTAAAACCTAAGTTTGAGCAGGCGCAACGCGTGCTCGAAGCCAACCAGTCCAAAAACCGCTTCGCGCAGTGGGCTGACAACGTCCGTTACCTCCCGCCCTCGCTCCCGTTTTTGCCTCCTACGGTTTCAGAAGGTGTTCGCAAGGGCGTGCACGAAGGACTGCTCAAGGGGCTTCAACTTGCCGTACGCTACGACAGCCCAGATAGAACCGAGTACAATGACTCAATCCTGCATCCGCTCGGACTGATCCAAAAAGGACCCGTCGCCTACCTCGTTGCCACCACTTTAGATTATTATCCCGATGTGCTGTGAGCGGCGGCGCGAACACCGTCTATTTCTGGCGGTTACAAAATCACCTGTCGTAAAAGCCGATGACCGGCCCCGCCAGGGGCCGGCCTTCAGGGCCCGGTCAGCTTGCGGGTTCGTCGGTCAGGCGGTCTTTCATGCGGTAGGATTTGCCCTCGATGACGACGGTCTGAGCGCGGTGCAGCAGGCGGTCCAGGATCGCCGCAGTGATGCCAGCGTCGTTATTAAAAATCCCCGCCCAGTGCTTGTAGGCCTTGTTGGTGGTGACGATCAGCGAGCCGCGTTCGTAGCGTTGGCTGACGATCTGGAAGAGCAGGTCGGCCCCCGCCTTGTCGAGCGGCAGGTAGCCGACTTCATCGAGGACGAGCACCGCAGGGGTCATGTAACGCTTCAACTCGGCTTGCAACCGGTGCAGGGACTGGGCGGTGACCAGGGCGTTGATCGCGTCCACCGCCGTCGTAAACAGCACCGTGTAACCCGCCTGGCAGGCCGCGTAGCCCAACGCGCTCGCGAGGTGTGTTTTACCGAGCCCCACACCACCGCAAAACACCGCGTTGGTGCGCTCCTTGACAAAGCCCAGTTCGAAGAGGTGCCGCACCTGCGCTTCGTTCAACTCCTTGGGCCAGTCCCACTGGAACTGGTCGACGGTTTTCTTGACCGGGAAGCGCGCCGCCTGGATACGCCGCTCCAGCGCCCGGATCTGGCGGTCCTGGGTCTCGGCCTGCACCAGTCGGCGTAAAAATTCGGCGTGCGAACAGCGCGCCTTGGCCGCCTCGGCGGTCAGTTCGCCGTGGTGACGCAACAGGTAACCGAGTTTCAGATACTTGAGCTGGTCTTTTAATAAATCGGGTTTTTCGGGTTCTGTTTTCATTGGGTATAGGGGCTTAAATCCGGGGGACACAGTTCGAGTTCCAACGCGGCCAACGCGTCGGCGCGGGTGAGGTGGATCGGCCCGGCTTGCGGCAAGGCCCGCGCGCGTTGTTCGAGCAAGTTGAGGATGTAATCGCTGGAGTAGGCGCCGAGTTCATGGGCGCTTTCGATCGCCCGGCCGACTGCCTCCGTTCCATACAGGGCCACCAAACCCACGATAGTCGCCACGTGATGGCCCGCGTTGAGCCGGCGCTCCTCCAGCCCGCGTTGGTAGGCGGGCGCCGCCGGGCTCAGTTCCAAAAACCGTAGCCGCAGGCGCTGCCGCGCCCCCTGCCGTTTGCGCTCCTCGAGTTCGCGCACATGCTCGGGGTTTTCCACATCGGCGCGGCGGGCAAAACTGCGGGCGTGCTCGGCCACCAGGGTGCGTTCCGCAAAAAACCTCACCTGCGCCCCCTCGATCTGCGCGGTGAGTAGCGCCCCGGCAAACTTCGTGGGCACCGAGTAGCGGTTCGTTTCGATACTCACCCGGCACCGCCGCGACGCCCGCACGCTTAAGGTGCGCACCGCCGGACTGGCCACCGGGTTAAGCGGCAGGAGCGCAGCGCGCTCCTCGGGCAGCCGGTCCACCGGCCGGCCCTGGGTTTCAGCGTGCACGCGCACGTTGGCCACCGTTTCCAGCCACAAGCTGGCGGCCGGCCCCAGCTCGGTAAACCCGTTCATCTGCCGCCCGCCAAGGAAGCTTTTTTCACGTAACCCACCGCGTTTTCCACCATGCCCTTGGACTGCGGATGCCCCGGCCCGCACGCTTTTATCGTAAACCCGTAGTGCCGGGCAAAGTCCAGGTACTGGGCGTTGTACACCGGGTCGGTCCCGGGCACATGCGAGAGGACGGCCGTCTTGCAGTTGTCCACCATCACCTCGCGCGGCACCCCGCCGAGTTTTTCAAAGGCGCGCCGGTGACAGCCCAGCCACCACTCCTGGCCCTGCCCGAGGGTAAATTCCACATGCAGGAACCGGCTGTACCCCAAAACCATGACGAAAAAACTTAAAGCCCGCCGGGTGCCGTCCACCTCCACCGCGCCAAAACTGCCCCAGTCCACCTGCGCGGTCTGGCCGGGGGCAAACTTGAGGGTAAGAAACGCCTCCAGGTTCCTCGGCCGCACCCGCCGCACGTAGTCTTTCAAAATTGAATACCCGCCCGTGTACCCCCGCTCGCGCACCTTTTGCCAGAGCTGCATGGCGGTGAACGGATGGGCCTCCAGCCAGCGCGCGATCGCCGGCTTGTGCACGTCGAGCTTGCTTGGCCTAGGCACCTGCGCGGCCTGGCTGCGCACGTACTTTTCCTGCGCCTGCCAGCGCCTCACCGTCTGCACGTGCAACTGGAGCGAGCGGGCGATTTGCGGCGCACTGTGACCGGCCGCCTCCGCCTGTTTTATCCGGCAATACAGTTCGTAATCGATCACGCGCCCACCTCCCGGCTCGGCGGCGGCGTTGCCGCCAGCGTGTGCGTTGGCCTGCCCCGGTCCAAGGAGAGCACCTGGTAAAGTGGCGCGGCGTAGGCGATCACCCCGGCCTCGATTAACTGCCGACGCGCCTCGACCAGGCCGTCCTCGCTGAGCGTGAGCAGCCGGGCCAGGGTGCGCGTGGCGTAGTAACTCAGCCCGTCGGCGTCACCCACGGTTACCAGGACCAGATAAAGTCCCCAGGCGGGGGCACTGGCCCGCCCCAGGTAATTGCCCCGCACCAGCCGGTGGTCCAGCCAGCTAAACTGGGCCGGCGTGCGCCGGAGTTGTTCGCGATCGATCGGTTGTTTTTGCATAATCGGGCGGCTGGACGTCGATGCCCAGGATCACCCGCCCCCGGGATTGCAGGTGTCGCAGCATGGGTTCGAGGTCCTCTTGTAACGTCACTCCGGCGAACTGCGCGATAAGCCCCACGAGCACAGGGTTTTGCGACTCCCATCTGTCTTGTAACGCCGCGCAGGGATTCGGTAACGCCACCTCGGCGACCGGCTCGGCTTTAGGCTGGTGCACAACGGATTGCGTAGTTGGGATGTCTTGTAACGCCACCCGCCGTCGCGGCCCCCTCCGCCGTGAGTACCCCGGATTGGCCTTCCGCCACTCCTGCACCCGTTGGACATTTTCTGGGCCTTTCCAGTGGTCGAGGTTCTCCGGCTTCGCCAACCATTTGGCCTGACTGGCCGCCCGGCTCGCCCGTCGGCATCCCGGCTTCCCGCAGTAGCGCTGACGCTCGCGGTTATGCGCGTCGGGCAGAAAGAAATCGGCACAGTGCAAACACTTGCGTGAACCGGTTGGATGCATCGCTGTGCATCCGCCAAGCGTCCCGCCGGTTCAATCTCCACCCATTCGCACCCCTCATATCCCCAGCCGGACAGGGAAGAAAACCCACCCACGGAAGAAGAGTATTACTCTTTTTAAGGGGAAGAAGATCCACCGAAGAAGAAGTGCATTCCTAACCGCCAGAAATAGACGCTTTCCCGCTCGCCGCTCACACTCAATCTCGATTGCCATATCAAATGCCTCTGAATCAAACAGTTGTGGGGCAATGTCACCCCTTGTGCGGAGTATGTAGCCGTCAATTTTTATGTAGCTAGAGCCTGTCCCGAAAGCATAAAAACCTAGCAGTGAACTATTAGCATAAGTTTAATGATGCCTAAAGAGGGGTAATTCCCTGGTTTTGGTCAAAAAAAAGCCGCTATAATCGGCCATGAAGTCAAAACCCGTATCCGCCACCTCGGCCATTGCCCTGCAACGCTGGTTGCGTCCGGCGCTAACGCCAGTCGGTGCCAATAAAGATTACGCCGAGTTTCGCCAGCAATTGGAAGGACTCGACGCGTTGTTGCGTGGCAGCCACTTGGAGACGATGGCGATGGACTTTGCCAAGGCGGGGGCAGGCCAAGCCAGTGTCGCACAACTACGCCAGCGTATGGAGTTTGCGCTCAAAGCGTTACGCTTTGAAGTGTTGCGGGTGCATTTGGGCAACATATCCTTTCGCGAGCTTTCCCGTAGCATTGCCTCAAGTGATTTACTGGCGGATTTTTGCGGTGTTCGCACGCTTGAGGGAATCAAGGGGGCGTCCAAAAGTGTGCTGGAGCGGGCCTCGAAGTTTTTCACCGCCGAACAGGTGCGCTGGATGGGGCAAGTGTTGGTGGAGATGTGCGGCGAGAAGGATCGCGCCACTGAACTCGGGTTGAGCGCGCCGCTGGACATGGATGTTTGCCTCATCGACGGCACGTGCTTGGAGACCAACATCCACTTCCCGGTGGACTGGGTGCTGTTGCGTGATGTGTCCAAGACTTTGCTCAAGGCCATGATTTTAATCCGCCGCGCTGGACTGCTCCACCGTATGCCTGAAGAGCCGGAGTGCTTTGCCAAGCAGATGAACAAGTTGTGCATGTCAATGACCCACGCAGGCCGCCGCAACGACGCCAAGCGCGCGCGTAAACAGATCCTGCGCAAGATGAAGACGCTGTTACGCACGATCGGAGAACATGCCCGCCGCCACCGCGACCTGTTGGCGCAGAAGTATAGCCAAACCCATTACAGCCAACGCCAAACCAAGCGGATAACCACCCGCATCGACGCTATGCTCGGCCAACTGCCCGCCGTCATCAAGCAGGCCCACGAGCGCATCATCGGCGGACGCCCGGTGCCCAACGACCAAAAGATCCTCAGCGTGCATGAACTTGATGTGAACGTACTGGTTCGCGGCAAAGCAGGGAGCCAAGTCGAGTTTGGCAACTCGTTGCTGTTGAGCGAGGCGCTCTCCGGTTTAATCACCGACTGGCAACTCTACCAGGGCGCGGCTCCGGCAGAATGGTGCCAACTCGAGGAAAGCCTGGCGCGGCAGAACCGCTTTGACCTGAGTGCGCCGATTAGCGCGGTCGGCACCGACCGCGGCTTCGCCACCAAAAAAACTTCCGCAATGCTCAAGCAACAAGACGTTTACGATGCGGTATGCCCGCGTGATCCGCACGCGCTCAAGGAGCGTTTGAGCGAAAAACGCTTCGCCCAATTGCAGCGGCGCCGTTCGGCGACCGAAGCGCGCATTGCGATCCTCAAACAACGCCTCGGCGGACGCTTGCGCTGTAAAGGGTTTGCCAACCGCTACCGTTCGGTGGGTTGGAGTGTACTCGGTCACAACCTCTGGCTGGTGTCACGAATCCTTGCCGAGGAAATAACACTTCCGCTGGCCGCTTAATTCAATTTTCCGGCAAAAATGTGAATAACCCTGGGGCTCGCCCCGGCTTTGCCGTACCTTACTACCGCGCTTGGGGGCGGGAAAAATCGATTCGGGCCGCCGTTTAACGTCGCTGGGGTGATTCGTGCCACCTCGTTCGCCCGCAATCCCAATGGACCTCTGCGCACTTTTTAAAAATCCGGAAATTTGGGACAGGCTCTACATAAGTAGTTCAATACGAGTAATCCAGGCACCCAGCTAGGGCAGCAGATTAGGGATCAGCGAAAACGGTGTCCTGCCATCCTTTCCCTCCATCAAACCGTTCGAGTGTTATTCTCGCACACGGCTGCTCCTTTTTTTGGATTGGTTTCAGTGCAGTTCATGACGTCCAAGCCCTCCCCGTAAGCGGTCCGTGCCATAGCGTGTATTGTCCATGCAGGGGCTCATCGGCGAAGAACTCAACAACCTGTGAGTGCGACACGCTACTTTGCCAAAGCAAGCTCGTCAGACCGAAGCGGCTTACCGCACTGCGAAAAGCGATCTTGGGCTGCCGCCCGATTCATCACGACATAGAAGACCGAGGGCAGGCTGAATAACCTGATGCGTTACCTCGCCCTGACTGATACGCGTGCCAAAAAACTGAGCCATCGTAACACGCACCATTGATAATCAATGACGTTAGTGGGACGGAATTGTGGCTCGGCCCTGCCCCGGCGCGCGTCGCCGTCTCACGATCCTAGGCGGATGCCCTTGCGTAAATACGTCGGTACATCGAGGTCCTGGCCCTCGAAGAGATTACGATCCGTTTTGTCAAAGTGCCCACGGCTTTCGACCTCGCTAAACGTGAAAACCGATTGAGCGACCGACGCCGGTGGAACTGCCGCCGGACCTTTGACAACTTCGCCAACAGGAACGGGCGCGACTGTCGTTGGCGACGGGGCAGCCGTATCGACCGTGGGATCCGTTTCCAGCGCGAGCTCATTGGTCGGCCGGGGCGCAGCAGGACTGCTGACACGCGGGGCACGGGCCACGGAAGTGGTGCGGCGCACCCCGCCAGAACGGCCACCGATATCACTCGTTCCCAACACAACAATCTCAAGCTTCCCCTGCATGTCTTCATCGATAACGGCGCCCATGATGACATGGGCGTCACGACCGAACTCCTCGGTCACCGCAGTCATAATCTCGTTCACCTTGGGCAATGTGAGATCGGTTCCACCCACGATGTTAACGAGAAGCCGGTCTGCCTTGCGGGCAAACTCAGGGGTGGCGCGCAAGGGACACGACTTCACGGCCTCAATTGCTTGGGAAACCGCGTTCTCGCCTGTGCCGGCACCGAGGCCAAAAAGAGTTTTCCCGCCCCGTGTGTGGAAGGCCTGGCGGAGGGTGGCAAAATCCAGGTTGATCAGCCCGGTGAGGAAGAGCATCGACCAAATCGATTTAACGCCGCGCCCGATCCACTCATCGGCGCGCGCAAAGGAGTCCAGTGCGGTTTCACCATCCACAGCCTGCTGAAGAAGGATGTCATTGGGCAGCGGGATAACGGCATCACACACCTTGCGAAGAGCGGCTAAACCTTCTTCGGCCTGCTTGGCGCGACGGCCGCCCTCGAAAGTGAAGGGCAAGGTCACAAAGGCGATGACCAGCGCACCGGACTCGGCGGCAATTTCGGCAACCGTTGGAGCCGCACCGCTCCCCGTGCCACCGCCCATTCCAGCGACCAGAAAAACCACGTCACAACCCTTAACGACCGCCGTGATCTTTTCGCGGTCTGCCTCTGCCGCATCATGGCCAAGATCAGGGTCGCCACCGGCCCCCAAACCGCGGGTCACCGTCGAACCGATAAAAATCTTATCCTGCACCGGGGAGTTGGATAACGCCTGATGGTCGGTGTTGATCACCGCCATCTGGAGCCGGTCGAGATTCTCCATCTTGAGGCGGTCCACGGCATTGGATCCAGCACCACCAACACCAATCACTTTAATCGCAATCGTACGATCGGTGAGGATACCGTGAGCAAGGGGAAGTTCGGAAGGAGTCATGGCTTGGTCCACAGCGAAGGTTTAAGCGGAAGCGAACAGTTTTTGCACCCAACCCGGAGTCCGGGAACGACGGCGAGGAGCGGACAATTCGGTGCGAGAACCGATTCCGTAGTGCAAAAGTCCCAACACGCTGGTGAAGGATGGATCGCGAAGATTTTCGGTCACCCAACTCGGCGCCTCGCCCAACCGGACTTGAACACCAAAGACGCGCGCCGCCGCCTCATCCAGCCCGGGTAAGTTGGCCGTACCACCGGTGAGGATGATCCCTGCGGCAGTCTTCTCTGGGGAAAAGGCCGGCCCGAGTTTCTTGCGCACCACCTCAAAAAGTTCGGTCGTGCGAGCCGCCGTGATCTGCTCGATTGAGTGCCGAGAAAACTGGCGATCGCCGATGGCGAAATCGCCATTGAGCCAGACCTTCTCGGTGCGATCCTTGTTGGTCACCGTGCCCCGGCCAAAACGCAGTTTAAGCTTTTCGGCTTGGCCATCGGTGACACGCAGCCCGAGGCTCAGATCGTTGGTCAAATGACTGCCGGCAACCGGAACCACACCGGTGATCTGGGCGCAGCCGTCGCGGTAGAGCACAAAATCCGTGGTGCCTGCACCGACATCGATCACCAATACGCCGTTCTGCTTTTCCTCGGCCGTTGCGAGCATGGCCCCCGATGCCAAGCTGGAGAGAATCAACTCGGCGACGCGGACGTTGAAGCCGCGAATGACATGGAGCTGGGCGGCGATCATGCTCTCAACGCCGTGCACGGTCCAATAACCCGCCTCAAGACGCTGGCCAACCAAGTGCTCGGGGTCGGGGACATTGCGACCATCCAAGCGGAACGGACGGCGCAGGTGGTGAACAACCAAACGGCCATCGGGTAGTTTTTTCGCCTTCGCCAGACGGCAAACCGTATCGATGTCGGGGGCGCTTACGAGATTGTCCGCGGAGGAGACGTTCACCGAGGCTTCGTTGTAAAAGCCCTCGAGGTGGCCGCCGGTCTGAGCGAGATATACCTCGTCGATGCGCGTGCCGGCCTTTTGCTCAGCAGCCATCAGTGCAGTGTGGGTGGCCTCGCTGGCCGCGCGGAAATCCACCACCGCGCCCTTGATCACCCCACGCGACTGACATTCACCGACACCAATGATGTGCAGGGAGCCTTGGGTAAGCTCACCGATAAGAACGCTGACTTTGGATGTGCCGATTTCCACGGCACCGATGAATTTGGTTCTAGAACTCACGTTTCGAAGGAGAAGAATTACGGGAAGGAGCGAAAAAAGAGGGAGTGCTGGTGGGCGCAGCGTTTCTAAAAAAGTTAAGACCCGAGCCCCGCTTCGGTTCATTCACGGGCGTGGGGGGTTCAAAGGAAATCGGCACCTGCTTGTCGCCGATGGAAAGGTTAACTGATTTGAGCTGCCCCGGTGCGTTCTGCCGGCGCGTCTCTGCGATGATATAATCAAGGCGAGCCAACTGCTTGTAAAAGCTGTCCTGCGATGAGCCAAACGTAATGGCCTCGACCTCGGCCGACTTGATCATGAGCGTGCGATCGAGCCCGAACCGCGCCAGTGAAACGACCTTGAATGAACGGTACAACACGGGGGCCGAAACCTGCGCGGTGCCAAGCAAGTCGGCCACCACATCCATTCCCTCAATACGCGTAAAGCCCGCACCCTCGCGAACCAGCTTCACCCCGTCGATGAAGGGTAACGCATCAGTCATTTCCACATTATAACCGAAACCTGAATACACCGCTCCGTCTCGTGAGACGACAAAAACCACGGGGCTGGCGTCGCCAATCCGCGCCATGATACGCGCCACCGGGGTGCGCTCCTGCAGGGTCACCACTAGGATGTCGGGGAAGCGGCGCTCGATGACGGCTTTACTCACCTGTCCACTCTCCTCCAGCCGCCCCTTGAGCTTGATCAAATCGAGCTCCATCAGGCTGGCCGACTTGGACAAATCCAACGTCCGCTGAACCCAGGTTTTATCCAGCACACCGTCGGTGCGCACTGTGAAATCACGTACCGGAACGCCCTTGGTGGGCGAGGTGATACGCGCAGGATTGGTGTCCCACAAGTGAACGAGCTCGTAAACACCCCAAGCCGATGCGGCGACCAGCAGCAAGATACCCACGATGTTGCCGACACCCAGAACCAAACGCTTCTTGCCCTCCCTCCCCATCGTGCGCGGTTTCACCTGCTGGGGAATATCTCTCCAGCTGCGCGTGCTCACGTTGTGTGGATTGGACTCGCTCATCTCAAATAGGGTCGGCTGCTGCCCTTAAACGAAAACGCTGCACCGCCGGATTCACCAACTCGCGGACCAACTCGGTAAAATCCAGCCCGACACAGCGTGCGCTCATGGGCAAAAGACTGGTTTCTTTCATGCCCGGGAGCGTGTTGATTTCCAGTAAATAAAGGGGGTTATTCACATTTTGCTCACACAGGATGAAATCGACCCGGGCGTAATCCCGGCAACCGCAGGCGGCATAGGCGATTTCGGCGGCTTTTTGAGCGGCCAACGCGAGCTCTTCGCTGAGCGGTGCAGGCGCAAAGTACTGGGTCGCCCCTTTCGTGTATTTACTCGCGAAATCATAAACTCCGGATTTCGGCTTAATTTCCACCACGCCCATAGCCTTTCCCTGCACCACGCCGACGGACAGCTCACGCCCCACAAGACGTTGTTCAATCAGCCAGTTACCATCAGTTATTGCAGCGAGCGCCTGCGCCAAAATCGCCCGATCGGTGGCAATGGTTAACCCCACGCTGCTGCCCTGGTCATTGGGCTTAACAACCACTTGAACGCCAAGGGCGGCGATCACCTCGTCCGCCGTGGGCTTTTGCGCGGCGGCGAAGCTCAGCCCGGCCGCCACCGTGATACCGCACGCGGCGGATGCGGCTTTAGTCGCAGCCTTATCCATGGCGAGCGCACTGCCGGCCGCATCACAGCCCGCATAGGTCACTCCAGCGGCATCGAGCAAACGCTGCATGCCACCGTCCTCACCAAACGTTCCATGTAACGTCGAAAAAATCACATGCCGACTGGGGTCGAGGCCAGCCGGGATTTCATCGGCATCCACCGTGAACAGGCGCGTGGGAAACACGCGGGCAAGCGCCAATGCGGAGGCTGCGCCCGAGCCGATTGAAACTTCACGCTCCGACGAAGTACCGCCACAAAGAACGGCGATGATTGGGTCACAATTTTTCATAAAACGTCCTTCCACAGTTTTCCATATAGCAGCACCTCGGGCTCCAGTTTCACTCCCTGGCTTTGTTCAACTCGGGCGCGAACACGACGGACCAGAGCAATCACATCCGCAGACGTGGCGTTGCCGCGATTAACAATAAAATTGGCATGCACCGTCGACACTTCTGCGTCCCCCACCCGCTCACCCTTGAGTCCGCTCACATCGATCAAACGCCCCGCAGAGTCGTTGGGCGGATTTTTGAAAATACAACCCGCGCTCGGCTCACGCGGCTGCGACTTCTGGCGCTTTTCCTTATAAGCATCGATCTGCTGGGCGATCGAGGCGGCCTCGGACTGCGAAGCCGGTTTGAGTAACGCGCCAAGGGCAACCGCTTCGTGCAACTCCGCGCAATGCCGGTAGTCCACGTGCATCTCGCTTTTTTTCAACGTGCGGAGCTCGCCGTCCAACGTCATGAGTTTCACTTCCTCGACCACGTCGAACATCCAACCACCCATCGCCCCGGCGTTCATGCGCAGCGCCCCACCGAGATTACCGGGAATTCCCTCCAAAAACTCGAAGCCGACCAAACCGGCCTTGGCGGCGAGACCGCACAGGTTTTTCAACCTCAACCCTGCCCCCGCCCAGACTCGGCCATCGGCCTGCGGCGCAAAATTCTCCCACGCTGGCTGGCGCAAACTGATGACAAGACCGTCCACGCCTTCGTCGGGCACGATCAGATTCGAACCGCGCCCCAAAACGATCACCGGAAGCTTGGCGGTTTTCGCCGCACGAACGAGCGCCTGTAAATCTTCGATGGATGACGGCTCAGCATAGAGACGCGCGGCCCCGCCCAAACGCATGGTGGTTTTGGCCGCCAGCGACTCTTCCCGCTTAACCGCAGTCGCAGCCGAAACCACACCACGCAACAACGCGGCCGCCGTATCCCATTTCTGGATGGTTAACGCGGTGATCCATTCGCGCGCCAGCGCATCGATATCACCGGCACCCACAAAAACGACCAAGTCATCGGAGCGTAAATCACGCGTTAACTCGGCCAGTGAAGCAGCGGCCAAATCCGCATGATAAACCACGGGGAGCGTCGCAGCCTGTCGGCATAACTCGGCCTGCACATCCGCAGTTGTTCCACCGGCAATGGACGCTTCGCCAGCGCCATAAACATCGATCAGATAAACAGCATCGGCCTGCGCCAAGGACGCGGCGAACTCGACTTTGAACTGGGCGGTACGGCTGTAGCGGTGCGGCTGGAACACGGCAATCAACCGGCCACGCGCGCGAACTCGAAGGCTACCGAGCAACTCACGAATCTCCGCGGGGTGATGCGCGTAATCTTCGATCACGGTTAAATCCCCCGCAGTATATAACACCGCCTGGCGGCGCCGAACCCCGGGATATCCGGCGAGCGAATGGCTGGCCAGTTGCCCCACGCCCATCAACTGAGCCGCAGCGAGCGCGGCCATGGCGTTGATGGCGTTAAAGCCACCCACCGCGCGCACTTCGGCCGTGGAAAAACCAAACAAACCCCCGAGGGCGAGATGCGTAGTTGCGCCGAGCTCGGTGGTGATTGAACCGCGATAATCCCCAGCCGAACCAAAGGTCAGCGCCGGACGGGAAAGCGCGGCAGCGATGCGCGTTGAAACCTCGCAACCACTGTTAACCAATACCGCCTGCTGCGTGCGCCCAAACAATGCGCGGAACGTCGCCTCCAATTCCTCCGCTGTGCGGTAATGGTCAGGGTGATCCCAATCGAGATTCACCGCTAAGGTAATCGTCGGCGAAAACTGGCCTATCGTACCGTCGCTTTCATCGATTTCGGCGACCACCCATTCATTTCCACCTGCGGAAGCTGGCGGCAGCGCCTCTGAATTAAAAAGTCCGCCCAACACGTAACCGGCAGGGAAACCCGCCGAAAGCAGGGCTGAAACCAGCATCGCAGTAGTCGTGGTTTTTCCATGCGAACCGCACACGGCAACCAACTTGCGGTCGCGGGTAGCCTCGGCGAGTAATTCGCCACGTCGCACCATCGGTAAACCACGCGCCAGAGCCGTCACGCGCGCAGGATGCTGCGGCGAAATAGCAGAGGAAAAGGCGACCAATTGGCATCCCGCTGGAATTACCCCCGGCGCAGTGATGACGACGCCGACACGCACCAACTGGCTGCGCATGGCATCGCTCATCGAATCATCTTCACCACTTACGCTAAAGCCGCGTTGAACCAGATAAATGGCAAGCGGGCCCACGCCCATGCCACCCACTCCGGCGCAATGCACCGCAGTGACCTCGCGTCCAAATAGTTTGGGAAGGACATTACTCATGCGCTGCGCGGAGAAGTCAGAGACTGCAAATCGTCGAGTATGCATTTAAGCGTAGCCGAGTGATCCAAGCGGTGCAGATGCGCCCGAATGCTTTGGCGCCTGGCATCATCCCCAAGCAACTCAAAGACCTCGCGGCTCAACTCGACGGTTTTATTTTGGTCGATAACCAGGCCGGCGCCCTGCTGCTCAAACCAAGCGGCATTGGCCCGCTGGTGATCGTCCGCAGCATGTGGATACGGAAGCAGGATCGCCGCGGTTTCACAGCGAATGAGCTCGGCAATCGAACCGGCACCGGCACGCCCTATCACCAGATCGGCTGCGGAGAGCAACACCGCCACCTGATCACAAAAAGGGATAAAAACAGCGGCGACAGGCGAGCGGTCGGCCGCTGTTAAATTCATAACTTCCGCCACGCCTTTGCCTAGGCCAGTCACGCAATAAAGTTGTATGCCCGCATTGGCCAATTGGGGGAGTTCACGACGGGCCCAATCGTTGAGCACGGTTGCACCCTGGCTGCCGCCAAAAATCGCCAAAACTTTACGAGCGGGATCGAGTCCCAGTTTCCGGCAAGCCTCGTCACGCGGCATACGAGCGATCTCGCGGCGCACAGGCAGACCCGCATGCCGAATCACCTCTTTGGCTATTCCGGGCAAATCGATGCCGGGAGGCAGATAAACCCGATTGGCGAAGCGACTGAGTGTGCGGATTGCCCGACCGGGCACGCGATTGGCCTCGTGCAACGCCACCGGTACGCCGCGTAATTTACCCGCCAGAATGATCGCGGCGGTGGTAAACCCTCCAAAGCCAAAAATGCAGGCGGGCCGCAGGGTTTTCACGAGCCTCATGCTCACAAAAAAGCCCTTGGTCTGCGAGACGAGGAAACGCACCAAACCCACCGGGGCGCAGGTGAACGGCGTCCCGGGAATCGGTACAAAGCGCAGGTGCGGATATTTTTCGATCAGGCGGGCGTCCACCCGCTTCTGACTAATCAGAAGCGTGGCGCTATGCCCGCGTTCAGCGAGGCCCTCAGCCAATGCGATACCTGGGGAGAGATGTCCGCCAGTGCCACCACAAGAAATAATGTAGTTACTCATGCGATTTCCTGAAGCGAGCGGCCTTCACGTTGTAACCCGGTACGCGACCAGGTGCGCTGGGTATTAATAATAATGCCGATCAGCCCACCCATGAGCAGAAGATTGGATAAGCCCGCGCTGATAAACGGAAGCGACATGCCCTTGGTCGGTAAGCGACCAGTCACGACGCCGAGATTGATAATCGCCTGCAGGCAAATCATCAAAATCGTGCCCGCCACCAGCAGGTATTGAAAGAGATTGGGCGCACGCCGCAGATGCAAAAATCCGGCGATAAACATGATGGTGAACACGCTCACCACTCCGAGAGTGAAGCCCAAACCCAGCTCTTCACCGATCACCGCAAAAATGAAATCCGTGTGCGCTTCAGGTAGGAAGTTGAGCTGCTGACGCCCCTGCCCCAACCCCACGCCATCGGTGCCACCGACGGCAAAGGCCAGCAGCGACTGCCAAAGTTGATAAGTGCCGGCCTGCTTGTTGCCCTCCACATCCAGGAAGGCGAGAAACCTACGAAGTCGGTTTTCGTTATGCAGCACCAGCACAGTGAAACCAGCCACCGCCAGTCCCAGCGAAGGCAAAATGTAGCGCCAGCGTGCACCCGCGAGAAACAGCAGGATTAATCCCACCACCAAAACCAGTGCAGAAGTACCAAAATCAGGTTCAAGAAGGATAAGTCCGACGAAGGCCATGATGAGGGCCAAGGGCATAATAAAACCCCGTTTAAACTCCGCGATACGCATCTGGTTAATAGCCAGATAATGCGCGAGGCAGAACATCATCGCGACTTTACCCAGCTCGGAGACCTGAAAGCGAATAGGCCCAAACCCGAGCCAGCGACGGCTGCCTTTTACCGAAATCCCGATCCCTGGAATGGCCACCAGGAGGAGCAAGAAAGCGGCTACACCGCCCACAATCCACACGTGCCGGCGTGCGTATTCCAAGTCGACGCGACTGACCACGAAAGCGACAAACGCCGCGAGTCCAACACCGACAATCTGCTTATTAAGATATGAATACGGACCGCCCTTGAAGGAGACCGTCGCGCTGAACAGAATCGACAATCCGAGCATGGCCAACCCGATGGCGCACACGACGATGATCGACGCTGCGTTTAACGTGAAGCGCCCTCGATGGAGATCTGGGGCAGGGACATCATTAACCATCGAGGTGGCTTCCAGGAATTCGTGGATTACTCCGTTAGCTTAAAGACGGAACAACACTTACTGGGCCTTGGCGGCACCCGACTCCTCTACCCGAATGACCGGGGCATCGGTGGTCGACGAAGCCGGTGCAATAAAAGGCGACTCGCCTGCTGCCGGTGCTGCGGCGGGCGCAGTGTCCAGCACGGGTGAAGTGAAGACCGGGGCGACGGCGGGTGCCGTCGCGGGGGCGGGCGCTTGCGCGGGTGCAGGTGCGGGGGCGGCAGCCTTGGGTGCGGGTTTGGCCGTGGTCGTAGCGGGCTTGACCGTAGAAGTCGCGGACTTGGTAGCGGCGCTGTGGCTGCCGGGGATCTTCAACGACTGGCCCACACGCAGCTTGGTGGGGTCGGCAATGTTGTTGGCGGTGGCGATATCACCGACCTTTACCTGGTATTTTTTAGCGATGGTGCCGAGCGACTCTCCTGACTTAACGACATGAACGGTCGCTGCAGTCGGAACGGCAGCGGGGGCTGCGGCGGCAGGAACCACGGGTTTCACCTCAACACCCGCGGGGGCGGCGGCTGGCGATGAGGCCTTACCTGGGATCACCAATTTCTGCCCCAAACTCAGGCGCGAATCGGCGCGGAGGTTGTTGGCTGCGGTGAGTTGCTTGACGGTGACGCCATTTTTCTTGGCGATGGTCCAAAGGTTATCCCCCTTGGCGACCGAGTAGGTGGCCGGAGCCGTTGCGGCAGGCGCGGTCGCCTCAACAGCAACGGGAGAACCAGGGCGAGTAGGGCTAAAGCGCACTGCGGCGACGTCGGCAGCAGGGGCTTCCGTGGTGGCGCCTACAGGTGAATTCATCTCGGTTGCAGCAACTGGAGAATCGGTAGCGGCACCGGCAACAGGCGCGCCGGCAACGGTTTTTTTACCGGTAGAACGGCAGCCCGGAACAGCGAAGATACACACAAAAACGGCAGCATGGACGCCCATGACTACGCCGAAGATTTTAACAAGTTTCATAGGATGATGGATGGATTCGGAAATTGAATGGTGAGGATCCGTCTTAGCTAACGAAAGCGCCTGAGCAGTTATTCACCAGCGCGATGAACTGCAGTCCCCGATCCTCATAGTTTTTAAACTGATCAAAACTAGCAAACCCGGGACTGAGTAAAATATTGTCACCTGCTACGGCCATCTCGGCCGCTCGGCGGGCCGCTTCGGCGAGATCAACGCAGACGGTGTGCGGCATACCGGCGACTCCGGCAAACGTCGCCATCACATTACGGGTCTCCCCGATCAAAAACGAATGTTTCACCTGCGGCACCAACCTGCGGACAAAGGCAGCCACGTCGCCGCCTTTTGACTTCCCGCCTGCTATCAAAATCACCGGCGTACCAAATCCAGCAACCGCCGCCTCGACGGCGTGGAAATTGGTGGCCTTGGAATCATTCCACCACGTCACTCCGTCCTTAACTGCTACCCGCGCAAGCCGGTGCGCGCCCAGCTGAAAGCTCTGCGCGGCGGCATACAAATCAGTCTCCAGCAGTCCCTGACTACGCCACCAGGCAGCCGCGAGAATGAAGTTTTCCTGCTGCGGATAGTGGGCGAAAACCGTGCCGCGCAACAACACGTCGCCGGGCTGGCCTTCGGTTTCCACCTGCGCCTCGGCGGGCAAAGTCTGGCGCAATTTCACCGCGTAACTCTGCACGCTGCTTCCTGCAAAAACATACCCGCCCACGCTGCGCTCAAACAAGCGCCACTTGGCATGGAAATAGGATTCCATGGTGCCGTGCCGCTCCAAGTGATCCTCGGCAAAATTGGTCCAAAGTGCCGCATCGGCCCGGAAATGCCTAAGTGTTTCCGCTTGGAATGAACTGACCTCGCACACCGCGATCGAATCAGGCGCCCCGCCGTCGCGATCAACCACCAACTGTGAAAATGAAAAGCCGATATTGCCGGTTGAATACGCGTCGCGACCGACCGAACGCAGGGCATGCGTGAGGAATTCGGTCAACGTGGTTTTCCCATTTGTCCCTGTAATGGAAACCAGTGAACCACGCCAAAACAGCGAGGCAAAGTCGAGCTCGGCCAAACACACTGAGCCCGCCGCGAGCGCCTCAGCTATCCAGGGATGAGTCGGCTGAAATCCAGGTGAATAAATCACCAGTTGGTGCGCGGTTGCAGCTGCGCCCCGGAACTCACTCAGCGCGCCAGCCTTGCCGCCTTGGTCAAATATCACGGCAGTGCCGCCGATTTTTTCGATCAGGTTGCACACGGCCCGTCCACTCACACCGCCGCCAAAAACAGCGACCGGATGAGCCAATAAGGGCTGGATGAATTCAGGTACGACGAGGTTCATCAACGGATTTTCAACGTTCCTAGACCGGCAAGGGCGCACATGAGTGAGATAACCCAAAAACGCAGCACGACTTTTGTCTCCGGCCAACCGGCTTTTTGAAAGTGGTGATGAATGGGTGCCATGCGAAAGAACCGGCGGCCCTCACCGTAGCGGCGGCGTGTATACTTAAAGAAACCGACCTGAATCATGACCGAGATCGCCTCGACCACAAAAACACCTCCCACGATGACGAGCGTAAGGGGTTGTTGCACCATGAAGGCGATCATCCCGATGAGCCCACCCAGCGCCAGGGAGCCCGTGTCGCCCATGAACAACTCAGCCGGATAGGAGTTGTACCATAAAAACGCCATACCCGCGCCGACCAGCGCGCCGCAGATCACCGCGAGTTCGCCGGTCCCCGGCACGTGGCTAATGAGCAGGTATTCGGCAATCTTCACGTTGCCGGCCGCATACGCCATGATGCCGTAAACCAACGCGACGGTGATGGTGCAACCAATCGCCAGACCATCGAGCCCGTCGGTGAGGTTGATCGCGTTGCTGAACCCAACCACCCAAAAAAAGACTAATACAAATAGCACTGCCACCGGCATAGCAGTGAGAATCGGATACTTAATAAACGGGACCCATAACTCGCGGATTTTATCCGAGCTGGTCGGATGCAGCACCAAGGCCGCCAAGGCGATGATGGTGATGAGCGTCTGCCAGCCCATTTTCTCGCGCGAGGAGATGCCGTCCCGGTTTTTTTTGACCACCTTGAGGTAGTCATCGCGAAATCCAACCCCAGTCAGCGCGGTGTAAACAAAGAGCGATACCAGGACCCAGATATTCGGTTGGGCCCAGAGAACCGTGCTGAAGAAGACGGAAAAAAAAATGAGCAACCCACCCATAGTCGGGGTGTTTTTCTTGTCGAATTTCTGCGCAAGATCACCGGTGCGATCATCGTCGTAATGTTGCCCAAACTTGAGTGCGCCCAGCTTACGGATGAGCCAGGGCCCAATCACAAAGCCGATCAACGTGGCCGTGCCCGCCGCCATTAGGGTGCGCAGCGTGATGAACCGCAGCACACGCAGCGGTCCCCATACATTTTCGTAGTCGGCCAGATAGCTGAACATCGTTGGATTAGTGCGCGTCGGTTGCAGCCGTACCGCTTAAAATGGTTTCCAGTTTATAACGGCGGCTTCCCTTGATGAAAACCGCACCCCGAAATGCTGCGAGTCGTTCACGGACCGGATCGAGGGTTGCGACAACCTCGACCTGTGAAGCCACTGCCAAATGGCCGAGCGCCCCCTCCCGAACGGATTCGGCGGCATCGCCGATCACCATGAGCTGATCTTGACGGCGCAAGCGAATCGAACGGCCCAGTGCGCGATGGTACATCGGGGATTCAACCCCAAGCTCCTCCATGCAACCAATCACCAATAATCGAGGGTCGCTTTCTGGGGCGACCGCATAAAACGCATCCAACGCATCCCCCATGGCAGCGGGGTTGGCATTGTAGCAGTCGATATAAAGCATGCGGCCTTCCTCGCGCCGAAGTTCACCGCGCAACGCGGCAGGCTGCCAACTCACCAGACGCTCGCGAATTGTTTCGGCCTTCACCCCAAGCAACAACGCAGCTCGAATCGCGAGTGCTGCGTTTTGCGCCATGCCATCCGACACCCGGCGAAGGACAAAATTCAACGCTTTGCCCGAGACTGAATCACGCATGGCAATGAGCGTCTCATCCGCACATTGGATTAACGTGAAAAATGTATTCGCCAGCGGCTGGTCTGCCGGGATGGGTAAATCCGCACGTCCCAGCCGCCAAGCATTTACGCGAAGGTCACGAAACGCGGCGAATTGGCAGCAGGATTGAGGAAACAGCGCCGCGCCTCCGGTGCGGACCGCAGCAGGTAACGCCGCCTTGGCTGCGGCAACCCCTTCAAGCCCGCCTAACTCCTGCAAATGAGCAGGCCCCACAAAGGTGATAATGGCGAAATCCGGCTCAATCATTCCGGCCAGAACTTCCATTTCGCCCGGTCCGCTGATCCCCGCCTCAATTACCGCAAATTTGTGCCGTAATGGATCCAGCCGGGTAAGCGTGAGGGGGACACCGAGGTGGTTATTAAGATTACCTTCAGTCGAAAGCACACCGCCGCGTTCGCCACCCAATAAAAGCGCAAGAAGGTTCTTGGTGGAGGTCTTTCCGGCGCTTCCGGAAATACCAATCACCGGCCCGCGAAATGCCCGCCGATGCGCACGGGCAATGCACTGAAACGCAACCAAAGGATCGGCGACGACAAGCTGAGCCAATCCCAAATCAGGATTAGCCCGAGTGACAATCGCGGCACTGGCACCCGCATTCTGAGCCGCCAGCAAATAATCATGGCCATCCCTTTTCTCTGTGCGCAGTGCGACAAACACCTGCCCGTTGCGCAACTGGCGCGTATCCGTGGTGAAGCTGGTGAGTGGTGCCCCCGGAAGGCTCGTCCATTTGCCGGATGCCCAGGCAGCAATTTTATCTGGAGAAAAATCAGGCACGGTGAATCAAACTGAGCGTTTAATTTTTTTAATCTCGATGAGCTCACGTACGACCTGGCGATCGTCGAAAGGGCTCACGGTGTCAGCAAACTCCTGATACGTTTCATGGCCTTTGCCGGCGATCAGCAGGCAGTCCCCGGGCTTGGCCATGTCGAGAGCAAGGCTGATGGCGCGGCGTCGGTCCTCGATCCAGGTCATCTTGAGCGGTGCCGTTACGCCGGCCTGCATGTCATTGAAAATTTGCGTGAGCGGCTCGCCACGCGGGTTGTCGGCGGTGGCGAGGGCAAAGTCCGCGTAGTCTTGGACTGCTTTGACCATCATTGGGCGCTTAGCGCGGTCGCGGTTTCCGCCGCAACCAAACACGACCAACAGACGGCCGGGCGTGATCGTGCGCAGCATCCCGAGCGCGTTGCTCAAAGCGTCATCGGTGTGGGCGTAGTCCACCAGAACATTGAAAGACTGACCTTCCTCGATGCGCTCCATGCGACCCGGCACACCGGAAAAATTGCGCAGGCGTGCAATTAACATACTGGGATCGCGTCCCAAGCCCCAGGCAGTGGCGAAGGCGGCCAACAGATTGCTCACATTGTAGCGACCAATCAGAGGTGAATCGACCAGCGCTTCCCCTGTGGGCCAGACCAGCTTGAAGGTGGTGTTTTTGAAGTTAAGTGACACCTGCTCCGCCCGCACCTGCGCCGTGGCGTTTTCACCGTAGGTAACCACCTTTGCCCCCGGCACACTGGTGTGGATATAATCGACCAAGCGCACGCCGTAAGGATCGTCGGTGTTGACAATGGCAACCTTGGGTTCTGCTCCGGTGTGCCCGGTGAAGAGACGCGTCTTCACCTCAAAATAAGCCTCCATCGTCTTGTGATAATCGAGATGGTCGCGTGTGAGATTGGTGAAAATGGCGGCACCAAAATTAAGTCCCAGCACGCGCTGTTGGTCGATACCGTGCGAACTGACTTCCATCACGGCTTGCTTGCAACCCGCATCGCGCATTTGCGCGAGCATGCCAAAGATGTCCAGCGACTCAGGTGTAGTCTTGTAAGACGGCACGGTGCGAGCACCAAGGTCGTAGTTAATCGTGCCGATCAAACCCACGCGCGGCCCGTCATTGAGGAGATGTTTAACCAGATGCGTCACGGTGGTCTTACCATTTGTACCTGTGACACCAACAACCTGAAGATCACGATCGGGGAATTTATAGAACCGCTGGGCTACGCGTGCGAGCGTGGCCCGAGCATCGGCGACTTGGATAAACGTCACTTTTGCCGGCGTTGGGGTCGGGATCTTTTGGGTCACCACCGCAACCGCGCCCCGGTTGACGGCTTCATCGATGTAGGAAGCGCCATCCGCACGCAGACCTGGTAAAGCAAAAAAGAGTGTGCCGGGAACGACACGCCGACTGTCCATGACCAAACCCGAAATGGGGCGATCGAGCGATCCCTTGACGGCGATCGCCTCTTTCTCACTGAAACAATCGGAGAGTTGGGGGGCCATTTTGAAGACGCGGTTGGTGGTTGAATCAGTGGAGTGACGCGGGGTCGCCGCTTGACGCGGTTGTCTAAACGCATGAATCAAGGCGTGATTCTGTGTGAGATAGCCGATCATCGATGGCCGCCCTCCATGACCAGCAAGTTCCGACCTGGAACAATCACGGGCTTGATATCCAGATACTGGATAAGTTGCTCGGCGATATGCTTAAAACTAGGGGCTGCCACGGTGGAACCATAGGCGATACGACCACTGGGAACCCTAGCATCGTCGACGATGACACTAATGACCACACGAGGGCGGCTAGCCGGGAAAAAGCCAACAAACGAACCCACGTGATTACGGTCGGAATAGTGACCGTTAATGAGCTTTTGTGCGGTCCCGGTTTTGCCTGCGACCTCGAAGCTTGGAATGGCGGCCATCGGCGCAGTTCCCTCCTTGGATGCCACGCCTTCAAGCATGCGGGCCATCTGCTCAGCCGTCTTCGTTGAAAGAACCTGCCGGCGAACCGAACCCGTAAAATTATACACAGCCTCACCGTTATTATCGGCCACTTGGCGAATCACCTGCGGGCGCATCAACGCGCCGCCACTGGCGATCGTCGCCATGGCGTAATGAATCTGCATTGGAGTGGCCGATATGCTGTAGCCTGCGGAAATGCGGGTGATATCCACGCCGCTCCATTTGGCCGCTGGATTAAGGAATCCCGAAACTTCGCCACCAAAGGGAAACCCACTTTTCTCACCGAAACCAAAGGCACGGGCATAACGGTAGAGCGTCTCTTCCCCGAGCTTCATGCCGAGCTGCGCCGCACCCACATTACTCGAATGGCTGATGATCTCGGCGACGGTCAACGGGTGATCGAAGCGGTGATCATCCTTCATGAAACGGCGCGGCTTTCCTTTGTATTCAATAGAGTCGATCGAACAATCAAACCGCGAGGCAGGCGTGACTAATTTATCATTAATGGCACCGGAGGCCGCTACGATTTTGAAGGTCGAGCCCGGATCGAGGACATCCGTGATGGCGAGGTTGCGCATCGTGCCCATCGCCTCTTTCGAGAGTTCGTTATATTCGTTGAGGTTGAACGTGGGGTAATTTCCCAGTGCCAGCACGAAGCCGCTGTGCGGCTCACTGACAATCACAGTGACCTTGGCGGGGTTGAACTTTTTGACGATTTCATCGATCTCCTGCTCAACGATGTGTTGGATGGCGGCATCGATGGAGAGC
Source organism: Opitutus sp. (assembly GCA_024998815.1). Classification (NCBI taxonomy): domain Bacteria; kingdom Pseudomonadati; phylum Verrucomicrobiota; class Opitutia; order Opitutales; family Opitutaceae; genus Opitutus; species Opitutus sp. The sequence continues at coordinate 896,074 of JACEUQ010000002.1, forward strand.
CGCACCGTGTATCCGGCGGTCGGACTCACCTCACGATTGCGAAACTGGGCAAGTTCACGGCGAAGGCCGTCTTTTTCAGATTCGCGCCAACCATCCTGGCCGCGCAGATAAAAATCCGCAAACGCCTCGAGTCCAGCGGCGGGCTCACCGGCTTTGTTGACGAAACCAATCAGGTGGGCGGCCAGTTGATTATGCGGGTAGGCACGCGTGTAGGTGCGGTTGCCGTAGACGCCCTTGATATTGAGGCGTCTGATCTGGTCATAGGTCGACTCCTCAACGGTGTCGCTGAGTTTGGCCCAACGGATCAATTTTTCACCGGAGGGTAACGTCTCGTCTGCGGTACTATCCTCGGGCGTCGCCGAAGCGGCCGCGACAGACATTTGGACTGCAACGGGTTTTGCCAATGGAGCAGTGCGTGATTTGGTCGTAAGAATTCGACGCACTTCGGACTGAGGCAAGTTGAGCAGCTTGGCCAATTCAGGCCACTTGGACTCGTCCGCTTTAAGCAAAGCCTGCGGGTCAACGCCTAGAACGATCAGCGAACGAGACGTCGCCAAACGATCGCCCTTGTCATCGAGAATATCGCCACGTTTAGCGGGCTCCACAGTGATTTGGCGACGCGCACGGTCAACGTAACCCATCAACCGCTCACGCTCGAAAACATGCAGATCCAACAAGCGCACGGCGATGCACCCAAAGCAGGCAACTACGCCGACTCCGAGTAAAACGATGCGATAATTGGAGGCGAAGCCTTTCGACATGGGGTTAATTTTCCAGCGATCAACGATAGTTGTTCACCACCCTGAAACGCACCGGGGCCACGGTACCGCTAACGACCGCTTCCGGCGAAAAAACCTCGGCGTTGTTACGCGAGGCTAGAAGACGCTCAGGGGATTCACTCACCCGAACCACCTGGGGCTCCTTGGGCAGTACCAAACCCAGTTTCCACTCGCTGTTGCGCCGTGCGAGCACGTCGATCGACTGCTCGGCGGTGATCTGGGTATTGAGCTCGGCGAGATGCCGCTCGGACTCGATGATACGCTGTTCGAGCTGCTTGGTATTATTGGCTGTAAGCGAAATCTGGTGACGCAGCCATACCGTGCCGAGGCCGATAGAGCCGCTGAAGCAGATCATAACCAGCGTATAAACAAGAAGCTGGTTCACGAAAGCCTGGGAGGAATTCTTCTTCATTCTGAAAAGGTGTTTGGACTAGAGTTTACGAAGGGCGCGCAGCTTGGAGGAGCGGCTGCGGGGATTGGCGACGATCTCTTCTGCGGAAGGAGTGACCGGGCGACGGAAAAGCAGGTCGGCGTGTTTAACCCGCAAGTCCTGCGGACGGTGGTCGTCCTCGCCTTCGGGCAGGCCGGCGAGGTGGCGGAAAAAGTTTTTGGCGATCCGATCCTCCAGCGAGTGAAAGCTAATCGCACACAGGACGCCGCCCGGGGCCAGGCGCTCAAAGGCGGCCGGCAGCGCGCGCTCAATGGCGCCGAGCTCGTCGTTGACAGCGATACGAATGCCCTGAAAGGACCGCGTAGCGGGATGAATTTTAGAGGTGAACCGATCGCGCGGCGGAATGGCTTCCGCTATGAGTGTCGCCAATTGAGCGGTGCGCGCCAACTGCCCCGTGCCACGTGCGGCGACCAATGCCCGCACCACGTGGCGCCAGTTCTTTTCCTCACCATAACCGCGGATGGCTTGAACGAGTACCTCCTCGGGCACAGTCTCCAACCAAACCGAGGCAGGCACGCCCGAACGCGGATCCATGCGCATGTCGGCGGGCGCATCATTACGGAACGAAAAGCCCCGCTCGACTTCATCGAGTTGAAAGGAAGAAACCCCGAAGTCGAAGAGGATACCGTCGAACTTCCCAAGTGGTAATTCAGCGAGATGCCCAAAATCACGGTCGATGAGCGAGAAACGGCCCTCAAACTCAAGACGCAGCACCTCGGCGCGAGGTTGGGCGGCGGGGTCACGATCAAGCGCGACCACATTGACCTCCAAAGCGGACTCCAAAATCGCCCGGGTGTGGCCACCACCACCGAAGGTCGCGTCCAGATAGCGGCCGCCGGCCCGAGGCGCTAAAGCCTCGAGGGTCTCGCTTAACAAGACAGGATTGTGGCCGGACAGCATGGTATCGAAAATTGATTCACACTGCCTAGCGCGCGTCAGCGACCACCGCGCGTAACGTGGGGTGCAAGAAGAGCGGGCCGCCCAACCAGACCGGTCGTGCTGCGTGGGCGGCGGCAAGGTTGCTCTTAACAAATCGGACGCAAGCTGCCGTGGAGGAGCCCACGGAAGCGACCAAACGCTGGCGGCGTCCGAGTCGGGCCGGAATTTCCAGCGAGCGGATCGGAAGAGGGAGACGGCGCGTTGTCATAAAATTATATACCGAGTCGGCGCATGAGATCGCCGAAATTCTCGCCGGCGGTCCGCTGCTCCACACGGGTCCAGCGGTCGGGGCTGTAGAGGCTGAATTTGGTGAGCGATCCCACCAGAACGGCGTCCTTGGCGATACCGGCATGCGTCAACAACTCAGCATTGAGCATGATGCGCCCCTGCTTATCGAAGCCGAGGGTCTGCGTTTGCGCAAAAAACCGGGCGGCAAAATCCTGGCCGGAACCGTCGGACAAAGCGATCGCCTCAATTTTGGTGCGCAACTTGGCAATTTCTTCCGGCGGCAATACCGCAATGTACCCATCAGGGTGCGGGGTCGCCAAAAACTGCTCTCCCTCTGCATGGGCAGCACGCCACCCCGACGGAATCGTGACCCGATTCTTGTCGTCGAGGGTGTGCCTAAAAAGGCCAGTGTAAGAGTTGCCGGATTGAGCCATGAAGCCATGAAAGGGAAAGCCCCCCATTACACCCCATTTCAACCCACTAACCCCCACGCCGGTCAAGATAACTTCACTAAATTTAATACAAAACCGGTAATGATACCTGTAAGACGTGTAAGACGGCAGAAGTCATAACGACCAACCCCAAGCCATAACGACAGAAGCGACACCCATTAACACCATAAACCAATATTCATGAATAAAATATAAAATAAAAAGCCTACTCCCATCACTACCATTTTACAGCTTGGCATAGGGCTGAATTTACAGGAAAATCCCTCGAAGGTTCAAAATTGTAAATTTAGCCTTAAATTTTCGCCTGAAAATGCCCTAACTCATAACTACGGCATATTTTTAGAAACCTCCTTTTGGCTCGGGGAAGAAGCCATAACGACAGCAGAAATCCCCACAAAACCCTTATCGGAAAAAATCTTCAAAAAAACAGAATCAATGGATAATTCACCCACCCAAACGGTATCAGGAGTACATGGAACTGATTACGAAAACATCGCCGCCCTCACTTTTCAGGCGAGGGTCAATCCCTGATTTCCCTTTATGGACGACGAGGTATTCCACCAAATCACTCGGATTCACGAACATTTCGCGGACACGAAAAACTACTTTCACCTGCTGCGCCACACCACGAATTTGGCATCAAGATACAACTGGTTCGCCTCTCGAAGCCTGTCCATGCCGATGGCAAATCTGCCTTCGGATGTTGTTCAAGAGCTGGTGGCACAGCTCCTGGAAGAGGACATTAAGTCCCCGACAAGACGCAGGTTACCGGAAGATGTCGAAATCGGGAAAGCTCTGCGCATGCAAATTCGCAGCAAGCTCAGCGCCCTGTTTGAATCGAGAGAAAATCGCACTCTGCGACGCGAAACAGACTTGGCTAAGGACGAATCTGAAGAAAGTTTTGCCAATTCGGTTTTTGATTCCGACGCCCTGTTCAGGGATAAAACTGAGAAGATCGAACACGAATCTCGGTCGGCTATGGCCGAGCGAATTGATCGTTTCTTGGACTTCGTTGCCGATGACCCTCTTGTCCATGCAATGATCATTCTAGCTCGAGACGAAGATATTTACAAACCGGCCGAGGCCGTTGCAGACCGGCTGGACGTAACCGTAAATGACATCTACATTGCTAAAAAGAGAATGCTGTCTGCAGGGCGTCGATTCATCCAATCCGAAAAAAATTGAAATGAGCGTTGATAACACAACACCAGGTAAAAAGCGTATCAGATTCTCGGATTCAGCCATTAAGCTCATTACCGGAGAAGAAGACATCGATTTACCCAAGACCGAGCAGGAACTAAAACAGGAATTGCGTGAATCAGGCATTGATCCCGAGGCCGCATGGCAGAAAACCAAAAAGCTGCTGGATGCTGCTGGAGGTCGATTGAAATTGGAAACTGCGCGACGTGAGCGCCTCGCTACGGTTACTCGTGCTGCAACCTCTAAAGTCAGTATCGAGGATACCCGGGAATTTCTGATCGAACAGATCAAACGACTGCTTGCGATTGAGCCTGCAGCCGCAGTCTACGCCAGAAAATGGGAAGACGGTGACCTCAACGCATTGATTTCACTTCGAGACAAGCTCTCCAGCACCAGCGCCCGCGCCCAAAAGCATGCCAGCTGATCCACGCCTGCTGACCGCTGTGAGCGGCGGCGCGAACACCGTCTATTTCTGGCGGTTACAAAATCACCTGTCGTAAAAGCCGATGACCGGCCCCGCCAGGGGCCGATCATCAGGCCCGGTCAGCTTGCAGGTTCGTCGGCTAGGCGGTCTTTCATGCGGTAGGATTTGCCCTCGATGACGACGGTCTGAGCGCGGTGCAGCAGGCGGTCCAGGATCGCCGCGGTGATGCCAGCGTCGTTGTTAAAGATCCCTGCCCAGTGTTTGTAGGCCTTGTTGGTGGTGACGATCAGCGAGCCGCGTTCGTAGCGTTGGCTGACGATCTGGAAGAGCAGGTCGGCCCCCGACTTGTCGAGCGGCAGGTAGCCGACCTCATCGAGCACGAGCACCGCAGGGGTCATGTAACGCTTCAACTCGGCTTGCAACCGGTGCAGGGACTGGGCGGTGACCAGGGCGTTGATCGCGTCCACCGCCGTCGTAAACAGCACCGTGTAACCCGCCTGGCAGGCCGCGTAGCCCAACGCGCTCGCGAGATGTGTCTTCCCAAGCCCCACACCACCGCAAAACACCACGTTGGTGCGCTCCTTCACAAAACCCAGTTCGAAGAGGTGGCGTACCTGCGCTTCGTTCAACTCCTTGGGCCAGTCCCACTGGAACTGGTCGACGGTTTTCTTGACCGGGAAGCGCGCTGCCTGGATGCGCCGCTCCAGCGCCCGGATCTGGCGGTCCTGGGTCTCGGCCTGCACCAGTCGGCGTAAAAATTCGGCGTGCGAACAGCGCGCCTTGGCCGCCTCGGCGGTCAGTTCGCCGTGGTGACGCAACAGGTAACCGAGTTTCAGATACTTAAGCTGGTCTTTTAATAAATCGGGTTTTTCGGGTTCTGTTTTCATAGAGTGTAGGGGCTTAAATCCGGGGGACACAGTTCGAGTTCCAACGCGGCCACCGCGTCGGCGCGGGTGAGGTGGATCGGCCCGGCTTGCGGCAAGGCCCGCGCGCGTTGTTCGAGCAAGTTGAGGATGTAATCGCTGGAGTAGGCGCCGAGTTCATGGGCGCTTTCGATCGCCCGGCCGACTGCCTCCGTTCCATACAGGGCCACCAAACCCACGATAGTCGCCAGGTGGTGTCCCGCGTTGAGCCGGCGCTCCTCCAGCCCCCGTTGGTAGGCGGGTGCCGCCGGGCTCAGTTCCAAAAACCGTAGCCGCAGGCGCTGCCGCGCTCCCTGCCGTTTGCGCTCTTCGAGTTCGCGCACGTGCTCGGGGTTTTCCACATCGGCGCGGCGGGCAAAACTGCGGGCGTGCTCGGCCACCAGGGTGCGGTCCGCATAAAACCTCACCTGCGCCCCCTCGATCTGCGCGGTGAGTAGCGCCCCGGCAAACTTCGTGGGCACCGAGTAGCGGTTCGTTTCGATACTCACCCGGCACCGCCGCGACGCCCGCACGCTTAAGGTGCGCACCGCCGGACTGGCCACCGGGTTAAGCGGCAGGAGCGCAGCGCGCTCCTCGGGCAGCCGGTCCACCGGCCGGCCCTGGGTTTCAGCGTGAACGCGCACGTTGGCCACCGTTTCCAGCCACAAGCTGGCGGCCGGCCCCAGCTCGGTAAACCCATTCATCTGCCTCCCGCCAAGGAAGCTTTTTTTCACGTAACCCACCGCGTTTTCCACCATGCCCTTGGACTGCGGATGCCCCGGCCCGCACGCTTTTATCGTAAACCCGTAGTGCCGGGCAAAGTCCAGGTACTGGGCGTTGTACACCGGGTCGGTCCCGGGCACATGCGAGAGGACGGCCGTCTTGCAGTTGTCCACCATCACCTCGCGCGGCACCCCGCCGAGTTTTTCAAAGGCGCGCCGGTGACAGCCCAGCCACCACTCCTGGCCCTGCCCGAGGGTAAATTCCACATGCAGGAACCGGCTGTACCCCAAAACCATGACGAAAAAACTTAAAGCCCGCCGGGTGCCGTCCACCTCCACCGCGCCAAAACTGCCCCAGTCCACCTGCGCGGTCTGGCCGGGGGCAAACTTGAGGGTAAGAAACGCCTCCAGGTTCCTCGGCCGCACCCGCCGCACGTAGTCTTTCAAAATTGAATACCCGCCCGTGTACCCCCGCTCGCGCACCTTTTGCCAGAGCTGCATGGCGGTGAACGGATGGGCCTCCAGCCACCGCGCGATCGCCGGCTTGTGCACGTCGAGCTTGCTTGGCCTAGGCACCTGCGCGGCCTGGCTGCGCACGTACTTTTCCTGCGCCTGCCAGCGCCTCACCGTCTGCACGTGCAACTGGAGCGAGCGGGCGATTTGCGGCGCACTGTGACCGGCCGCCTCCGCCTGTTTTATCCGGCAATACAGTTCGTAATCGATCACGCGCCCACCTCCCGGCTCGGCGGCGGCGTTGCCGCCAGCGTGTGCGTTGGCCTGCCCCGGTCCAAGGAGAGCACCTGGTAAAGTGGCGCGGCGTAGGCGATCACCCCGGCCTCGATTAACTGCCGGCGCGCCTCGACCAGGCCGTCCTCGCTGAGCGTGAGCAGCCGGGCCAGGGTGCGCGTGGCGTAGTAACTCAGCCCGTCGGCGTCGCCCACGGTGACCAGGACCAGATAGAGGCCCCAGGCGGGGGCACTGGCCCGCCCCAGGTAATTGCCCCGCACCAGCCGGTGGTCCAGCCAGCTAAACTGGGCCGGCGTGCGCCGGAGTTGTTCGCGATCGATCGGTTGTTTTTGCATAATCGGGCGGCTGGACGTCGATGCCCAGGATCACCCGCCCCCGGGATTGCAGGTGTCGCAGCATGGGTTCGAGGTCCTCTTGTAACGTCACTCCGGCGAACTGCGCGATAAGCCCCACGAGCACAGGGTTTTGCGACTCCCATCTGTCTTGTAACGGCACGCAGGGATTCGGTAACGCCACCTCGGCGACCGGCTCGGCTTTAGGCTGGCGCACAACGGATTGCGTAGTTGGGATGTCTTGTAACGCCACCCGCCGTCGCGGCCCCCTCCGCCTTGAGTACCCCGGATTGGCCTTCCGCCACTCCTGCACCCGTTGGACATTTTCTGGGCCTTTCCAGTGGTCGAGGTTCTCCGGCTTCGCCAACCATTTGGCCTGACTGGCCGCCCGGCTCGCCCGTCGGCATCCCGGCTTCCCGCAGTAGCGCTGACGCTCGCGGTTATGCGCGTCGGGCAGAAAGAAATCGGCACAGTGCAAACACTTGCGTGAACCGGTTGGATGCATCGCTGTGCATCCGCCAAGCGTCCCGCCGGTTCAATCTCCACCCATTCGCACCCCTCATATCCCCAGCCGGACAGGGAAGAAAACCCACCCACGGAAGAAGAGTATTACTCTTTTTAAGGGGAAGAAGATCCACCGAAGAAGAAGTGCATTCCTAACCGCCAGAAATAGACGCTTTCCCGCTCGCCGCTCACATCCACATGGGCCCGGTAGCTCGCACCGGTGCGGCTAGCGACAGAGGCAGGTGCTTGAGCGCAAAGTAGCTGCACAACCACGACGCGGCCACGAGGAGCGATTTGAGGAATAGTAGCAGGTGTTGTGCTCCTGTAAGCGGATCAACCTTGAGCGCGGCGGTCAGTCCGGCGAAAGCGGACGCATCGAGCGCAAGCAGTGTGAGCCAGACCAGCGAACTGCACACATTGGCCAAAAACAGCACGGGGAGCACAGCGTTGTCGCGCACCGCGTGCTTGGTGCTCAGATCATATAACCCAAGGAACAAAGCGGATAATAAACTGGCGGCGATCCACGGCATGAAACGCAAAGATCTGCCGTCATTTGCACGCACGGGCAAGCGTGCAGAGTGAGTCGAAAAACGGTCGGCGTTGTGTTTGCCGAGCTTGGTTACCACAGCCAAGCGTTCAACTGAAGATCAAGAACGATTCGCCCCCCTTCCACCAATCAGCCTGCCCGTGGCACCGCTGAATTCCGGATCGTTCTCGTTCTCTTTATCCTACTTGGCCTCGTTCCGATGCCCATAGCCTGCGGCTAACGCAGGCCAGGCATACGAGGGGCTTCAAACCACGGGAACCAGGGTCTGCGCGCGCTGGCCGGCTTGGACCGACACCGGAGTGCGCCCACCGAGCCAGGCGCGGACGCGGCCCGCGAGAAAGTCGATGTAGGGCGCCTGGTCGTTCAAGCAGGGCACATGCTGGAACCATTCGCCGCCGGCGTGCAGGAACTCTTCTTTACCCTCGCCGGCGATCTCCTCAAGGGTTTCCAAGCAATCGGTGACAAAGGCCGGCGTCATGACCAGAAGGCGTTTTTTGCCCTCCTTGGGCAGGCGCTCCAGTTCGAAGTCGGTGTACGGGGTCAGCCACGGTTCGCCGGCCAAGCGGGACTGGAACGACACCGTGTGCTTTTCGGCGGTGATGCCGGCACGTTTAACGAAAGCCTGGGTGGTTTTAAGCACCTGAGCCTTGTAGCAGGTGGCGTGGGCGGGGCTGCACGTGTTGCAGCAATCGTTGACCAGCGTGCAGTGGGCATTGGAGGAGTCGCCCTTGCGCAGGTGGCGCACCGGGATGCCGTGGTAGCTCACCAGCAGCATGTCGTGGGGCATCGCCAAATAGGGGGCGGAAACTTGGTAAAGCGCCTCGATGTAATCGGCGTCCTCGTAAAACGGCTGGACGGTGGCGATGACAAGGGGACGCGCGAGCTTGGCGGCTTCCTCTTGAACTTTAACCACCACGGTCTCCCACGACGACATCGCGTAGTGGGGATATTGGGGGAACAGCAGCACGTCAGTCACGCCGTCGGCGACCATCTGCGCGAGGACGGAGGCGATGGAGGGCTGGTCGTAACGCATCGCCAGGTAAACCGGGGCCTCGCTGCCGAGTTCGGCGGAGAGTTTTTCGCGAACACGCTTCGAGGTGACCACCAGCGGCGAACCCTCGGCGGTCCAGATTTCCTGGTACGCCTTGGAGGATTTCGGCGCGCGCGTGGGCGTGATCACGCAGTTGACGAGCAGCTTGGCCAGCCAACGCGGCTTGATGTCGATGACCCGCTCGTCGCCTAGAAACTCGCGCAGGTAACGGCGAACGTGGGGAACCGAAGTGGACTCAGGTGAACCGAGATTAACGAGAAGGACAGCGCGCTTGGACATGTGGCCAAGATTGGTCGTAAGTTTTCACCCCATGTCAAACGAGGGGAGACGAAAGTCGTCGGTTTTTTACCTCCCTCAGTCGATCCAATCACTCCGCAGCGACGGAGGTTACGCAGCTCGATTGGTGGCGTAACACCAAGGGCTAGGCCCAATGCCTCGTTTACCCTCGGGATTCCGGTTTGATGCCGCTGGCCAAAAGGGTCTCGAACTTGGGCTCTTTTTCCTCGCGGGCGACCGTGGACACGTCGACCTGCACAAACCCGGCCTTTTTCAAAAAGCCGTGCAGGGCGCTTTCCTTAAATCCAAGCCATTCGTCGGCGTAGAGCTCGTGCGCTTTTTCGAAGGTATGCTCCTTGAGGTCGAGGATCAGGACTTGGCCTCCGGGTTTGAGAATGCGGTAGGCCTCCTTAACCGCAGATTCAGGGTGCAGCGCGTGGTGGAGGGCCTGGCTGAGGATGGCCAAATCCACGGACTGCGCAGGTAGGGGAACGTTTTCGATGTCGCCCAGTTTATAGGTGAGATTGGCGAGCCCGTTTTTGGCGGCCAGCTCGGTGCCGACTTCGACCATGCGAGGGGCGTTGTCGATGCACCAAACATGGCTGGCTCGGCGGGCAAGCAACTGGGAAAACAGCCCCTCGCCCGCGCCCAAGTCGGCGATGACTATCCGCGGCGTGAGCCGCAGGGCGAGGTGGCCGATCGCCTCCCAGGAGCGTCCGGGGCAGTAGTTTTTCCCCAACTTGCCGGCAATCAGGTTAAAATACTGCTCCTGGTGGTCGCGGCGTTTTTTGAGGATGCGCGCAAGGTTGGAGCGGTCCTCGGCGAGCTCGGGCAATTCGGCCACCGAATCGCAGGCGGCGTGCAACAAGGCCAGGCTGCGGGCGTCGAGCGTGGGGCGAAGCGAATAAAACGCCTTTTTGCCATCGCGGCGGTCAACCACCAAGTCGGCCTGGCGGAGCTGGGCCAGTTGCGAGGAAATGCGCGACTGGGCCATGCCGAGGATTTCCTGGAGTTCGGCCACCGAAAGCTCCTCGCGAAGCAGCAGCGCGAGCAGGCGCAGGCGGGTCGGGTCGGAGAGCAGCTTGAGCGTGTCCCAGGCGGCGTTCACGTCAGAGGTATTCGCGGCGCAGGTTACTGGGCAACTGCCCCAGCTCCTCGCGGTATTTGGCCACGGTGCGGCGGGCGATGTTGATGCCCTTTTCCTGCAGTTTTTTCACGATTTCCTGGTCGCTCAACGGCTGGCTGCGATCCTCGCCCTCAACTAGGTCGTTGATCATGTCTTTGACGCTGGTGTTGGAGACCGAGGCGCCGCCGTCGGCTTGGTAACCGGGAGTGAAGAAGAACTTGAAGTCGAAGACGCCGTGGGGGGTCTGGATGTATTTATTGGCGATGGCGCGGCTGACGGTGGTCTCGTGGACGCCAACCAGGTCGGCGATCTGCGTCATGGTCAGCGGGCGGAGTTTGGATACGCCGGACTCGAAGAACTCGTGCTGTGCCTTGAGGATTTCGCGGGTGATGCGCTCGATCGTCTGCTGGCGCTGGTCGATGGAGTTGATCAGGAACTTGCCGGAGCGGATACGCTCACGGACGTAGTCACGCTCCTCCTTGTTGAGGGAACCCTTGGCGATGAGATCCTTGTAGGTACTGGAGATGCGCAGACGCGGGATGTAGTCGCTGTTCAGGTGGATCTTCCACTCGTCTCCGTCTTTTTCGACGGTCACATCGGGCACAACAACCCGGTTGCTATCATCGGCAAAACGGCGTCCGGGGGCGGGATCAAGCGTGCCGACCTCCTCGATGGCCTCCTGGATATCATCGGTGTGGATACCGAGCTTGCGCGCCAGCTCGGGAATCCGGCGCCGGGTGAGCAGCGCGAAATGGTCACGAATGATGCGCGCAGCCAGGGAGTCTGCACGGCCCTTGACGGCGAGTTGAAGCAGGAGGCACTCGCCGAGATTGGCCGCACCGATGCCGGCGGGCTCGAAGGTTTTGATCTGGCGGGCGGCTTCTTGCACGGAAGCCAGCGCAATGCCGGTCTGCAGCGCCACGTCCGCGGGGCTCTGAGTGAGGAAACCGCGGTCGTCGAGGCTGCCGACGAGGTGGCTCATCGCCTGCAGCACGTCCGCCGGAGTGTCGGCGAGCTCGGCCTGGCGCATGAGATGCTCCTGGAGCGAGGTCTCGGTGACCAGTGAGTCGAAGAAATGCTGACGACGCTCGGCATCCTCGGCGGTGTAGGGCTGGGCGCCACCGGCTTGGGACATGTAGTCCTTCCAGTCGTCGTCGAGCTTGCTAAGGATGTCGTATTCCTTGGAGAAATCCATCTCCTCGCGGTTGTCGGCGCCCTCGCCGCTCTCGTTATTTTCGGAGGCACTGTCCTTTTGCTCCTGATCGAGGCTGACGCCATCCATCGGGAGTTCCTCGAGAGTCGGATTACTCTGCAACTCCTCTTGGATAACGGACCGCAGGTCGAGCGCCGCGACCTGCAAAATCTTCAGCGAATGCCGCAGCTGCGGGGCGAGAACCAGCGATTGGTTCTGGCGCTGGCGGATATCCTGACTGAAGCCCTGGGCGCTCATGAGGTTTTTTCGGTGGCTGGAAGGGGTTCAGCCATGAGGGTCTTGAGGTAGGCGCCCAGTTTCTCGTTGGTCGGGCCGTAGCCGTCGCTGTAAAGGTAGACCTCAAGGTCGTGGAGCATTTCGAAGGCGCTCTGGTAACGTTTTTCGCGGTCACGCTCCAGCGACTTCTGGATGATGCGCTCCAACTTGGGGTCGATCTGCGCGCGCAGTTCGGAAAACACGGGAATCGGCAACTCGAGGATATTCCGCCGCGAGACCAAGCGATCTGTATCGCGGAATATATTACGCCCCAACAGCAGCTCGGTGAGCACGATTCCCAGCGGGAAGAGGTCGGCGCGGGCGTCGGTCACGGCGAAATTAGCCTGCTCGGGCGAGAGGTAATCATCCTTACCAGCGATAACCTTGCCCTCCTCGTTGTGCATGAGGTCGAGGGCCTTCGCGATGCCGAAGTCGGTGAGCTTAACGTCGCCCTCGTAGGCGATCATGACGTTCTTCGGGCCGATATCGCGGTGCACGATGCCGAGCGGGCGCCCGTCCTTGTCGAGCTTTTGGTGCGCGTAGGTCAGCCCGCGGGCGATGCGGGAAATAATGAAGGCGGCGATATCAACGGGCATCAGCCGCCCCAGTGCGGTCTGGCGCTCAATGAGTTGCTCCAAATTCACCCCGGAAACGTACTCCATGACCATGAAGTACTGTCCGCCAATCATGCCGAGGTGATAAGTCTGGACGATATTGGTGTGGATGAGGTTGGCGACCAACCGGGCCTCCCCAATAAAATTTTTCTGGAACTCGGGAATCGTCGAGTATTCCTCGCGAATCAGTTTGACCGCGACGACCTTGGTAAAGCCCCCAGAACCGCGCTGGAGTGCTTCGTAAACCACGCCCATACCGCCTTCTGCGATAGTGCGGGTCATCTCATAATGGAGTTCGTTAAAGATGTGTTTTATGGCAGCCACGGGGGCGAATAGAATGTGAGACATCTGGCGCTGGCAAGAGGGGAAATCGCCCCTAGCATGAGAATTGCTACACCCATTGACAGCGACGGGGCCCGAGCGGTAGTTTGCGCCCATGATTACGCTCAGTCCTCGCGCCGCAGCCCAAGTCCGTGTGATGCAGTCCGCTCAAACAAGCGCGCCGCAACCGCTGCGGGTGCTGATCGAAACCGGCGGGTGTTCAGGTTTTCAATACGGCTTGTCGTTCGACGCGCCGAAGGCCGATGACACGCATTTTGAGAGCGAGGGGATTGCGCTGGTCATCGACCCCACCAGCCTCGCCTACCTGGACGGCTCCAACATCGATTTTGACGACGGACTCCACGGCAAGGGCTTCGAGATCAAGAACCCCAACGCCCAGAGCACCTGCGGCTGCGGCAAGTCGTTTAATTAACCTCTATCCCGCGCTCCCCATGAGGCAACCTGAGTTTGGTTGCCACAGAAGGGTCGGAGGTGAGCGGCGGGCCAGACCGCTTATTTGACCGCGATGTGCAGCGCGACCGAACCCAGGGTCATGCGCTTCACCTCAACGGATCGGCCCCCAGCCTGAACGATTTCAGCCGTCATGGCTGTGTGCCCGGGATAACGCTCAATCGAGCCGCACAGGTATTCGTAAGCCCCTCGATCGCCCGTCACGACTGCGGCAATCGACGGTAGAATGCGCTTGAGGTAGAAATAATAGAGCGGGCGAAACCATGCGTAGGGCTGGGAAAACTCCAGCACAACCAACCTTCCGCCAGGCCTGAGCACGCGGAACATCTCGGAGAGGGCCCGGTGGCGATCTGCCATGTTTCTCAACCCGAAAGAAATAGTCACCACATCGAATGATGCGTCGGCCAAGGGCAGTGCCATGCCGTCGCCTTGACGAAAGACCACATTGGGAAACATTCCGCTGCTTTGCTGCTTGATAACGGCCTCATCCAGCATCGGTTGGCAGAAATCCATGCCCGTGATGGCGGTGGTCTCGGAGAGCCCCTTGCTTAAGGCGAAGGCCACATCGCCGCTGCCGGTAGCCAAATCGAGCACGTCGGTGACCGCCTGACGACGCACCACCGCGACCAGCCGGTTCCGCCACCACACATCAACGCCCCCGCTGAGCAAACGATTGGCCACGTCGTAACGACGGGCGATGCGGGCAAACATAGAATTAACAGCAATGGGATCGGGCATGACGATGACGAGTGCTAGGGCTAAGAACGGGGCTTGTCGCTACGATACTCAGGAATGAGCGCGGGCACTTTTTAAACTATCACCACCTTAAATTCGATTATTTTCACAAAATGTACCCGAAGCACTTTACTGGACTACACTTTGTGCCGATGCATGGCGCAACTTAGCATCACTCATGGAAAATGCTTAAGTCGTAACCTCGAACCCAAAAACAAAAAGAAACGCGATAATTAAAACGTAAAAACCTTAAAAACATATACTTAAATAAATTATCACCCCTGGATCCAATTGTTTTCGCCTGAGATAATCGACTCCCGTAGTTGACGTAATCCATGAGCGGCGAGTAGCTTACACCCAGTACCCAACACCAACACCTGAATTAAAAAAATAATCATGTCCAACAACCTCACCAAACGCGAAATCGTCCTAGCCATTTACGAAAAGACCTCGTTCCCCCAAAAGGAAGTTGTCGCCACGGTCCAACTGACCCTCGACATCATCCAAAAGGCTCTGGCCGAGGGACGTAATGTCGAGCTGCGCAACTTCGGCGTTCTTGAAGTGCAACGCCGTAAGTCCCGCATCGGCCGCAATCCCAACAAGCCCGAAGCCGAGGTCGTCATCCCCGCACGCGCCGTCGTTAAGTTCAAAGCCGGCAAGGTGCTTAAGCAGATGCTTAAGAAGATCGATATCAACAAGCTCTGAGCCAGGCATTGCGCCCTGTCCGCTCTATCTCTCAAGGTTGGCCTTTTTAGGCCGGCCTTTTTTGTGCACGCTCACCGAGGCGCGACACCTCCTGCATCTCGCCCGAAATAGCCCCGTAGTCTAACCCAGCCACATCGCTAATCGTGCATTGGCCCCGCAGTCCAGGCCACACCATCAGACCAACCGGGGGGCCATCTCGATGACACCCTGCGTGATGGCATAGCGGGTCAAACCGGCCACGTCGTGAATATTGAGTTTGTTCATGACCTGCTGGCGGTGTTTTTCGACCGTCTTGATGCTGATGCACAAGTCGGAGGCGATCTGCTTGTTGCCTTTGCCCTCGGACACCAATTGCAAGACCTCCTGCTCCCGCGATGTCAGCCGCACGGAGGGCTTCATATTGAGCGGCTTGCCACCCCGGATAAACGTCTCGCGGTAGCGGTCCAGCAGGCGCTTGGCGATGGGCGGACTAAAGTAAGCATTTCCCTTATAGGCCTCATGGATCGCCTTAACCAAGTCGCTCGCCACCGTATCCTTGATCAAGTAACCCACCGCGCCCGCCTCCGTCAGCTTATGCACATACTCGTCGTCGCCGTAACACGACAGGATGAGCACCTTCGAGTTCGGCGCCTCTTTGCAAATCTGATGGGTCGCCTCGTGGCCGTTGAGCTGGGGCATGGCGATGTCCATGACGATAACATCGGGTGTGAGCTTTTTGGCCATTTGCACTGCCATGCGCCCATTTTCCGCTTCGCCCACAACCTCAAGGTCGGGCTCAATCGATAATAGCGCCCTTAGTCCCTGCCGCAGTACGGCATGATCATCAACAAGAAGTATAGTTATTTTTTTCATGAAATAGAATTCGACTAAAAGAAGGTCTGTGCGCACTCGCCAGCAGGCTCGGGCTGCGCACTTCAGAAGGTCCAACCGATCGTGCCGCCAGCGGCAAGCGCACCCGCACCGTTGTGCCGCGACCAACCACGGACTCGACCGTAAAATCTCCGCGCATGAGTTGCACGCGTTCCCGCATTCCGAGCAGGCCAAGTCGCATGCCGCATTTTTCCACCAACGTATCCTCGACGTTAAACGCCCGCCCGTTGTCGGCCACTTCCATACAAACATCCCTCGGTAAGCGCAGAAAACGCACGTCAAGCCGAGTCGCATTCGCATGCTTAACCACGTTGGTGATGCTCTCCTGGGCGATTCGATAGAGCACAACCTCCTGCTCGACACCCAGCCCGGAGAGATCCGCCGTGTCCTGCATGAAGCCCTTGATCCCCGCCCGTTCGGCAAACGTACGAACGTAGTCAGCGATCGCCCCGCGCAACCCCAGGCGGTCCAGCGCGTCGGCGCGTAAGTTGCGACAAATTCGGTGCGTTGACTCCATGGTTTGCGAGACCAACGCCTGCGCCGCCTCGACTTGACGCTGCAACGCCTCCCCCAACGCAGCTTCCTTCTTTAAAGCCTCCAAGCGAACGCTTAAAGCGACAAGCAGTTGACCGATATCATCGTGTAACTCACGGCTCACCCGCTTGCGCTCCGCCTCGTGAACTTGAACCAACTTATCGGGATGGGTCAGGATCTCGGTTTTGAGGAGACGCACCTGCTGGCAAAGCTTCAAAGTGCGCGCCTTTCCACAGCGTAAGGCGGCCTCGAGTTGAAGCTGCCGGGGCACGAGATCCGCCAACTCCTGCCCGCGCCGCGCCAAAGCCAGTTCCAAATCCCCCACTCGCGCCTGGGCGGCCGGCAGGCGACGCAAGCCTGCTTCAAACGGCGACAGCGCATCCAGCAGAAACTCCCGCGCCGCACGGCACTGCTGCGTCGCCTCGTAGCGCGCCCCACCTGAAGCAACCATCACCGGCCAAGAATCCTCATGCAAACGAACCAGATCAAAAATACTCATCCCCCGACGCATCGCCAAAAAACCCAGTTCACAGGCGGCCCCCAAATGCGCCTCGTCACGGTGCGCGAGATACTCGCCTAGCGCGCGCCTGTAATCGGCATCAAACAGCGGACGCACCCGTGTCGGCCGATGGAAAACACCCGAAAAATCGGCGCTGCCTGGAAATGCTATACCCTGGCGTTTTTTCATAAGATCATCCGAAAAAATGCGGTTATTCACCAAATTCGGGGGTGACTGAACCATCGATATGTCATTCGTCTGCACTGTATAGAAAACGTAATGCCTCGCCGAGTAGGTGTTCACCTACCTCCCCCTGTTAACATCCTTTTTACATCCCCCAAACCACTTCGAACAGAGCAAGTTAACCCAACAGTAAAAAAAACGAAAATAAATAAAAACCATACACTTAAGTTATAAATATTTAGTTTTCCGGATTTAGCCGCAGGAAGTAGCGCAGACTTCCAGTCGGCTTTGACGCAATCCCGGCCCGGCAACCCTGAGCAGACTGGAAGTCTGCGCTACTTTTCGAGCCGTTACTTTTCTGCTTTGCCCGCGCTCCGCCGCGGTGTGCCACTGGAAACTTCGAGGAACCTAAACAGAGGCGGTGCTGAAATTAAATTTAACACCGAGAAAAACAAAGCTGGCAGCGAGCACCAAAATAGCGTTCACCTGAACTCGGTTCATCTGTACCCAACACCATGCGACTCACTGAACGCCAAGAAGAGATCCTCGCCTTTGTTAGCGACTATCAACGCGAACAAAAAATCCCGCCCTCCACCCGCATCATCAAAAAGCACTTCGGCTTTAGCTCCCAAACCACGGTGGTTCGCCACTTGGCCGGACTCGCCCTCAAGGGTGCAGTCGAGCAGCTCGCCGATGGCGCCTGGGGTGCCAAAACCAACGAAATCCAGTCGCTTTTTTCGCTCCCTATCTACGGCGAAATCCCTGCCGGTGTCCCCTCTCCCGAGGAGCAACAAAACCAGCGCTCCATCCCCATTGATCCCGCCATTTTCGGCGTTCGCGCTTCACGCCAACACCTCCTGTGGGGCCTCGAAATCAAGGGCGACTCCATGATCGACGCCCAGATTTGCAGCGGCGACATCGGCATCTTTGAGAAGCGGGAACCCCGCGTCGGCGACATCATTGCCGCCTTGGTCAACGAAACCACCGTCACCTTGAAACGCCTTGTTGAGATTCAGGGTAAGCGGATCCTGCGCGCGGAAAACAAAGCCTACGCCGACATCATCCCTGCCTCAGGACTGGAATGCCAGGGGGTTCTCATTGGCATGATCCGCACCCGAGTTGCGTCCGCTTAACGCGGGCCTTCGGGTGGATCAGCGCGGGCCGAGCCTTTTCCCGCGCCTACATCACCCCTGTCAACGCAGCCTCGCAATCCCACCTCCCACCACTGACCTGCCCCCAAGCGCCTGCCAATGAACGGCAGGCGTTTGGCGAGACTCATACCAGCAGCAGAATGCGTTTAGACTTAAATCGCACAGGCGAGACGTTTGTGCCACGTCGAGCAGTTCCGCGCGTGGCTTGGGCGTCTCGCCCATGTCGGGGAAAAGTCTAAAATAATTCTATCATTGGTATCAGCCTTTTTTGAATTCTTCGCGGTGGCGGATGTCTTGGGCCTTGGCCAAAAAGACCATCTCCTCGGCAATGTTACAGGCGTGGTCGGCCACCCGCTCCAACGACTTGGAAATAAACATGAGCTCCAGCGCCCGCGTCGTCGTCGCCGGATTCTCAATCATGTAACTGCTCAGCTCGCGATAAAGCTGCTTGTTGATCGCATCGACCTCGGCATCGCGCCGCACCACCGCAAGCGCTTTGTCGGTGTCGCCATGGAGAAAACAATCCAGCGCATCACGCAGCATTTCGATGGCGATTTCGGCCATGCGGGGGATGTCGACGTAGGGCTTGAGCGGGGGTTCGGCAGCCAGGCGAATGGCACGCTTGGCAATGGTGGTGCACTCGTCCCCCACCCGCTCCAAATCGTGCGAGGCCTTCATGCCCACAATCACCAGGCGCAACTCGGTGGCCACCGGCGAACGCAGGTTCATGTAACGAATGGCTTCGTCGTCGATTTCCATCTCCAGGCGGTCGATTTCGTCGTCGGCGTCGATCACGCGTTGGGCCAGCGCCGCGTCGGATTCAACCAGCGCTTTTAACGAATCACGCACTTGGCGGATCGAGAGTTCGCCCATGAGCATCAGGTGCGAGCGGAAGGTTTCGAGTTCGGTGTCAAAAAATCGTTTCATAAAGGGGAGGAGGAGTGCCCACGAAACACACGGAACACACGAAAGTTAAACAACCTCCGGAGTCTCCGCATATCGTTAGTGGATTCAGTTCGTGGTTAAAAATCGGTGTCGTAGATAGGCCGTAACTCAACCGAAACGTCCCGAGACGTAGGCTTCGGTTTGGGGGTTGGCGGGGTTCATGAAGATCGTGCGGGTGTCGGCGTACTCGACGAGTTTGCCCATGTAAAAAAACGCGGTCTTGTCGGAGCAGCGCGCCGCCTGCTGCATCGAGTGGGTGACGATGATGATGGTGAACTCCTTTTTGAGGTCGTGAATCAGTTCCTCAACCTTCGCGGTGGCAATGGGATCGAGCGCCGAGCAGGGCTCGTCCATGAGGATGATCTCGGGCGACACGGCGATGGTGCGGGCAATGCACAGGCGTTGCTGCTGGCCGCCGGACAGGCCCAGGCCGCTTTCGTGCAGGCGATCCTTGACCTCGTCCCAGAGGGCGGCCCCGCGCAGGGACTTTTCAACCACCTCGTCGAGGCGCGCCTTGTTGGTCTCGCCCTGGATACGCAGGCCGTAGATCACGTTTTCGTAGATCGACTTGGGAAACGGGTTGGACTTCTGGAAAACCATGCCGACCCGTTTGCGCAACTCGATGGGGTCAACGTCGGTGCCGTTGATGTCAATGCCGCGCACGGTGACCTTGCCGCGTTTGACGCTGGTGCCGTCAATGAGGTCGTTCATGCGGTTGAGGCAGCGCAGGAGCGTCGATTTGCCACAGCCCGACGGGCCGATGAAGGCGGTCACGCGCTTGTCATCGAGCTTCAGGTTGATGTCAAAAAGGGCCTGCTTGGCGCCGTAGTAGAAATCGAAGTTCTCGATGTTGATGAGCGTCTCGGCGGCCTGGGAGTCGGTGTGACCAGCGGCGACCTTAAAGGCACGGGAAGCGGGCGTGGCGCCGGCGGCGGAGGTGGAGGCGGAAGCGGAGGGTGAGGTCGAGATGGTTTCCATGGACGGGAGGAACGGGAAAAGTTGAGTGGCGGCTGGGTCGACTACCATTTGTATCTGCCCCGCAGGTTGTTACGCAAAATGATGGAGGCGGTGGCAATGAGGGCGACGAGGCCGAGAAAAACGAAGGCGGTGCCGTATTGGACGCGGGCGGTGTACTCGTTTTGCGGGATTTTGGAGGACACCACGTAGATGTGATACGGCAGGGCCATCACGCCTTGAAAGAAAAAGTCGCTGGCCTTTTCGACGTCCCAAGGGAGCTTGTCGCGCACGACGTAGGCAGCGGTGAACATGATCGGCGCGGTCTCGCCGGCCACGCGGGCGATGCCCAAAATCGACGAGGTCAAGATGCCCGGCAGGGCGTAAGGAACCACGTTTTTGCGGATCGTCTGCCACTTGGTTGCCCCGAGGGCCAGCGAGCCCTCGCGGAACCCCTTGGGAACGGCCTTGAGGGCTTCTTCGGAGGCGGTGATGACAACGGGTAACACCATGAACGCCAAAGTGAACCAGCCGGAAAGGAGCGAGACGTTCCAGCCGCAGAAAATCACAAACATGCCGAAACCGAACAGGCCGAAGACAATGGAGGGCACGCCGGCGAGATTGAGAATGGCCAGGCGGATAAAACGCACCACGGGGCCGTCTTTGGCGTACTCGTTTAAAAAAATCGCGCTGCTCACGCCGAGAAAAAGGGCGATCGTCATCGAACCGACGACGAGCAGCACGGTGCCAACGATGCACGGCCAGATACCGCCCGCCGAATACACATAACTGGTGGCCTTGAACGCGGGCACGGGCTGGCCCGCAGCGGTTGCCTTGGCCTCTTCGGTAGCCCGAAAAGCGCGGAATTCCTGGTCGCCCATTTCGCGGCTTTTACCCTCGAAATCGAAGACATAAAGCGACTCGGGCGCGGTGAACAGGAAGGTATTGGTGACGTAGGGAAAATTGGCGGTGGTCTTGAAGCCGTTCACCACGGTGGGCACGCCTTTAAAGACGATGTCGGCGAAGACGATGGCGCCGCACAGGAGGATGAGGTAAGTGGCGGCACGGAACACGCCGAGCACGCCCTTTTCGATGGCGCCGCTGCGGCTGGGCCGATGCGCAAACGGGTTGGCCGGCTTGGGCGCGGTGAGATTTGTTGGATTGCTCATGGGTAAACGCACAAATCAGCCGATGGAAACGCGGTACTTGCGCACGATTTTTTGCGCCAGGAAATTGATGAGCAGGGCGATGAAGAACAATACGAGGCCCACCATAAAGAGCGCACGGTAATGGATTTCGCCGCGCACCACTTCGCCCATTTCCTGGGCGATGATGCCGGTCATGGTGTGCACCGGTTGCACAAAGGCGGTGAGCCCTTGGGTGAAATCGGGGATGGCGATGCGGTTACCCGCGCACAGCAAGACGACCATCGTCTCGCCGATCACCCGGCCCAGCCCGAGCAGGATCGCCGAAACGATGCCCGAGAGCGAGGCGGGGACGACGATGCGCAAAATGGTCTGCATGCGCGAGGCGCCGAGGGAGAAGGAGGCCTCCTTAAAGGCACGCGGCACGTTGTTGAGCGCATCTTCGGCGAGGGTGAAAATCGTCGGCACGGCGATCAGCGCCAGCAGACACCCGGCAGTGAGGGCGTTGAGCCGCTCCGAGAAGGGAAATCCCGGAACCCAGCTCAGCGCTTCGATTTGCGAGAGGGCGCGCAAGGCTTGGCCGAGCACGGCGATGCCGAAAAACCCCAAAACCACCGAGGGAATCGCCGAGATGAACTCAATGGCGGGCTTGATCAGGCGCTGCTCGCGGGCGCTGGAAAATTGGTTGATATAGATCGCCGCACCCACGCCGAGGGGCACCGCCAAAAACAGGGCGATGACCGACACCATCAGCGAGCCCACAAACAGCGGGACCACGCCATACCAGTCCTGCCAAAAACTCGCGGTCTTCCAGTCCTTGCCCAAAATAAACCCGGTGAACGTGTCGATCGCTGGAACCGGCTTCTGGTAGTCCCAGGTTTCCAGTTTCTTCTGGGTTTCTTGGAACGTCGCTAAGTACTGGCGGTTAAGCTCTTGGAAGCGCTCCAGGCGCAAGGCGAGGTCGGCGGTGGAAGCGGGCAGCTTTGGCAGCGAAGGGAGCAACTCCTTGATCGCGGCAGCCACGCCGTTGGCGGCTTCGACATACGCCGGGGTGACGCCAACCAGGGGGGCCAGCTCGGCCTTAAAATCGACGGTCGTGGTCTTTACCTCAGCGGCCTCGGCGGTCATGCCGGCGGCGAGGAACTGGGCGCGTTCCTTCTCGGCGTCGCGGTTGACGGTGTACTTCTCCTTGATGGCAACGGCGACGTCGGTGAGCTCGGAAACAAAGCCGCGCACCGGTTCGATGGTGTCGCTGTAGCGGCCGGCAAAGGCGTCCAAATCGGCCAGTTGCGCATTGGCTTGTGCGGGCGGAAGGGCCTGATCCTGAGTTAATTGCTTAAAAGCGCGCAGGCGGACGTCGAACAGGTAGCGGGTGAGCGCGGTGTGGCTCTCCTGCTGGGCGCGCATGTAATCGACGTATTCGAGGCCGGCCTTGCGGTAGAGCGTGATGCTTTCACGGTTTTGGCCGAAGAACTCGGAGCCTTCGCGGAAGAGGAAAAAGGTGATCAGGGCGAGGACCACAACGGCCGTGAGGGCGTTACCGCCGAAAAACACGCGGATGGTCTCGTCGAGAGTCAGCCCGAAAAAGCGCGTGCGGGCCTTTTGGATAACAAAGGGCTTCTGCGGAGGCGGTGGGAGGACGTCGGGCGACATGGGCTGGGCGGGAGCGGTGAAAAAGTAGGCTAGTAACGGCACAAATGCGCCAAACCTAAACCGAGAAGCCCGCTTAACTTGTGGTCAAGCGGGCCTCTGTGACAGTTAGGTAACAAAACGGATTTTCAGGCAGGGGGAGATGCCCCTCATTGGCGTTCCAGCTGGGGTTGGCAGCACATCCTTGAGCTCACGCTCAAGGCCACACCCCACGAGATCACACTCCTCGTGGCCTTGCGCATTAGCGCAGGGTGGGACCGCCCTACACCAACCCCGGCAACCGATTCACATTGAAGCGATTGCCTCTACTCAGCCTGAATGTGAATTGCGGTTACTTAACCGGGATGAAACCGACCTTTTCGACGATCTTCTGGCCTGCGTCACTGTGGGTGAAGGCGATGAACTTGGCGGCTTCGCCGGTGGGTTCGCCGTTGGTGTAGTAGAAAGTCGGACGGGCGTAGGGGTAGGTCTTTTTCAGGACTTCGTCCTTGGTGGGCAGGGAGCCTTCGATGGAAACGACCTTGATACCGGGGGCATGGATGTAGGCGACACCGACGTAGCCGATGCCGTTCACATTCTTGCCGACTTCAGCGGCGATCTGCTCGTTGCCGGCCATCTTCTGGGAGGACGGGGCGTAGTCGCGCTTCTTCATGGCGAGGTCCTTCCAGTCGGAGTAGGTGCCCGAGGAGGTGTTGCGGGTGTAGATGGAGAACGCGCCGGCGGTGCCGCCAATGGCGGACCAATCGGAGACGTCACCGGTGAACACCTGCTCGACCTGCTTTTTGGTGAGGGTGGTGAGGGGGTTTTTCTCGTTCACGATAACCGCCATACAGTCGTAGCAAACGATGGTGGGCTTGAGGGCGACGCCCTTGGCGGCGGCACCGGACATTTCGGTGGCCTTGGCGCGGCGCGAGGACATGCCGATGGCGGCGGTGCCGTCGGTGATAGCGGTGATGCCGGTGGTGGAGCCTTCGGCGGCGATTTCAAAGGAAACGCCGGGGTGAGCAGCCTTGTACTCTTCGGCGAGGGTGGGCACGAGCTTGGCGCCGAGGGTGTCGGAACCCTTGATGACCAGCTTTTGAGCAGAAGCGCTGCCAACGGAGGCGAGCAACGCGGCGAGAATGACGAGTGACTTGTTCATGACTTAAGAGATTTTAAGACGGAATTGAGAAAAAAGGAAAATAGGCGCGGGCGGTGAGACCCGCGCCTTGGGGGGGAGTGTTACGAGGGCCGATTAGAACTTGGCCGACAGGTCAACTTGGAGGACCTGGGCGGCACCGAAGCCGTTGCCGCGGTTGGTGCTACCACCGGCGGCGCGATTGCTCTCGATGTTAAACGAGTTGAAATAGGTAACGGTAGCCCAAACCGCCGAGGTGAAGCTATAGGACCCCGAAAGGATAACACCTTCGCCGTTAAGAAAACCGCCATTGAAGTCGGAATCCAAGAGGAGCGAAGAGTAGGAACCATTACCGATATGACGGTATTCAGCAACCAGTTGGTAGTCACCGGCGAGCTTGTTTTCACCGTAACGAACACCGGCATTGTAGATCATCGCATCCTTTTCAACCGTAGAGCTGTTGGCCAAACGCTTGGCGCGCTGCTCGCCAGAGAAGTTGTAGCCGTAGGTGGCATAGAGCGCCAGCGGTTTGGCACCGAGATTCAGCTTATATTCAAACGGAACCAAAACGGTGGCGAGGTCGTTGTAGACACCGGTGTCGCTGACTTGCGCCGCGGCGCCAGCCGTCGACTTGTCATGCTCAGCAGGAGCGGCGAAAGCGACGATGGTCGGGGCGACCTTCCACTTCTTGGTGGCGTACTCCACCTGTCCCATGAGAAGCAACGATGGCTTAACGGTGGTGTTGGTGGTGGCACCACTCGTTACACCCGCATTGGCGGCGTTGTTATTCAGAATGAACTGACCGGCGCGGGTCGAGAGTTTGGAATCCTTCAGGCCGATCTCGCTGTAAACGATCTCTTCGGCGGCACCTTCAAAGTTGATGTCGGAATCGATCCAGAAGCCGTTCACACCGGGATTGAAGAACTTGTGGGGCAGTTTACCCACGCGAACGTCGATGGAATCGGAATCCAGGACGCCTGTGTCTTTGTAGTTCAGGTAAGCCTGGCCGAAGAAAACGGTGTCCCCGTTTTTATCAAAATTGTCTGCATTTGAAGTGGTGGCAGCGCCCGAATTGGCAACCGTAGAGTTACCGCCGAGATCGGCGTTGGTCGAGGTGGCGCTGGAAGCGGTCTCGAGACGGGTGGCGGCGGTCCACTTGGGGCCGAGTTCGGCCTCTAGGCCGAGACGCACGCGGTAACGGTAACGGTTGCGGTCCTTATCACCAGCGGCGCCCTCTGGGTAAGCCTGCTCGTTATCAAACTGGTAACGCACGCGGGCGTCGCCGGAGATCTTCAGCTTGGTGACGGAGGAGGAGATGGCGAGTTTGCCGGGGGAGGTGGTGCCGAAGTCGCGGAGCATTTCAGCGCGGAGGTCTTCGCCTTCCTGGTCGGTGAGGAGGCCCTTGGCGACGAGTTTGTCGATGATCGGGCCGCTGTCTTGGGCGAGCGCCACAGAGGCGGAGCCGATGGCAAGGCTGCCGAGCAGCGCGAGCGTTTTGAGTGAAGTTTGAGCCATGTTCGTGGGTGTTTGTGGTTTTGACTGAGTCGGCACGGTCAGTGCGAATCGGGGCAGAAGTTATCAGCCGATTGTTACGATCTCATGACAGTCGTGTTACAATTGTGACAGAATCGCGTCAAGTGGTTCCTAAATTGGCCAGTCGGCCTCAGTCTTCGCGTGTGCGGAGCATGAAAACACACCAAGCGGAGCCCAAAACCAAGGCAGTTTAGCCGCGAAAGAACGCAAGGAGCGCAAAGAACAAGCCCGGTATTTCTATGCGCTCTTTGCGTTCTTTCGCGGCTAAAAGGATCGACGCGCCATAGGGATTACAACTTTCATGGATTACATAGATACTTCTAATTCAAAATTTTAACGAGTAATCCTAGCCCGGCGCTGTTGTACTTGAACGATCGTCCATTCCGCGGATTGATCAGTGTCCATGAGTGCTCATTAGTGGTTAACGGTTTGAGTCCGAGACCGATCAGGAACCCGTGGTCGACCTCAATGGTGCTCTGTTACCCACTGGAACCGTCGAGGAACCAAATCAGCGTACTGAAGCTCAACGACTCCAGGTAGTAAGGTAAAAAGAAGCCAAATTTTTGGCTAATAAAATGGTCGGGACGGAGAGATTCGAACTCTCGACCTCTACAACCCGAATGTAGCGCTCTACCAGGCTAAGCTACGTCCCGAAGACACATTTTATCCGCTCCCAAGGAGCCGAGTGGCGGAGGCAAACGCAGCGCCTTATCCCCTGCAAACAAATTCGTTTCCGCTGTTGCCCGAGTGATCTTGGGCGCGGAAAGCAGAGCGGACGTCCAGTCCGCTGGCACCTTCGACGGTTTCAGTGGGTCCGTCTGAGTCGAACAAGGCAACGAACCGGTTAACCCCTTCAGAGCACTAATCGCCACTAATAAAAAATAAACCACTCCAAGCGCAAAGCAGCTGCCCTCGCCTTGCCCCGCCTCCTAAGGTTTGCCTCCTTCATAAATGACATAGATGCAAAGAATTCAGCCTGATACGAGAAATCGTAGACCGGCTCTGACGCACTTGAACGATCGACCATTCCGCGGATTTATCAGTGCCAATTAGCCCGAACGCCGAAGTTTTAACCACGGAATTCACAGATGAGCACAGATAACAGAGTGTTACTGAATTTGAAGACAGGATGAAAAAAAGGGGATCAAGCTGAGTCCGTTTACCTCCTAAGGGATTGTATCTGTGCAATCTGTGTAATCTGTGGTTGGTTTTAACTTCGGAATTCAGATTTAAACCGCCCAAATCACGCGGCGCCCACCGCTCCGGAGTCGATAAACCGCACCACCGCACGACCTTGCGCCCGCGACTCGGCTCGCGACACCGTGAAGCGCGCCTCCCAGTCGTTGAGCGCCTCACCATCCACCAACACCTGCGCCACCACCCAACCCGCGCCCGCCGCCACCCCGGCCCCAGCGCTGGTGTTGCCCGCTCCGCCTGTGAAGCCCACATCACCCCCTTCACCCAAATCGCCACCCTCGGCGTCCGCGAAATAGGTGTGCTTGGCCGCCCGCCCTTCGGGGTCCAGCCGGAAGCGCCCGCGCGCCTCAAAGTACACCGCAAACACCTTTTCGAGCCGCTTGGCTTCGGGCGACATCAAGTCGTTGTCGCCAGCCACCGTCGCTTCGCCCGTTGCCAACCGCGACACGGCGCTTTCCCAATCGCGCGCCATGACCTCCTGTAAAAAACCGAAAATCGCGGTGCGCACCAGTCTGCGGAAACCCACCGCATCGCGGGTGATGTCGAAGGCCTGCGGACGCGCCGGTTTATCGCTCGCCAACTCTTCCGCCACGTAATCGGGATTCCGCAGCCGCTCCCACTCCTCCAGCAGGCTGGAATCGATACCACGGATCAACTCACGGAAATACGTCTCCATTTCCACAACCTCCTCGGTTTTGGCGGCATCGGGCACGGTCTGCGCGAGCACCTTCCACACCTGGGAAAGATGCCGCAGCAAAATGCCCTCGCCACGCTGCAAACCGTATTCGCGCACGTAGTCGGCAAACGACATGTAGCGCTCGTACATTTCGCGGGCGATGGACTTGGGGCGCACGTTTTCTTGGCCGATCCACGGGTGCACGGCGGCAAAGGCGTTGAACGTGTCGTACAAAAACTCGCGCAACGGCTTGGGGTGCTCGATCGCGTCGAGTTTCTCCATGCGCTCTTCGTAGGGCACGCCTTCGGCCTTCAAGCGCTCGACTTCTTCGCCCTTTAACTTGCTCACCTGCTGGCGCAGAATCTGGTCGGGGTCTTCCACGATCGCCTCGCACAACGTCAGCACGTCGTAGGGATAATCAGGCGACTCTCGGTCCATCAGTTTCACCGTGTCGAGCAGGTAGAGCGACAACGCCTGGTGCAGCGAAAAATCGTCCTGTAGCGCAACGTTGACGCGCAGCTTGCGCCCCGACGGCTCGGGCGTGATCCACTCGACAATCTTGCGGTCGAGCAGCGCGCGAAACAGTTGAAAAGCGCGTTTGCGCAGCGCCCGTTTCTTGAACGGCGTCTCGTGGCAGTCGGCGATGATCTGGCGCATCACGCGGCAGCCGTCTTCCGCGCGCCCCAGCACCAGCAGCAGCATGCCGTGCGACACGTCGAAGCGCGACACCAGCGGCTCGGAGGGGGCGACCATGAGTTTCTCAAACGTCTTCGCGTCCCAACCCACTTCGCCCTCGGGCGCGCTGCGCTTGGCGGCCTTTTTCTTCTCCGGGTCACGCGCGGCTTTTTCCTCGGCGCGCTTGTTTTCGATCATGTGCTCGGGGGCCTGCACCACCACGTAACCGACGGTATCAAACCCGCGCCGACCGGCCCGTCCGGCGACCTGGCGGAAATCGCGCACGCTCAAAATCGCGGCCTTCTTGCCGTCGTATTTCCAAAGCTGGGTGAACACCACGGTGCGAATGGGGACGTTGATGCCCACGCCGAGCGTGTCGGTGCCGCAGATGAGTTTTAACAGCCCCTTCTGTGCGAGTTGCTCCACCAAAATCCGGTACTTGGGCAACAGGCCGGCATGGTGCACGCCGATGCCGTGCCGCAGCCAGCGTTTCACTTCCTTGCCGTAGGGGCTGGTGAACCGCACACCCTCCAACGCCTGGGCGATCGCGGCCTTTTTGTCCTTCGTGCAGACGCTCAGGCTCATCAGGCTTTGCGCGGCCTCCGAGGCGGCGCGTTGGGTGAAATGCACCAGGTAAATCGGCGCGCGTTTGTCCTCCAAAAGCGCCGCCAGCCGCTCGGTGAGCGGGGTTTCCGAATACTCGAATTCCAGCGGCACCGGGCGGCGGTCGCTGCGCACCGTGACGGTCGGCGCAAAGGTGATGCGCGTGAGTTCCTTTTCAAAAAACTCGGTCGAGCCCAGCGTCGCCGACATGAGCAGGAAACGCGTCCACGGCATGAGCAGCAGCGGGGTTTGCCAGGCGTAGCCGCGGTCGGAGTCGGAGTAGTAGTGAAACTCGTCCATGATGACCGCCTTGATTGACTGGGCGCGGGGGCCGCCGGCGAGAGCGAGGTTGGCCAGAATTTCGGCCGTGCAGCACAGGATCGGCGCGTGGGGGTTCACGCTGGCGTCGCCGGTCATCATGCCGACGTGGTCGGGGCCGAACTCGCGGCAGAGGGACAAAAACTTTTCGTTCACCAGCGCCTTGATCGGGCAGGTGTAAACGGAGCGTTCGCCCGCGCACAGCGCCTTGAAACTGAAGGCGGCGGCGACCAGGGATTTACCCGAACCGGTGGGGGTATTGAGAATGACGTTACGCCCGGCGAACAGTTCCAGGATGGCCTCTTCTTGCTCCGCGTAGAGTTCCAGCCCGCGCTCCTTGGTCGCGGTCAGGAAGCGGTCCAGCACCGCATCCGCATCGGGAAACCCGGTGAGAGGCGCAAGCGGAGCGACGGCGACAGCAGCGGCGGAAGGAGACGACATGGGCTCCACAAGGAAGCGCGCCAGCCACCCTGACAAGCCCGACCCGAGCGCAAACCCGTTTCAAAGAAAGACCAGACACCGTGTGCCGCTGGCCGCGTAAGCCATTTACCGCGACCGAACGGCGGGTTAACTGCCGACTGAAACCACCTGGGGTTTGCGCTGTTCGAGGCGGAGCAGCACGGCCAAAACCAGCGCAACGGCGAAGCCCGCCGCGCCGTAGTGAAGCGTGCCCAGGAACCCGCCGGTATGCGATCTCACTGCGGCCGCCAACATCGGCCCTGCGACTCCCGCTGCCGACCACGCGGTAAGAATGTAGCCGTAGATGACGGCGAGTTGGCGGGTTCCGAAGAGATCGCCCAAATACGCCGGCATCGTGGCGAACCCGCCGCCATAACAGCTGATGATCAGAAACACGGCCAGTTGGAATGCCACGGGTTGCGTCAACAGCGGCAGCACCAGGAACATCACCCCCTGCACCACGCAAAACGTCATGAAGGTCGCCGGGCGGCCGATCACATCCGAAAACGAGGACCAGCCGAGGCGCCCGAGGCCGTTAAACAAGCCCATGAGCCCGACCATGGTGGCGGCCTGCGCCGTGCTTAACCCGGCGATTTCCTGCGCCATGGGTGAGGCGGCCGAAATGACCGCGATGCCGCAGGTCACCTGGATAAAAAACAACAGCCACAACAGGGCGAAGCGGCGCGTGGCGATGAGCTGCCACGGACTCGAATTGACCGCAGCAGCGGCGGACGGCGCACTGTGCAGCGGATCATGCGCGGCTCCCGTCCAGCCTGCGGGGAACCACCCCTCGGGTGGGCGGCGCAGCAGCTGGGCACACCCGAGCATCACCAACAAATAACCGCCGCCCAACAGGCCAAACGTGCTGGCCAGCCCGACCGCTTCAATCAGACGCACCATGAGCGGTCCGGCGAGCAGGGCGCCAAAGCCGAAACCCATTATGGCCAGGCCCGTGGCCAAACCACGCCGGTCGGGAAACCACTTGATCAGGGTGGCCACCGGCGTGAGATAACCCACGCCTAGGCCGAGTCCGCCCACCACGCCATAGCCCAGGTAAAACAGAACCGGAGAGCGCAGCGAAACCGCCAGCCCGGCGAGCATTAAGCCGCCGCCATAACACAGTGCGGCAAACATGCCGGCCTGGCGCGGGCCGCGCTGCTCAATCACCCGGCCGAGAAAGGCCGCCGAAAGACCGAGGCACACGATCGCCAGGCTGAAGGCGAGGGTCACCTGCTCATAACGCCAACCCAGCGCCGCCATTAAAGGCTTGGTATAAACACTGTAGGCGTAGACGGCACCGATTGAGCCGTGCATGCCGACGGCGGCTGCGGCGACGAACCAGCGCGTGCGTTGAGTGACAGAGGGAGAGGTCATGGTGTTGAACACGGGGCGCACGGCGGCGTGGTTTTCCTGCACGGCCGATCACCTCGGCAAGTTCTGCACGCGGCCTGTTGCCCGGCAAGTGCTTGTTTCAGCAGTAATGGGCGACCCGATACCAGCAGGCAAAATATGCGCACCGAAACCCAATGGATAAGTCTCAAACCCCACCTGCATGCGATAAGCTCTGCCTTTCTTTTCCGACACCATGCCAACGCTCGATCCGCAGCCCGCTCCCACATCCTCAGCAACTCCTGCCGCCAAGTCACCTTGGCGCACCTTTGCACCCGGTCTGTGGAATGACCGCGTCAAGGTGCGCGATTTCATCCAGCGCAACTACCGCCCCTACGACGGCGACGAGGGTTTCCTCAACGAACCCACCCCGCGGACGCTTAAACTCTGGGATGAAATCCGCGGCTTGCTGGCCCGCGAGCACACGGCCCCCGGCGGCATGCTCGACTTGGATACCGCGGTGATCTCCGGCATCTGTTCGCACCCGCCCGGCTACATCGACCGTGGCAATGAGGTCGTCGTGGGGTTGCAGACGGACGCCCCGCTCAAGCGCGCATTCATGCCCTTCGGTGGGTTCCGCATGGCCGTCGCTGCCGTCGAGTCCGCCGGGCGCACCGTGGACGCCAAAACCTCCGCCATTTTCAAGCATCGTAAAACCCACAACGAGGGCGTGTTTGACGCCTATACGCCCGAGATGCGCCTGTGCCGCTCGGTCGGCATCATCACAGGACTGCCCGATGCCTACGGGCGCGGACGCATTATCGGCGATTACCGCCGCGTTGCCCTGTACGGAATCACCCGCCTGATCGCCGACAAAAAGGAACAGCTCGACCACGCTGTCGGTGCGGGCATGACCGCCGATTTGATTCGTGAACGCGAAGAACTGTCCGAGCAGATCCGCGCCTTGGGAGAACTTCGGACGATGGGGAACGCCTACGGTTTTGACCTGGCCCGGCCCGCAGCCAATGCGACCGAGGCCGTGCAATGGACGTATTTCGCCTACCTGGCCGCCATCAAGGAGCAAAACGGCGCCGCCATGTCCATCGGCCGCATCGCCACCTTCCTAGACATTTACATCGAGCGCGACCTCGCCGAGGGCGTCCTAACCGAGTCGGCCGCTCAGGAGCTCATCGACCAGCTCGTGCTCAAACTCCGTCTGGTGCGTTTCGCCCGCACACAGGAGTACAATGAGCTTTTCAGCGGCGATCCCACCTGGGTTACCGAGTCGCTCGGCGGCATGGGCGTCGATGGGCGCACGCTGGTGACCAAGAACTGTTTTCGCTTCCTGCAGACGCTGCACAACCTTGGCGCCGCCCCCGAGCCCAACCTGACGATCCTCTGGTCCGAACGCCTGTCCCCCGGGTTCAAACAATTCTGCGCACGCACCTCGATTGAAACCAGTTCGCTGCAGTATGAGAACGACGACCTGATGCGCGGGTATCTGGGCGACGACTACGCGATTGCCTGCTGCGTTTCCGCCATGCGCATCGGCAAACAGATGCAGTTTTTCGGTGCCCGCGCCAACCTGGGCAAAACCCTGCTTTACGCCATCAACGGCGGAATCGATGAGGTGCAAAAGATCCAGGTCGCCCCGCCCTCGGCGCCCATTCGCGGCGACATCCTCGACTACACGGAGGTTAAAGCAGCCTTCGAACGCATGATGGGGTGGCTCGCCGGGCAGTACGTGGGGGCGCTCAACGTCATTCACTACATGCACGACAAGTACTGCTACGAGCGCATCCAAATGGCGCTCCACGACCGCGAGGTCCTGCGCACGCTCGCCTGCGGAATCGCCGGCCTGTCGGTCGCAGCCGACGCGCTTTCCGCCATGAAATACGCGCGCGTGCACGTCATCCGCGACGCCTCGGGGCTTGCGGTCGATTATCGCGTCGAGGGCGACTTCCCCAAGTTCGGCAACGACGACGAGCGCGTGGACAGCCTGGCGCGCTGGTGCGTGGAGACCTTTATGGCCAAGCTCCGCCAGCAACCGACCTACCGCGAAAGTGTTGTCACGCAGTCGGTGCTCACGATCACCTCCAACGTGGTTTACGGGAAAAAGACCGGCCACACGCCCGATGGCCGCCGCGCCGGCGAACCCTTTGCCCCGGGCGCAAATCCCATGCACGGCCGCGACAGTCGCGGCGCGGTCGCCTCGATGGCCTCGGTGGCCTCGCTCCCCTTCCAGGACGCGCAGGACGGGATCAGTTACACCTTCAGCATCGTGCCCGGTGCGCTCGGCCGCGATGCCCTCGACCAGGTGGATAATCTGGCCGGTCTGCTCGACGGCTATTTCGCCTCGGGCGGGCATCACATCAACGTCAACGTGTTCGACCGCGCCACGCTGGAGGCGGCCATGGCGCAGCCGGAAAAATACCCGCAGCTCACCGTGCGCGTGTCCGGCTATGCGGTTAACTTCGTTAAACTCACCCGCGAACAGCAACTCGACGTCATCAGCCGCACCTTCCACGGCTCGCATTAATCGTGAACGCCACCCCGTGCGCACCTGTTTTACCGGTTGAGGTGTCTGACACCCGCGGCCGGATTTCGCTGGCGGGCGCCCCCGCTTTGGGTGCGCCTACCCTGGCTGGTCAGCCTGCGGCCCTGGGACGTGTCCATTCCGTCGAGACGGCCGGCTTGCTGGATGGCCCGGGGATCCGCCAGGTGATTTTCCTTAGCGGCTGCCCGCTGCGTTGCCGGTATTGCCATAACCCCGACACGGTCGATTTGAGCGGTGGAAAACCGTGCAGCGCCGAGGATCTGCTGACCGACCTGGCCCGACGCCGGGCGTTTCTGCGCAAAGGCGGGCTGACCCTCAGTGGCGGCGAGCCGCTGGTGCAGACCGCGTTCACCAAAGCCCTGCTGCGTGGCGCCAAAGCGCTGGGTTTGCACACGGCGGTGGACACCAGCGGCTATCTGGGTGCGCGCGTTGACGATGAACTCATTGAGTTAGAGCCTGTCCCAAATTTCCGGATTTTTAAAAAGTGCGCAGAGGTCCATTGGGATTGCGGGCGAACGAGGTGGCACGAATCACCCCAGCGACGTTAAACGGCGGCCCGAATCGATTTTTCCCGCCCCCAAGCGCGGTAGTAAGGTACGGCAAAGCCGGGGCGAGCCCCAGGGTTATTCACATTTTTGCCGGAAAATTGAATTAAGCGGCCAGCGGAAGTGTTATTTCCTCGGCAAGGATTCGTGACACCAGCCAGAGGTTGTGACCGAGTACACTCCAACCCACCGAACGGTAGCGGTTGGCAAACCCTTTACAGCGCAAGCGTCCGCCGAGGCGTTGTTTGAGGATCGCAATGCGCGCTTCGGTCGCCGAACGGCGCCGCTGCAATTGGGCGAAGCGTTTTTCGCTCAAACGCTCCTTGAGCGCGTGCGGATCACGCGGGCATACCGCATCGTAAACGTCTTGTTGCTTGAGCATTGCGGAAGTTTTTTTGGTGGCGAAGCCGCGGTCGGTGCCGACCGCGCTAATCGGCGCACTCAGGTCAAAGCGGTTCTGCCGCGCCAGGCTTTCCTCGAGTTGGCACCATTCTGCCGGAGCCGCGCCCTGGTAGAGTTGCCAGTCGGTGATTAAACCGGAGAGCGCCTCGCTCAACAGCAACGAGTTGCCAAACTCGACTTGGCTCCCTGCTTTGCCGCGAACCAGTACGTTCACATCAAGTTCATGCACGCTGAGGATCTTTTGGTCGTTGGGCACCGGGCGTCCGCCGATGATGCGCTCGTGGGCCTGCTTGATGACGGCGGGCAGTTGGCCGAGCATAGCGTCGATGCGGGTGGTTATCCGCTTGGTTTGGCGTTGGCTGTAATGGGTTTGGCTATACTTCTGCGCCAACAGGTCGCGGTGGCGGCGGGCATGTTCTCCGATCGTGCGTAACAGCGTCTTCATCTTGCGCAGGATCTGTTTACGCGCGCGCTTGGCGTCGTTGCGGCGGCCTGCGTGGGTCATTGACATGCACAACTTGTTCATCTGCTTGGCAAAGCACTCCGGCTCTTCAGGCATACGGTGGAGCAGTCCAGCGCGGCGGATTAAAATCATGGCCTTGAGCAAAGTCTTGGACACATCACGCAACAGCACCCAGTCCACCGGGAAGTGGATGTTGGTCTCCAAGCACGTGCCGTCGATGAGGCAAACATCCATGTCCAGCGGCGCGCTCAACCCGAGTTCAGTGGCGCGATCCTTCTCGCCGCACATCTCCACCAACACTTGCCCCATCCAGCGCACCTGTTCGGCGGTGAAAAACTTCGAGGCCCGCTCCAGCACACTTTTGGACGCCCCCTTGATTCCCTCAAGCGTGCGAACACCGCAAAAATCCGCCAGTAAATCACTTGAGGCAATGCTACGGGAAAGCTCGCGAAAGGATATGTTGCCCAAATGCACCCGCAACACTTCAAAGCGTAACGCTTTGAGCGCAAACTCCATACGCTGGCGTAGTTGTGCGACACTGGCTTGGCCTGCCCCCGCCTTGGCAAAGTCCATCGCCATCGTCTCCAAGTGGCTGCCACGCAACAACGCGTCGAGTCCTTCCAATTGCTGGCGAAACTCGGCGTAATCTTTATTGGCACCGACTGGCGTTAGCGCCGGACGCAACCAGCGTTGCAGGGCAATGGCCGAGGTGGCGGATACGGGTTTTGACTTCATGGCCGATTATAGCGGCTTTTTTTTGACCAAAACCAGGGAATTACCCCTCTTTAGGCATCATTAAACTTATGCTAATAGTTCACTGCTAGGTTTTTATGCTTTCGGGACAGGCTCTATTTATTCCGCCTATTTCCCCTCACTCAGCCCAACAAAAATTTTAGCTATAAAAAAGCCCCGTCCGCTCGGCCCCGCTCGCTTCCTCCGACTCCCTCCTCCGCAGATCAACCACCCATTAACCCCTCAACCATTGAAGGGGGCAGTCATGCGCGCATCCGGAGCTTTATCGTACCGGGGGGGGGGGCCACATTGTCCGAAAACCCCGCACCCGGAATGACGCGCAGCAAGAAAAATAACCACGAAAATAGAATATTGAACTTTAGCTTTTCAAGGAAGATACTCTCGTATGATTGATCGCCCGGAAGCCCTCGCAGCCATTCGAAGTTCCTTTGCCGCCCATCCGGCGGTGGGGCTGGCCGGACCCCGACAGTGCGGTAAAACAACCTTGGCGAGGATTCTCGCCGCCGAAGAAAAGGACTGCACGTTTTTCGATCTGGAAAAGGCCGTGGATCGCCGCCGGTTGGAAACCCCTGAACAAGCGCTGGGATCCCTTGAGGGATTGGTCATCATTGATGAGGTTCAGCGCCAGCCGGCGCTGTTCGAGACGCTCCGCGTGTTGCTGGATCGCCCGGATAAAAAAACGCGCTTTTTACTGTTAGGTAGCGCCTCCCCGACGCTGATCAAGGGCATTTCCGAGTCGTTGGCCGGACGCATGGGGCTGGTTGATTTGGGCCCCTTGCAATTACAAGAGACGGGGGCCGATTCGTGGAAAACTCTTTGGTATCGGGGGGGGTTTCCACGCTCTTATCTCGCTACGAGCGACGCCGCCTCCAGTGTTTGGCGCGAGAGCTTTATTCGCACCTTTTTGGAACGCGACATCCCGCAATTCGGTATCACGGTCCCGGCGGAGACCTTGCGCCGGTTTTGGACCATGATTGCGCATTACCACGGGCAAGTGTGGAACGGCGCGGAGTTTGCCCGCTCCCTAGGTTCCAGTGAGCCGACCGCCCGCCGTTATTTAGACATTTTGGCTGGGGCGTTTATGGTGCGGGTTTTGCCACCGTGGCATGAGAATCTCAAAAAGCGTCAGCTCAAAGCCCCTAAGCTGTATGTGCGTGACTCCGGACTCCTGCACTCCCTCTTCGAACTTGAGTCGCCCGAGGAGGTGAGCGGCCACCCCAAGGCGGGCGCCTCGTGGGAGGGATTTGTGATTGAGCAACTGGTGTCGGCGACCGGGTCGCGCTCGGCCTATTACTGGGCCACCCACGGCGGCGCGGAGCTGGATTTGATGCTGATCATCCGCGGCAAACGCTTTGGCTTTGAGTTTAAGCACAGCGACGCGCCGGCCGCCACCAAGTCGATGCACACGGCATTAAGCGACCTAGGGTTGGATCATCTGTGGGTCGTCTATCCGGGTGCTGAAACCTACCCGTTGGGGGAACGCTTAACCGCCCTGCCGATCACCGCCGTGCCGGACCTGGCCAAAAAGCTTCAGGCTCCGGCATTCCTCGCCTGATAGGCCGCACGGGCTGTGGCGGCTGAATTGGGTACGGACAAGGCGGGCTCGGCCTTCATGGTTTAAACACAATGCCGTTAAGGCATGCTCTACCTCGAGCAATCGGCGTCGGATCGAGAACGAGTAAGATTAAGAGAACGAGAACGATACGGAATTCAGCGGTGCCGCTGACGTGCCGATCGGTGGACGGGGATTGAATCGTTCTCGTTCTCTTACTCGTTCTCTTTCGTCAGGGACTCGGGGGCGTTTCGGTTCGGTGTACTCGATTCCTTCGTTCGTATATCAATATTATAGCGCAACTTGCTTATCCCTAGATTTATCCGGGCCATGCCTTGCAGGCATTAGGTTTAAACAGGTCATCCGCAAACCCCTGCCCATCCCGATTAGATTCGGTCACTTCCATCAGGTTTACGATGTCGGTGACGCCGACCGCGAGGAGCCCTTTGGCTTTGGCCTGGGCGGATTCGAGGGTTTGAGCCCCAGGATAACACCCGGCGAGGAGCTTTCCTGGCACGACCCAGTAACTGCGTTTAAACGGTAATGCGTTCATAATGAATGCCGCGTCAAAGACGAATACCCCAACCGAGGGGCTGCGCCTAGTCCGCTAGCGTCATCAAGATGGCGCACTCATTTTTAGGCTACGTGCCGTTAATTCGGCGCCAAAGCACAAGCGGTGATAACGTAAGCTACTACAAAACAATGCATAAAAACAATATTGTAAATTATAATACCAAGTGTTTGATTTTCACAATGTACCAGCGAAATCTTCTCAATAAAATCATCGAGAGCATCCAATTTAGCCCCGCGACCCTAATCAATGGAGCGCGGCAGACAGGTAAAAGCACTTTTCTTCAAAACTCCTTCGTTGGTGCTGAAGGGTTTAGTTACACCAATTTGGATGACTTAAACCTCCTGCGACTTGCCAAAAGCGACCCGATCACCTTTTTATCCCAACTTCCATCGCGGGCCGCCATCGACGAAATCCAGCGCACGCCCGAGCTTCTGCTTCCCCTGAAAAAACTAATCGACGAAGACCGCGCCACTCGCCGGTTTTTGCTTTCTGGCTCGGCCAACATTCTGACCCTGCCCAAGCTCTCCGAGTCGCTGGCCGGGCGCATGGAGATTTATACTCTTTGGCCGCTTTCCCAAGGAGAAATCCACGGGCGAAAAGAGCGCTTTATTGATTGGGCTTTTTCAGACGAGCCCCCGGAAACCCCCTCGCCCTTTTCACAAACTGATTACATCGAAACCCTCGTTCGCGGTGGCTACCCCGAGGCCCTGGCCCAGATGCAAGCCGGTCGAGGTCCGGAGTGGTTCAAGTCTTACCTCGCCACCATTTTACAGCGGGACATTCAAGATATCTCACGTATCGACGGCCTGGCCGAATTGCCCAACCTGCTTGATATCATCGCATCGCGTGCCGGCAACCTGATCAACTTCGCTGACATCTCGCGCATGACCAAACTTAACGCGGTCACTCTCAAGCGTTATTATACACTCCTTGAAATGGTGTTCCTCGTAGTCGAAGTTCCCGCCTGGGGCACTAACTTCGAAAAGCGACTCGTGAAGAGTCCCAAGGTATTTATCAATGACACCGGACTCTTATGCTACTTAAGGGGCTTGAGCCAAGAGGCCTTGCACCGCGAGCGAGGACTAATCGGCAGTGTAATGGAGAATTTTGTCGCCATGGAGTTAACCAAACAACTCGGCTGGGCTGCCTCCCGCTGTAATCTCCTTCACTACCGCAAT
Organism: Opitutus sp.; assembly: GCA_024998815.1. Taxonomy (NCBI): domain Bacteria; kingdom Pseudomonadati; phylum Verrucomicrobiota; class Opitutia; order Opitutales; family Opitutaceae; genus Opitutus; species Opitutus sp. Next base: position 934,930 of record JACEUQ010000002.1, read on the forward strand.
CACCAGGGAGACGAAGTGGACGCGGTCTTGGAAGCGGCTGACAAACGCATCGTCGGAGTGGAGGTCAAAGCGTCGATGGATATAAAACCTTCGGACTTCAATGGCCTGCGGTCTTTGGCGGAAACTGCCGGCGAACGCTTCCACCGTGGTTTTCTGCTGTACACCGGCACCGATGTTATTGCCTACGACAAAAACCTGTGGGCTCTGCCGATTTCGTCACTCTGGACATGAACCCTCCGAGCAGAACCTAGGGCTTAGATTAAAAGACGGCTTGCTGGGGATAGCTTGTCCTTACCCCAAAAGTCATGGATCATGCACCGAGCAGTACGCTCCGCGCCAAGCACGTTCATCGCTGAGCTTTTAACGTTCGACAAAAAGGAAACTTGACATGCGCACGCTTTAGCGCACGCTTTTGCTTATGTTCACTTTACCTGCAACCAAAGCTCGCGCGACGCTTTATTCGCTTATGGATCAGGCCGCTATTTCCCATCAACCGATTCAGATTACAGGCAAGCGCTCGAATGCGGTTCTTGTTTCTGAAGAAGATTGGAGCGCTATTCAGGAGACACTGTATCTTTTATCAATTCCGGGTATGCGCGATTCGATTAAAGAAGGAATGGCCGCCCCGATCAAAGATTGCGCCACCTCACTAAAATGGTAAAGTGGCAATTGGTTTACGCCAAACAGGCGCTGAAAGACGCCAAGAAATTATCATCTAGTGGGCTTAAGGCTAAGGCCGAAAAACTATTGGAGATCATTAGTGAAGATCCATTCGGAAATCCGCCGCCATTTGAAAAGTTAGTCGGGGATTTGAGTGGGGCATATTCGCGAAGAATTAATATTCAGCATCGAGTGGTTTACGAAGTATTTGCCGATGTTCGTATAGTTAGAGCCTGTCCCGAAAGCATAAAAACCTAGCAGTGAACTATTAGCATAAGTTTAATGATGCCTAAAGAGGGGTAATTCCCTGGTTTTGGTCAAAAAAAAGCCGCTATAATCGGCCATGAAGTCAAAACCCGTATCCGCCACCTCGGCCATTGCCCTGCAACGCTGGTTGCGTCCGGCGCTAACGCCAGTCGGTGCCAATAAAGATTACGCCGAGTTTCGCCAGCAATTGGAAGGACTCGACGCGTTGTTGCGTGGCAGCCACTTGGAGACGATGGCGATGGACTTTGCCAAGGCGGGGGCAGGCCAAGCCAGTGTCGCACAACTACGCCAGCGTATGGAGTTTGCGCTCAAAGCGTTACGCTTTGAAGTGTTGCGGGTGCATTTGGGCAACATATCCTTTCGCGAGCTTTCCCGTAGCATTGCCTCAAGTGATTTACTGGCGGATTTTTGCGGTGTTCGCACGCTTGAGGGAATCAAGGGGGCGTCCAAAAGTGTGCTGGAGCGGGCCTCGAAGTTTTTCACCGCCGAACAGGTGCGCTGGATGGGGCAAGTGTTGGTGGAGATGTGCGGCGAGAAGGATCGCGCCACTGAACTCGGGTTGAGCGCGCCGCTGGACATGGATGTTTGCCTCATCGACGGCACGTGCTTGGAGACCAACATCCACTTCCCGGTGGACTGGGTGCTGTTGCGTGATGTGTCCAAGACTTTGCTCAAGGCCATGATTTTAATCCGCCGCGCTGGACTGCTCCACCGTATGCCTGAAGAGCCGGAGTGCTTTGCCAAGCAGATGAACAAGTTGTGCATGTCAATGACCCACGCAGGCCGCCGCAACGACGCCAAGCGCGCGCGTAAACAGATCCTGCGCAAGATGAAGACGCTGTTACGCACGATCGGAGAACATGCCCGCCGCCACCGCGACCTGTTGGCGCAGAAGTATAGCCAAACCCATTACAGCCAACGCCAAACCAAGCGGATAACCACCCGCATCGACGCTATGCTCGGCCAACTGCCCGCCGTCATCAAGCAGGCCCACGAGCGCATCATCGGCGGACGCCCGGTGCCCAACGACCAAAAGATCCTCAGCGTGCATGAACTTGATGTGAACGTACTGGTTCGCGGCAAAGCAGGGAGCCAAGTCGAGTTTGGCAACTCGTTGCTGTTGAGCGAGGCGCTCTCCGGTTTAATCACCGACTGGCAACTCTACCAGGGCGCGGCTCCGGCAGAATGGTGCCAACTCGAGGAAAGCCTGGCGCGGCAGAACCGCTTTGACCTGAGTGCGCCGATTAGCGCGGTCGGCACCGACCGCGGCTTCGCCACCAAAAAAACTTCCGCAATGCTCAAGCAACAAGACGTTTACGATGCGGTATGCCCGCGTGATCCGCACGCGCTCAAGGAGCGTTTGAGCGAAAAACGCTTCGCCCAATTGCAGCGGCGCCGTTCGGCGACCGAAGCGCGCATTGCGATCCTCAAACAACGCCTCGGCGGACGCTTGCGCTGTAAAGGGTTTGCCAACCGCTACCGTTCGGTGGGTTGGAGTGTACTCGGTCACAACCTCTGGCTGGTGTCACGAATCCTTGCCGAGGAAATAACACTTCCGCTGGCCGCTTAATTCAATTTTCCGGCAAAAATGTGAATAACCCTGGGGCTCGCCCCGGCTTTGCCGTACCTTACTACCGCGCTTGGGGGCGGGAAAAATCGATTCGGGCCGCCGTTTAACGTCGCTGGGGTGATTCGTGCCACCTCGTTCGCCCGCAATCCCAATGGACCTCTGCGCACTTTTTAAAAATCCGGAAATTTGGGACAGGCTCTAGTTAAAGTTTTAAGACTTTGGACTCACTACGAATAACAACCACCGAGCCGAACGAGGCGCTACAGCGAACGGCATGGCTTGTCACGGATTGTACTCCGAGCAGCATGCTCCGCGTAGAGCCACTCCGTCGCTGAGCTTTTTAGCTTGGCTGAATTCGCCGTAATACAGCTGAGCTTATTAATTCCGAAGCGGTACGCAAAAATAATACAGTGAGCATCCACGCGTTGTTTGACTTGCAATAAAATACCGCAACGGTGAGACCCATGCCCAGAGAAACTCTGGGTAGTAATGCAGGTGGCAATAAAGGGTTCTACTCAGCCAATTTAGCGGCCTGACTGTCTAGCCCGAGCCTCCTCGAAAAGCCTTTCGCAACGGGCGTATTCCCGCCCCGGCCGGCCACTGGGGACGCAAACAGCCCTGAACGGACTCGATTTACGTGTTCACGAAGGGGCGGCGGCCTAAAAACAGCCCCGGCCCCATCACTAAGGTCGCTTTTCCAACGGCGAAGTCCACGGCGGTTCGCTCCGGGGCTTTTACACCGAACTAATTGAGCCGATTTGGGTTAGCCGCGACGACCGAAACTACTCAGGCCGCCAAGGGCAGCGGCTTTTCCTGAGACTTCCTCGCGCGCACCAAAATCATCCGGTCAAAGTTGTGCGCGAGGATCTTCAGGGTCAGTTCGCTGCGCACCGCCGCCAACCCGCGACGACCCGGCCGGCCGAACCCGTGGTTGAACTTGAGCGTAAACATCAGCGACTCGATCGCGCTGCGCTCGGCGCGAAGCGTGATATAGTCTTGATGGTTCCATAGTTCCTCGCCGAGCAAGGCGCGCCCCTTGGCTCCGGAGATGCTCACCTTGGCCACCTTCAGCTCGTATGCCTGCGCCAGCCCTTCGGCGCTGGAGTAGCCGTCGTCGACGTTCGCGCTCGCCGGCACCAGGCCCGTGTTGGCGATATTCTGAATCAGCATGGGCACCAGTTGCTTGCAATCAGCCACGTTGCCCGCGTCGAGAATCAGCGCGGTGACAAAACCGGCGCGGCTACGGGCCAATTGCGGCTTGTAGCCAATCACCGGTTCCCGCCCGCCTTTTTCAATAAAAGCAGCACTGCGATCAGCCAGGCTGAGGACCCTTTCCCTCGACTTGGTCTTCACCCCATCGTGCACCCGCTCAAGGCTTTGCTGGATCGTCGTAACCACCGCGACCACGTCCCCGTGGATGCAGTCCAGTAGGTCTTCCGCGATCCGGCGCTTGGAGGGCCGCAGCTTGGCCAGTTTAACATTTGCTTCGGCCTCTGCGACTTCTACTTCGGTGAGCAACCTGCCGCCCAACTTGCAGGCTATTTGGTAAAACTGGTCGTAGAGCAGCCGGAGTTTTTGGGCTCGGCGGGGACCACTGCCCAGCAGGGCGATGGCGCGGGCGCTCTTTCGCAACTCCTCCAGCCAGTGGTCTTTGCAGCCAGCCTGCAGCGAGGTAAGCCCGACCTGGTCGAGCTTGCCGCCCAAGCGGTAGGCTCGCTCAAAGAGTCGATAAATGATACCGGAGTCTGTTGGCCAGCAACTGGATGCCTTGATCGCCGTGCTGTCCAGGGTGATATCGGTAAACGAATCGAGCCCTTCGGACAAAATACCGGCCAATTGGGCCCGGTGGATCAGGGCGAGAGTACTTTCACTCAGGCGATTTATCAGGGGGCCAACGGTATTAGGTGCAGGCAGCGTGTACCCCAAATCATCGAGCAAGGTGCGCAACGATGCCGATTCAAGCAGCACCATCCGGGGGCAGGCACCGTATTGCGACCCCAGGTAACCGGTGGCCATGGCCGTGATAAAAACCACAACAGCGGGGGTGCGCGGACGCCCTGCGGCGAGGAACTCGGCTTGCGTTTTTTCCGCCGTGCCTGACGCCGGCACGGCGAACAACGCCTCGGTCTGCGCCAGATCGAACTCACGGTTTTTCCGCCGTTCGAGCTTTTCCGCCATGGCGTGGGCGTCGAGATCGGCGGTCATGGCCACTTCGATTTCGGGGTGGGACCGCCAAAAGCGCTGTAATTGCAGTAAGAAATCACCAAAATCACTGCGCGCCGGGGTTGAAAAGAAGTCGCCGGAGGGATAAACGATCGATTCGTTACTTGATAATTTAACGCTGCTACTTATTTTGTTTCCTGTTTTCATGCAGTACAATACGGCACTTTTACGGAAAACTTAAATCACATAAGTTGTTTTTAATAAAAAAACCAAAAACCTTTTCGAGGAGGCTCTAGTTAGGCACGACCGCCCCAACGGGGCTCTCTACCACAGCCTAGGGCAACGCCCTAGGAATCATGAGGTAAAGTGCACAAGCCCTGAAGAGGCGATCTAACCAAGACTGACGATAACCCCCCTTAACTAAGTGCCATTCCGGCCAGGCCCCTTACGCGCTCTCTCTAAAAGCTCATAAGTGAACGTTGGATGTTCAATGTTGGATGCTGAATGTTGTCTCCGTTATCAGTGTCAATCAGTGCCCATTAGTGGTTAAAACTGATCGACCTCTGTTTTTCGTGTCATTTCGTGTGTTTCGTGGGCAACCACCCCCATTTATTTCATATCGTTTAGTTCATGTGCAACCCGACTGCCCCTCAGCGGCAGCTAATCACGGCCCCTTATCCTGGCGACCCAACCGCACTATCTTCGCCCCCTTTACCTCAAACACCGAAGGCACTTCCCCCGCACGCAAGAAAAACACCAACGAGACCGGCCGGTTTTCCGAAAACCGCCACGGCAACGCCGCCCGTCCGAAAAACCCCATCGTGAAATTCTCCATATTTTCCGCATAACTCGTCCATTCCCCAGTCACCTTCAATCGCGGCCAAGTTTGATACAAATTGCCGTTTTCCATGCGGAAATACACATCCATCATTATACCCGTGATACCAGCAGCCGGATTTAACCGTGCCGCCTCCACCAAAGTTCGCGCCCCACCCTTCTGAGCGCTTGCTGCAACCGTACGCCGATCCAATAAAAGCATCGTCTCAGGTTCAATTTTGAAATCCACCGGCAAGGGCAACTCCACCATGGCCGGACGCAACGCCTCGGCCGGCAAGTGATCGATATGAAAACTCCACTGCCCAGCCGATTCCACCACCCGCACCCCATCCGTCACCAACCAGCGCCCATGCGCCTGCAATGCCGGCTCACCCACCGCCAACGGCCGCTTTACCAGCGCCGCAGCCCGAGACCGATTGCTCGCCTCGCTAAAGTCAAAGCCCCGCACCGGGGTCGTCACCATTCCCGCGGTATCGGGAAACAACCGCGTTACCCACTCCGCGCGAGTCCAGCGCGTATTATCCGGGATAAAAGACACCCGACGCTCCTCACCCACAAACTGCTGCGCCTGGACCTTAAACTCCACGGGGATTTCCCGCCGCTCCCCCGCCGCCAGCACCACTGCCTGCCCTGTGTTGACGCCCGTGATTATCAAGCGACCAGCGATGGCTTCTTTTGAAAAATTATATAAAACCACACGCCCACCACCACCGAGTTGTTTTCCTGCACCCGTTAACCGCTCTGCACCGCCCAGGAGATAACCCCCGCCGCTCTTCCACTGGGACATATCGGTATCGGCGATAAAATCCACCACCACGGGAGAAGGAGCAGCCGAGCGAACCTGCCAAGACCGCGGACGATACGGATTCCGCTCCGCAAAATCCCACATATAAGCCAACGCCGGAGATGCAAAGTGATCGCCCAAACGATGCCCGATCCGCTTCATCCACGGCTCTGCACCCTGAGAGCCAAAGTCAGTCGGCTTAAAACTAAGTTGTTTCCCTTTAAGTGGCATGGGCGTCCCGCCCATGGTATTCTTCGTTCCCCGATCCTCCACCGCCACAAACTTCGGTTTTTCGACCATCGTAAGCCCGAACTCATTAATCCCGGCCTCATAGTAAGGGTTGACCAAAAACGCCATTGGTCCCTCGGGCCTCAAGTTATGTAACTGCTGAATAACATTACGAAACCACTGCCATTGCCGCACCCGACCCTCGACTGTATTACGCGCATCGGCCCCCATTAACCCATAACCATATTCAGTGATAAATACGGGCATCGCCCGTAGCTTTGAGCTCTTAGCTGCTAGCTCACAGCTCCTAACTCCCAGCTCACAGCTCTTAGCTCCAAGCTCAGGCACCGCCGCTTCGAACTGCCGATAAACTCCGGTGAAATCCTCGGCATAACCGTAATAATGAAAATTAAAACCATCGGAATAATTCAACACGCCATTGGCGCAAAACCGCTCAAAATAAGGCCCCGGCGGCAAAGCCATCGGTGCCAGGATCACGAGAGGTTCCACGAGCTGAGAGCTATGAGCTTGGAGCTGCGAGCTACGAACCTCGGCCGTACCGAGCCCCCGTTTACGAGCCAGCCAGTTTGAGCTGCTAGCTCCTAGCTCCGAGCTCTTAGCTCCCAGCTCCAAGCTCTTAGCTCCCGCCTTCAGCCCGAGATAAACCGCCTTCAGAAACGCGGCGTAGGTTTCGGGGTTATCCGGGCAGAAATCGATATCCGGCTCGTTATCAATTTCCCAGCCATCGACGAGATCGCCGTAAGTAGCGCCCAGCCAACGGCCGCGCTCAAAGGCCTCGCGCAAATCCAGGGGCAACCGGTGCCCCCAGCCCGCCCGCACGCCGCCCGCCCACGACGACCGATCCCAGCGCAAGATCACCATGGTTTTTACACCGCGCGCGCGCAAAGACCGCAGCCCCGCCCGCTCCCCCTCGACCGTGCGGTCAGCGTCTGCTTTCACCGCTTTCTCCTCCACCAACCCACGCACCCGCATCCACGTCCCCGCCCGCCCCGTTACCCCCGCCTGCGCCAGGTCCTTCGCATAAACCGCCGGCGGCGTGCCCACGTCAAACCCATACCCCGCCGCCGAAGCCCTTGCGCACCAACCCAAGGCCAAAATCAGGATCAATATATACATGATTAAGTTAAAAAAATTCCCGCCGTAGTGGATCTGCTAACCCCTAACCCATTAGCCACAAAAAAACATCACCAATAACACAAAAAACTTGAGCTTAACCTTCAAAGTGCCGGATTGGCTCTCAGGGAGCGCTGAGCTCCAGCTCGGCCTTTGCAGGGTCTCGCTCACTGCACCGAGCCGAGCTGGAGCTCAGCGCTCCGTTAAAAACGGGCCGAGTCCGGCCCTTACTCAAAACACGTTCACGCTCCACCACTTAGAACCAATTAAACCGATTCCGCTGGTTTTTCTGCAAACCACGCCTAGTTTCACGATTTTATGCCCATCAAGCGCACGTATCCGCGAACCCAAAACGCCCTGCTGTTAATTCAGTTTACGGGTGACGCGGCCATGGCACTCGGAGGCCTGCTCAGCGCCTACTGGCTGCGCTTCCACGGTCCACTCGCAAGCTTCGGCAACGTCAGTCCGCCCGCCTCGCTTTACTCCTATCTGCCGCTCATTACCATCGGCACGATTTTCTTCCTTGCCAGCTTCGCCTACCTGAAAATCTACGACGGACGCCTGCTGCTGCGCCCCTACCGCGCCTACATCCTCTTCGCCAAGGCTATGGCGTTCTGGTTTGCCCTCTTCCTCGGCACCTCCCTTGCCCTTAAATTTGAGCCCGCCATTTCACGCATTTTTGTCGCGGCTGCCTGCCTGACCACCTTTGGCCTTATAACCCTTTGGCGCTTAATTTTTAGCACCATGCTCAACCGCAGCGATTACCGTGATCGCCTGATCCAGCAAGTGGTTATCCTCGGCTGGAGCCACGATGCCGACCGCTTGGTTAACTCCATCAATGGCGACCCTCGTCACCCCTATAACGTTTGCGGCATTATCAACACCCACCATGAACCGGAGTTTATCCGCCACCCCTGCCCCGTTCTGGGAAATTTCGAGGACATGGAAAAAATCCTCACCACCGAGCTTATCGACATCGTCATCGTGGCGGACCTCAAACTCACCCCCGAACAACTCGCCGCCACCGTCACCCTCACTGAACGGCTTTACGTGCAATTCAAAATAGTCCCCTCTTTTTTCCGCATCTTCCTCTCCAACCTCCACCTGCAAACCATTTCAGGCGTCCCCGTCCTTGGCCTCGATCAACTCCGTCTGGCGCGGTGGGGCAACTCGATGGTTAAACGCAGCGTGGACCTCGTCGGGGCGGTGGTGGGGCTCATTGGTGGACTGCCCATCATGTTCATTTTGAGCATGCTCATTGTGCGCGAGAGTCCTGGATCGGTCATCTACCGGCAAGTGCGCACCGGCCGCAACGGCAAGCCATTCACCATTTATAAACTCCGTTCGATGCGGCTTGATGCGGAGAAAAACGGTGCCCAGTGGGCGGTGGCCAACGATGATCGCCGACTCAAGATCGGCGAATTCATGCGCGCATGGAATCTCGACGAGCTGCCCCAGTTTTGGAATGTCCTGATCGGCGACATGAGCCTGGTAGGGCCCCGCCCCGAGCGCCCGGAGCTGATCGAGAAATTCGAACACGAAATTCCCCACTACAACCCCCGCCACATGGTGCGCCCCGGGGTGACCGGTTGGGCACAAGTCAACGGCCTACGGGGCAACACCAGCCTAGTGGACCGGATCAACTACGACCTTTATTATATCGAAAACTGGACGGTCTCGTTCGATTTCCTGATTATGGCCCGCACCTTCATCCGTAACAAAAACGCCTATTAACGGCATTGTTTGAACGACGTGGCATCGCCGTAAAAATTTTTAACCGCGAAGTACGCGAAGGCCCACGAAGTTAACAACGGCAGGCGAATTTATTGCACACGGAACACACGGAAGAACCCAACCCGCATTTTTCACCACTAATTAACACTAACAGACACTAATAATACAAACCTACGAATCAATACCCTGATAGTAACCTGCATTGGCCGATAAAATCCCCCTCCGCTTTTCGTGTTATTTTGTGTTTTTAGTGGGTAAACAATGAGGTGTGAGCTATCAGTTAAAAGCTCTTAGCTCATAATTGATATCAATCCGTATTCCGCCTGCCGACTTCGTGCCCCTTCGCGCACTTCGCGGTTAAAAAATCAGAAGCGAGAGCCATGAGCCGAAAGCTATTAGCTACCGATTTGACTTACCGCCCACGACACAATCACAGCTGCGGCACTCTCATAGCGCCGACAATCCGCCAGAGTAATCTCGGGCAAATCCGCCGGGTAACGCGACCCGGTTGATAATTCTGCAAGCTCCATCACCTCATTTACCAAAAAAACGGCACCCGGTTGGCCGCCAATCACCAGTTGTAATAAATAGGCTAAATCGTGAGTTCGAGGCGCTGATCCGTTCTGGGCAAAGAGCATTGCCTTAAGCGCTTTTTCAGCCGCTTGTTGAAAATTCCAAGCTGCCGACCGAGGGAAACGCTCAACACCTAAGCGGCCATACTCCAAATCCTCAATGGCATACGCCAACCAAAGCGTAGGCTCCCTTGTATTATCCGGCATGGGGATAAAGCGTAATCCCTGTATCGGCTATCTCCCGGATTAACTGACTCTGGCGAGTCCTCCAATCACTCGCGCTGATGGGGACGACATCGACCGGAAAAGGCCGTGGCCATAACGCCCGGTGGATCGTTTTTACTCCGGCGCGCAGGTCTGCCCCCTCCGGCAATACCACCGCCAAGTCCACATCACTATCGACTTGCGATGCCCCCTTGGCACGCGAACCAAACAAAATGATCCGATCCACGGGAGTGGCCTCCGCGATGAGTTGGGCCACTTTCACCAGCTCGACCTGGGTAATGGATGGATAGGCAACCATAAGTAACGGTTAAGTTTCTAATACCTTGAAGTCAATCCACGAAACACACGAATTACACGAAATAATAAAAAACCGATTTAACCACGAAGTACGCGAAGCTACACGAAGTAAATCATGAGCTATAAGCTATTAGCTCCCAGCTTCGGGCTCTTCGCGGTTAACCCGGATCAATCCCATTCTTCCGTGTATTCCGTGTGTTCCGTGGGCAAAAAATCATTGGCTACGACGCACACGCAACCGGATAACGCCCCACCACTGCATCATAGATCCAAATATCTTCGTCCAATGCGTCCCAACGTAACGCACGCCCCCCCACACGTAAACGCACTTGAACTAAATCTTCCGCTGCGGCATTGACTAAACGAGGGTAATAATGAATCGGAAAACTGTGCGTTGAGCCATCTAGCAAACGCAGAAAGACATGCCCATCACGAACCGTAACCTCGGTGGCAATCAACTCCGATTTATTTGAAGCGGTGGTATTCATTGTATTTATTTAGCAATAATGCCTGGTTCTCAAAAACCAAAAGGGTGATCTGATTAATTTCGTGTGGAGCGAACCCATAATTCCGAGCAAGTTGAAGTGGATCTAGCCAGAACTTAGCCTCTAAATCGTCCCGCTCCACGTGAATGTGCGGCGGCTACGCCCTCGGCAGAGTAAAAGTGAAAACGATAGGCTCCGATTCTCAATACCGTGGGCATAACTCAGATTAGAACGACTAAGTACAAAAAATGCGTCTGCAAGTGTTTTTAAATTGCCCACGAAACACACGAAATGGCACGAAAAAAAACCATCAATCCGCGGCATATTGGCCCACGGAACACACGGAATACACGGAAGAAAAAACTTTATTAAACCGTTTTTAAGCTCAACCGAATTGGCCAGGGACGGCCAACCTTACACCCAGTAGCGTTGTCCGTCCTCGGCAGATTTGGCCACAAAAAGCACAATAGGACACGAAAAAATCAGCCGCAGGCAAATACCGTCAAACGATTTAGCCGCAAAAAAGCGCAGAAGTCGCAAAACAAACCATCAATAAAGAGTAGCCGGCTTGGATCTTTTCAGTTACCCGATTCTTCCGTGTGTTCTGTGGGCAATTATGAGCTGGGAGCTTTCAGCTATCAGCTCATATTGGATGTTGAATGTTGTCTCCGTTATCAGTGTCAATCAGTGCCCATTAGTGGTTAAAAACGGATCGATCCGACTTTTCGAGTCATTTCGTGTGTTTCGTGGGCAACGCTGCCGTAAATCTGTCTTCGAACCACTTCGTGGTTAAACCGGATCGATCCATTTTTCCGAGTTATCTCGTATGCTTCGTGGTCAAAAATTTCGTGCTTTTCTTAGCCGCGGATTGACTCTGTTTGTCAACTGCTCAATTTAAGTTCTATGCGACCCACCACCAAATTGACCAAAAAATCAAGTAAACGGGCCCCCCGCGCAATAAAGAAGAACCCCAAATTGAACTTTGGGGCTTTGGCTAAAACCGTTTCTGGGATGGTTCGCAGTGGCAAAGGCGATCTTTCTTCCCGTGAAGGCTTTAGCCTTTAATTACTTGATAGACGCGGGCCCCTTGGTGGCCTTGCTCGACGGCTCTGATCACTGGCACCGCTGGAGTTCCTCAACCCTCACTGCGCTGGATGAACCCCGGTTAGCCACAACCGAAACCGCACTGGCGGAAGCCTGTCACCTGCTGAGCTTCAGGCGATCTGCCGTCCAGGCGATCATCGAAATGGTGAGTGCCGGGGTGATGATTCCTATTCCAACCCTCGCCCAAGAGAGTCAACGGGTGGGGCAACTGCTAAAAAAATACCCACACATGGATATGGGTGACGCCACCCTGGTTGTATTATCGGAGCACTACCCCCGCGCTCGATTACTGACTATTGATCGCAGGGATTTCACAGTTTATCGCCGCAAGGATGGCACAGCCGTGCCCTGCATCATGCCCCCTATTTGACCATTGTAGCGCCCGGCTGGCTAATACCCTAACTATATAGAGCCTGTCCCGAAAGCATAAAAACCTAGCAGTGAACTATTAGCATAAGTTTAATGATGCCTAAAGAGGGGTAATTCCCTGGTTTTGGTCAAAAAAAAGCCGCTATAATCGGCCATGAAGTCAAAACCCGTATCCGCCACCTCGGCCATTGCCCTGCAACGCTGGTTGCGTCCGGCGCTAACGCCAGTCGGTGCCAATAAAGATTACGCCGAGTTTCGCCAGCAATTGGAAGGACTCGACGCGTTGTTGCGTGGCAGCCACTTGGAGACGATGGCGATGGACTTTGCCAAGGCGGGGGCAGGCCAAGCCAGTGTCGCACAACTACGCCAGCGTATGGAGTTTGCGCTCAAAGCGTTACGCTTTGAAGTGTTGCGGGTGCATTTGGGCAACATATCCTTTCGCGAGCTTTCCCGTAGCATTGCCTCAAGTGATTTACTGGCGGATTTTTGCGGTGTTCGCACGCTTGAGGGAATCAAGGGGGCGTCCAAAAGTGTGCTGGAGCGGGCCTCGAAGTTTTTCACCGCCGAACAGGTGCGCTGGATGGGGCAAGTGTTGGTGGAGATGTGCGGCGAGAAGGATCGCGCCACTGAACTCGGGTTGAGCGCGCCGCTGGACATGGATGTTTGCCTCATCGACGGCACGTGCTTGGAGACCAACATCCACTTCCCGGTGGACTGGGTGCTGTTGCGTGATGTGTCCAAGACTTTGCTCAAGGCCATGATTTTAATCCGCCGCGCTGGACTGCTCCACCGTATGCCTGAAGAGCCGGAGTGCTTTGCCAAGCAGATGAACAAGTTGTGCATGTCAATGACCCACGCAGGCCGCCGCAACGACGCCAAGCGCGCGCGTAAACAGATCCTGCGCAAGATGAAGACGCTGTTACGCACGATCGGAGAACATGCCCGCCGCCACCGCGACCTGTTGGCGCAGAAGTATAGCCAAACCCATTACAGCCAACGCCAAACCAAGCGGATAACCACCCGCATCGACGCTATGCTCGGCCAACTGCCCGCCGTCATCAAGCAGGCCCACGAGCGCATCATCGGCGGACGCCCGGTGCCCAACGACCAAAAGATCCTCAGCGTGCATGAACTTGATGTGAACGTACTGGTTCGCGGCAAAGCAGGGAGCCAAGTCGAGTTTGGCAACTCGTTGCTGTTGAGCGAGGCGCTCTCCGGTTTAATCACCGACTGGCAACTCTACCAGGGCGCGGCTCCGGCAGAATGGTGCCAACTCGAGGAAAGCCTGGCGCGGCAGAACCGCTTTGACCTGAGTGCGCCGATTAGCGCGGTCGGCACCGACCGCGGCTTCGCCACCAAAAAAACTTCCGCAATGCTCAAGCAACAAGACGTTTACGATGCGGTATGCCCGCGTGATCCGCACGCGCTCAAGGAGCGTTTGAGCGAAAAACGCTTCGCCCAATTGCAGCGGCGCCGTTCGGCGACCGAAGCGCGCATTGCGATCCTCAAACAACGCCTCGGCGGACGCTTGCGCTGTAAAGGGTTTGCCAACCGCTACCGTTCGGTGGGTTGGAGTGTACTCGGTCACAACCTCTGGCTGGTGTCACGAATCCTTGCCGAGGAAATAACACTTCCGCTGGCCGCTTAATTCAATTTTCCGGCAAAAATGTGAATAACCCTGGGGCTCGCCCCGGCTTTGCCGTACCTTACTACCGCGCTTGGGGGCGGGAAAAATCGATTCGGGCCGCCGTTTAACGTCGCTGGGGTGATTCGTGCCACCTCGTTCGCCCGCAATCCCAATGGACCTCTGCGCACTTTTTAAAAATCCGGAAATTTGGGACAGGCTCTATATAGCCGCAAAAAAGCGCATAAGTCGCATAATTAAACCCAATCCGGTTTAACCACGAAACACACGAATTACACGAAATGATAACAGTAGCGAGTAATGAGTAGCGGGTAGCGAGTAGGCCGATCCAAACTTTCCCATCTGCTGATTCTTTCGTGTCGTTCGTGCTTATCGTGGTTAGAACGGGTTGGCTGATTATGTTCGACTAATCGCTACTCACTACCCGCTACTCGCTACTGATTTACTCTTCCGTGTCATTTCGTGTTTTTCGTGGGAAAAAAAGATCGTTTCGGCTCCAACTTAAACTATCGACTTAGACTGGCCCCCAGCGGCATATGCGCGACTAAAGCGGTTAATATAGCTTGAAACGTCTGATCAGCCTCCCACTCCCCCACCGGACGATTGGACGAAATACGCAGAAAATACTGCTCCCCTGTCCCTCGCCAATAATGGTGGATGTTATCCAACAAATACCCCGTCGTCTTGCCGGTACCATACCGGGAATAATCCAACGGCTCACCATTCAACAAGTGCCAATAGACTACATGAATCGTCTCCCCATTCGCATGAAACACACGCGATTCCCCCAGCCAGGTGATCGAGCTATGAGCTTTGAGCTGTGAGCTACTAGCTTTGAGCTTTGAGCTGTGAGCTACTAGCTGTGAGCTCTTAGCTTCTAGCTCCAAGCTCTTAGCTTCTAGCTCCAAGCTCTTAGCTCCAAGCTCCAAGCTCCCAGCTCCAAGCTCCAAGCTCCCAGCTCCAAGCTCCAAGCTCCCAGCTCCAAGCTCCAAGCTCCCAGCTCCTAGCTCATCGCTCCCTGCTCCCAGCTCAAAAGCTCGCTTGGGGAGCTTCGGCTCCATCTTCCAACCGCTGCTGACCCAACAGTTGTCGGGGGCATGGGTGCCAAGATCCATAAAATGGCGCTGACGATCCTGCCAGTAGGCCAGATAGACCGTGAACTGCACCGCACCCCGCCGGTATTCACGGTAGCGATAATCACTAAAACCCAACCCCTCGGCAATTGCCTTACTCACCGACTCGGTGCCGGCGATTTCCAGGTCTTTAATCGCGACGCCGACAAGCGACGCAGGGATCACCTCCGGGGCGAGTTTATCGGCACTGGGCGCGCGGCCTAGGCTAAATAAAAACTGCGAGGCCATGCCGATCACAAGCAGGCTGAGCAAGCCGCCGAAGATCCAATACGGTTTACGAGATAAATTGTGTGCCAAGCGGATGTTTAGGAGTTAGCTTAGATTGAATAAAACGGGGCTAGCGTCGGCAATCGACCACCGCCCCAGACCCACACGGTATCGGTCTCAACGCAGTAATAAATGGCAAACGGAAATCGACGCACCAAAAGCCTATGAAATCCAGCCACCACGCGGTGGATGCCTGCATGGATGACCAGCGAGTCAATTTCCGCGTAAGCCGAATCCAAAAAATAATCACCCAACCCGACACCTTGGATTTCGTAAAAACGGAATCCGTCAACCAAGTCTTGTTTGGCCTGGCCTAAAATGGTCAGCTTCATGACCGCACGCGGCGGCGAATGCATTCCTTCGCCTCAGCCCAATCGGTAAATTGAGCTTTGCCTTGGGCCACAGCCTGTTGACGAGCCTCCAACAATTCAAGGTGCCATGCCGGTACCGGTAATTGTTCCTCGTCCTTTGCTAAACTGTCCCAGATACGTTCCATCGTGCCCAGTTTCTGCGCAACAGACATACGGCTAAGCGGGAGGGTGACAGTGGCCATGAGGCGAGTGAAACGGTGGACGCACACTGGTCAAGCGCTAGCAGCACGATTTAAGGTAAAATTGTGTGTCGCCCACAAAAGCGCCAGTCGACACAAAAACAAATTCGCACCGGGCAAATACCGTAAGCCCATTTAGCCGCAAAAAGGCGCAGAAGTCGCAAAGTTTACAATCAAAGGAGCGCAGGTTGAATCAATCGGTCATATCCTCTAATTCTTCTGTGTATTCCGTGTGTTCCGTGGGCAATAATCAGCTAGGAGCTAACAGCTAAAAGCTCATACGTGAGCGTTGAGTGTTCAATGTTGGATGGTGAACGTTGCTTCCGCCATCAGAGTGAATCAGTGCCCATAAGTGGTTAACCCGGATCGATCAGCCGTTCGTGTCATTTCGTGCTTTTCGTGGGCAAAAACTAGCAATCTTTGGCCACAAAAAACACAAGAGGACACAAAAAATACATTCAGAACCGTAAGCCCATTTAGCCGCAAAAAGGCGCAGAAGTCGCAAAGTTTACAATCAAAGGAGCGCAGGTTGAATCAATCGGTCATATCCTCTAATTCTTCTGTGTATTCCGTGTGTTCCGTGGGCAATAATCAGCTAGGAGCTAACAGCTAAAAGCTCATACGTGAGCGTTGAATGTTCAATGTTGGATGTTGAATGTTGTTCCGTAATGAGTGATGATCAGTGCCCATAAGTGGTTAACCCGGATCGATCAGCCGTTCGTGTCATTTCGTGCTTTTCGTGGGCAAAAACTAGCAATCTTTGGCCACAAAAAACACAAGAGGACACAAAAAATACATTCAGAACCGGATACCATTTAGCCGCAAAAAAGCGCAAAAGTCACAAAATATACAATCAGAGGCGAGTAGTCGGCTTACACTTCAACTTGCTACTTCAACGACACCTGCAGCAGGTGGTTTTCGTGTCCTTTCGTTCTTTTCGTGGGCAATTATGAGCTGGGAGCTATCAGCTTTAAGCTCCTATACCATTTCGCCGGGTAAAACATGACCCCTTCTTACTTCCCCTCGGCAGATTTGGCCACAAAAAGCACAAGAGGACACGAAAAAATCAGCCGCGGGCAAATACCGTCAAACGATTTAGCCGCAAAAAAGCGCAGAAGTCACAAAATATACAATCAGAGGCGAGTAGTCGGCTTCAACTTCAACTTGCTACTTCAACGCCACCTGCAGCAGGTGGTTTTCGTGTCATTTCGTGCTTTTCGTGGGCAATTATGAGCTGGGAGCTATCAGCTTTAAGCTCCTATACCATTTCGCCGGGTAAAACATGACCCCTTCTTACTTCCCCTCGGCAGATTTGGCCACAAAAAGCACAAGAGGACACAAAAATAAATTCATCTTCGGGCAAATACCGTAAACCTATTTAGCCGCAAAAAAACGCATAAGTCGCATAATCAAAACCAAGCCATTTTCAACCACGAAGTACACGAATACTCACGAAGTATAAACCGCAACCACTCGATCTCTCCTCCGTGCTTAAACTTTCCTTCTTAAACGGGCGCGTAGCACCTCGCTCCTTCGCGGTTAATGGGGATCGATCCGTATGAGTGATAATCAGTGTCCATCAGTGGTTAAACAGGATCGTCCTGATTTTCGTGTAGTTCGTGTGTTTCGTGGTTAACAATGCAGTGGTTTTATTAAACTATAATTTAAACAGGCCAGTCATAACCGGAAAATAAATCCGGATAATGAAGTTCCAAAAAGGCTTTGATCTCCGCCCGGAACCGCTCCGGACGGTACTTTTCCGCATTGGCCCGACACCTCGCCGCCGAAAAGGGTTTAAGCTCCGAGCTCCCAGCTCCCAGCTCATAGCTCATAGCTTCCCGTTCAAAACGTTGCACCGCCTCAGCCAATGATTCCGGGGTCTGCTCATCGAAAAACAAACCGGTTTGCCCCTCGATCACCGTTTCCAGCGCCCCACCCGCCCGGAATGCAATCACCGGCTTGCCGGATGCCTGGGCCTCCACGGCAGTTTTTCAAACGATGACACTTGGCTTCGTCATGTTATCGTACAACTGCTCAACCTGACCATAACACACGTTTGGAGCGAAATGACTTTCAACATACTCTCGGTGGTTGATTCGCGGAGGCGCCAATCTTAAATCCGCTGCAACGGCTGAAATACTTTTAGCTAAGGAATGGTCGTCACCCACCGGCACGATAGTAATATGACTGAGTTCGCGTGGATCATTGGCCCCCAATCCAACAAAATCCGTCGTAATCAAAGGCAACCCCAACGCCAACGCCTCTAACATTACAATCGGCCACCCGGCCTCAAATTTTGATGTGATTACAAACGCATCCAAACAGGCATAAAACGGCTCCGGATCGGCGAGGTAGTCAATAAAAGTAAACTGAGTTGCTACTCCGAATTTACACACTTCTTGTTGATAAAAATCCGCGTCCTTGCCGGTACCTAAATGAATAAAATGACAAAGTGGATCACTTTTGGCACAATGAATAGCAGCTCGATAAAACGTGCCCAAGTCTTTTTGCTCTCCGAAACGAGCCAGTGTCCCGAAAACATTAGCCGAGGCTGGAATACTCCATTGCGCCCTTACCTGCCACTTGCGTTCGGCATTCACCGGTCGAAACCGATTCAACTCAACTGGATTCGGGGCAATTACCGCCTTGGCCCGCCCTAACTTCAACGCGTTTACCGCAAATCGGCGTTCATCCCGGCTTATGTTAATTGTGGTCGCCCAAGGGGCCAGCACCCGTTCGATCAACCAGTAACCCATCCTCCACCCATCCGGTCGCGCCGACATCGAATAATAAGCGTGCGGGGTGTATATATACGCCGTGGTGGGCATGACCATCGCCGCGAAGCGCACTAGGGCACCCGCTTTTGAGCTATGCCCATGCACGATATCGGGCCGCTCCGCATAAATATGCCACAATATCCAAACCCAAGCGAAGCTGTCACGCAGCGAGGGTCCATTGCTTATTTCAAAATCAACCGACGCCCCCCGGGCTGTATGCAAATCAACCAGGAGGGCGTCGAGTTGTGATGAGGAACGGGTGCTTGAATACGCATACGTCAAGCAGTGCCCGGAACGAAGGAGGTGATTCAGCAACCCGCGAACATGAATAAATACGCCGTTCTTATTCGGCTCGGAAACCTCAAGAATTCGTAGGGAGCGGGATGTCAGCATATACGGAGATTAAATCATCAACATGGCGGGCGATGGTCCACGGTTGCGACCAATACCAGTCATAGCCTTGCGCACTGAGGGAATCCGCCAACGTGGGGTCCTTTAGCCGGAGTAATGCGGCAACCAACTCCACCTGCGAGCCACCTTTGAACCAAAGTCCGGTTTTTTCAGGCTGCACATAGCTGGTCGCAGCGCACGTGTCGGCGACGATGACCGGAAGGCCGTTGGCGGCGGCTTCGATAGCAACTAACCCCGCAGTTTCATACCAGAGTGAGGGGAAAATGAGGGCTTGAGCTTCGCGCATTTCCGCCTGGACCACATCGCGGGGCTGCCAACCGAGAAACACGGCCTCGGGCCAATCAGCTTCCAGTTGTTTGCGCAGTGGACCGTCACCCACCAACCGGACTTGTATACCGGCTTTTTGGGCCGCTTTTTTCATCAGCCATATTCCTTTTTCTTCGCTTAAACGGCCGACGAAGAGAAAGGGGCGCGGCGTGGTGCGAGGGGTGCGCGGGTACCGAACCATCGGAGCGGGGTTATCGACCACTCTACGCTTTAGTTGCGGCTGATGCCGCGCCAATATTTTGTCGGCAAAGGTCGACACGCTAATAAAAACGTCAATTGCTCGGTTAATTTGAGCTCCGTATGCTTGCACCGCCGTGCGGGCCACCCGCCAGAGTTTTTGCGGGTAGCTGCGGCTATCGCAATTTGCGCACACGCAGCCCAGAGACAGCGGCTTTCGTTCACACACTTGCTGGGAACCGAAATCATAAAAACCACCGGTCGGACAAAGCGCAAAAAAATCGTGCTGGGTGAGCACCGAACGCAAACCCTCTGCCTGCGGTACACTCAGAACGGAGGGTGAAAGGCATTTCATCCATACATGGAAATGCACCAGTGTGGTTTGTGGATTCTCACGCCTCAACACGGCAGTCAAGGCGTTGCGCGCCGCTTGATTCCAGATGCCGGTTACCGCGGCGCGTATCCGGCTAGGATCGGAGAGTATTTCATGCTGATTCAAGCAAACAACCTCGATCTGCGGATGATGTAACTCCTCCGCGATCGGGGCCACCCCGGCAAAAAAAACAACCCGATAACCGCGTTCGGCCAATTCGCGTGCGGCGCTGATCGCAACTAATGGCGCCCCGCCCGAGATGTGCGCCTGATCGTTGACGATGACGAAGGTTGTGTAGGGAAGCGTCATTTACCAGCGAGCAGCTTCATCCCCCGTAAACGCCGGCCCGAGATAAAGCGGTTGATGTAGATCGGGAGGTTTTTGATCCGAAATTGCCAACGGGCATAAAACTTCTCCAGCCGACCGATTTTACGAGGAGCGTCACGCGCGAACACAGCGGCGATCTCGGCCTCCAGTTTATGAGTGTCACCGGAAAGTTGGCCCTCGCGGATGCGAAACTGGCCCACCTCCAACGGATAATACTTAAACGGCCAACCCAGTCGATGAGCACGGAGCCAAAAGTCCAAATCGGCACACAACATATACTCGGTGCGAAACCCGCCCAATTTCTCCCATAAAGCCCGGGGAATAATCATTCCTTGTTGATTTAGTGGGCTGATGCCTTGAGCCAACAAAGCTTCGAACGTAACGGCCGAAGAAATCGTTGGAATATACCCTAAACTGGCACCTACCTCATTAATCATCCTAACTTTACCATAGGCAAATGAATCACTACTACATTTCCTCCGCAAAACGGATACTGTTTTGAAATAGTATCCAAGCAAGTCATCATCATTGATATAAGTTAAATTAACCCAATTCACCGAAACAGATGAGATCGCAAAATTAATAGCAGAATAGAGTCCCTTCCCACACTCGCGTTCTAAAATAAACTCGATGCAAAAACCCAAACGGTTCAAATCAGAGCAATGATTAATAGTCGCCAAAACCGGCAACCTTGCTGATTCAGGTCCAACAATAGCGATATAGCAAGAATCCAAATTGACCGATATGGACCTCAATGTATCAGCCAAAAAATTTGACCTACCCAATGTTGGGATAACAATTAGTAACATTGCTTAATGAAGTCAACGCTTCGCTTCAGTACACGGAAAACAAAACCGAACCAAAATAAGACTAATAATTAGACTAGGAAGACTTAGGTCATTTATGAAACCAGCAACTAGGCCCGAACTTAAGTATGGTATATAGCAAAAAATATAAAAGATCAGAGACCGATCACTGAAACCAGCCTTCGCCACATACTTTAATCCAAAACAAAAAACCCCATACAGGAGAAAAATAAATAACGCAACACCAAATAAACCAAATGCCATGATGAACTCATTCAGACCGCCGAAATTAGCAGTAATCCCTTGATAGAAATTCACAGGCTCAATTTCACGCGTCATTAAACTGGAAAAATTCAGCATTTTATCAGGCCAAAAATAACGCGGAATCCACTGAATAAAAACTGACAACATATTCAACCCATAATCCCAACTCGGCAGAGAAGTGGCGAGGTCAAAACCACGGACATACTGCTCTAAATAGTCTAACCTATTAAGGAAATCATAGTCACCAAAACCAATATCACTCAACTGGCGAGCTGAATCCACCATGCTCAATGTTGCCCCATCAGCATTAGAGCGCTTGTAAATCAAGTGCACCATCGCGTAGTAGGAGGCCAGTGGCACTAGAATCGGTATTAAAACCTCTAAGCGCCATCTTTTCTTCATCATCAAAAAATAGCCAAGTGGCATCCACGCGGTTATTATAGTGGAGCTAAACCCAGTATTCAACGCATATATTATCGCACACGGAAAACCCAACAACACCCACAATGGCGGAAACCTCTTTAAGATAAACACATATTGCCCACCAATTAAAAACCCAGCCTGAATTGAAAAAATAGCAATAATATACAAATACATATTACCACCCGACTGAATAAAACCTCGAAATTGAGCCGGGCCCTCCCAAGGCCAAATCCCCAACACCCACCTACAAATTAAAATTAATGCAGGAGGGGCCACCAAATAAAGATAAACAAGTGCCAAAGCAACACTCACTGGCGCGTAAACTTCACGTGGAACTGAATTCAATTTAACACAATAAGGCCTCATCACTGAACGACCATAAGTACATGAGGCAAAAAATGCAGCAAACCCAATTGAAAAAACCAAAACAATTATCGGAATAGATAAATCTCCCCAATTTAGACCAAACAACGGATCGACACTGAAAAACCAATTCCATGCATACTTGTATGCGTAGTTAATAAAAACAACAAATCCAACAATGCCAAAAGGCGTAGTAATTCTCCAATCGCCGAGAATCATTAAATAAACGATCAAACCGAACATCGAAATGACGGCAAGTAATTGAATTACGTAATCCATGAGTCTAGTATATGCTAGAGCCTGCCCCAAATTTCCGGATTTTTAAAAAGTGCGCAGAGGTCCATTGGGATTGCGGGCGAACGAGGTGGCACGAATCACCCCAGCGACGTTAAACGGCGGCCCGAATCGATTTTTCCCGCCCCCAAGCGCGGTAGTAAGGTACGGCAAAGCCGGGGCGAGCCCCAGGGTTATTCACATTTTTGCCGGAAAATTGAATTAAGCGGCCAGCGGAAGTGTTATTTCCTCGGCAAGGATTCGTGACACCAGCCAGAGGTTGTGACCGAGTACACTCCAACCCACCGAACGGTAGCGGTTGGCAAACCCTTTACAGCGCAAGCGTCCGCCGAGGCGTTGTTTGAGGATCGCAATGCGCGCTTCGGTCGCCGAACGGCGCCGCTGCAATTGGGCGAAGCGTTTTTCGCTCAAACGCTCCTTGAGCGCGTGCGGATCACGCGGGCATACCGCATCGTAAACGTCTTGTTGCTTGAGCATTGCGGAAGTTTTTTTGGTGGCGAAGCCGCGGTCGGTGCCGACCGCGCTAATCGGCGCACTCAGGTCAAAGCGGTTCTGCCGCGCCAGGCTTTCCTCGAGTTGGCACCATTCTGCCGGAGCCGCGCCCTGGTAGAGTTGCCAGTCGGTGATTAAACCGGAGAGCGCCTCGCTCAACAGCAACGAGTTGCCAAACTCGACTTGGCTCCCTGCTTTGCCGCGAACCAGTACGTTCACATCAAGTTCATGCACGCTGAGGATCTTTTGGTCGTTGGGCACCGGGCGTCCGCCGATGATGCGCTCGTGGGCCTGCTTGATGACGGCGGGCAGTTGGCCGAGCATAGCGTCGATGCGGGTGGTTATCCGCTTGGTTTGGCGTTGGCTGTAATGGGTTTGGCTATACTTCTGCGCCAACAGGTCGCGGTGGCGGCGGGCATGTTCTCCGATCGTGCGTAACAGCGTCTTCATCTTGCGCAGGATCTGTTTACGCGCGCGCTTGGCGTCGTTGCGGCGGCCTGCGTGGGTCATTGACATGCACAACTTGTTCATCTGCTTGGCAAAGCACTCCGGCTCTTCAGGCATACGGTGGAGCAGTCCAGCGCGGCGGATTAAAATCATGGCCTTGAGCAAAGTCTTGGACACATCACGCAACAGCACCCAGTCCACCGGGAAGTGGATGTTGGTCTCCAAGCACGTGCCGTCGATGAGGCAAACATCCATGTCCAGCGGCGCGCTCAACCCGAGTTCAGTGGCGCGATCCTTCTCGCCGCACATCTCCACCAACACTTGCCCCATCCAGCGCACCTGTTCGGCGGTGAAAAACTTCGAGGCCCGCTCCAGCACACTTTTGGACGCCCCCTTGATTCCCTCAAGCGTGCGAACACCGCAAAAATCCGCCAGTAAATCACTTGAGGCAATGCTACGGGAAAGCTCGCGAAAGGATATGTTGCCCAAATGCACCCGCAACACTTCAAAGCGTAACGCTTTGAGCGCAAACTCCATACGCTGGCGTAGTTGTGCGACACTGGCTTGGCCTGCCCCCGCCTTGGCAAAGTCCATCGCCATCGTCTCCAAGTGGCTGCCACGCAACAACGCGTCGAGTCCTTCCAATTGCTGGCGAAACTCGGCGTAATCTTTATTGGCACCGACTGGCGTTAGCGCCGGACGCAACCAGCGTTGCAGGGCAATGGCCGAGGTGGCGGATACGGGTTTTGACTTCATGGCCGATTATAGCGGCTTTTTTTTGACCAAAACCAGGGAATTACCCCTCTTTAGGCATCATTAAACTTATGCTAATAGTTCACTGCTAGGTTTTTATGCTTTCGGGACAGGCTCTATGCTAACAGTCAATTCAAACAATCCATTAAGCATAGACTCTTAAAACTAAAAACCGTAATAGTAACGCCTGGAGCCTATGCTTAAACAAACCCCAAATACCATAGTGCTTTAGCCTAATACCACGTGCCCCCTCCACCCAATCCCCAAAACTCAATTTAGAATACCCATACCTTTGTCGCAATTCATTAATCTCCTTGAGGCCCAAATTATTAAGCATACTGGATGTTTTAGACAATTCATGAACCCGAAACGCGCCAAGTGGTGAATTGATATAATGCATAGACCACCCAACTCGCATCATCCTAAGAAATAAATCATAATCCATCGCGAATCGGTACGACAAATCAATGAAGCCTCCAGCACTACGGTATAAATTAGACTTCCAAAAAGTCGCTTCCTGGAAAAGTGAAATACCGGAATATGCATCACTACCAACCATTGGAATAATACGCTGATGCATTACTAAACGGCCCCGACGACCAATAATGTAGCGCTCCCCGCTGATTATTGATACATCAGGGTTTTTACAAAATGCCTGGAAAACCTGATTCAGTGCACCCGACAATAACAAGTCATCCGAGTTCAAATAAGCCATAACGTCGATATCGGCAGGCATTTCTGCAAACCCCCTATTCAGCGCATCCGCCTGCCCTCTATCTTTCTCGATAACGATTTTACTCACCAAGGGATGGTTTTTGTATTTCGCCAAGACTTCAGCGGTTTCATCTGTTGAGCACGAATCATAAATTGCGTAATAATCCACAGGGCGCGACTGCTCGATGATCGACTTGATGGTTGCTTCGAGGTAACGGCCCTGGTTGTAGCTGGGCGTGATGATGCCAATTTTCACAATTTCAAGAAGTTTTTAATTTTAGACTTAACACCACGGACTACAACCGCAACCCATAACAATAAAATGCGTAAAGTAAGTACAAGCCTAATAAAAACCGCGTCAAGAAAAGGGTATTTAATTAAACCTATTGAGTATTTAATAAAACGGACATAGCCAAACCACAAATCACTGGAGTGTACTTCGCTGAGAGAACCATCATGCCGCCTGAATGTATTTACAAAGTCAGGAATAATTATGCAGCCCTCAGTTTGGATCGCTTGGTAAATCATGAGATAATCAGGCCCAATGCCCCGTTTAGCAAGATTACCCAAGTACTCATCCTCAAACCCCGATATTATAGATAACCCACCCCGCCTAAACAGAGCGGCTCCGGGCGAAATAGGCAGTTTGAATTGTATTATTTCAAGCAAAGATTTAGTCCGCCTAATCACTAAAGGTGCTTGCGAACCTTTCGCCAATTCAACGCAAGGAAACGTAGTCTTGCCGTTAAATTCCAACACGGAACTAAATACTATTTTAATTCCCGGATTTATTTTCATGGCACTCACCATTAGTTCTAAGCAATCAGAGCGCATCCAATCATCCGAAAAGAGAAACTTAATGTATTCACCTTTGGCGAAATTCAGGCAGTGCTGCCAGTTGGGCACGGGGCCCACGTTGTGAGTGGTGCGAACAACAATTAAACGGTTATCCTCCCGGGCCAATTCTTGAAGTCGCTCCCAAGTCCCATCCGTACTGCAATTGTCACTGACAATTATTTCGATATTCGGGTACGTTTGATTCAGTGCGCTTCGAATCGCTTCCTCGACTAGTTTGACGCGGTTGTAAACCGGAATGAGTACACTCACCAGTGGATGATTTTCCATGTTTCTTGAGTTTATTTAATTAAATGCTAATTACCGCAGGTTGTCTCAATAAACGTTGAGTCAATAACGGAAGCCCCCAACCGACCGACAGCAAAAAGGATAATGCAATACCCACTGGTATGCCAAGTAATCCAATCTTATCCACTAAAAACAATTGTGCTGAAACACTTACTGCGGCCTGTAGCAGGTTAAAATAAAAAAGGGGGCCCACGGCATCACAACTTTGTAAGACAACGGCGTGGGCATCGCACCATACCCGTAACAACTGCCCGCCTCCCATTGCAAGGAGAAGTGAAAGAGGCAATAAAAGCTCCTCACGAGGTGAAAGAAAGTGGGAGATATAAGGTTTAGCTAAAATTAAAATCAAGGTAAAAAAAATGACTCCCACCAACCCGACTCCGACCATCTTATTGAGCAATTTTTTTATAGATTTATAGTCATTCAACGCAAAAGCCTCCGAACAATGCGGCCATATGGCAGTTAGAATTGAACCATAAAGTAAGAGCACCACATTAAACAGCCTAAAGGCCACGGAGTAGCTCGTCATCTCGGCGTGTGGTAAATAACGTGCGGCAATGATTAAATCACAGTTTAATGTCACGGTACCCAATAAGTAAAATCTGAAGAAATAAAATCCAGCATGTAAACTTGACCGAAAAGTATGAAAACGGGGCCAAGATAATTTGAAATTTAAATAGAGTCCCCAATTCAACAGTGCCATTAGGGTTGCAGGAACCAGAGCAGCCAAAACAAGGGATGAAAGGGCTACGGGAGGGTACCGAAGAACGACCACCACAACCGCAGCCATTATCAAGTTAATTGAAATGGCAATGAGATGTGCCGCTACGCCCCGCATTTGCGCAAATAAAACCTTTGTATAAACTTGCCCCAATGCACCGCCTAACTGGAACACCACGGCTATTCGCCATAGCCGGACGCGCTCAGCAGGGGCAATAAAATCGAACCCACCCAACAACCAATCGGCAACCCATGGGGCCAGTAACCACCCCACGGAAGCCACTAGGCACATCACGGTTGCGATAATCGTGAAGGTCTCACGTTCAATGTCACCTGTTTGAATCCCTTGAGCTCGCCTTTTGGAAATATTATTCTGCAACCATGTTCCAAGACCTAAATCTGCTAAAGCAAACCAACTGCCCATGCCCAAAAGTAGGGCCAATGCCGCAAAACGGTCGGGCCCGAGGGCCTTTATATTAAGCCGAAGGACGCCAAAACCCGTGCAGAGCGAAACAAAACGTGCGAGCCACCCCATGGCGGCAACCTGCCAGGCAGGAGTCCCTTTTGAGGCGATGGACATTATTTAGAATTTCGGCCCACCCAAGCGAGCATCCGGTCAAGGCCCACACTTGTGGTCACACCAGGCTGCCATTTTAATAGGCGTGCAGCCTTGCTAATATCGGCAACAAAATAGTCTTGGTCACTTTGACGGCGGCTCAATCGGTTGAAATTGAGCGGAACCTGCAAGCCGAGCTTTTGCTCCAAAACCGAAAACAGTTCCAGCAAGCTTAAACTATTGTTTATTCCTCCACCGATATTGAATATTTCCCCGGCCGATTCATTCTTATGTTCATATGCTGCGCGATAGAGGCTGACTAAATCATCGGCATGGAGGACGTCACGCACCTGTTTACCCGTCCCCGAAATAGTAAATGCAGGTGCTTGGGTGTTTAGCTTTTGTTCCCAAGCTTTTGCGCAGAACCAGCCAATCCAACCTTGATCAAATGTGGAGAATTGGCGCCCCCCATAAATTGAAGAATGGCGGAATACCACGGTCTTTAGTCCATAATTGCGATGCCAGTCGCGCACATACTGGTCTGCCGCGCCTTTTGAGCAGCCATAAGGGCTGGCAAAATCTAATGTCAGTGATTCATCTAGGCCATTCGGGTAATCGGGCAAAGTAAACCGAGTGGATAATTCTTGGTAACGTAAACGTTCGAGGTCGCCGTAAACCTTATTGGTGGATGAATAAGCCAGAAGCGCATCGGGTGAATATTTACGCATCGCCTCCAACACATTAAAGGTCCCAACCACGTTGGTGAGCATGTCACGCCGGGGATCCGACAATGAGGTCGTCATCGCCACTTGGCCGCCCACATGACAAATAAAGTCAAAAGGGGCATGAGTCGCAAACACCGTTTCAACGGCGTCTTTTTCGGCCAAATCAAAGTGATAAATCTTAAGCTGATTTTCTGATTTGGTCAGAGTTTTTAGCCAATCTCGATTCTGCTCGCCGCCCGAGCGCAAGAGGGCGTCGATGATGACGACTTCTGCGCCTTCCTCCAAATATGATGCTGCTAGGTTTGAACCTAAGAAGCCACAACCGCCAGTTATCAGTAATTTCATGTGGTAGAAAATTGAGTTAAACCTGCTTTGTAATTATAGACTGGGTTCCATCCTGGTAAAAACCGTTGCGCGGCTAATTCGACACCGGCATCATGCCGATCCCGCTTAGCATCAAATTCAAGCAAATCAGGGGAAGCACCTATGCGCGTTGCCATAAACTCGACCGTTTCACGAATCGAATGCAGTTCACCCGAACCCACGTCGTAGGCTGAAAAGCCCGGGTCAGCCGATAAGTTAGTAAGCGCGACCATGAGGGCTCCCACGGCATCATCTAAATAAATCCAATCCCTTCGACTTTTCCCCCCTCCCAGTTTGGCAACCAACCCAGAGCGTAATGAATTTTTAGTATAGCTCAAGACGTTACCCGATTCATCTCCGGGGCCATAGACTTGGAAAAAGTGGAGAAGAACTGAAATGCATCCGGCATGCTGAGCCCATGCTTTAAAGCTTTCCGATGCGGTCCATTTGGTTGCAACATACGGATTATCCCAGAGAACCGGATTCTCGTAGACAATTTTTTCGTAAAAAGTGCCTGCGATAATGATTTTTTTAATGTTTTTATATTGGGCAACCCAAGACAAAAGGTTTTGCTGACCGACGATATTTGTAGCCAAGCACTCTGGCCAAAACCGATGCGCAGCTTTTACTCCCGCCGAGGCCAAATGAATAACAACATCGAGGCCAGCCCAGTCCACCTGCTCCATGCCATTGTTGTCAGCAAGATCACATTTGACGTACTCGTACAGAGATGACCTGGCTAACGGAGGTGGTCGCCGCCCAAGACAGACTACTTGGTGATGAGCGATTAATAACTCAGCCAACAATTTGCTTCCGATGAAACCGGTGTAGCCTGTAAGTAGTATTTTCACTTTACGTTATTGTTTAAACTGAAATTTAGAGCGGTGCCTAAAGCGAAGATTTTTTGGCCCCGATAAGCATGAAATAATCCGAAAGTCGGAAGATTTAATCCGATGGCAGAAGACCATTTATGTGCGAAAATCAGCCGGAAGCCTGTACCCTCAATCGCCCATAAGTAGGCTCCTATCTTTCGGATGTCACGAAGTCGCTGATGACCTGGATTTCGTAGGCGAGCATCGCCGGGGTGAGGCCCGGATAGGTGCCGAGGAAAATCGCCTCATGCATGATGGCGTCGGCACCGGGTAACGGTGAGGCCGCTTCGCGTTGGGTGGACGCTTTAAGTTCAAGTTCACGCTGGGCGGACGTCAGGGCGCGACCGTCGGCCGACACCACGCGGAGTGCTTCCGGGCGGTCTTTGCGCAATTGGACAAAGACGGGCTGGCGCAGGAGGTTGCCGCCAAAAAACATTCGGTTGCCGATTTTTTTCTCGTCCAGGTGGCGGGCGAAATCGGTGTGGCTGAAGGGTGCGGTGGGTTTTACCCGGAGCATGAAACCGAACCAAGAGGTGTCGGTGCGGCAACCGGAAGAATCCCAGGCGAATGAGCTGGGAGCTGGGAGCTCTGAGCCGGGAGCTTGGAGCTGGGAGCTTGGAGCTGTGAGCTCGGAGCTATTAGCTATTAGCTCCGAGTTCTTTCCTGCGAACGTGCGTTCGCTCGGCGGGAGCCAGCGGGTGGCGTGGGTGGGCAGGGTGAAGTCAAACACGTCCTCCAGATCGGCCAGGCCGGCGCGCAGGGTTTCCCAGTTCTGCTTACGCGCTTCGATGAAGGCGGGCAGCTTTTTGAGCTGCTGGCGACCGATGGCGGCCTGGGGATCGAGGGGTTTTAGGTTATAGCCGAGGTGGCTGTAGATGTACTTGTGGTCGTAGCCCTTGGGGAGTTCGCCGAGCTGCCAGCCGAAGCGCTTACAGCACGTGTCGTCTTTGCCGGAAGGGCACCAGCAGTCGCGGCCCCAGTCGCGGAAACTTTCCGCATAGGTTTTGAGCGGGGGTTTGCTGATAATATTCACCGCCCCACCCTCGCCCATCGTCAGGTGGTGGGGAGGGTAAAAGGACTGGGTGGAGATGTCGCCGAAGGAGCCGGTGTAGGCGGTCAAAATCCCGTTCGCGACGAACGGAATTTTGAGCTGGGAGCTCTCAGCTCCAAGCTCCAAGCTCTTAGCTTCCGCCAGTTTGAGCAGGTGGTCGAGGCCGAGGGCTTTGGCGCGGGCGACGGGCAGCGAGTAGGTGCAGCCGAGGGCGTCGCAGTTGTCCTCGATCAACCAGAGGTCGTGCTGTTTGCAGAATTCCAGCACGGCTCCGAGGTCGAAGGGGTTGCCCAGGGCGTGGGCGATCATGACGGCCTTGGTTTTGCCCGCGACGTAGGCCGACTGGAGTTGTGCGGCGCGGATGTTGCCGGTGACCGGGTCGTTATCGATAAAAACCGGGACGGCACCGAGCTGGAGGATGGGCGAAACCGTGGTGGGGAAGCCCGCCGCCACGGTGATGACCTCGTCGCCGGGCTGGATGCGCTTGTGGGCGGGGAGCTTGTGGGTGGTGAGGGCGGCCAGAGCGACCAAGTTGGCCGAGGAGCCGGAGTTGACCAACAGGCTGTATTTGACGCCGAGAAGGGCGGCGAGTTCGCGTTCAAAGGCTTCGCCCTCGGGCCCGAGGGTGAGCCAGAAATCGAGGGTGGAGCCGACGGCGGCCTCGACTTCATCCTGGTTAAACACGCGGCCGGCGTAGGGGATGGTCTGGCCGGGGGCCCAGGGGGCGTGGGCGGCGTCATCGCCGGGTCGTTGGCCGGTGTGGACGAGGGTGGAGTAATGGCGGGTGTCGCTGAGGATGATGCGCTTGCGGACGGCGGCGACCACTTGGGGGCGGAGCGACACGCTGAGGCGTTGAACGATATCGGCGGCGACGAGCAGAACGCGGTCAATGCGCACCCCTGAGGCCAGAGGCAAGCGGTCGCTGGACAGGTAATCGCTTTCCTCAATGAGCAACGAGGCGGGGTCTGCCAGTTGGCTGGTGATCATGGCGACCTCGATATCGCCCCGGGAATCCGGCTCGGTTAAGACCAAGGCGGGACGGTTTTTCGCGCGATTGAGGTCGGTAAAGGGCCAACGCAGGGTGACCAGTTCGCCGGGGTGCAGGACACGAGCCATTAGTTGGACTCCTTTACGATGAGGTGATCGAGCGAATGCCCCCAGTCTTCGTCGTCGCGGAAGACCGATTCGAGTTGGGCGGCTTGCCAAGGATCGATGCCGCAGGTGAACAACTCCAGCGGGGTGTTATCGGGAATCGGCTCGGAGGTGGAGAGGATGCGTAGGACGTTACCTTCTTTAATGACGGTGATGCTCATAAAATGGGCTGGTGAGTGGGGCTTGGATTGCGGTCAGCGTGCCCAGGGAATTCCGGCCGCGTGGGCGGTGGCGGTGTAGTCGGCAATCTGGGCCGTGGTGAGGGCGTGAAGATCAAGGGAGGCGGAGGAGGACTCACGGTACCAGTTCACGGTTTGGGCAATGGTTTCGGCAAAGGGCCAAGCGGGTGACCAGCCGAGGAAATGGTGGGCCTTGTCGGTAGCGAGGTTGAGCAGCTGGGCCTCGTGGAGGGCGTGCGGGTCGGATTGGTCAGACCACTGTCCGGGCCAGTGTTTGAGGATTTCTTGCACCAGTTCGGCGACGGTGCGGTTGGAGGCGAGGGATGGGCCGAAGTTAAAGGCGCTGGGGAGTTTGGCGCTGAATGCTGAGAGCTGCGAGCTATGGAGGCAGGCACCCAGCCAGAGATAACCGGAGAGCGGCTCCAAGACGTGCTGCCAGGGGCGGGTGGCGACCTTGTTGCGGACGGGAATGATGGCGCCGCTGGCAAGGGCGCGGATGCAATCCGGCACGATGCGGTCGAGGGCCCAATCGCCGCCGCCGATGACGTTGCCGGCGCGGGCCGAGGCGAGTTTCACCGGAGAATCGGGGGCCGAAAAAAACGAGCGGCGGTAGGAGGCGATCACCAGTTCGGCGGCACCCTTGGAGGAGCTGTAGGGGTCATAGCCACCCATGGGGTCTTCTTCGCGGTAGCTGTGGACCCACTCTTTGTTTTCGTAGCACTTGTCGGTGGTGATGGACACGACGACACAGGGACGGGCGGGATCGGCGGCCAGGCGGACGGCCTCGAGCACGTTAACGGTGCCCATGACGTTGGTCGCGTAGGTTTCGACCGGCGTAGAATAGGAGAGGCGCACCAGGGGTTGCGCGGCGAGGTGGAACACGAAGTCGGGCTGGCAGGCCGCGACGGCGGTGCGTACGGCGGACAAGTCGCGGATGTCGCCCTGGATGTGGCGAAGGCGGTTTTTTAAGGAGAGCTGGTCGAACAGCGAGGGAGTGGTGGGTGGAGGCAGGGCAAAGCCGGTAACCTCAGCACCGAGGGAGAGTAACCACTCGGCTAGCCAGGCGCCTTTGAACCCGGTGTGGCCGGTGACCAGTACGCGCTTACCGTGGTAAATTGAAGCGAAGGACATGGGGACCGGTTACTTCCAGGTTTTCCACGGAGCCTTGCCGGAAGCCCAGAGCTCTTCGAGGTGCTGCTTGTCGCGCAGGGTGTCCATCGGCTGCCAGAAACCGCGGTGTTTATAAATACTGAGTTGGTCGGATTGGGCGAGGGATTCGAGGGGCTGGCGTTCCCAGATGGTTTTATCATCGATCACCAGATCGATCACTGAGGGTTCGAGCACAAAAAAGCCCCCATTGATCCAACTCCCGTCGCCGTCGGGTTTTTCTTGGAAGCTTTTAACTTGGTTGCCGACAATATCCAAGGCACCGAAACGACCGGGGGGTTGCACACCGGTGAGGGTGGCCTTGCGGCCCTCACGTTGGTGGAAGGCAATCGATTCAGTGATGTTTACGTCCCCCACCCCGTCACCATAGGTGAAACAAAAGGGTTCGTTGCCGAGATATTCACGCACGCGCTTGAGGCGGCCGCCGGTCATGGTGCTGTCACCGGTGTCAACGATGGTGACGCGCCAAGGCTCGGAGCGGCGCTGGTGAACCTCCATGCGATTATCCTTCATATCAAAGGTGACGTCGGACATGTGCAGGAAGTAATTAGCGAAGTATTCCTTGATGACATAGCCCTTGTAGCCGGCGCAGATCACGAAATCATTGATGCCATGGGCGGAGTAACATTTGAGAACATGCCAAAGGATGGGTCGCCCGCCGATCTCGACCATGGGCTTGGGCTTGAGGTGGGTCTCTTCACTGATACGCGTACCGAGACCGCCGGCGAGGATGACTGCTTTCATTTTTAGAAGGGATTGAGAAGGGGTCATGTTTTACCCTTTACCTTAATTATCGACTGACGGAATAACGGATCTGACTGCTAAAGGGTTCAGGTCTAAGGAGGACAGGCCTAAGATGACATGGGGTGGTCAGGAGGGCGAAGGGCGCACAACCTGACCACCGATGACACACTAAAAAAGGGGTCGGGACGTTACATGGATACATGAATGAGGAAGACACCCGATCAAACGCTCAACATCCAACATCCAACATTCAACATCCACCGCTAACATATGAGCTCTGAGGTCACTGAAAAAAGTCAGGCCTAAGGGGTCAGGCCTCAACTTATTGAATTTCAACGGAGGTCAGGCGTAAAGGGTCAGTCCGGAATGGCACTTAGTTAAGGGGTATTATCGTCAGACTTGGTTAGATCGCCCCTTCAGGGCTTGTGCACTTTACCTCATGATTCCTAGGGCGTTGCCCTAGGTTGTGGTAGAGTGCCCCTTTGGGGCGGTCGGGCCTAACTCAGTGCCATTCGGGTCGGGGCGTTGTTTGTTGATTTTAAATGAATCGACCCAGCTTCGCCCCGTCACGTCCCACTCATTTCGGTGGCGTGGAGGAGGGTTGTGGAGGATGAACGGCTGAGTTCAAGGAAAAATGAACCGGCGTTTCAGGAACACACTAAAAAAGGGGTCGGGACGTTACATGGATACATGAATGAGGAAGACACCCGATCAAACGCTCAACATCCAACATCCAACATTCAACATCCACCGCTAACATATGAGCTCTGAGGTCACTGAAAAAAGTCAGGCCTAAGGGGTCAGGCCTCAACTTATTGAATTTCAACGGAGGTCAGGCGTAAAGGGTCAGTCCGGAATGGCACTTAGTTAAGGGGTATTATCGTCAGACCTGGTTAGATCGCCCCTTCAGGACTTGTTCACTTTAACCCATGATTCCTAGGGCGTTGCCCTAGGCTTTGGTAGAGTGCCCCGTTGGGGCGGTCGGGCCTAACTTATTGCCATTCGGATCAGGGTGTTGTTTTGTTGGCTGGGTTGATGGTAGACTATTTTAACCCACTCTATTATTTAGGTCTATTCCAAAGGGGTCTGGCCGTTTTTTGTTAGTTTAATGCCCACCCCTTAACATCCGATATTGATCCGACTCCGTTAAGCGGAATGCTGGTAAGGCGCTCCTTGAATTGATGTTAGCAATTTAGCTCAAACACGATGGGCGAGACGCCCAGGCCACTTCGGATGTGCCATGAGCTCCCAGCTATTAGCTCCTAGCTCTTAGCTCCTAGCTCTTAGCTCTTAGCTCTTAAACGTGCAGACCCAGCTTCGCCCCGTCACTTCCCACACACACTAAAAAAGGGGTCGGGACGTTACATGGATACATGAATGAGGAAGACACCCGATCAAACGCTCAACATCCAACATCCAACATTCAACATCCACCGCTAACATATGAGCTCTGAGGTCACTGAAAAAAGTCAGGCCTAAGGGGTCAGGCCTCAACTTATTGAATTTCAACGGAGGTCAGGCGTAAAGGGTCAGTCCGGAATGGCACTTAGTTAAGGGGTATTATCGTCAGACCTGGTTAGATCGCCCCTTCAGGGCTTGTGCACTTTACCTCATGATTCCTAGGGCGTTGCCCTAGGTTGTGGTAGAGTGCCCCTTTGGGGCGGTCGGGCCTAACTCAGTGCCATTCGGGTCGGGGCGTTGTTTGTTGATTTTAAATGAATCGACCCAGCTTCGCCCCGTCACGTCCCACTCATTTCGGTGGCGTGGAGGAGGGTTGTGGAGGATGAACGGCTGAGTTCAAGGAAAAATGAACCGGCGTTTCAGGAACACACTAAAAAAGGGGTCGGGACGTTACATGGATACATGAATGAGGAAGACACCCGATCAAACGCTCAACATCCAACATTCAACATCCACCGCTAACATATGAGCTCTGAGGTCACTGAAAAAAGTCAGGCCTAAGGGGTCAGGCCTCAACTTATTGAATTTCAACGGAGGTCAGGCGTAAAGGGTCAGTCCGGAATGGCACTTAGTTAAGGGGTATTATCGTCAGACCTGGTTAGATCGCCCCTTCAGGACTTGTTCACTTTAACCCATGATTCCTAGGGCGTTGCCCTAGGCTTTGGTAGAGTGCCCCGTTGGGGCGGTCGGGCCTAACTTATTGCCATTCGGATCAGGGTGTTGTTTTGTTGGCTGGGTTGATGGTAGACTATTTTAACCCACTCTATTATTTAGTGCGACTAACCCAATAATGAGGAGCTTTACGGACACTAAAAAAGGGGTCGGGACGTTACATGGATACATTGAAGTGAAAGGCATTCGGCGTAACGTTCAACATCCAACATTGAACATCCAACGTTCAAGAGGAGCCCCTGACTTTTTACTCACGAAAAGCGGAAACAGAAAAAGGGGTCGAGACGTTACATGGATACAAAGGCGGCAAAGACTACAGGTTGAAATTTTAGCTGAGCCCGAGTTGCTGGCGGGCTACTGTTTCTGAAACCCCTGCACTAATCAGCAAAGCCAGCGCCTTTTGCAGGGCTGAGTCCTTTTGCTGGAGCGCTTCGTTCTGTTGCTGGAGCGCTGACTCCTTTTGCTGGACTTCAGAAAAAGGGGTCGGGACGTTACATGGATACAATGACGGCAATGGCATTCGGAAAAACGTTCAACATACAACGTTCTCATATGAGCTACGCGGTCTTAGCTGACAGCTTCTAGTGCTTACTTGCAATAATAAGTGATATTGTATCCGCTTTGTAGATGGGACGAAAAGCCGTGCGAATCACTTGTAGCGAGGGGGATCAGCAATCCCTAGAAAAACGGGCAACCAGCCGGATTGAGTCGAG
The DNA here is from genome assembly GCA_024998815.1 of Opitutus sp. Lineage (NCBI taxonomy): Bacteria > Pseudomonadati > Verrucomicrobiota > Opitutia > Opitutales > Opitutaceae > Opitutus > Opitutus sp. Next base: position 971,420 of record JACEUQ010000002.1, read on the forward strand.
GCAGCGAGTTGAGCGCGCCCGGATGATCCTTGGGTGCGTGAGTGGCGAGCAGGTGCAAGAGGTGGCGCGCCGCTGCAACACCAGGCCGAACACCGTAATAAAGTGGAGGGATCGCTTTGTGCTGCTTGGCATGAAGGGGCTGGATGATGCGGCACGGCCGGGCGCGAAGCGCACCTACGGTGAGGACTTTCGAGATCGGGTGCTGGCTTTATTGGAAGGGCCACCCCCTCCGGGGCAGGCGCGCTGGGATGGTCCAGCGGTGGCCCGTGTGCTCGGCGGCTCGGTGCACGCGGTCTGGCGAGTGCTGCGCAAGGAGGGCATTTGCCTGCAGCGCCAGCGCTCGTGGTGCGTGAGCACTGACAAGCAGTTCGCAGCCAAGGCAGCCGATATCGTCGGGCTCTACCTGAGCCCACCGGAAAAGGCATTGGTGATAAGTGTGGATGAAAAGCCTGGCATCCAAGCCCTAGAGCGCGCCACCGGTTACGTGGAGACCGACAATGGTAAAATCGTCCAGGGACTCAAAAGCACCTACAAGCGCCACGGTACACTCAACTTGTTCGCTGCCCTTGATGTGGCCACGGGCTTGATCAAGACGCAGAAAACCACCCTTAAGCGCCGGGAGGAGTTCCTGCTGTTCATGGACCAAGTGGTGGCGGATCACCCGCCCGAGAGAGAACTCCACGTGATTTTGGATAATTATTGCACCCACAAAAAGTGCGACGCTTGGCTCGCTCGGCACCCCAATGTCCACTTCCACTTTACCCCAACCTCGGCGAGTTGGCTCAATCAAGTTGAAATCTGGTTCGGCATACTAACAAGGAAGGCGCTACGGGGCGCGAACTTCAGAAGCGTCGCCGAACTTAGTCAGGCCATTGACGCTTTCGTCGCCGCCTACCTGCCCAATGCCAAGCCGTTCAAGTGGCGCAAGCGCGAGGTCAAGGGAAGCCAACTCAGAAATACTATCATTAATCTACGCAATTAAGCACTAGCTCCCAGCTCTTAGCTCCTAGCTCCCAGCTCTTACCCACTACTGTTTAGTGCCCACGGAACACACGGACTCCACGGAAGCGGAGGTAATCCCAAAGGGGCCTGGCCGTGTTTTGTCAGTTTTTCTTGGAGCAACGTTCAGGTCGTACTACGCTGAATTTTGCCTACACAAAAACACGAAATCTAAAACGGGCAGGTTTTATGGGTGGATGACCAACAAGGTACGGCCGAGTTCAACACAGGCAGAACGATTAAAAGCATCTGTAATCGTTGCCAGATTCGACATGACGAGCACAATCAGTTCATCATTTCTGCAATTACCGGTTTGAATTAAACACAACTTACGAGGTGTTCCGGTCAATGCTCGCGCCTGGTAAAAATCACTATCCTTAGAGATTACAATTGCATCATGGGTATCTGCCCACGTTGCAATGAATGCATCTGTAGTGGCATTGCCATGGGGGAGTTCCAGCGTGTGTACCGCGTCATGAGCCTCAGCGCGTAAAGCAAAGGCCAAACGGCGCGGCAGATGCGCATCAATCAAAAATCTCACGAGGCAAGGGCAATCGTTGAGCGTGTGCGTGCGAGTGCACTCGCATAAGCCAATGCCGCATGAATATCAGCTTCATTCAAGTCGTTATAATCAGCGAGAATTTCGGCCGAGCTCATTCCTGATGCCAACCACTCGAGCACGGTTTCAACGGGATAGCGCAACCCGCGGATGCAGGGTTTCCCATGACAGATTTCAGGGTCGGTTGTAATTCGATCAAAAAGAGTATTCATGTAATTAAGGGGGCTATCCCAAATAGCTGATTTATAAGTGATCGAGCGTTGTTTATTGATTTTAAATGTGCAGGCCCAGCTTCGCCCCGTCACTTCCCACGGGTTTAGGTGGTGTGGAGGTGGGTTGTGATGGGTAAACCACGTAGTTCAAGTAAAAATGAACCGGCGTTTCATGAAAGTCACAAACCAGGGAATTTTGCCCACGAAAGACCCGAAATGACACGAAAGACGGATTCGATCATTTTAACCACTAATGGGCACTGATTATCACTAATAACGGAATAAATCCGACTACCCGCTACTCACTACGCACTACTCGCTACTGTTAACTCACCGAACACACGGAATACACGGAAGAATAGGATGATATATAAAGTAATCGGACACTAAAAAAGGGGGCGGGACGTTACATGGATACATGAATGAGGAAGACACCCGAGCAAACGCTCAACATCCAACATTGAACATCCAACGTTCTCATATGAGTTCTTAGCTAATAGCTCTTAGCTCCCAGCTGATTGTTGCCCACGAAAGGTACGAAATGACACGAAAAGCCGGAACCGAGCCTGTTTAACCGCGAAGTACGCGAAGGATCGCGAAGTCGGAAACAGAACAAGGAAGAGGGCGTTGTTTGTTGATTTTAAACGTGCAGACCCAGCTTCGCCCCGTCACTTCCCACGGTTTTCGGTTGCGGTGACAGAAAAAGGGGTTGGGCCGTTACATGGATACATTGCCCCAAACGTGTAGAGCATTACTAATCGCAGAATCTTCTCGTTTAATCGAACTTAGGGCTCGGCACGGTTCAAACGGGTAAAGGAGGAGCTATAAGAGTCAATGGTTTACCATTAATCCGATATACTCCAAAGTCCCTCAAGTCGGTAGTGATAATTCGAGCATAGGGGTTTCGTTCTGCTAAACTTAGTACGCAGGCATCGGCCAAATCCATTCGCGGCCAATATTTCATCATCCATTCTAAAATCTTTGGATTGGATGGACCCAAAACGGGAACGAGCCGAACTGCGCCACTCTGGGTTAACGTCATAAGTTCGTTGATGGTTGCTTTGGATGAACGCAGCACCCAGCAGGCTTCCGCTATGACTATTTCGGGGACGATGGGAGCTTCTCCAATTGCATCTAAGACTCCACACGCCCAGGCATGGTGCACATCCCGACTATTCGCGTAGGCAATCAACGGGCCGGTATCCAGAATGTAACGTGGTTTACTCACCGAAACCTTCTTTGGTTGAAAGTAAGGGATCAGCTTTAATTATACCACGGAGTTTAGGCGCAAACCCGGATGATGCCGGTTGTTTACTAACCAATCGAGGTGCGCCGGCTTTACGGGCGGGCGTAGTGGACTTAACGCGCTTGGACTTAATGGTTGGTGAGTTCATACAAAGTGGGACAGGCGAATCTGAAAAAGGGGTCGGGCCCGCCTAAAAAAGGGGTCGGGCCGTTACATGGATACATTAGAGGCAAAGGCATTCGGCGTAACGTTCAACATCCAACATTGAACATCCAACGTTCCTATATGAGCTAAGAGCACCCAACTGATTATTGCCCACGAAAGACACGGAATGACACGAATGGGGAAGGCGATACTCCGACTTCAGCAAAACCATAAGACTTAAAAATCATTTTTTTTCTTACGTTTCCTTAATATCGGGCGAATTTTACGTGGGTTACTTCGACAATCTAAAACAGCCGAAACGGAGACAAGTTCACCACTTGCTTCATAATAAACAGCAAACGGAAAGCTTTTCACTAACAATCTATGGAGTCCATGAACCCGGCGATGAACACCAGCATACAATAACAGAGAATCGATCTCGGAATTAAGAGTGTCTAAAAAATAATCACCGAGCCCATCGCTCTGTTTTTCATAAAAAAGATAGCCGCGTTCAAGATCCCTTTCGGCATCATCACTTAAATTAATGCGCATTGAGTTTTTGGCGCAGGCGCTCTTTAGCGACAATCCAGTCAGTCCACACCACCTGACCTGCGGCTGCTTTGGCTTTTCTTTTTTTGAGTTCAACTGCATGCCATGCTGGACTGGGTAAGCTATCAGAATCGCAGGTAAGATCCGTCCAGAGTTCATTCATTGCTCTAACCTTTTGAATACGGGTCATCTTATCAAGAGGAAGGAGGGTAGCCATGTTAAATTAAGGTTGGACTCAGTTCCTAATGCGTCAAGTTGTTAAATATTGGGCAAGATAAAGGCGAGGCAGAAGGGGTCATGTTTTACCCTTTACCTTAATTATCGACTGATGGAATAACGGATCGGGCTATTTATGGGAAACATTCAGGCAATGAGATTCGAACAACGTTCAACATCCAACATTGAATATCCAACGCTCCCATATGAACTAGAGCCTCCTCGAAAAGCCTTTCGCAACGGGCGTATTCCCGCCCCGGCCGGCCACTGGGGACGCAAACAGCCCTGAACGGACTCGATTTACGTGTTCACGAAGGGGCGGCGGCCTAAAAACAGCCCCGGCCCCATCACTAAGGTCGCTTTTCCAACGGCGAAGTCCACGGCGGTTCGCTCCGGGGCTTTTACACCGAACTAATTGAACCGATTTGGGTTAGCCGCGACGAGCGAAGCGACTCAGGCCGCCAAGGGCAGCGGCTTTTCCTGAGACCTTCTGGCGCGCACCAAAATCATCCGGTCAAAGTTGTGCGCGAGGATCTTCAGGGTCAGTTCGCTGCGCACCGCCGCCAACCCGCGACGACCCGGCCGGCCGAACCCGTGGTTGAACTTGAGCGTAAACATCAGCGACTCGATCGCGCTGCGCTCGGCGCGAAGCGTGATATAATCCTGGTGGTTCCACAGTTCCTCGCCGAGCAAGGCGCGCCCCTTGGCGCCGGAGATGCTCACCTTGGCCACCTTCAGCTCGTATGCCTGCGCCAGCCCTTCGGCGCTGGAGTAGCCGTCGTCGACGTTCGCGCTCGCCGGCACCAGGCCCGTGTTGGCGATATTCTGGATCAGCAGGGGCACCAGTTGCTTGCAATCAGCCACGTTGCCCGCGTCGAGAATCAGCGCGGTGACAAAACCGCCGCGGCTGCGGGCCAATTGCGGCTTGTAGCCAATCACCGGTTCCCGCCCGCCTTTTTCAATAAAAGCAGCACTGCGATCGGCCAGGCTGAGGACCCTTTCCCTCGACCTGGTCTTCACCCCATCATGCACCCGCGCAATGCTTTGCTGGATCGTCGTAATCACCGCGACCACGTCCCCGTGGATGCAGTCCAGTAGGTCTTCCGCGATCCGGCGCTTGGAGGGCCGCAGCTTGGCCAGTTTAACATTTGCTTCGGCCTCTGCGGCTTCTACTTGGGTGAGCAACCTGCCGCCCAACTTGCAGGCGATTTGGTAAAACTGGTCGTAGAGCAGCCGGAGTTTTTGGGCTCGGCGGGGACCACCACCCAGCAGGGCGATGGCGCGGGCGCTCTTTCGCAACTCCTCCAGCCAGTGGTCTTTGCAGCCAGCCTGCAGCGAGGTAAGCCCGACCTGGTCGAGCTTGCCGCCCAAGCGGTAGGCTCGCTCAAAGAGTCGATAAATGATACCGGAGTCTGTTGGCCAGCAACTGGATGCCTTGATCGCCGTGCTGTCCAGGGTGATATCGGTAAACGAATCGAGCCCTTCGGACAAAATACCGGCCAATTGGGCCCGGTGGATCAGGGCGAGAGTACTTTCACTCAGGCGATTTATCAGGGGGCCAACGGTATTAGGTGCAGGCAGCGTGTACCCCAAATCATCGAGCAAGGTGCGCAACGATGCCGATTCAAGCAGCACCATCCGGGGGCAGGCACCGTATTGCGACCCCAGGTAACCGGTGGCCATGGCCGTGATAAAAACCACAACAGCGGGGGTGCGCGGACGCCCTGCGGCGAGGAACTCGGCTTGCGTTTTTTCCGCCGTGCCTGACGCCGGCACGGCGAACAACGCCTCGGTCTGCGCCAGATCGAACTCACGGTTTTTCCGCCGTTCGAGCTTTTCCGCCATGGCGTGGGCGTCGAGATCGGCGGTCATGGCCACTTGGATTTCGGGGTGGGACCGCCAAAAGCGCTTCAATTCCAATAAAAAATCACCAAAATCACTGCGCGCCGGGGTTGAAAAGAAGTCGCCGGAGGGATAAACGATCGATTCGTTACTTGATAATTTAACGCCGCTACTTATTTTGTTTCCTGTTTTCATGCAGTATAATACGGCACTTTTACAGTAAACTTAAATCACATAAGTTGTTTTTACTAGAAAAAACCAAAAACCTTTTCGAGGAGGCTCACGCTAACGTTAGCAACCGACGCATGCCCTCATGATGATCAGGTCCCTCAACGAGGAAGTGGATACGCTCAGAGTGAATTTCGAGAATACGTGCGCTGCAGAGCTGGGCGGCTTGTTCGGCCATTGCGGCGAACATCTCAATAATGCGTAGATACTTGATCGCCGAGGCATCGTCTTCCGGTGCGGCAATCTTTAGGTTGAGGCCAAACTCGACGTAGAGATGATACCCTTCGGAGGATCGAAAAGGGGTCGGGACGTTACATGGATACATTGAAGTGAAAGGCATTCGGCGTAACGTTCAACATCCAACATTGAACATCCAACGTTCAAGAGGAGCCCCTGACTTTTTACTCACGAAAAGCGGAAACAGAAAAAGGGGTCGAGACGTTACATGGATACAAAGGCGGCAAAGACTACAGGTTGAAATTTTAGCTGAGCCCGAGTTGCTGGCGGGCTACTGTTTCTGAAACCCCTGCACTAATCAGCAAAGCCAGCGCCTTTTGCAGGGCTGAGTCCTTTTGCTGGAGCGCTTCGTTCTGTTGCTGGAGCGCTGACTCCTTTTGCTGGAGCGCTTCGTCGCGTTCTTGGATTTTGCGAACCAGGCTGTCGAGGTGGGTTACGATTTCATCTTCCACGTCCATGTCCTTGCGGGTCTGCGGTTCGGCGGTGGCTTTAAGCAAGCGACGCAGGATCGAAAAAGGGGTCGGGACGTTACATGGATACATGAATGAGGAAGACACCCGATCAAACGCTCAACATCCAACTTCCAACATCCAACATTCAACATCCACCGCTTCCAAATGAGCTCTTAGCTCCCAGCTGATTGTTGCCCACGAAAAGCACGAAATTACACGAAAAACGGAATTCTATCATTTTAACCACTAATGGGCACTGATTATCACTAATAACGATCCACTCCTGAATTTTGCCCACGGAACACACGGAAGAATCGGATTCCGGAGAAGATTCAGTCCCGTTACTGAACCTCGGAAAAAAATAAGGGGGGCCGCTGATTGTTCATTTTAGTTCGGCAACGTTCAACATTCAAGGCTCCCATATGAGTTCTTAGCTCCCTCTGATTGTTGCCCACGAAAGGCACTAAATGAGAAGACGCTACGCCTTAACTGCAAATCTCTGCGGCCACAATAAAACGACCGCCTTAGGCAAGTTAGGATGCAAGCAGTTCTTCAAAGCTAAAATCCCGAATCGAAGCGGATGTCTTGGCATGCTCAATTGTCATGCTGACCAGGCGTCCAGAGGCATCGAGGTCCACAAAGACATCTTCACTGATCTCTTTGGTTTCAGCCACAGGGTAACTAGTAAACTCGACGAGGGCAGTATCAGTATCGGGGAAGTATTTGATTTTCATAAATTTGCTCCACGGTCAAAAAAAGCATTGTGGATGGTTTCACCATCTCTGGAGTTTGGCCCCAAAAGCAGGTGGATGCGAAGCGGCCGGAGGCCCGGTTACGCAGCGCGGAAGAGTGCTTCAGCCAAGAAGGGTGGCGCTTTTGATGAGTTCGTGGAGGGAGGGTCGGTCGACGTGAAGTCGGAGAAACTCTCTGGGGCGATCTGGTCGGCCCAGCATTCGCTGCGCAGGGTGCGCAAGAGGTCCCCCGTGGAACTGGTCGCAGGCGAGGCGCCCGAAGAGTGCGTGCGCCATTTGGGCGGGCGAAGATGCGGCGGCGGATCAGGGGTTTGCCCCGCAGGATCGCCGAAGAGCAGGGCGGCGATTAACAACAGCGCATAGGCGGCGACGGTGGCGGCGGGTTGGTTGCGGTTGGAGGCGGCGGTGCGCAGTTGTGCCTGGCCGGTGCCGATCAGGGTTTTCTCATCCCGGAAGTTTCCCTCGATGCCCCAACGCCAGAGGTAATACTGGAGTTGGTCACCCACGGGCATATCCGGGTCGGTGCAAACCAAGAAGGCAGGCTGGCGATAGAGCAGCTTCGAGCCTGCGCGCAATCGGTAGCCCACCGGGGCGATCACCATGACTTGCAACGGGAGCGTCGCCCCGGCTTTACGCCACAGCACCGGCCCGAGGGTCTTGATTTTAAAGGTGTGCTTTTTTCCGGCCGCATAAGCCTCGACGCTTTGCCAGGCCACGGTGTCGTCGGTGCGCAGCTCTTCCGGGGTCTGGACCGGCGCGCCATAGACCGGCGGGCGACCGGTGGCCGCGGGTGGTCCAGGCAGGGCGTTGAGCACGGCGTCCCGGCGGATCCGGCCGATATAAACGGTCTTGGCGGGCAGGCCCTTGAGTACGACCGCATTGGTGTAACTGCCATCGCCGGCGACCACCAGTTTGCGCGTGTCTGGCAGCGCCTGGCGAAGCTGCTGGATGCGGGCGAGCGCGACGACATTAAGCCGCTGCTGTTTTTTCTTCTCCGTGTACTGCTGAACCTCGTCGGTAGTGGCTTTTTTACCCGGCTTTGGCGGCGTCGGCGCGTGGGTGAAATCCACCGGAATCATCCGGGCGTGTCCGTCGGAACCAGGCCAGGCCGCAGAGAGTTGCACATAGCGCTGGCCGCGCACCAGGTTGGTTTGGAACGCGGGGCCGAGCGGATCGCGTTTCCAGCCGACGCCGTCGATCTTGACCCCGGTTTTGCGTACCAGGGTGTCATCGATGGCGGCCACCAACGGGGTAAGCGCCGGCAGGTTTACCTCAAGCTCATGGAGGACCGTGCGGAAAAGCCCCGCCGGCTTCACCCGGTCACGCGAATACAACCGGTAGTCGGCCGTCCAGTCCTGCTGGGCACGCCCGCACAGACAAATCAGGTTGGTAAGAGTCCCCCGGCACGGTGAAACCAGTGCCGCCATGAGATGCCCCTGCAGTCTCCGGGCGCACTCGGGGGCGGCGCAAGCCGCAGCACAAGCCCGTTTCATAAGTCGTCCCAGCCGATCGGATAAACCCAACTGGACTTTTTTTTAACGCCTACGTCCACCAGCTCGGGCGTGACCGGCATAACGGGCGCGACCAGACTGCGTGAGAGGACCAAATGATGCGCGTCGGTGACGGTCCACTCGACGGCCTCCGACTTGGCGAACCCCATCGTCTGGGCGATGGAAGCGGGTAATGTCACATACCACTGCTCACTGTTTTTGCGGATGATGCGCTGAACTTTGGTGGTGGTGCTCATGGTCCGACACCATCGTTCATGGCCACGCTTTTTCCCATGGGCCCGACGCCCCATTTATCTCTACGGCCTTCTCCGGGCCAACTAGTCAGAGGCCAAACTCCAGGGATGGTTTCACCATCTTCAAGTAGCACTACACGTAAAACCCGCCAATCATTTTCTGCAATTTTGCCCCAGCGGCGAATGCGACCATCGGACTGAATTTGTTCCCGCTCGGGAAGTTGGATCACCCGAAGTATCCATTCGTCCTTGATCAAAATCCGGTCTGGCCGGTTTCGGGTATAGAGAAAGTATTGCGTGGTCTTCATTCTGATGAAAGCAATTCAAACGGACGACTAAAAAAGGGGTCGGGACGTTACATGGATACATTAAAGTGAAAGGCATTCGGCGTAACGTTCAACATCCAACATTGAATATCCAACGCTCCCATATGAGCTCTTAGCTCCCAGCTGATTGTTGCCCACGAAAAGCCACGAAATCACACGAATGGCAAAACAGAAAAAGGGGTCGGGACGTTACATGGATACATGAACCAGGAAAACACTCGATCAAACGCTCAACATTCAACGTTCTCGTATGAGCTAAGAGCTCCCAGCTGGCTATTGCCCACGAAATGAAAGGCGGATTCGATCCATTTTAACCACTAATGGGCACTGATTAGCACTAATGACGGAAACAAACCACTCACTACGCACTACTGTATTATTGCCCTCGGAACACACGGATTACTCGGAAGAGTCTAACGAACCCTATAAATCTCAAACACGAAAACCCGGCGAACTGCATGATCTACATGATATACGATAACGTGACTGGAAATGAATAAGTGAAAAACTTCTTCACCCTCCGCATCAAAGCCGATAAATGATGGCTCCGTGAATGGATTATGCCCCAAACGATCCAATGCACGTTCAATCACCACCCGACGTCCTCGCGGTAAACGTCGAAGGAAGCCGTAAGGCTCAGCATCCAACATCCAGCGATATTCGAGGCTCATTTAATAACGGATGTAACGCCTGCTGTACGGCGTTTAAATTGATTAGCCGTCACCCCCATTCCTGCCTGCAGTTTACGTCGTTTTTTTACGATCTCGGATTTCCATTCCGGGGAACTAGCCCTTTCATTTACAAATAGATAAGCACGTAACCATTGACGCTCTTTAGCACTCAGACTATCGGCAGTTTTCTTAAGTTCGCTGATCGACATAATGGTACGATTTTCGGGTTTCTGGTATAATTTACGAGCAGGCCACTAAAAAAGGGGTCGGGACGTTACATGGATACATTAACGCAAAGGCATTCGGATCAACGTTCAACATCCAACATTGAACATCCAACGCTCAAACGGTCAGGCCTAAGAGATCAGGCCTCAACTTATTGAATTTCAACGGAGGTCAGGCGTAATGGGTCTGGCCTGAATGGCACTTGGTTAAGGGGTATTATCGTCAGACCTGGTTAGATCGCCCCTTCAGGGCTTGTGCACTTTACCTCATGATTCCTAGGGCGTTGCCCTAGGCTGGGGTAGAGTGCCCCGTTGGGGCGGTCGGGCCTAACTCAGTGCCATTCGGGTCGGGGCGTTGTTTGTTGATTTTAAATGAATCGACCCAGCTTCGCCCCGTCACGTCCCACTCATTTCGGTGGCGTGGAGGAGGTTTGTGGTGGGTAGAAGGTGGAGTTCAAGGAAAAATGAACCGGCGATACAGGAAAGTCACAAACCGGGGATTTTTGCCCACGAAAGGCACCAAATGACACGAAAGCTAAACCTGTCGAGCCGCAGCATTTTTCTCCCACGGAACACACGGAATACACGGAAGAATCGGATTATAGAGAGAGCGACCGAAAAGGAAGCGGGACGTTACAGGGATCCACTTTTGGCTAAGGCAGTCGGAGCAACGTTCAACATCCAACATTCAACATTTAACGTCCACATATGAGCTAAGAGCTGATAGCTATTAGCTCCTAGCTCCTAGCTCCTAGCTCCCAGCTGAATATTGCCCACGAAAATCGCGACATGACCCGAACGGCGGTACGGCCCTATACCAGCACGCGAACTTTGGCATGGAGGTACTCAGGTGCGAAATCAGCCCCATTCGGCCATTCGATAGTTTCTGTATCCGGATTTAGGTAAACTTTACAAAAAAAGTTTTTATCGGTCAACGGCATGAAAATTTCTCCGTTTAACTCACCCCGTAAATCTAGCTCACCCGTGACTCCATCGTTGAAAGTGAGTTCAAGTATATAATCACGCAGATAGGATACTTTAGTCACATGTAGGAATTTATTCATGATTAGGGTAATGGTTCAATTTTATTTAAAGGAGCGAGTGCCTTAACCCGGCTCCAGTTCTCAAAGAGTTCGGTTCTATGCAAGTCCATCCACTCAAAAATCAACTGTAATGCTCTTCTAGGCATCTCGCCAGTCACCCGACCTGATTCAAGCTCGATACTCACTTCGAAACCTTGATACCGTGCATGGAAATGCGCCGGATCATGTTCCCGGTAGTTCATGTAAATGACTAAACCATAAAATCGAGAAAGTTCAGGAATGGCTGGATTATATTAAAAAAGACAAAAAAATATTATCTGCCCACGAAAGTCACGAAATGACGCGAAAAACGGAGGAGTTGCCCACGGAACACACGGAATACACGGAAGAATTAAGTTGCCCAAGCCACTTAAAAAGGGGGCGGGGCGTTACATGGACACATTGGATGCAAAGGCATTCAGCGTAACGTCCAACATTGAAAATCCAACGTTCCAATATTAGCTCTTAGCTCCCAGCTGATTGTTTCCCACGAATGACACGTAATCACAGGAAAGGTGGAGATCGATCCCGGAAACCAAAATCAATGAACTCCGATTGCGCTAAAGTCGCAATTTTAAGCTAATACTAAATGGGATTTTTCGATTTCGGCTTGGAAAGCTGCGGACACTAAAAAAGGGGTCGGGACGTTACATGGATACATGAATGAGGAAGACACCCGATCAAACGCTCAACATCCAACATCCAACATCCAACATTCAACATCCAACGCTCAAGCGGTCAGGCCTAAGGGGTCAGGCCTCAACTTATTGAATTTCAACCGAGGTCAGGCGTAATGGGTCAGTCCTGAATGGCACTTAGTTAAGGGGTATTATCGGCAGACCTGGTTAGATCGCCCCTTCAGGGCTTGTGCACTTTACCTCATGATTCCTAGGGTGTTGCCCTAGGTTGTGGTAGAGTGCCCCCTTTGGGGCGGTCGGGCCTAACTCAGTGCCATTCGGGTCGGGGCGTTGTTTGTTGATTTTAAATGAATCGACCCAGCTTCGCCCCGTCACGTCCCACTCATTTCGGTGGTGTGGAGGAGGGTTGTGGAGGATGAACGGCTGAGTTCAAGGAAAAATGAACCGGCGTTTCAGGAAAGTCACAAACCAGGGATTTTTGCCCACGAAAGGCACGAAATGACACGAAAGCTAAACCTGTCGAGCCGCAGCATTTTTCTCCCACGGAACACACGGAATACACGGAAGATTCGGAAATTAAGGAGGCTCTAATCCGACTACCCGCTACTCACTACTCGATACTCGCTACTATTTTACTCCCGTAAGTCATGAACTAACACGAAAGGCCGAGGATTTGTCCACGGAACACACGGAATACACGGAAGAATTGGAGCAACATGCAAAAAACCATACTAACTCAAATGAGCTCATAGCTCATAGCTCCTAGCTGTTAGCTCTTAGCTCCCAGCTGATTGTTGCCCACGAAAGGTACGAAATGACACGAAAGCTACGCCTTAACTACACATCTCTGCTGCCGCAATAAAATGACCGTCTTAGGCAAGTTAGGAGGCAAGGAGTTCCTCAAAGCTAAAATCCCGAATCGAAGCGGATGTCTTGGCATGCTCAATGGTCATGCTGACCAAACGTCCCGAGGCATCGAGGTCCACAAAGACGAAAGGACACGAAAAAGCGGAGGGGATAGGAGGGGTCACAAAAGGGGTCGGGGCGTTACATGGATACATCAGCGGCAAAGAGATAACCCAAAGAAAATAAACCCAAAGTGGTCTGGGGGAATGGCGCTTAGTTAAGGTGGGGGTATCGTCAGACCAGGTTAGCTCGAGCCTCCTCGAAAAGGTTTTTGGTTTTTTCTAGTAAAAACAACTTATGTGATTTAAGTTTACTGTAAAAGTGCCGTATTATACTGCATGAAAACAGGAAACAAAATAAGTAGCGGCGTTAAATTATCAAGTAACGAATCGATCGTTTATCCCTCCGGCGACTTCTTTTCAACCCCGGCGCGCAGTGATTTTGGTGATTTCTTACTGCAATTACAGCGCTTTTGGCGGTCCCACCCCGAAATCGAAGTGGCCATGACCGCCGATCTCGACGCCCACGCCATGGCGGAAAAGCGCGAACGGCGGAAGGACCGGGAGTTCGAACTGGCGCAGACCGAGGCGTTGTTCGCCGTGCCGGCGTCAGGCACGGCGGAAAAAACGCAAGCCGAGTTCCTCGCCGCAGGGCGTCCGCGCACCCCCGCTGTTGTGGTTTTTATCACGGCCATGGCCACCGGTTACTTGGGGTCGCAATACAGTGCCTGCCCCCGGATGGTGCTGCTTGAATCGGCATCGTTGCGCACCTTGCTCGATGATTTGGGGTACACGCTGCCTGCACCTAATACCGTTGGCCCCCTGATAAATCGCCTGAGTGAGAGTACTCTCGCCCTGATCCACCGGGCCCAATTGGCCGATATTTTGGCCGAAGGGCTCGATTCGTTTACCGATATCACCCTGGACAGCACGGCGATCAAGGCATCCAGTTGCTGGCCAACAGACTCCGGTATCATTTACCGCCTCTTTGAGCGAGCCTACCGCATGGGCGGCAAGCTCGACCAGGTCGGGCTTAACTCGCTGCAGGATGGCTTCAAAGACCACTGGCTGGAGGAGTTGCGAAAGAGCGCCCGCGCCATCGCCCTGCTGGGTGGTGGTCCCCGCCGAGCCCAAAAACTCCGGCTGCTCTACGACCAGTTTTACCAAATCGCCTGCAAGTTGGGCGGCAAGTTGCTCACCCAAGTAGAAGCCGCAGAGGCCGAAGCAAATGTTAAACTGGCCAAGCTGCGGCCCTCCAAGCGCCGGATCGCGGAAGACCTACTGGACTGCATCCACGGGGACGTGGTCGCGGTGATTACGACGATCCAGCAAAGCATTGCGCGGGTGCATGATGGGGTGAAGACCAAGTCGAGGGAAAGGGTCCTCAGCCTGGCCGATCGCAGTGCTGCTTTTATTGAAAAAGGCGGGCGGGAACCGGTGATTGGCTACAAGCCGCAATTGGCCCGCAGCCGCGGCGGTTTTGTCACCGCGCTGATTCTCGACGCGGGCAACGTGGCTGATTGCAAGCAACTGGTGCCCCTGCTGATCCAGAATATCGCCAACACGGGCCTGGTGCCGGCGAGCGCGAACGTCGACGACGGCTACTCCAGCGCCGAAGGGCTGGCGCAGGCATACGAGCTGAAGGTGGCCAAGGTGAGCATCTCCGGCGCCAAGGGGCGCGCCTTGCTCGGCGAGGAACTGTGGAACCACCAGGATTATATCACGCTTCGCGCCGAGCGCAGCGCGATCGAGTCGCTGATGTTTACGCTCAAGTTCAACCACGGGTTCGGCCGGCCGGGTCGTCGCGGGTTGGCGGCGGTGCGCAGCGAACTGACCCTGAAGATCCTCGCGCACAACTTTGACCGGATGATTTTGGTGCGCGCCAGAAGGTCTCAGGAAAAGCCGCTGCCCTTGGCGGCCTGAGTCGCTTCGCTCGTCGCGGCTAACCCAAATCGGTTCAATTAGTTCGGTGTAAAAGCCCCGGAGCGAACCGCCGTGGACTTCGCCGTTGGAAAAGCGACCTTAGTGATGGGGCCGGGGCTGTTTTTAGGCCGCCGCCCCTTCGTGAACACGTAAATCGAGTCCGTTCAGGGCTGTTTGCGCCCCCAGTGGCCGGCCGGGGCGGGAATACGCCCGTTGCGAAAGGCTTTTCGAGGAGGCTCTAGCTCGCCCCTTCAGAGATAATTCGAACGGGGTTAGGCCTTCAGTATTCGAATAATTAGATAGTACAATGGCCTATGTGGTCGTGTCGTTGTTTGTTGATTTAAACGAACAGACCCAGCTTCGCCCCGTCACTTCCCGAAGCGGGAAGGATTAATCAAAAATGTGAACCCGACTGACTATAGATACTAACCGAACCACTAGCCGATGAGTTTGCCCATCAGCGGTAATACCAATTCGGCTCGTTGGTGCCAGGTCTTGAGCTTTTCTAGGCGATTATTAATTAAACTGAGTTCAGCGGGGCTCGGCGCGGGGTGCTCAGCCATCTTAAAATCATGCAAACTGATTTTTTGCGTGCGGTCGGTCCATTCGGAGAGTTGCGGGGTGATGCGCTCACGGATAAAGCCGCCCACCAGGGCGCGGAGTTCAACCACGGGGACAAAACATTCGCGGCGGTCGTTAGCGTCGGGGCAGGGTTGAATGGCACCAATCGTGCGCAAAAAGCGCAGGCCTTGGCTAACCGAACCTTTGCTAATACCTAGGCGAGCGACGATGTCTTGCTGAGCCAGGGGTTGGGGCGAGGCAAAGAGTAGGCCGTAAATTTCACCGAGGGAGCGGGGAAGGCCGAGGGTTTGCGTCATTTGCACAAACACGGCGATCAATTCGCGTTCGCCGGTGGTGAGGCGATTGAGTTCAATCGGCGCCACCGGGGGGCTATCTAGTGCGGGTTGTGACATCGTGGCGGCCATGGGGGCAAGCAGAGGGGAACCCTCCGCTGAGTTCAAATTAATTTGAATTAGGAACGCGTATTTGACGTAGGCGCGAAGGTGAGGTGCGGCGTTTGGGCTGCGAAAGACACGAAATGACACGAAACCAATGCAGCGATCCATTTAACCCGAACGCCTGAGTTGGTCGGCGCGATCTGGTGCAACCTGCTGGGCATCTGACCGTTCATTCACCCACTCGAAGCGCTATTTAGTGCACCTCGGGGATTCACTCACGATCATCTGCTCCAGCATCTTGCGCCAACTCATCGCCGCCAACTCAGGAGTTCGGGTTTAACCGCGAAGGCTCGCAAAGGCACGCGAAGAACAACGCAAACCATTGTTTTTCAATTAACTTCATTCACTTCGCGGGTTCTTCGATAGTTCCGGTGGGCGAAAAATCGAACTGACGGACATTCGGAGGGGTATCACAGAGCCGAGCCGGAGCCCAGACACAGAGCACACAGAGTTCGATCCGCAGCAGCGATTTAAGGGTTCTTCGTCGTTTCCGGTGGGTAAGCCGCAACCCATTGGCCACGAAAACCACAAAATGACACAAAAAGATCTCTAACCACGCCCACACCTTCAGGGTTAAAAAAACGGATGATTTAGCCGCAAAAAATCGCAGAAGTCGCAAAAAACAGTCTTCGATCGAAAGAACTCCGGTTTTTGCGCCGTTTGCGTCTCTTTGCGGCCACCCTCCGTCTTCCGCGTAGGGTGGGTGTTGCCTCCTCGGCTTTTCGGACCCTTGCGAGGGATTGGTGGTCTTTGCATTAAACCCGAACGCCTGAGTTGGTCGGCGCGATCTGGTGCAACCTGCTGGGCATCTGACCGTTCATTCACCCACTCGAAGCGCTATTTAGTGCACCTCGGGGATTCACTCACGATCATCTGCTCCAGCATCTTGCGCCAACTCATCGCCGCCAACTCAGGAGTTCGGGTTAAAATCCGACGGCACCCATTCTTAATGCGCACTTCGCTGCTCATCATTTAGCCACTGAAATTGCCGAAGAACCGATTTAAATATTGTAATATCAAAACCAGGAAGGAGTAAGGAATCCAGTATAAAGGGAGTTTGCGTGCGCCAAAACCAACGAAGTCTATGGGGACTCCCTGTCTTTAAACTCGGTGTCGGCGCTTTGGCTCGGCTCTGTGATACACTCCGAAGGTCTGGTTTAATACCCCACAACCCACCGGAAACGTCGAGGAACCACTTCGCGAGTCTCTGGTTCGTCTTCGCGGTTAAACATCCGGTGACCTGGTTTCACGTTTACCGACCTACTGGAAGTGAATGGTATAATGCCCCCCCTTTAGCCGCGAAGGGACGAAGGAATTTGCCGGGGACGGCCAACGCTGCATCAATCGATTGTGCGAATCTGCGGAATGAGCTAAGCCTGAGAAAACGTCGAGGAACCTAGCTTTTTTTATTTGGCCTTGCAGGAAGCGCGACGCAGCCGGACGGTCTTCCGGTCTTGCCCATTGGACTTTGGTCCGTGGGCATTATTTACTCTAAAAATGTCCACTCTCGTCTTCACCATCGCCAATCAGAAGGGCGGCGTCGGCAAAACCACCACCGCCGTCAACCTCGCGGCCGCTCTGGCCGAAAAGAAAATTCCCACCCTGCTCATCGATCTCGATCCGCAGGCCAACGCCACCAGCGCGGTGGGAGTGGAAAAGAAGGCGGGGCGCAGCCTTTACGGTCCGCTCAGTGGCGAGGGTACCGCCCTGGCGATGATCACCCCGACCGCCTACCCGAACCTATCGCTCATCCCGTCGGAGGAGGACCTGGCGGCGGCCGAAATCGAGTTGGCGCAGACCGAAAACTACTTGGCGCGTCTGCGCGACGTCATCGCACCGGTGAAAGCCTCGGGAAAATTCCGCGTCATCATCATCGACTGCCCGCCCGCCATGGGCGTGCTGTCCATGAACAGCCTGGCGGCAGCCGACTTTCTGCTCATCGCCCTGCAATGCGAATACATGGCGCTGGAGGGTCTCGGCCAAATCCTGCGCAACCTCGACCGTATTAAAAACGCGGGGCTTAACAACAAATTGGAGCTGGGTGGAGTCGTGATGACGATGTTCGACACGCGCACCAATCTGTCGCGGCAGGTCGTCGAGGAGGTTAAAACCCACCTTGCCGATAAGATTTTCAAGACGGTTATCCCGCGTACGGTGCGCCTGAGCGAAGCGCCCAGCTTCGGCAAAACCATCTTCGACTACGATCCGCTTTCGCCGGGCGCCACCGCGTACAAGAACCTTTCCAAGGAGCTCATCGCGCGCTTCGGCTTGAACGGGAAATAGGGCGGTGGTTCGGGCGCCTAAAGCTGGAGCGGTTTTAAGATAAAACATAGCTGTTAATCGCCCGAGGTAGCGCAGGTTTCCAGCCTGCCGTAGAGTGCGGAGCAGACTGGAAGTCTGCGCTACTTCTTTCGGCAACAAACTCCCCTCCGCCTCCGTCCTCCGCCCCCTTCGATTCGCATCATGTCCGTCTTCGCTAAATACCGGCACGCCTTCCTGATCGGTCTGCAAAGTAACATTGTTTACCGGTGGGGCTTTGCGGTGCGTGCGTTGTTCTCCCTGTTTCACCTCGCCTTCGTATTCATCCTGTGGGGCGCGGCTTACCAGGGCCAAACGACCATCGGGGGCTTCGACCTGAACCAGACGCTCACCTACTTCATCGCCATCCTGCTGATGCAGTTTTTCATCGGCGCGTTCAACGAGGACTACCAGATCAGCGAGGATATCCGCAACGGCCTGATCAACCAGTTCCTGCTCAAGCCGATCAACTATTACCTTTACCGGTTAAGTATTTTTGGGGCCGCCCGCCTCGTCTCAGGAGCGCTGGCCCTGCTGCCCATTTTGGTCGCCCTTCCCTTCCTTAAAGATCATCTGGTTCTACCTGATGGGGCGTGGCGAATCGCCCTCGGACTACCGGCCATGGTCATGGCCGCACTCATTCAGTTCACCATCGCCTACATCTTCGGGCTGCTGACGTTTTGGTTCATGGAGATTCAGTCGTTCATCATCCTGTCGCTGGCGATCGAGACGATTCTAGGTGGGCAAATGTTCCCGCTCGATCTGCTGCCGGCGTGGATATTCCGCGTCTCGCAGTGGCTGCCGTACTATTACCAGATGTATTTCCCGACCGCGATTTTCACGGGGCGGCTGGATCAAGCCCAAGCGCTGTCCGGCCTGTGTATTCAGGCCTTCTGGGTCGTGGCCCTGCTGGGGCTTGCACAACTGCTCTGGACGCGCGGCCTGCGCCGCCACACCGCCGTCGGCGGCTAAAGCCGGCAGCTTAAACGAACGAGCCTATTTTTAACGCAAAGCCGCCAAGACGCAAAGTTCGCGAAGTGTTACAAAGAAATGATTTCCCGCGCTTCTCCGCATCCTCGACGATTCCAGTGGGTCGCCGCTCAATCCATTGGCCACAAAAAACACAAAATGACACAAAAACGGCCCCTAATCCGTTTAACCGCGAAGGCTCGCGAAGGTGCGCGAAGAATAACGCAATCACTTGTTAATCAATTGAATTTATCCGCTTCGCGTATCTCTGGTTCGTCTTCGCGGTTAAAAATTCGGTGTCTTGGTTTCGCGATTACCTATCCACTGAAACTGTCGAAGAGCCTTTTCTTCGGTTCCTTGCGCCTTTGCGTTAGAGCCTAAAATCGAAACATAAATGGTATAAAGCCAGTCAGCCCCCCACCCCACCCGATGACGATTCTCGATTACCTGCGTATATGGCTGGCCGGAGCGCGCTATTCCATCGTGCGCACGCTGATGTTTCGCTTCGACTTCATCATGTGGTCGCTCGTAGAGTTGTTCTGGATGGTGGTCAACGTGCTGCTCGTCGCGGTCATCTATGAACACACCGAGTCGATCGCCGGTTGGAAACGTTATGAGATGCTCCTGCTGGTCGGCAGTTCGATGCTGGTGCAGCGCTTCATCATGGGCTTCGTGTGGAGTAACCTCTTCGAGATGGCCCGCAACATCCGCAGCGGGCACTTCGACTTCTTTCTGGCCCAGCCGGGTAAGCCGCTGGTTATGGTTTCGACGCGCAAAGTCGATCTCGACGGCTTGGCCAACGCGGTGGTCGCCGCCGCCGTTGTGATTTATGCGGCGCGCCAGTTGGGGCTGTCGCCCTCATTCGTGGAAGTGGCGCTCTACGCTTTGATGCTACTGTGCGGATTTTTGATCAATTACGCCATTTTGCTGATCACCGTATCGCTCACCTTTTGGCTCGGGTCGGCGCAGGGAATTGAGGGGAGTTATTTCACCTTAATGGAGTTTTCCCGTCTGCCACGGCAGGCCTTCAAGGGGGTCAGCAGCATCGTCTTTGTGTGGATATTGCCGGCGGTGGTGGTGAGCAATGTGCCGGCCAACACGCTGATTCACGGCTTTGAGCCGCTGAACACGCTGTGGCTGCTCGCCGTGACGATCGCGTGGATGGGTTTGGCGGTTTGGGTGTTCAACCGGGGGCTGCGCCGCTACGCGAGCGCGTCGTCGTGACATCAACCGCGCGGCGCGGTAAATCTCAAATCCCAAGGGGACAAATCCCAAAGGGGAGGCGCGCGGGGTAAGCGACAGATTATTGGCCACGAAAAGCACGATAGGACACAAAAACGACCCACGACCACCAAGCCTCACCAAAAGGGGGATCGGAGATTTAGCCGCAAAAGGGCGCAGAAGCCGCAAAAGGGAACCACCCCGAAAGCATCTAATTTTTAGTGTGATAGACGGAACATTTGAGTCCGCAGAGGGGGAGGTAAGCACGCGATCCGTTGGCCACGAAAAGCACGACGTGACTCAAAAACGAAGGCCCCGATCCATTTAACCGCGAAGGCTCGCAAAGTAGCGCGAAGAAAAACGCAACTGCTGGGCGAAACGATGAGTTAGCCGCAAAAAAGCGCAGGAGTCGAAAAAAGGGGATCAACCCCGGAATCAGCATTTTTAACCACAAAAAACGCGAAATATCGCGAAGTCGGAGGCATCAGAAGTCAGGTGGTTCGTTTTTTCCGTAATTTCGCGCCTTTTGCGGTTAACCGGTTGGGTGGATTCGAGTTCGTGGCTTGGTTTCACCGTTAACCAGTCTTACCGGCATTGCATCTAAGAGTTAAATCCAAGTTGGGGCGATGTTTTCGGTGGGGATACCCGATCCGTTGGCCACGAAAAGCACGACAGGACACAAAAACGACCCACGACCACCAAGCCTCACCAAAAGGGGGATCGGAGATTTAGCCGCAAAAGGGCGCAGAAGCCGCAAAAAAAAGGGGGGGGGGGGGGGGACCTGAAGCCACTCCGTTTTTTGCGCCGTTTGCGCCTCTTTGCGGCTAAATCATCCGGGGTTGAGGGATCCGGATTGCGGCCCGATTCGCCCAACCGATTTGGCTCTGCTTTTTTGGGTGTTTGAGCCTTTGTGATGCGAGTTTCTAACCGTGATCACCGCACCCTCCCCTTTAACCGCCTTACAGGCCCGCCTTGGATACACGTTTAAAAAACCGGCTTTGCTGCTGCAGGCGCTCACCCACCCCGGTTACGCCAATGAGCACCCCGAGGACGGTGAACATTACCAACGGCTCGAATTTTTGGGCGACGCGGTCATCCAGTTTGTCGTTACCGAGGCGCTGTTTCACCTGCGTCCGCAAGAACGTGAAGGCGAACTGAGCAGGCTGCGGGTGGCCCTGACCAACGGGATTTTCCTGGGTATGCTGGCGCGCGAACTGGGGATTCCGCCATTGCTGCGCCTGTGCACCGCCGAGCAAAAAACCGGCGGATCGCCCACCGCCGCCGGCGACGCCTACGAAGCCGTGGTCGGCGCGATCCTTTTGGATGCCGGCCTGCCCATCGCGCAGGCGTTTATCCTGCGCATCTATGGCGCTCTCGAAGAACGCCTTGCGAGTTTGCAGATTGAAAACGCCAACCCCAAGGGGCGCCTTCAAGAGCGGTTCCAGCCTGTCCACGGCAGCGGCGCCTTGCGTTATGAAACCGAGGCCAGTGGCGGCGCGGACCACGCCAAGGAGTACACCTCACGGGTTTTTTTGGGAGATCGCCTGCTCGGCAGCGGCCACGGCACCTCCAAAAAACTAGCCGAGGAGTCTGCAGCCCGCTCGGCACTGGCTGCCTGAGCTCCGCACCGCAGAATCGTTCTCATTCTCCTACTCTTAATCGTTCTCTCGCCCTTTGCCCTCCCGCTCTCGCTAACACGGACGACACGGAGGTCGTCCCTCCCACTCCGACTCGTTCTCGTTCTCCTACTCCGACTCGTTCTCGTTCTCCTACTCTTAATCGTTCTCGATTTTGGCGCTGACAGTGCTTCCCACGGCTAATCCAGCCGAAGAGAACGAGTAGGAGTAAGAGAACGAGAACGATTACCAAACCACCCCCCATCTCCCCTCGTCCGTTCCTGATGCCCGTCCCCGCCTCCCTCGCCCGCCTAAAACTCACCGGTGTTTGCCCGCCCGCCCGGGGCGCGGTCATCGCCGAGCTCATGCGCGGCCACCCCGCGCCCGTCTGGCTGGTCGTCGCAGAAAACCTAAAACTGGCCGAGCAACTCGCTGAGGACATCGCGTTTTTTTACCGCTCCGCAGGCGGGAACCCGGCGGCCGTCACTACGCTCCTTTTCCCCGAGTCGATTCCCGACAGCCGTGACATGCGCGAGGCCTTCGCCGCCTCCGCCGACCGCACCACCGTGCTCTCCCGCCTGCGCGCCTCGCGGAGCTGGGAGCTGGGAGCTAGGAGCTTGGAGCTCAGAGCTAAGAGCTTGGAGCTCAGAGCTAAGAGCTTGGAGCTGGGAGCTAAGAGCTTGGAGCTGGGAGCTGGGAGCTCGGAGCTGGGAGCTGGGAGCTCGGAGCTCCCAGCTCAAAGCTCACAGCTCTTAGCTCCCAGCTCACAGCTCATTATCGTCACCACGCCTGCGGCGCTCATCCAGCCGGTGCCGGCCATCGAGGCGTTTGCCAACCGCGAACTCACCCTCACCCGCGGCCAAACCCAGCCGTTCCAAGCCCTGCTCGAAACCCTCCACGGGCTCGACTACGACTCCGAGGCGGTTTGCGAATCGCCCGGCCACTACGCGGTGCGCGGCGGCATTATTGATGTTTACCCCATCACCGCGACCGAGCCCTACCGTCTCGATTTTTTTGGCGACGAAATCGAGGACATCCGTGCCTTCGATCCCGTTACCCAGCGCTCCGGCGAACAGGTCCAGTCGATCACCCTGTCCGCCTCGCCGCGTCTCAAACTCGACGCCTCCAAAACCGGCCTCGCCGACTACCTCTCGCCGCGCACCCAACTGGTCTTCATCGAACCCGCCATCCTCGACGCCGAGTTCGCCGGTTTCGCCGACGAGGGGTTTGACGGACTCACCCCGATTTTAAAGAAATCCGCCGCCGCCTTCGGGTTGGCCGACATCGACGAGGCCTCCGCGCTTTTCGACGGCGAGGAGGTGAGCGAAACCACCTGGGACACCGAGAGCCTCGTCCACCACCGCAGTTACCCCTCCGACGAGCTCGTGGCCCAGGAGCGCCTGTGTGCCGAGGAGGAGGCGCGGCGCAATTTCCTCCAGCAACTCGTCGCCTGGAAAAAGGACGGCTACGGTCTGGCCTTCGTCGTTTCCAAAGAGGGCGAGGAACAGCGCGTGAAGGAGATTCTCGCCGAGGATTCCCGCTTCAAGGGCCTGCAACCGCTCTGGGTGCGCGGCACGCTCAACGAGGGGTTTCGCTGCACCTACCGCGCCGGCGCCGGCCTGCTCTGGTCGACCTTGCCCAAGCGCAAGCTGGGCGAAATCGGCGGACTCGTGCTGGTCACCGAGACCGAGCTGTTCGGCCGCCAGCGCACTCGCCGCGTCAACGGCCCGCAACGCGCCCAAGTGAACCGCGCCCAAGTCGACCAGTTGCTCGACTTCTCCGAGCTGGTCGAAGGCGATTTTGTCGTCCACCTCCAGCACGGCATCGCCCTCTACCGCGGGTTAACCAAACTCGAAATGCGCGACGGCCTGCGCGAGGTCATCTCGTTGGAATTCGACGACGGCGTGACGTTGCACGTGCCCTTGCAGGAATCGCACCTCATCAGCCGCTACGTCGGCCTCGGGAAAACCAAACCGCAACTGGGCAAAGTCGGCTCGGGTCGCTGGGAAAAAACGCGGCAGGCCGCCGAGCGCGCCACCATCGACCTCGCCGCCGATCTGTTGAAAATCCAGGCCCAGCGCGAGGCCCAGCCCGGCCACGCCTGCCTGCCGGACAACGACTGGCAAAAGGAGTTCGAGGGATCGTTCCCGTTCACCGAAACCAAGGATCAGCTCAAAGCCATCGAGGAAACCAAAGCTGATATGGAACGCGCCCGGCCGATGGACCGGCTGATCTGCGGCGACGTGGGTTTTGGCAAAACCGAGGTGGCGATTCGAGCCGCGTTTAAGGCGGTGCAGGACGGGCGGCAGGTCGCGATTTTGGTGCCCACGACGATCCTCGCCCAGCAGCACCTCAACACGTTTCGCGAACGTATGGCGGGTTACCCGATTGCCGTGGAAATGGTCAGCCGCTTCCGCACCAAGGCCGAATCCACGCGTATCCTCGCCGCCACTGCGGTGGGCCAAGTCGACATCCTCATCGGCACGCATCGCATCCTCGGAGCCGACGTCGCGTTTAAAAACCTTGGTCTGGTCATCGTCGACGAGGAGCAGCGCTTCGGCGTGAAGCACAAGGAGCGCCTCAAATCTATGCGCGCCACGGTGGACATCTTGTCGATGTCGGCGACGCCGATTCCGCGCACGCTTTACATGGCGATGACGGGCGCGCGAGACATGAGCGTGATCGAGACCCCGCCGGTCAACCGCCACCCGATTCAAACCATCGTCAAAACCTACGACGACAAACTCGTGGTCGAGGCGGTCCGCCACGAACTGCGGCGCGGAGGCCAGGTGTTTTACCTGCACAATCGGGTGCAGACGATCAACCTGGTCGCCGCGCGCCTCACCGAGCTGATGCCCGACATCACCGTCGGCGTCGGCCACGGCCAGATGGACGAACACGATTTGGAGCGCGTGATGACCGAGTTCGTCGCCGGCAAATACCAGGTCCTCGTCTGCACGACCATCATCGAGACCGGCCTGGATATCCCCAACTGCAATACGATCATAATCGAAGGCGCGGACCGCTTTGGGTTGTCACAACTCTACCAGTTACGCGGACGCGTCGGCCGGTTTAAGCACCAAGCCTACGCCTACCTGCTGCTGCACCGGCACACCCGGCTGGTGGAAATCACCCGCGAGCGGCTCAACGCGCTGCGCACCCACAACCAGCTCGGGGCGGGGTTCCGTATCGCCATGCGCGACTTGGAACTGCGCGGTGCGGGCAACCTGTTGGGGTCGCAGCAGAGCGGCCACATCATCGGCGTGGGCTTCGAGCTGTATTGCCAACTCCTACGCCAGTCGGTCGCGCGCCTGAAGGGCGAGAAAAACGCCTCCGCGATCCGCGCTGCCGTGAAGCTCGACTTCGTGTTCGTGGGCGAATCAGCGCTACCCACAAGCGGACCAGCGTCCGCGTCGGGTCCGTCACCGGCCGCCGCGCGCACCTCGTATCAGGCGATCAAATTCGCCGAGCAGGCCGACGACGGTGCCGTCGAGGTGACCAAGATTCAGGCGCGCATTCCCTCGGTTTACATCGCGGAAACCCGTCTGCGCATCGACTTCTACCGTCGCTTGGCGATGGCGGGAAACGGGAATCAATTAAAGGAAATCGAGAGCGACCTACGCGACCGCTTTGGTCCCTTTGGAGACGAAGTCCGCGCGTTGTTGTTGATCACCGACATTCGCATCCGGGCGGAGTCGAAGCGGATCATCACGGTGGAGACGGAGTCGTCGCGCCTGAAGTGTGCGCGAGGCAGCGGGGTGCGGGATGATTTTGTGATGGTGGGCGCGCGTTTTCCCCGGCTGACCGCGCCCAAGGCGTTGGCGCGGATGAAGGAGATCATCACCTTCCTCAACAACCTGCCCTCACCGTGAGGTCGTAAAAAATGAGCGCAGACTTCCCTGTATGGGCGAACCAAAGTGTCACCTATTAGGTGACACTTTGGTTCCTGGAGTTTGGCCCCAAAAGCAGGTGGATGCGAAGCGGCCGGAGGCCCGGTTACGCAGCGCGGAAGAGTGCTTCAGCCAAGAAGGGTGGCGCTTTTGATGAGTTCGTGGAGGGAGGGTCGGTCGACGTGAAGTCGGAGAAACTCTCTGGGGCGATCTGGTCGGCCCAGCATTCGCTGCGCAGGGTGCGCAAGAGGTCCCCCGTGGAACTGGTCGCAGGCGAGGCGCCCGAAGAGTGCGTGCGCCATTTGGGCGGGCGAAGATGCGGCGGCGGATCAGGGGTTTGCCCCGCAGGATCGCCGAAGAGCAGGGCGGCGATTAACAACAGCGCATAGGCGGCGACGGTGGCGGCGGGTTGGTTGCGGTTGGAGGCGGCGGTGCGCAGTTGTGCCTGGCCGGTGCCGATCAGGGTTTTCTCATCCCGGAAGTTTCCCTCGATGCCCCAACGCCAGAGGTAATACTGGAGTTGGTCACCCACGGGCATATCCGGGTCGGTGCAAACCAAGAAGGCAGGCTGGCGATAGAGCAGCTTCGAGCCTGCGCGCAATCGGTAGCCCACCGGGGCGATCACCATGACTTGCAACGGGAGCGTCGCCCCGGCTTTACGCCACAGCACCGGCCCGAGGGTCTTGATTTTAAAGGTGTGCTTTTTTCCGGCCGCATAAGCCTCGACGCTTTGCCAGGCCACGGTGTCGTCGGTGCGCAGCTCTTCCGGGGTCTGGACCGGCGCGCCATAGACCGGCGGGCGACCGGTGGCCGCGGGTGGTCCAGGCAGGGCGTTGAGCACGGCGTCCCGGCGGATCCGGCCGATATAAACGGTCTTGGCGGGCAGGCCCTTGAGTACGACCGCATTGGTGTAACTGCCATCGCCGGCGACCACCAGTTTGCGCGTGTCTGGCAGCGCCTGGCGAAGCTGCTGGATGCGGGCGAGCGCGACGACATTAAGCCGCTGCTGTTTTTTCTTCTCCGTGTACTGCTGAACCTCGTCGGTAGTGGCTTTTTTACCCGGCTTTGGCGGCGTCGGCGCGTGGGTGAAATCCACCGGAATCATCCGGGCGTGTCCGTCGGAACCAGGCCAGGCCGCAGAGAGTTGCACATAGCGCTGGCCGCGCACCAGGTTGGTTTGGAACGCGGGGCCGAGCGGATCGCGTTTCCAGCCGACGCCGTCGATCTTGACCCCGGTTTTGCGTACCAGGGTGTCATCGATGGCGGCCACCAACGGGGTAAGCGCCGGCAGGTTTACCTCAAGCTCATGGAGGACCGTGCGGAAAAGCCCCGCCGGCTTCACCCGGTCACGCGAATACAACCGGTAGTCGGCCGTCCAGTCCTGCTGGGCACGCCCGCACAGACAAATCAGGTTGGTAAGAGTCCCCCGGCACGGTGAAACCAGTGCCGCCATGAGATGCCCCTGCAGTCTCCGGGCGCACTCGGGGGCGGCGCAAGCCGCAGCACAAGCCCGTTTCATAAGTCGTCCCAGCCGATCGGATAAACCCAACTGGACTTTTTTTTAACGCCTACGTCCACCAGCTCGGGCGTGACCGGCATAACGGGCGCGACCAGACTGCGTGAGAGGACCAAATGATGCGCGTCGGTGACGGTCCACTCGACGGCCTCCGACTTGGCGAACCCCATCGTCTGGGCGATGGAAGCGGGTAATGTCACATACCACTGCTCACTGTTTTTGCGGATGATGCGCTGAACTTTGGTGGTGGTGCTCATGGTCCGACACCATCGTTCATGGCCACGCTTTTTCCCATGGGCCCGACGCCCCATTTATCTCTACGGCCTTCTCCGGGCCAACTAGTCAGAGGCCAAACTCCAGGAACCAAAGTGTCACCTATTAGGTGACACTTTGGTTCTGGAGTGGGATTCCCTCGAAAAAACGGACACGCGCTGAGCGGTTGGTTGGTTAGTTAGGTTCGGTTGGATACGTAGTGTCACCTTATAGGTGACACTTTGGGTCTGGAGTTTGGCCGTTTAAGTAGTACCAAGAACCACACAGGTACGGCGCATCATGTATGGCGATCTGAGCTGATCACTCCGGAGCGTTTCTCAGGCTTCACAGCAGACTCCCTCGCGTCTACAAACTCATCGCAACTCATGCCGATGCTACCTTGCAGTAAGCTTCCAGCTGAGCTGGGAGGAACAACGCGTTTTAGGGCCAAACTCCAGGTCGCGCAGACTGGAAGTCTGCGCCTGGAGTTTGGCCTCTGACTAGTCGAACGCAGATCAGCCGAATCCTTGAGCTCACGCTCAAGGCCACACTCTTCGCGAACACACTCCTTGTGGCCTTGAGCGTGAGCTCAAGGATTCGGCGCACCGCAGCCAGAAAAAACACCTCGTGCTCACGCACGAAGCCACACCGAGCCAAAGCCACCCAGGCAAAGGCACACTCCAGGCCGCACCCGCCCGAACGTAGCCTTGAGCGTGAGCTCAAGGTCTGGAGTTTGGCCGTTTAAGTAGTACCAAGAACCACACAGGTGCGGCGCATCATGTATGGCGATCTGAGCTGATCACTCCGGAGCGTTTCTCAGGCTTCACAGCAGACTCCCTCGCGTCTACAAACTCATCGCAACTCATGCCGATGCTACCTTGCAGTAAGCTTCCAGCTGAGCTGGGAGGAACAACGCGTTTTAGGGCCAAACTCCAGGCGCAGACTGGAAGTCTGCGCCCTGGAGTTTGGCCTCTGACTAGTCGAACGCAGATCAGCCGAATCCTTGAGCTCACGCTCAAGGCCACACTCTTCGCGAACACACTCCTTGTGGCCTTGAGCGTGAGCTCAAGGATTCGGCGCACCGCAGCCAGAAAAAACACCTCGTGCTCACGCACGAAGCCACACCGAGCCAAAGCCACCCAGGCAAAGGCACACTCCAGGCCGCACCCGCCCGAACGTGGCCTTGAGCGTGAGCTCAAGGTCTGGAGTTTGGCCGTTTAACTCGTGCCAAGAACCACACAGGTGCGGCGCATCATGTATGGCGATCTGAGCTGATCACTCCGGAGAGTTTCGCAGGCTTCACAGCAGACTCCCTCGCGTCTACAAACTCATCGCAACTCATGCCGATGCTACCTTGCAGTAAGCTTCCAGCTGAGCTGGGAGGAACAACGCGTTTTAGGGCCAAACTCCAGGCGCAGACTGGAAGTCTGCGCTACTTTTCGAACCCCACCCAATCACTTAACCAATCAGCTTGGTGTAGGCGGCCGCGTCCAACAACGCGTCTGCCTCGGCCGGATTGGCTAGCTTGAGTTTGAGCATCCAGCCGCCTTGGTAGGCGTCCGAATTCACCGTCTCAGGAGCGGAATCCAGCGCCGGATTGATCGCAATGACGGTGCCGGCGACAGGGGAATAGAGGTCGGAGGCGGCTTTGACCGACTCGACCACGCCGTAAACTTGGCCGGCGGTCAGCGTGGCGCCCACCTTGGGCAGCTGCACGTAGGTGATGTCGCCCAGGCTGTTTTGGGCGTAGTCGGTGATACCAACGGTGGCGGTGCCGTCAGCAGCCAGCTGCAACCATTCGTGGGATTTGGCGTAACGGAGATCAGCGGGAACGTTGCTCATGTTAGGATTTTTTTAATTGGACGAAGGGAGGTTTTACCAGCTGCAAGTTGATCAAAGTACCACGGATATCGACCGTGAGCGGAGCGCTGGCAGCGGCGGTGGTCACCAGGGCGGAGCCGATGGCCTCGTTGAGGATGGGCGAAAGGGTGCCGGAGAGCACCTTGCCGACCACGGCACCATCGGCACCCAGCACAGGCGTATCGGCGCGAACGATGCGGCGATCGCCGGTTTTGAAGAACACGACTTTATTGGCGGCACCGTTGGTCTTTTCGGCCAGCAGCGCAGCGCGTCCGATAAAGTCGCAGCCCTTGTCCAGTTTCACCGTCCAGCCGAGGCCGGCGGTGAGCGGGGAAATATCCGCGGTGATCTCGTGCCCGTAGAGCGGATACCCCGCTTCAAGACGAAGGCTGTCACGTGCGCCCAAACCGGTGAACTCAAGCCCGTGGGCGGCGCCGGCCTTGACCACGGCCTCGGCTAGGGCGACAGCGTCGGCGGCGGAGTAGTAGAGCTCAAAACCATCTTCACCGGTATAGCCGGTGCGGCTGATGATGCAGGGGATTCCGGCCACGGTGCCGTCAACGAAGTGGTAGTAGCCGACATTTTGAAGCGGGGTCGCGGTGAGCGATTGCACGATGGCGGCGGCGGTCGGGCCCTGGATCGCGATGAGGGCGTAGTCGGCCGAACGGTTGGTGACGGTGACGGCAAAGGCCTTGGCCTGCTCGAGCAGCCAGGCGACGTCCTTGTCGATGTTACCGGCGTTGATGCACAGGAAGTAGTCGTCGGGACCGCGCATGTAGACGAGCAAGTCGTCGACGACGCCACCGGTCGGGTAACACATCGGCGAATACAGCACTCGGCCGGGGAACAGTTTAGTGACGTCGTTGGTGACGACGTAATTTAAAAACCGCAGGGCGTCGGGGCCCTTGACCTCGACCTCGCCCATGTGGCTGACGTCGAACAGGCCGGCGGAACGGCGTACGGCCTTGTGCTCCTCGAGGATGGAGCGGTACTGGACTGGCATTTCCCAGCCGGCGAAGTCCACCAAGCGGGCACCGTTGGCGGCGTGAAAATCGCGGAGAGGCGTGCGTTTTAGGTCACTCATGAGGCGGGCAACTAGGCCCACCGCCCCGTCATGGGGCAAGTCTCTTCAACGCAGCCTGGCTACTTAAAAAACGAACCCTCAGTTCGCGTAGGATTTCACGATGGCGGCGACCAAAAATTTGTGGTCGGTCGAGGAAATTTCATTGGCCGAGAACAACGCATCGGCCTGCAATACGGCATAGGTCAAGGCGAGGTAGCGATCTTCCTCGGTGCCGGGGGGAAGCGCCGGACGCAGATCGACGACCAGCTCGCCGGGGGTGAGATCGGTCATCGCGCCGAGGTCATAATCGATGCCCCAGCGCAGGAAGCGCTTTGAGTACTCGTTTTCAACCGGCAGCATCACCGTGGGGGCGTTTTCAAAGCCGGGCTTGCGCAGCTCGATGTTGTAGGAGGAGGCGCGCTTCAAGGTGACGCGCAGCGGGGTTTTGCCGACTTCTTCGCCGTTAATCAGAGCCGTGGCGCCCTCCGGATTAGACCGGACCGTGACGGATTGCGTGCGCCCTTTGCTGAAAACCGCGCAACCGGAAGCGGTAATGAGAAAAGAGCCGACCAAAGCGACCTGAATAAGGGATCGAATTTTCATAGGGTAAGAAAGGGGGCGAAGAAGCGCACACCCTATTTTTCGTATTGAGCTGCGGTCAAGGGGAATAACCCCCGCACCGAGGTTCTTCAGCGCCGATTCATAGCGGGAAGTTTACCGAGGTAAGTGCGCGGAGCGCGCGACGGTCATGATTTTCGGACATGTGGGCGATAAAGTCGGAGGTATAAAGGTGGCGTTTTTTAGTTCGTTGACCGCGCCAGTGCATGAACAGGCTGTTGGCCCAGCGGTTGAACATGCCGTGGATGCGCACCGCGTTCGGGCGGCGTAATCGGCAGCGATCATCCTGGCGCGAGGCGTCGAGGCGGGCATGCAAACCGGTCTCGATTCCCCAGTGCGCAATGTTGACCTCCAGCCATTGGGCGGGAGTCAACTCGGCGGCGGGGCGACTGGTGATCAGCGCCACGGTCTCGGTGGGCTTGCCGTGGCGTTTTCGGCAGATTCTCGCGGCTTGCGCCACTAGGGGGAAGCAGGCGCTTTCCGCGCTCAACTCGCGCGCCACCAGGGTGCGCGTCACGGAGTGCTTCTTTTCCTGGGTGGTACGTTGCTCGGCAGCGGGATCTTTTAACGGGTCAAAAAAGGGGCGCCCGGATCGGGCACTTGCGCTGCTACGATTTTCTGCAGGCCGGGCTGATTGCCTTTGACGGTGAACAGGTAGTCGCCGCCATGCTCCAGTACGATCGCCCGCGCGGTGTCGGCCTGGGTATGCAGGGCATCAAGGCTCACGAGTTTATCGACCAAATCGAGTCTCTCACACAGCGCGCGGGCGGCGGGGATCTCGTTACTTTTTTCGGCGACGACCTCGCTGCCGAGATAGAACAGGCCCGGCGAGCTCACTGCGGTTACCACGTTTTGCCCGCCGCTGTGCTTGGGGACTTTGCCGTCGATGACCACGATCTCGGTGGCGGGAGGCGCGCCTCGCACCTGGCGTTGGTGGGCGAGTAAAACCTCCTCGATGCGCGCGGCCTGCACACGGGCGAACAGACGGCTGAAGGTGGGCTGGCTGGGAGCGCCGTATTTGCCGCGGCGGCGGATCACCCCGAGGGCTTGGCGTTGGACCGGGGAGAGCCGGCGGGCGAAAGCGGCCAGGTCACGTTGGCCGCGGGGGGCTCCGGCCAGATAGGCCGCCGCCGTGATCGCCAGCAGCGCGTGCAAGGGATAGGCCCCGATGTAGGCGCGGTATTCAGGCACTTGCCGGAAGGCCTCCGCCAGGCTGATTAAATCGGGGGCCTTCAGGGTACTTCGCACCGGAACTTTCGCCTCCACCGCAGCCAGCGAGGGCTTGATTTGCCCTGCCTGAAGAGCTCTCCGGGCCCGGGGCTCCAGCTCGCGCACGAACAAGCGCTTGGGCTTGGCGTGGTGCTCGTAGTAATCGCGCGACTTACGCGTGTTGCCCTTGGTCTGGCCCAACTCGGTCCACCCGGATGCCTTGTATACACTTCCCGTAAAACGCTCGGGGTCGACGAAGGTTTCCACGACGAGCACGGGGTGCTCGTAACGCGACTGCCAGTCGGCACTGAGCCGGCCGAGCACCCGGCTCAAAACCGCCGAGCCCAAGTTGGACACCGCCGGCTTGGGCAGCAGCAGGAACCGCACGTTGTTGACCACCAGCGCCAATCGGCGTCGGCGCTGTTCGCCACTCCAGCCAATCCACGCCTCCCGGCCGCGCAGGTGCAGCGCCGCCGCCGCAAACACCAGCACCGCCACCCAGGTGCCCTGCGCATCGCTCACCGCGTACAGCAGCCGCTCGCCCACCGGTTTCACCGCGCCCAGATAGTGATGCTCCTCAAGCAGCCCCTGCGCTCGGGCGTTTAACTCGGGGCTGTCTAGCACCTGCACCTGCAAGTGGCGCAGCGAAATCACCTCCCCTTGGGGGTTCGACGGGTTCGTTTCGGCCGGCATCATTCACCCAGCCAAAATGAATTCCTGGGGCTTGTCCCGCTTATTCCGCTCCTTTGTTAGTATTCAGGTGTTTAGCTGTTCAATGAATCGGCGGTGGAGGTTCTTCGACGTTGCCGGTGGGTAACCCCCAATCGATTGGCCACAAAAACCACAAAATGACACAAAATCGAAGCCCTCGATCCATTTAACTAAGTGCCATTCTACCCAGACCCGTTTCTGGCTTTTTTCGCGCACCGGAGCGAGCCCGGCATACTTTTGCAGGGCCTGCGCATTGGGGTAACGCGCCGTCACGTCGCCGAAGGCCACCAACAAACGCGGGGCCAAGGCGGGGCCGGCCCCTGGCAACGCGGCGAACACTTCGGCGTTGGGATGAACGGCGAACACCGAGGCGATGCGCGTGTCGTACGCGGCGATGTGGCGGGCTTCCACCACGAGCAGATCGAGCAGCCGAGCCAGCGCTAAGAGCGATGGCTCGATCACCGCCCGTTCCTCGCTCAAGGCTCGGGCGCGGCCAAGCAGAGCCAGCCGCTCGTCGATACGCTGCTCTGAGCGCACGTTGTGCTTGGTGTAAAACGCACGCAGCCGGTTTGCCCCGGCCTTTTGGACGGCGGCGAGTTCGGGGAAGCGCCGCAGGAAGGCGATAGCGAGCGGGGCGGCCAGATCCTCGCCGGCGAGCGTGAGCGCCTGCGGGTAATAGTGTTTGAGCACCCCGGAGAGCTGGTTGACCAACCGGGTGCGTGCATCCACCGCGCCCCGCCGGTCGGCGACCAAGGCTGCCAGCTCGCGAAGCTCCGCGGAGTCCAACCCCAATGCGCAGAGTTCATCGCGGTGCTAACGCAACAGTTTGAGGATCACCAGGGCGTCGGGAATGTCGTCGTTGGCTCCCGACGGGATGAACGCTTGGCGGAACCGGCCGCTGGTGGCCGAAGTGCTGGCGACACGCGCTTCTGGGCCGCCCTGGCGGGTGCCGCAGGCTTGACGAATGCCCGCAATGCCGAAACCCCTTTGATCATGAGCGCACCGGCACCAGATCCTAGTTTCCTCCAATATAAACAGGCCGAGAAAAAGGCCCTTGAAATCGTGGCTGCAATGAAGCTGGCCAGCGCCAACAAGGTGGACATCGAACTGGCCTTGCTGGTCGCCATCTTCGAGTTGCACAAGGAAACCGTGCCGGCCGCCACCATTGCTTCGGTTATCCAAGGTCACCTCAAACAACTGGTTCCGCATTACGCCCCCAAGGCCCCGGCCAGCCCATGACCCCGAAGAACGGTGCCCCCGCACAGGCGTCGGCCCAGCGGGAGGTCCATTGCGCCGAGGCGATCGGCTGGATGCGCGAGCGAGGCCGGATCGAGGGCGCCTGCGCGGTCACATCGCTGCCCGACGTCTCCGAGGTAAACCTGTCGTTGCCCGCTTGGCGCGCCTGGTTTCTGGGTGCGGTCGGACTGGTCGTGGATGCGGTGCCCGAAACGAGTGCCGCGCTGTTTTTCCAGTCCGATATCAAACGCGATGGCGTGTGGGTGGACAAGGGTTCGATGGTGATCCGCGCCGCCGAGGATGCGGGAGCGCATATCCTGTTTCACAAAATCGTCTGCCGTCGTCCGCCGGGAATGCTCACCTATGGCCGACCTGGTTATACCCACCTGATCGCGGTGTCGCGAGCGATGAAGTGCCCCGATGTGTTGCCACTCCCTGACATTATCACCGACGCCGGCCGGCTGCCCTGGGTTCGTGCAATGGGGGTGCGGGCGGCCGGGCAAGCGGTGCGTTTCGCCCGCGACCAGGTGGGTGCGCAAACGATTTTCGATCCCTTCTGCGGAGTCGGCACGGTGCTGGCGGTGGCCAACGCCCTCGGGCTGAACGCGCTGGGCGTGGAGCTGTCGCGCAAGCGCTGCGAACAGGCGCGCGCTTTAGCGATCAAACCGGACGAGCTCTGAGCCACGCGCACCCCGCCCAATCGCGCAGGCGCTAAGCCTGAGTCAGCCGCACGAAATTGCTGCCGTCGGCGTGGCACGCCCTACTCGTTAAATTCGTCAAACGTGCGCTTGATCGCCGGGGCGCCCGCGACGGACTGGCCACTGGCGCTGGTGCGCTCCCGCAGTTCCTCTTCGCGCTGTTCGAGTTCGGTCTCCTTCTCCTGCTGATCCTGCACTTTTTCAAACAGCCGCGCCTCGCTCTCCTCGATAAATTTTTCCCGCTCCCGCAGAGCCTCGCGAGCCTCCTTGAGCAACTCCTCCTGCCGGTCCAATTCGGCCTTCAGGGCCGTTTGTGCCGCCTTCTCCTCCTCCGACAACCGGCCGCCGGTCGGAGCCACTTTTCGGGATGCCCGCATCAGGGCTTCGTGATGTTGCAAGAGCACCTCGGCCTCCGCCAAATCCCGCTCACGTTCCGCGATTTCCGCCTCGCGCTCGTTCAGCACCTGCTCCCGCTCGTTCAACACCTGCTCTATGGCCTGCAACGCAAGCGCCACCTCACGCTCTGGCCCCGCCTCGCGCCGGTTCGACAGCGTCACATCTCCCTCGGCATCCCCCGGTTTGTACTGCGGCTGCGCCCCCGACTGCTGTCCCGCGGCCTCCGAGACCTTAATGGCCGGAGCGCCGCGCTGGGTTCGCGTCTGCGGCCCACGCCGGGGCAAAGCCAGCGCGGGCCCCTTGGGCCCAAAAATCGGACTGCCAACCGGGCGCACGAAGGACGGACTCGACATGGGTTTTTCGATCATAACTCAGGACCTCCACCAAGTTAAAAGGCGTTTCCAGAAACCCGCCGCCGCGACGCTGGCCTGCGGGGCGATCAGGTCGGCCACCACCGCCTCTACCATCGGGTCGCCGAGCACCGCAACGAGGCGGCGAGGCAGGACTCCGGCGTAAAGCTCGCGCTGCAACCCGGCGTAGTCTTCCGCGCAAAACCCGCGCAGCGCCCCGCCGTGCAACAGGAGCGACTCGCGGGCTTGGCCAAGGCGATCCGCAGTGACCGTGCGGGCCAGTGCGGTTTCGGCAGCGGTCTGCGGATAGCGCACCCGCAACAGAAGCGCCGCTTGAATCGCCGCCGGTTGCGCACGCACTGCTTGCGCCAAGCCTTCGAGGTAATGCACCCCCGTTGCCCCGCGCCGAAACGGCAGGTAGCGGGCGATTTCGGCCTCGTCGATGTTCGACAGTGCGTTGAGTAACGCGCGAAAATCCCCGCCCACAATCACCGCCCCGGCCATGCGCTGCGCAGCCAGCGCCAGTTCGCCCACCGTCTTGATGCGCTCCAACTCGCAGAACATCTGGGTGTCGGCCGAAAGCGCGGTGAGACCCACCGGAAAGCCGGCATCGATCTTCAGTTTTGCCAGATTTTTGACCACGGGATTTTCTTCCGCTGTAAGGGTTGCCGACGGCGCCAGCATGTCGCCAAACGGGGTATCAAACGCGAGGGTTTCCTCCAGAATCGACAACAGCAGATCGGCCACGCTGGGGGGTTGACCACGCAGCGCCAGCGACTCGCGCAGTTCGATCCAGGACAAGTCGAGGTAGGCGGAGGGCAGCTCGCGCGCGCCGGTCAACGGCCAGCCCGGGCCCTCCAGGTTTTGCGCCAGGCTGTTCAACGAGGTATCGGCCAAAATCGACGAGCAAAACGCGCTGCGGATTTCGTCCCACTGCTGGGCGGTGTAGCGGGGGGCTTTAACCGGCGCGGCGGGCTGAGGCGGAACCGAGGAGGCATCGAGGGTGTTCATGGGCGGTGTTGGTCGATTTCTTCGGCGAGGGCATGGTAGTCACTCACGACATTGTCGCGGGTCGGATCGGTGTTTTCCTGACCGATGAGATTCACGGGCAAGCCGAGGGTGACCGCACGGCGCACCACCATGGCGTCGCGAATCTGGGTGGTTAAAATCTTGGCGTCGGGGGCAGCGCGTTTGGCGGTCTTGAATTGGTTAAGGCGCAGCTGCATGCGCATCTTTGGAACCTCGATGTCCACGCCGGTTTTAATCGAGTTAAAGATGATGCCGCGGATCTGGGTCGCCGGTCCCATGGCGGCGGTGCGGAATCCGGCGGAGAGCTGCTGAAAGCGGCCGAGTTTTTCGACGAGCAAAGTGAAGCCGATCAGGCTGAGCGCATCGGGATTGGACGGCACGTAAATCTCGTTGGAGCTGAACACGCCGCACTGGGAGGCGCGCAGCAGGTTGGGCGGGCAGTCGAACAGGACGAAATCATAGTCGCGGGCCACCTCGGCGAGTTGTTCCTGGAAGAGCAGGTAGGCGGGCTTTTTGGGGTCACCGGTGAACTCGTTTTCGAGGTCAACGAGGTTAAACGTCGTGGGCAACAGATCCAGGCCGGGCAACACGGCGTGACCGCTCTTGTCCTGGACCACGTCGCGCACCACCAAATCGCTCAAGCGCACACCGCCTGGCTCAAAAAACGAGTAAACCGAGCCGTGCCCACCGGCGTTGAGTTTGTTCCAGCGATCCAGTCGCATCAGCCAGATGCTCGCGTTGGACTGGGTGTCGAAATCACACAGCAGCACGCGGCGGCCCTTCGCCGCCAAGCAGGCGGCTGTGTTGACGACGAGTGAGGTTTTACCCACGCCACCCTTGTAATTTAAAAAACTTATTTTTCGCGACATCGCTGGTCTGGGGCCACCTACGCAATTGGAATGCCAAGCATGCGCCAATATCGACACGGGGCGAGCATCCCCCAAAGAAAACCAACCTTTTTATTGAATTTTACCAAAAACCGGGAGACCTGGGCGGGGAAACGCCGGAATTTCACCCAGTTGTCACCCGACCGTCACCCTATCGACACCTGAGCCTGTCAGGATGGAGGCATGCGCCCCTTGATTCTCAGTGTCGATGACGAGCAGGATGTGACCGAGCTCGTTGAATTTCACCTCACCCGTGCGGGGTGCGATGTCGTGACGGCGGCCAATGGTCGCGATGCTCTGCAGGCGGTCGCCCGCCGCCGCCCCGATCTGATCCTGCTCGACCTGATGCTGCCCGACATCGACGGCTTTGGGGTGTGCGAGATCCTGCGCCGCGACCCCGCCACGGCGACTATACCGATTCTGCTACTCACGGCCTGGGCGACCGCCGACGCGCGTAAATTCGGCCTGGAGCTGGGTGCGCTCGACTACCTCACCAAGCCATTCAGCCCGAAGGAATTAACGCTGCGCGTCCAGTGGATCCTCAGCCTGCGCGGAGAGCTGAAATCGAGCGCTTAAACGGCGCGGGGGCTGCGCCGGCCGCACAGCCAAGTAGCGCAGACTTCCAGTCTGCCTGGAGTTTGGCCCCAAAACGAGTTGAGATCCGTCCCCCCAGCTAAGGTAGAAGCGTACCGCATGTAGCAACGGCATGGGTTTCGATGCGTTCGTTGACGTGCGGGTGGCAGTTGCGAAGTCTGCGAAACTCTCCGGAGTGATCAGCTCAGATCGCCATACATGATGCGCAGCACCTGTGTGGTTCTTGGCACGAGTTAAACGGCCAAACTCCAGACCTTGAGCTCACGCTCAAGGCCACGTTCGGGCGGGTGCGGCCTGGAGTGTGCCTTTGCCTGGGTGGCTTTGGCTCGGTGTGGCTTCGTGCGTGAGCACGAGGTGTTTTTTCTGGCTGCGGTGCGCCGAATCCTTGAGCTCACGCTCAAGGCCACAAGGAGTGTGTTCGCGAAGAGTGTGGCCTTGAACGTGAGCTCAAGGATTCGGCTGATCTGCGTTCAACTAGTGCTTACTTGCAATAATAAGTGATATTGTATCCGCTTTGTAGATGGGACGAAAAGCCGTGCGAATCACTTGTAGCGAGGGGGATCAGCAATCCCTAGAAAAACGGGCAACCAGCCGGATTGAGTCGAGGCAGCGAGTTGAGCGCGCCCGGATGATCCTTGGGTGCGTGAGTGGCGAGCAGGTGCAAGAGGTGGCGCGCCGCTGCAACACCAGGCCGAACACCGTAATAAAGTGGAGGGATCGCTTTGTGCTGCTTGGCATGAAGGGGCTGGATGATGCGGCACGGCCGGGCGCGAAGCGCACCTACGGTGAGGACTTTCGAGATCGGGTGCTGGCTTTATTGGAAGGGCCACCCCCTCCGGGGCAGGCGCGCTGGGATGGTCCAGCGGTGGCCCGTGTGCT
Organism: Opitutus sp.; assembly: GCA_024998815.1. Taxonomy (NCBI): domain Bacteria; kingdom Pseudomonadati; phylum Verrucomicrobiota; class Opitutia; order Opitutales; family Opitutaceae; genus Opitutus; species Opitutus sp. Next base: position 1,010,680 of record JACEUQ010000002.1, read on the forward strand.
CGGCGGCTCGGTGCACGCGGTCTGGCGAGTGCTGCGCAAGGAGGGCATTTGCCTGCAGCGCCAGCGCTCGTGGTGCGTGAGCACTGACAAGCAGTTCGCAGCCAAGGCAGCCGATATCGTCGGGCTCTACCTGAGCCCACCGGAAAAGGCATTGGTGATAAGTGTGGATGAAAAGCCTGGCATCCAAGCCCTAGAGCGCGCCACCGGTTACGTGGAGACCGACAATGGTAAAATCGTCCAGGGACTCAAAAGCACCTACAAGCGCCACGGTACACTCAACTTGTTCGCTGCCCTTGATGTGGCCACGGGCTTGATCAAGACGCAGAAAACCACCCTTAAGCGCCGGGAGGAGTTCCTGCTGTTCATGGACCAAGTGGTGGCGGATCACCCGCCCGAGAGAGAACTCCACGTGATTTTGGATAATTATTGCACCCACAAAAAGTGCGACGCTTGGCTCGCTCGGCACCCCAATGTCCACTTCCACTTTACCCCAACCTCGGCGAGTTGGCTCAATCAAGTTGAAATCTGGTTCGGCATACTAACAAGGAAGGCGCTACGGGGCGCGAACTTCAGAAGCGTCGCCGAACTTAGTCAGGCCATTGACGCTTTCGTCGCCGCCTACCTGCCCAATGCCAAGCCGTTCAAGTGGCGCAAGCGCGAGGTCAAGGGAAGCCAACTCAGAAATACTATCATTAATCTACGCAATTAAGCACTAGTCAGAGGCCAAACTCCAGGCAGACTTCCAGTCTGCCTTAGAATCTCGAAAGCCACTCCGCCGGAGCAGACTGGAAGTCTGCGCTACTTTCGGTTGGTAGGTTTGCCCCTTCCCGTTGCCCCACCGCTGCGGCGGATATTCCCTCGCTCAATCTGGTAATTGCTTTTGACCGACCATTTGGCCCGTCCTTAGCTCACGGACCTTAATTCCCTAAAAGCACACACCATGTCCGCCGCTCCCTCCATCATCTACACCATCACCGACGAGGCTCCCGCACTCGCTACCTACTCGTTCCTGCCGATCGTGCAGGCCTACTCCAAGCACGCCGGTATCAACGTGGAAACCCGCGACATCTCGGTGGCCGCCCGCATCCTCGCCGTTTTTTCCGATCTGCTTCCCGCAGCGCAAAAAACCCACGATGCCCTCGCCGAACTCGGCGCGCTCACCCTCAAGCCCGAGGCCAACATCATCAAGTTGCCCAACGTCTCCGCCTCCATCCCCCAGCTCAAGGCCGCCATCGCCGAGCTCCAGGCCAAGGGTTACGCCCTCCCCGCTTTCCCCGAAACCCCTTCGACCGACGCCGAGAAAGACGCCCGCGCCCGCTACGCCAAGGTCCTCGGTTCCGCCGTCAATCCGGTCCTGCGCGAAGGCAACTCCGACCGCCGCGCGCCCAAGGCCGTGAAGGCCTACGCCCGCGCCCACCCGCACTCCATGGGTGCCTGGTCGACCACCTCCAAGACCAACGTCGCCGCCATGATTGAGGGCGATTTCTTTGGTAACGAACAATCGCTGACCACCGCCGCCGCCACCACCGTGCGCATCGAGTTGGTTAAAGCCGACGGCAGCGTGCAGGTCCTCAAGGACAAGACCCCGCTCAAGGCCGGCGAAATCCTCGACGCCACCGTGATGCGCAAAACCGCACTGGTTGCCTTCTACCAGCAGCAGATCGCCCGCGCCCGCTCCGAGGGCGTGCTGCTCTCGCTGCACCTCAAGGCCACCATGATGAAGGTCTCCGACCCCATCCTCTTCGGTCACGCCGTGAAGGTCTTCTTTAAGGACGTTCTTAGCAAACACGCCGCCACCCTCGCGCCCCTCGGCATCGACTTGAACAACGGTTTCGGCGACCTGCTCGCCAAGATCGAAAAACTCCCCGCCGCCGACAAAGCCGCGATCGAGGCCGACATCGCCGCCACCTACGCCGCCGGCCCGGCCCTCGCCATGGTCAACTCCGACAAGGGCATCACCAACCTCAACGTCCCCTCCGACGTCATCGTTGACGCCTCCATGCCCGCGATGATCCGCACCTCCGGCCGCATGTGGAATGCCGCCGGCAAGGAACAGGACACCCTCGCGCTGATCCCCGACCGTTGCTACGCCGGCGTGTACCAGACCGTCATCGATTTCTGCAAAAAGAACGGCGCCCTCGACCCGAAGACCATGGGCAGCGTGCCCAACGTCGGCCTGATGGCCCAAGCGGCCGAAGAGTACGGCTCGCACAACAAGACCTTTGAAATCCCCGCCGTCGGTATCGTCCGCGTGGTGGACGAAGCCGGCAACGTACTCACCGCTCACTCAGTGGCTGCCGGCGACATCTGGCGCGCCTGCCAAGCCAAGGACGCCCCCATTCAGGACTGGGTAAAACTCGCGGTTAACCGTGCCCGTCTCTCCGCCACGCCAGCGGTGTTCTGGCTCGACGCCTCCCGCGCCCATGACGCCCAAATCATCGCCAAGGTCCAAAAGTACCTGAAGGACCACGACCTCACCGGTCTGGACCTGCGCATCCTCGAACCCGCCGCCGCCTGCCAATTCACCCTGGAGCGCCTGGTCAAGGGACTCGATACGATCAGCGTCACCGGCAACGTGCTGCGCGACTATTTGACCGACTTATTTCCGATTCTCGAAGTCGGCACCTCGGCCAAGATGCTCTCGATCGTCCCGCTGATGAACGGCGGCGGCCTGTTTGAAACCGGCGCCGGCGGTTCCGCGCCGAAGCACGTGCAGCAGTTCACCGAGGAAAACTTCCTGCGCTGGGACAGCTTGGGCGAGTTCTTCGCCTTGGCGGCCAGCTTCGAACACCTCGGAATTTCCCAAAACCACGCCAAAGCCAAGGTGTTGGCCGAGACCCTCGACGAGGCCAATGGCAAGTTCTTGGAATTCGACAGGAGCCCCGCGCGCAAAGTCGGTGCCGGTATCGACAACCGCGGTTCGCATTTTTATCTCGGGCTATATTGGGCGCAGGCTCTGGCGAGCCAAGCTAAGAGCTCAGAGCTAAGAGCTGTTTTTGCGCCCGTCGCCGAAAAGCTGACCGCCAGCGAGAATCAGATCGTCGCCGAGCTGAACTCCGTGCAAGGCAAGCCGGTCGACATCGGTGGTTACTACAAGCCGGATGACGCCAAGGCCTCCGTTGCGCTGCGCCCGAGCGCAACGTTCAACGCGATCCTAGCGACGCTCTAAAGCCCACGAGCGCGATCCGGTTGCCCACGAAACACACGGAAAGAAAGCCCCTCCGATTCTTCCGTGTAGTCCGTGTGTTCCGTGGGCAAAACCTCCGTCTTCATCCCGCCCCCGTTCAGCCTTGGCGCCCAGGCAAGTCCCGGAGTCGTCACGCCGTTTGACACTTAGGCACACCTGAAGCCATTTGAGTCATGCCCACCGTTCAGCTCCGCACTCGCTTGGATCGTGACTTAAAGCTCAAGAGTGACGCTGTGTTGAAAGCCCTCGGCCTTGACGCATCGACCTTTGTTGCCATGTCGATGGCCCAACTGGTCAACCGGCGCGGGTTGCCCTTCGCGGTGACGGAGGCGGATGCTGATTACTTCGCAGCAGAATATGGGGTGACAGCTGCGCAAGCCGCCCAAGTTGGCCGTAAACTGCGAGGGGAAACCGTGCGAGCTCGCCGCTCCGGAAAACTCCGTGAAGTGAACAGCGCCGCCGATCTCGCCCCGTGAGACTGCTTACCACGCCGCGCTTTTTGAAAAGCGTCCCGGCGGATCGTTGGGTTCACGTGTTTCAAGTGATGCGCGGAGCGCTCGTGGTGTTGGGCTCGCCGCACCTGCACGCCGGTATTGGGCTGCGGCGCATCCCTCCATTTATGGAGTGCCGTTGCGGCATAAAAGACCGCCGTGGAGGGCACGGCCCAAATCGGCGGCGCATCCCTCCATTTATGGAGTGCCGTTGCGGCATCGATCTACGACTGATTTTTCAGCGCGAAGGAGATGCCTTGGTTTTCCATTGGTGCGGTACGCATGACGAGGTGAAGTCGTTTCTGAAAAACCGGCGCTGCGGGCCTTGCGCGTGAAGCCCGCCGCCGTGCCGATTGGGATCTTTAGCGCCTTGCTAACCACAATAGCCGACCGTTCACACCGTTTTTAATATTATGTAACGGCCTGGCACGTTTTTAACGCTCTGTATCCATGTAACGGCCCGATCCCCTGGCCCTACTCTGTCAGCGGCTGCGCGGAAGCTGGAACACCTGTTGATCGAGAGCGCGCGGGTCGGAGTGAGCGGCGTGGCGTTGAAGGATAGTGAGGGGGCCAGGGAGTTGGGTGGTTAGATTGCTTGCCAGCGGGCTTCCAATTCACGCTGCAGGCGAATGGCATCGGGCCAGGAGGAAGGAAACGTAGAAAGCCCGTAGCCTCCCAGGACCGGGCCGAGTTCGGGACAGGCATAGCAGGTGCGCGTGCGATTGGCCGGGGCGGTTTTCCAAAGCTGCATGACGGTGGTGGCGAAATCCAGATAGGGGACGATTTCGGGGGTGCGTGCGCCGCGGCGGGTCACGGGGATTTGGACGTGGTGGGCGTTGAAGGGGCGGAAATGAAACTGCGTGGCGTGCGCGATGAGGTCGGTGCGTTTCAGGTAGCGCTCGGCAACCGTGGCGGGGTCGATGTGCTTCACGACGGCGAGGTGGGAGAAGTCCCAAGTGAGGCGGAGCAGGCGCCCGGTCTTTTGTTCGTAGCGTTCGGCGAGGGCGAAAATTTTTTCGGGGGTCTCGGTGATGGTGTCGCGGTGGGTTTCGAGGGAGAGCTCGAAGCCGGAGTCGGTGGCACGGCGTTCGAGGGCGAGCCAGCGGCGCAGGGACTCGGCGGCGGGCAGGTCGTGGCCCATGAGCTGGACGTTGGCGAGCGTGGCGCCGCTGCGCACGACCGAGGCGATCAAAGCGGGGTAGTCCGCAGGGTCGCGGCCGAAGATCAACGCGACGGGTTCGAGGCCCTCGGCGCGCACGGTGGCGGCGAGGGTTTCATCGAAGACGGTGCAGACGGCCGCGAAGCCCGCCTCACGCATGGCGCGGAGTTTGCGGGCGAGGGTCCATTCGCGGCGACCGGGGCCGGGGTGCTCCACGAGCGTCCACAGCGTAGCGACCGGACGAAGCTGCGGGTTGGCGGAGGAGGGCGGGTTTTTTTTGGAGGCGCTCATGGGCGGGCGGCGGGCTCCAGTTTTTGCACTAGGGGTTGGCCGGGGGCGGCTTCGTCTTCGTAAAGGTGTTTTTGGTTGGCGAGGCTCCAGCTCACGCAACCACTGCGGCCGTCGTCGCGCAGCATCGGCGTGGCGAGGTCGGCGTAGCCGCGGTGGGCGTAGGGGTCGGTGCCGGCGACGACGAGCACGTCGCGGTAATCGGTCTTGGCCATGGGCGTGCCGTCCTCGGGCTTGTTCCACGGGAGGAAGCTCTCGCAGCTCATGAAGTGGTTGACGAGAGAGCGGCGGTAGCGGCCCTCGGGCGCGCGGTTGGGGAGGGAGCGGTGGAGGAGGTAACCGTTGAAAAACACGACGGAGCCGGCTTCGACTTCGACGGGGACCGCGTCGGCGTCGGTGTAGGGAAAGCCGCGGCTTTCCTCGGAGCAGTCGAAGCGGCGGTCGCCGTGCCATGCCTGGTCCCAGAGGATGCCGTGTTTGTGGGAGCCGGGTATTACCCAGAGGCCGCCGTTTTCGACTGTGGCGCGGTCGAGGGCGATCCAGGCGCCGATGAGCGAGCGGTCGCGGGTGGGGATGTAGTCTTCGTCCTGGTGCCAGGCTTGGCCGGGTTTGCCGGAGGCCTTGATGAAGAGCATCGACTGCATGCATTTCACGTTGGGGCCGACGACGCCGGTGAGGACCTTGAGCGTGGCCGGGTTGAAGAGCGTTGCCTTTAGCGGCGCGGAGATTTTATGGGGAAAATGGATGCAGAGAAACTGTTTCAACACCTCGTTGTCGGTTAGGGCGTCGGGGAGCGGCTTGGCGTTATGGATGTCGCCGCGACGGCCGCGGCAGATCTGGGTGGTCTCGTCAATGAGGGCGGCGACTTCGTCGGGGGAAAAGGCGTCTTCCATGACGAGGTAGCCGTTGTCTGCAAAGAAGGTCTGAATGTCGGCCGGATCGGCATCGGGGGAGAAGTAGCCGGGCGGACGAACGGCGGGGAAACGACTGCGGCGGGTGGAGGGGATGATGGACATGATAGGGAGGGATTAGAGTTGCGGCGTTTAGGAGCAGATTATCTATAACACGTCATGAGTGACCCGAACAGCTCTAGGGGAGGAAATAATATATCCATTAAGCTACGAATGGCGGAAGCGGAGCGGGCTTTTTTTGGGGATGTGGTCTATAAGCAAGGCGGTAGTTGCGGTCCGCGAATGCAGGGGGATTTTCAATTGGTGGTGATCGAGGCCGGGGAGGCGCGGGTGACAGTGGGGGAGGATACGGTGCATCTGGCCAAGGGGGACGCGGGGTTGTTTTGTCCAGGGAGGCGGGAGCATTTTTTGTTTTCGCAGCAGGTGAGGACGCATCACACATGGTGTGCGGTGAATCCAGTGTTGGTGGCGCCGGAGCTGGCTCAAGCCTGCGGCAGGGCGCCGGCGGTGATACGGGAGACCCATCGACTGGCACGATTGATGGAACTGGGGTTGGGGCTGCCCGAGGTGACGGGAACGGAGGCGTCTGGGCTGGTCGAGGCCTTGGGTTTAGCGGTGTTGCGGGAGTATGTGTATGCGGCGCAGCACAAGTCGGGAGCGGGCGAAAAGCCGGAAGCGTTGCGGCGCTTGTTGGAGTGGTTCGGCTTGCATGCGGCCGAGCCGGTCGATCTGCCGAGGTTGGCCAAGGTCGCGGGGGTTTCGGCCGCACAACTCGTCAAGGTTTGCAAACGGCACCTGGGGGTGACGCCGGTGCGGGCATTATGGGAGGCGCGGACGCGGCAGGGGGTGCGGCTCTTGCGGGACACGGGCTTGCCGGTAGCGGAGGTGGCGTTTCGCTGCGGGTTTCAGACGCCGTTTCATTTTTCGCGGTGGGTGAAGGCATTGACCGGTGCGAGTCCTCGGGCTGTGCGGCTGCAGGCGGCTTGGCGTTGAGGGGCGGCGTCCGAGTTGGCAAAGGAGTATCAGCGTCCGAGCCTACGGCGAAGGTTGTCGCGCTAGCGCCGAACGGGGTCGGGCCGTTACATGGATACAAGCTGCTATAGCCCAGCAATCGAGATTACTTTGAATATAACCAACGGCCCGGGCCCGTTAAGCTCTGGCCCGCATAAACGACATTTTTTTAAGTGCGGAGAATTTAGGTTTTCCGTTGGGCAACAAGGCTGGCGATGCGGTGACCGAGGCGTTCGCCTGTAGCTTTGTCGTCTTCGACAAGCGCGGCCTGCGCCATCACGCCCAAAGAGCTGCCGAGGCGGTTGATGCCGGTGGCCTGCATCGGTAGCTCACCCAAGCCGGCCCAGATCATGCCATGCTGCATGGCCAGCGTGGACAGGTATTGCAGCGTCACCTGCTTGTCGCCGCTGGGACTATTGGAAATCGTGAAGCCGGACGCGATTTTGTCGCGCCACTTGGCATGATACCAACGTCCGCCGGTTGCATCGGCGAAGGCCTTAAACTGTGCGGCAGGTCCGCCCATGTAGGTGGGCGTGCCGAAGATAATCGCATCGCTTGCGTCGAGCTGGGCGAGCACCGCCTCGTTTTCGTAACGCCCTTCCTTAATATCGGCACCGGCGATGGCGATCAGCTGGGTTTGGATTCCGGCCACGGCAGCCGCACCGTCCGCAACAGCTTGGGCGAGTTTGGCGGTGTTACCGGTGCCGGAGAAGTAGATTATAGATACAATACTCATGATGTTTTAGCGGGCTGATGGATTTGATTAGTTGAGGTCGAAAAGGAGAACTTGCGCAGGCTTATGACCGGTGAGCTCCAGTGTTGTGCCCTCGGTGATGGCAGCCGCATCGCCACCATTTAATGTATGGCCGTTGAGCGTCACCTCGCCCTCGGCCACGTGAACCCACGCCTGCCGGCCTTGAGTGAGTGGATGACCGACTCGTTGACCCGCATCGAGTTTAGCCAACCACAAATCGGCGTCCTGATTAATCGCGATGGACTCATCGCGGCCGGTCTTGCTCACCACCAAATGCAGGACGCCCTTGGCTGCGGAGGCGAAAGACTTTTCGGCATATCGCGGCGTGGCCCCCCGGTGGTCGGGCTGAATCCAGATTTGCAGCAAACGGACCGCTTCTGAATCCGAAGGATTAAACTCGCTGTGGCGCACCCCAGTCCCGGCGGCCATATATTGCACATCACCCGGGCGGATAACCCGGCCATTGTTCATCGAGTCCTTATGCTCAAGCTGCCCGCTGAGGATGTAGGTAATGATCTCCATGTCGCGGTGCGAATGGGTGCCGAAACCGTGAGAAGGTAAAACGAGATCGTCGTTGATCACGCGCAGACTGCGAAACCCCATCCAACGCGGGTCATGATAATCAGCGAAACTGAAGGTGTGGTAGGAATCGAGCCAGCCATGGTTGGCGTGGCCCCGGTCGTTGGCTTTGCGGATGTTGATCATGCCAAGAGTATGCCACACCTCGGTGCGTTTTGGGAAAGACCAAGATTCTTGCCTCAGCATAACCCAAAAGCATAGTCGCGAACTCGCATGGAACTCCGCCACCTCCGTTACTTCCTCGCTGTTGCTAAAAGCGAAAACGTGTCCCGTGCCGCCTTGAAACTCCATGTTTCCCAGCCGGCCCTGAGTCGGCAGATCCGAGACCTAGAGACGGAGATTGGCTTTCTGCTGTTCGAACGCAGCGCCAAATCCGTGCGCCTCACCGAGGCGGGGCGCGTTTTTTTGAGTGAAACTCAGGCGGTGTTGGCGCGCACTGAAGAAGCGGTGCAGGCGTCACGGGCAGTCGCCACCGGGCTTCAAGGCGAACTCAATGTGGGTTATGCGCCCACGCCCACCGTGCACATCCTACCGCCAACGTTACGGGCGTTCAAAGTCGAGCGACCGGAGCTGCGCGTAAAACTCCATGACCTATCGACTGAGGAACTGCTTGCGGGGTTAAGAAAAGCCACCCTGCACATCGCCATTCTGGTACGACCCTCCGTAGCCATGTTGCGAGGGCTGCGCTTTGAAGAGCTTTCGCGAATCGCGATCCGGCTCGCCGTTCCGCCCGGTCACCCCTTCGCTCGGCTTCGCACCATTCCCATCGCGCGGTTGGCGAACGAGCCGCTGATCAGTTACCCGCGCAAAGAATATCCCGATTACCACGAGATGCTCGCCACGGTGTTTAGCGGCCTCAAACAACAGCCACGCATCGTTGAAGAGCACGAAGGAGCGGGCGGATTGGTGACTGCTGTCGAAGCCGGAACCGGCCTCGCGCTGGTGCCTCAATCATTGGCGTGCTCGATCGGCCCGCGCCTCAAACTCCTCCCGCTTTCGCCCGCACCGGCACCCCTGATCATTGGAGCGGCCTGGTTACGTGACCGGATACCCCCCGCCGCCGAACAGTTTTTCCACTGCGCTCAGAGAGCAGCTGTGAACGAAACCTAAAATGCGCTCCTCGTTTGGCAGCAGCATGGATTTTGTCGGGGGAGATCTGAGGTAACACAAAATCAACAGAAACCATCGAACCTTTTAGCCGCGAAAGAACGCAGAGATCGCATAGAAATACCGGGCTTGTTCTTTGCGTTCCCTGCGTTCTTTTGCGGCTAAACTGACTTGGTTAAATCCGACACTTTAAATGTTACTGCCTACTCGTTTGGCAGATTACCTGAGCACCACGGCGAACCCCAAACGGGGATAGGGCCGCTTTTTTCATGGTTCTCCGGCAACGGCGCGTGCCCGGCGGACGGTTTTTCGGTCTCGGAGCCGGGTTTTAACGCTCGGACCAAGGTTATTGAAGCCCGAAGGCTCGGGTTTGTCGGTCGGAGGCACACGTTTTAAGACCGGAGGCACACGACTCAGGCCCGGAGGCTCAGGTTTGGCAACCGGAGGCCACAGACTGAAGCCCGGAGGCTGCGGTTTGCCTACCGGAGGACCGGTTTTGCAAAATAGCCGTCCAGGTTAAAGACCAACGGCCGATTTCTGGGTCCACTCGTGCACGCCCTGAGTCCCAACAACCTTCGCCCCTGCGTCGGTGGGCTCGCGGCCTTGCCCGATTACACACCCATGACTCCAGCCCTCTTGCCCGAACCCACCGGTACCGCGAACTCCGCTCTACCCTCCACGCCCACCTCCGCCCCAAGGGCCGACTTCGACCAACACTTAGCCAACGAATTGACGGTGACCGCATCCCTCATCAGCGCCGCGCTGAACCGTCCGGAGGTTATGGCTGAACTCAGCTACAGTATCACCGAAATCGAAGAAGGGCGCGCCCTGCACGTCGCCGCCCAGCAGGCTTTTAATGCCCGTCAACAAGCGGTAAGCACCTCCAGTACCGCCAACAAGAACCGCGACCAGTTGCTGACGAGCGTGCGTGAAGATTTCTCGGCCTACCGCGCCACCGTGCAGGCCAACTTCCCCGAGGAGGTGCGCACCGCGCTGGGTGCCGGCGGTCGCGTGCCCGCCGACCTGCAAAAGTTTATCACCCTTGTCCGCAGCGCTTATGCAACCGCCCAGCAAGCACCCTACGCGGCGGTGCTCGCCAAACGTAAGCTCACCCAGGCGGTGCTCACCTCCTATATCGCCCAAGTCGACGAACTTGTTGTACTCGATGGCAAGGCGAAGGCAGCAGACCAGGGCGCGATCGCCGCCACCCAGATGCGGGACGAAGCTGGCACGGACCTGCGTAAGTGGATTGGGTCCTTTCGCAAGCAGGCCAAGGCCGATCTGCGCAAGTTTCCCGAACTCCGCGCCCAACTGGATTTGTAAAGTTATTCCCACCACGGCGGCCCTGAGCGGGGCCGCTTTTTTGCCTCCGGTTACAGTGCAACCGACCGTTTCCGAGTTACCGGACCTCTTTATCGGCGTAGGACCGGCGACGCGTGGGTGGTTCTCATTTCCTCGATTGTGCCATGGATGGATCAGGCGATTTCCTTGCTGCTCGTGGCGCCGTCAGGAATGAGATAGGTTCCGCCCATTAAGCAGGTGAGAGTGGTGCGGATGTATTTAGAGCCTGTCCCAAATTTCCGGATTTTTAAAAAGTGCGCAGAGGTCCATTGGGATTGCGGGCGAACGAGGTGGCACGAATCACCCCAGCGACGTTAAACGGCGGCCCGAATCGATTTTTCCCGCCCCCAAGCGCGGTAGTAAGGTACGGCAAAGCCGGGGCGAGCCCCAGGGTTATTCACATTTTTGCCGGAAAATTGAATTAAGCGGCCAGCGGAAGTGTTATTTCCTCGGCAAGGATTCGTGACACCAGCCAGAGGTTGTGACCGAGTACACTCCAACCCACCGAACGGTAGCGGTTGGCAAACCCTTTACAGCGCAAGCGTCCGCCGAGGCGTTGTTTGAGGATCGCAATGCGCGCTTCGGTCGCCGAACGGCGCCGCTGCAATTGGGCGAAGCGTTTTTCGCTCAAACGCTCCTTGAGCGCGTGCGGATCACGCGGGCATACCGCATCGTAAACGTCTTGTTGCTTGAGCATTGCGGAAGTTTTTTTGGTGGCGAAGCCGCGGTCGGTGCCGACCGCGCTAATCGGCGCACTCAGGTCAAAGCGGTTCTGCCGCGCCAGGCTTTCCTCGAGTTGGCACCATTCTGCCGGAGCCGCGCCCTGGTAGAGTTGCCAGTCGGTGATTAAACCGGAGAGCGCCTCGCTCAACAGCAACGAGTTGCCAAACTCGACTTGGCTCCCTGCTTTGCCGCGAACCAGTACGTTCACATCAAGTTCATGCACGCTGAGGATCTTTTGGTCGTTGGGCACCGGGCGTCCGCCGATGATGCGCTCGTGGGCCTGCTTGATGACGGCGGGCAGTTGGCCGAGCATAGCGTCGATGCGGGTGGTTATCCGCTTGGTTTGGCGTTGGCTGTAATGGGTTTGGCTATACTTCTGCGCCAACAGGTCGCGGTGGCGGCGGGCATGTTCTCCGATCGTGCGTAACAGCGTCTTCATCTTGCGCAGGATCTGTTTACGCGCGCGCTTGGCGTCGTTGCGGCGGCCTGCGTGGGTCATTGACATGCACAACTTGTTCATCTGCTTGGCAAAGCACTCCGGCTCTTCAGGCATACGGTGGAGCAGTCCAGCGCGGCGGATTAAAATCATGGCCTTGAGCAAAGTCTTGGACACATCACGCAACAGCACCCAGTCCACCGGGAAGTGGATGTTGGTCTCCAAGCACGTGCCGTCGATGAGGCAAACATCCATGTCCAGCGGCGCGCTCAACCCGAGTTCAGTGGCGCGATCCTTCTCGCCGCACATCTCCACCAACACTTGCCCCATCCAGCGCACCTGTTCGGCGGTGAAAAACTTCGAGGCCCGCTCCAGCACACTTTTGGACGCCCCCTTGATTCCCTCAAGCGTGCGAACACCGCAAAAATCCGCCAGTAAATCACTTGAGGCAATGCTACGGGAAAGCTCGCGAAAGGATATGTTGCCCAAATGCACCCGCAACACTTCAAAGCGTAACGCTTTGAGCGCAAACTCCATACGCTGGCGTAGTTGTGCGACACTGGCTTGGCCTGCCCCCGCCTTGGCAAAGTCCATCGCCATCGTCTCCAAGTGGCTGCCACGCAACAACGCGTCGAGTCCTTCCAATTGCTGGCGAAACTCGGCGTAATCTTTATTGGCACCGACTGGCGTTAGCGCCGGACGCAACCAGCGTTGCAGGGCAATGGCCGAGGTGGCGGATACGGGTTTTGACTTCATGGCCGATTATAGCGGCTTTTTTTTGACCAAAACCAGGGAATTACCCCTCTTTAGCCCGAGTTCCGCAGTTGGCGTAGTCGGCAAAAAAAGTTTCAGAGGAGAGCAGATTTTTGGCGGCGGGCGCCTACGAGGGAAGACGAGGTTTTGGAGGCATGTAGTGCCGAACACCCCGTTGAGGAGCGCTCGGATTTCTGCGATACTGCCGGGCATGTTCCTACGACGTAAGACCAAGTCGGCGCGCGGGGTCGGTTACAGTTATTGGCACTTGTGCCGGACGGTGCGCACCGCGCGTGGGCCGCGTCAGCAGGTCGTCGCCTCGCTGGGCAAACTCGACGACGCGCAACTGGCGGGCTTGCGCGGGGGCTGGGATGATTTACCCGCATTGTTGCGCGGGGAAACTCCGATCCCCAAGCCGGACACCGCACCTCTGCCCGGGCTCGGTTTGCCGGGCCAGACCGAAGGTGACACCGCACCGCGTTGGGAGCCGGCTGATCTGCGCGCTCTGAGAGTAGAACGCAGCCGCGACTTCGGCGAGTGTTACCTCGCCTGTGAGCGGCGAGCGGGAAAGCGTCTATTTCTGGCGGTTAGGAATGCACTTCTTCTTCGGTGGATCTTCTTCCCCTTAAAAAGAGTAATACTCTTCTTCCGTGGGTGGGTTTTCTTCCCTGTCCGGCTGGGGATATGAGGGGTGCGAATGGGTGGAGATTGAACCGGCGGGACGCTTGGCGGATGCACAGCGATGCATCCAACCGGTTCACGCAAGTGTTTGCACTGTGTCGATTTCTTTCTGCCCGACGCGCATAACCGCGAGCGTCAGCGCTACTGCGGGAAGCCGGGATGCCGACGGGCGAGCCGGGCGGCCAGTCAGGCCAAATGGTTGGCGAAGCCGGAGAACCTCGACCACTGGAAAGGCCCAGAAAATGTCCAACGGGTGCAGGAGTGGCGGAAGGCCAATCCGGGGTACTCAAGGCGGAGGGGGCCGCGACGGCGGGTGGCGTTACAAGACATCCCAACTACGCAATCCGTTGTGCACCAGCCTAAAGCCGAGCCGGTCGCCGAGGTGGCGTTACCGAATCCCTGCGTGCCGTTACAAGACAGATGGGAGTCGCAAAACCCTGTGCTCGTGGGGCTTATCGCGCAGTTCGCCGGAGTGACGTTACAAGAGGACCTCGAACCCATGCTGCGACACCTGCAATCCCGGGGGCGGGTGATCCTGGGCATCGACGTCCAGCCGCCCGATTATGCAAAAACAACCGATCGATCGCGAACAACTCCGGCGCACGCCGGCCCAGTTTAGCTGGCTGGACCACCGGCTGGTGCGGGGCAATTACCTGGGGCGGGCCAGTGCCCCCGCCTGGGGCCTCTATCTGGTCCTGGTCACCGTGGGCGACGCCGACGGGCTGAGTTACTACGCCACGCGCACCCTGGCCCGGCTGCTCACGCTCAGCGAGGACGGCCTGGTCGAGGCGCGCCGGCAGTTAATCGAGGCCGGGGTGATCGCCTACGCCGCGCCACTTTACCAGGTGCTCTCCTTGGACCGGGGCAGGCCAACGCACACGCTGGCGGCAACGCCGCCGCCGAGCCGGGAGGTGGGCGCGTGATCGATTACGAACTGTATTGCCGGATAAAACAGGCGGAGGCGGCCGGTCACAGTGCGCCGCAAATCGCCCGCTCGCTCCAGTTGCACGTGCAGACGGTGAGGCGCTGGCAGGCGCAGGAAAAGTACGTGCGCAGCCAGGCCGCGCAGGTGCCTAGGCCAAGCAAGCTCGACGTGCACAAGCCGGCGATCGCGCGCTGGCTGGAGGCCCATCCGTTCACCGCCATGCAGCTCTGGCAAAAGGTGCGCGAGCGGGGGTACACGGGCGGGTATTCAATTTTGAAAGACTACGTGCGGCGGGTGCGGCCGAGGAACCTGGAGGCGTTTCTTACCCTCAAGTTTGCCCCCGGCCAGACCGCGCAGGTGGACTGGGGCAGTTTTGGCGCGGTGGAGGTGGACGGCACCCGGCGGGCTTTAAGTTTTTTCGTCATGGTTTTGGGGTACAGCCGGTTCCTGCATGTGGAATTTACCCTCGGGCAGGGCCAGGAGTGGTGGCTGGGCTGTCACCGGCGCGCCTTTGAAAAACTCGGCGGGGTGCCGCGCGAGGTGATGGTGGACAACTGCAAGACGGCCGTCCTCTCGCATGTGCCCGGGACCGACCCGGTGTACAACGCCCAGTACCTGGACTTTGCCCGGCACTACGGGTTTACGATAAAAGCGTGCGGGCCGGGGCATCCGCAGTCCAAGGGCATGGTGGAAAACGCGGTGGGTTACGTGAAAAAAAGCTTCCTTGGCGGGCGGCAGATGAACGGGTTTACCGAGCTGGGGCCGGCCGCCAGCTTGTGGCTGGAAACGGTGGCCAACGTGCGCGTTCACGCTGAAACCCAGGGCCGGCCGGTGGACCGGCTGCCCGAGGAGCGCGCTGCGCTCCTGCCGCTTAACCCGGTGGCCAGTCCGGCGGTGCGCACCTTAAGCGTGCGGGCGTCGCGGCGGTGCCGGGTGAGTATCGAAACGAACCGCTACTCGGTGCCCACGAAGTTTGCCGGGGCGCTACTCACCGCGCAGATCGAGGGGGCGCAGGTGAGGTTTTATGCGGACCGCACCCTGGTGGCCGAGCATGCCCGCAGTTTTGCCCGCCGCGCCGATGTGGAAAACCCCGAGCATGTGCGCGAACTCGAGGAGCGCAAACGGCAGGGGGCGCGGCAGCGCCTGCGGCTACGGTTTTTGGAACTGAGCCCGGCGGCACCCGCCTACCAACGGGGGCTGGAGGAGCGCCGGCTCAACGCGGGACACCACCTGGCGACTATCGTGGGTTTGGTGGCCCTGTATGGAACGGAGGCAGTCGGCCGGGCGATCGAAAGCGCCCATGAACTCGGCGCCTACTCCAGCGATTACATCCTCAACTTGCTCGAACAACGCGCGCGGGCCTTGCCGCAAGCCGGGCCGATCCACCTCACCCGCGCCGACGCGTTGGCCGCACTGGAACTCGAACTGCGTCCCCCGGATTTAAGCCCCTATACCCAATGAAAACAGAACCCGAAAAAACCGATTTATTAAAAGATCAACTCAAGTACCTGAAACTCGGTTACCTGCTGCGCCACCACGGCGAACTCACGGCCGAGGCGGCCAAGGCGCGCTGTTCGCACGCCGAATTTTTACGCCGACTGGTGCAGGCCGAGACCCAGGACCGCCAGATCCGGGCGCTGGAGCGGCGCATCCAGGCAGCGCGCTTCCCGGTCAAGAAAACCGTCGACCAGTTCCAGTGGGACTGGCCCAAGGAGTTGAACGAAGCGCAGGTGCGGCACCTCTTCGAACTGGGCTTTGTCAAGGAGCGCACCAACGCGGTGTTTTGCGGTGGTGTGGGGCTTGGGAAGACACATCTCGCGAGCGCGTTGGGCTACGCGGCGTGCCAGGCGGGCTACACGGTGCTGTTTACGACGGCGGTGGACGCGATCAACGCCCTGGTCACCGCCCAGTCCCTGCACCGGTTGCAAGCCGAGTTGAAGCGTTACATGACCCCTGCGGTGCTCGTGCTCGATGAGGTCGGCTACCTGCCGCTCGACAAGTCGGGGGCCGACCTGCTCTTCCAGATCGTCAGCCAACGCTACGAACGCGGCTCGCTGATCGTCACCACCAACAAGGCCTACAAACACTGGGCAGGGATCTTTAACAACGACGCTGGCATCACCGCGGCGATCCTGGACCGCCTACTGCACCGGGCCCAGACCGTCGTCATCGAGGGCAAATCCTACCGCATGAAAGACCGCCTGGCCGACGAACCTGCAAGCTGACCGGGCCTGATGATCGGCCCCTGGCGGGGCCGGTCATCGGCTTTTACGACAGGTGATTTTGTAACCGCCAGAAATAGACGGTGTTCGCGCCGCCGCTCACACCTCGCCCTCTCGCTTTGGCACCGTCTCAAGCTCAATGAGCTGCTCGGCGAGCTTTTGCCCGAGGGCCGCGAGTCGGTGGGCTGGGCGCATACCGCCGCTCTGCTTACCGTCGCGCGGTTTTGCGCGCAACGCTCTGAACTCGGAGTGGCCGAGCACTGGTATGACACCACCGCGCTCGATGATCTGCTCGGTGTGGACAACCGGCTGGTCAACGATGACCGGCTCTACCGCGCGCTCGATCAGCTCGGCGAGCACAAGGACGCTCTGTGCGCCCACCTGATGACGCGTTACCGGGAGTGGTTTGGCGTGCGCTTCGAGTTTTTGCTCTACGATGTGACGAGCACCTACTTCGAGGGCGAGGCGGAGCGCAATCCGCAGGCCCAACGCGGTTACTCGCGAGATCAACGCAGCGGCAATAAACAGGTTTGCATCGGCCTGGTCTGCACCCCCGAGGGCCTGCCGCTGAGCTTCGAGGTGTTTGCGGGCAACCGCGCCGATGTGAGCACGGTCGAGGACATCGTGCGTGCAATGGAAACCAAATACGGCCAGGCCGAACGGATCTGGGTGATGGACCGGGGCATGGTCTCCGAGGCGAACATTACTTTCCTGCGCGAACGCAAGGCGCGCTACCTGGTCGGCACGCCGAAAAGCTGGCTGCGCGCCCACGAGCAGACTTTGCTCGAACAATCCGACTGGAAAACCGTGCAAGACGGGCTGGAGGTGCGCCTGGTCGAACAGCCCGACGGCGAGCCGGGCGAGCGTTACGTGTTATGTCGCAGCGGCGCGCGGGCCGAGAAGGAGCGCGCGATGCTCCAACGTCAGAGCGAGCGACTGACGGCAGAGTTGATCAAGATCGACGCCTGGCTCAGCCGCACGCCGCAGGCCGATCAGGAAGCCGTGGGCCGGCGGATCGGCCGGCACCTGGGTAAATATCCCGCCGCCGCCGCGATTGTAATGGCGGAGGTATTACGCGATGGGGAAGGCCGTGCCGGCGCCCTGTGCATCAGCAGCCGGCTCGACGCCGGACAAAAGGCGCACCGCCAAAAAGGCGCGTATCTGTTGCGCACCAACTGCGAGGAGACCGATCCGGTCTTGTTGTGGAAGTGGTATATCCAGCTCACGCAGGCCGAGGCGGCGTTCCGCACAGCCAAAAGCGACCTGGGACTGCGACCGGTGTTTCACCATAAAGAGGACCGCGTCCAGGCGCATATCCTGGTTTGCTTCCTAGCGTTGGCGCTGTGGCGCACGCTTGAGCAGTGGATGCACTCGAAGGGGCTGGGCACCTGTGCACGGCAATTGGTCAAGGAAATGGGCGGAATCAAAAGCGTCGATGTTGTCGTGCCCGTGCGCCGGGCCGAAATCACGACCGAACTACGCTTGCGTGTAGTCACCAAGCCAGAACCGGCCACCGCCCAGCTTCTCACCCACCTCGGCCTGCGTCTGCCCAAAGGCACCCGCGAAATCAGCAATGTAGTGCCGAAAATCGCCCCTTAAATTACGCAAGTGCCTCAAATACAACAAAACCATCTTTCGAACTGCGGAACTCGGGTTAGGCATCATTAAACTTATGCTAATAGTTCACTGCTAGGTTTTTATGCTTTCGGGACAGGCTCTATTTACTTGCCCCGACCAGTTCACGCAGGTCTTTCGGCGGATGATTGTTTTCCAAAGTGTATTGATCGAACGCGGCGGAATACTGACGCAAATTGTTCTCGCAGAATTTTTCCTGAGACGCTTGCCGTACTTTTTGGAATGCGGGAATCGCCATGGCGGCCAATAGGCCGATCATCATAACCATCATCATTGCGGCAATGAGTGGGCCTCCTCCACCACCGCCGAGGTTTCCACCCGGCATGAAAAGGCCGACAACATAGGCGAGGGGGTTGCGCTGCGGCTTGGTCGCCGGTTGCCCTGTTTTCAAGTTGAGCAAATCCGACACGCGCCGTGAGAGCGTGGGGTAGGTCGAGGTGATTTCATGCAGCGAGACAAAAAAGCCCCGTTCGTCACCGTGTTGTCCGGCAAAGGCATTGGAGCTGAGGGTGCGGCCGTGTTCTTTGCCGCCGCTGAGAATCATCATTGCCCGCACCGAGCCATCGACATCTTGAGCGGCAAATGCGCCGTAGCGATCGCAGGAAGTTACCCAAGCGCGACGATAGGCGGGGCCGATCAACGGGAAGAACATACCGGGTCCTAGGAAGATTTGCTTGAGGATGTGGCGGCTCTTAATGTGCCCCAGTTCATGGCCGAGAATAAATTTCATCTCGGTCGACGTCGGCCCGAGGGCTTCGAGTAAGTCAGAGTAGACCACGACAAAATTCCGACCCGAAAACCGGGTGGCGAACGCATTCAGCATTCCGCCGGCCTGGATCACATAAAGGCCCGGAGGCTGCCTGACCCCGAGTTGCTGACAGACTTCACGGAAGGCTTTGTCTAGTTCAGGGAGTTGTCGTTCATCGACGCGAATTGACTCCGATCGCACGTGCGCGACGAGCAAGCCGTTGCCGAGCCAAAGGAAAAATCCAATAAAAACGGCGTAGAAAATGCCGATGATCCTCACGGTAATCGCAATCCAGAAGAGGATTGAAAGCACGAGCACCAGCGCATGGTAGGTGCCTTCTTTTTTTACGGTGAGGTTTGATTCAGTCAGCCCGAGGGGGGCGAGGGAGGATTTATTGGTGTCATAGGAGTGTAGTGGATAGAGCTATCGCTCGACGCTGTAACTTTTTCTCTTTGTGGAGCTAAAGCCAAAGCAGACGGGGCGAGTTTTGTCGTTTTTGTGACGTTCTCGCTTCAGAAGTGGAGTGTTTTTAGTTGTTATTGAATTGTTTTCGGAATGCGAACCAGTGGAATTGATAAAACTCGCCCTGACCGCTTTGGCATTACCGGCCAATCCTTCACCTACCGCGCCGCTCCCGAGGGCGCGAGTTACAACCTCTGCGCCTTCGGCTCGGACGGCAAAGACGACGGTGGTGCAAGGTGCGCCCCGGGCGACCGCAACCCCCGCAACTGGGCAGGGCCCAGCGGAGGGTACTGATCTTCGTCGGCCGACACAACTCCTCGTTCCATGCGCCGTGCCTTGACCCTCACCACGCTGGTCGCCTCCACCGCTTTCGCGGTGCAGGGCTTTCGACTACTCTTCCGCGCCTCGCAGGGTTCAGGTTGGAGCGCGGCCTCGCCTGCATTGTTAGGGGTTATCTGCCTAATCATCGCTGCATGCCTAGCCGCTCCGCGCCTTGTCAGCGTTTTGACTTACCCTCTGAACTCGTTGATCGGTGGGTTTTTTTATCCGCAGCAACGCTTCACCGCTCCACCCGATGATCTGCTTCTAAAATTGCGCATCCGTATTTCAGGACGCGAATTCGAGTCGGTCGAAAAACAACTTACGGGCCTGTTCGCCGCCTATAAACCAAATCCCGGCCTCTATCACCTCCGCGCCCTGTTGGAAGTGGCCCAGGGGCGCGGGGTCGAACCGGTGACAGCCGACGCCGCGCGCAATCTCTCCGCCCAGAATTTCGAAGCCTATCAAAAGCTGCTCCGAAAATTCCCGGCCCGCCCAGTTTATCCAAAAAACACACCCTGAAAAATACGGCAGCTTCGTTTCATATCGCCGCCACCACCTCCGCCCATGCTTTCCCGCTCTCATTCATTACCGGCTAATTCACAGGTCAGCATCGGCCACGTTCACCTCAAGGTCGCCGACCTGCAGCGTTCGTTGGGGTTTTACCGCGACGTGCTCGGCTTCACGGTCACCCAGCGCTACGGGGACCAGGCAGTATTTTTGTCCGCAGGTGGTTACCACCATCATATCGGCCTGAACACCTGGGAAAGCGCTGGCGGTTCGCCGCCAGCACCCGGAACAACAGGACTGTACCACCTCGCTTTGCTTTACCCGAGCCGCGCCGAACTCGCCGATGCCCTGCAGCGCGTACTCCGGGCGGGCCTGAGGCTCGATGAAGCTGCAAACCACGGGGTTGGCGAGGCGCTTTATCTGCGTGATCCCGACGGCAACGGCGTAGAGCTTTACCGTGACCGACCGGAGGATCAGTGGCCCCGCACCCCCGAGGGTGGTTTCGCGATGCACTCGCGGGCGCTAAACCTGGAAGCCCTGCTCCGCGAGGCACCGGTCGCCAAATAAGCCCCCACTGTAGTAACCGAAAAGCCTCCGATCCGGTTGCCCACGAAACACACGAAATGAAACGAAAGGAAAACCCTGGAGTCGGCTGAAGTCCTATTATTCAAACTTTCGTGCAATTCGTGTGTTTCGTGGGCCAATCTGCGCCATCGCCACGCTGCAATTCGGCACTATTTCAGTGGCCGAAGGTGAGTTTCAGCCGCCTTTTTCGGACATAAAGCTTGTCGCTCTGGCAGTCGATGAAGGCCTCGGCGGCCACCAGGGTTTGCACCCCGAGCAGGCCCCTGACGTCCGCTGTCCGCAACTCAGGATCGCTGCCGATCAGGTCGGCGAAATTGCAAACCAGCGCGTAACTGGAGTTCACCTCGTGACCACCGATGCTCAGGTGGTTTAGTCGGATTGACCGGGCTGAGGTGGTTTTAAAATGAATCCCTACCGCAGTGTAGGTGCGGGAGGAGAGCGATCTGGGGTTGGTGGCAATGAAGCGGTTATCGAGAAGGGACGATCCAGCGCCGGTATCGACAACCAGCGATGCGGGGAACTCGCCCAAACGTGTGCCCACGATCAGGTGTTCGCCGGCGCGGAGCAAAGTCACCTCGGGCCAACCGGTTTTCGTCAAGCGTTGGCTGAGGTTCGGCGCGGCGCCGGAAATCGGGGCAATGAGCAACGCAGGCTGGTTGCAATCAACCACGGCATTGAGCGCGGTGAGCACGTCGAGTCCAAGGATTCCGTCGATAGCTTTCGCCCCAGACGAGCCTCCTTGGGTCGTGACCGCCGCAAGGTCGAAAAGCACCCCGGGAACCTGAGCCAACGTGATGCCGCCCACCTGAAGCGAGTTGATCACGGCTAGGCGATGCGCTTGGCCGTTGGATTGCACCGTGGGCGCCTGTGGGCCGTGCCCACCCAGCGGCTCGATGCCTAGCGCGGCAAGGCGGGCCTGCTCGATGCCGACGTGTGGCGCGCCGGTGTCCACCAAAAAGGTAGCCTGATGGCCGTTAACCAGAACGGCGACCAGCAATTGGTTATGGCTGGTTCTCTTGAGCGGCACGTTGAGGTAGCCGGACAAGTCCGGACGCGATGGGGCAGCCTCGGCTACGCCTAAGCAGGCCCCCTGAACCAAAAGCACTAGCAAAATCCAAACCGAAGGAATCCACGCCAAGAGGGTCATGATCGGCCCATTACCTTCCGCTTCTAAGGCGCAGTCAACCGGCGGTTCCTAAAACCACCGCCTGCTTGGAATTATACGCTCCCCGATCGAAACGACTCCGTCGTACCTCTACGCGCTCTACACTCCATCGTACCTCTACGCGTTCTACATTCCTAACGTAGCCATATCGCGGAGCGATTTTGATCCGAGATCGTAAATCCTAAAAGCATCTATCCGTTGGTATCACCTCTGAATCTCCAGCCGCGTGTCGCCGGCGTCATCGCGCACGAGTTTCCAATCGCTAGCGGTGATCTCCGCCAAAAACGCCTCGTCGTGACTCACCAGCAGCATTGCGCACGGGCAATCCGCCAGAGCATCTTCCAAGCAACGAATCCCCGGCAAATCCATGTGGTTGGTCGGCTCGTCCATGATGATCAGGTGAGGACCGCGCACGATGCCGATGGCGAGCAGGAGTTTCCTCACTTCGCCCGGACTTGGCAGTGCACTTTCCAACAACCGCCCTGGCCGCGAGCCGAGTCGGCTGATCGTGGTCATCACCCGGCCGCGTTCGTCGTTCGGCAGGCGCTTGATTGCCTCCAGCAGCGCGCAGGAATCCCCGGCGGAGATTTCCTGCGGCACGCTGACCAACTTCTCCGCTGGTAACTGCAGGTGCCCAAGCAAGTGGCGAATGAGCGTGCTTTTACCGAGACCGTTGGAACCGGTCAGTGCGATACGACTGGTGCCGCCGATTTCCAGATCGGGAAAGTACAACTGGCGCCCGCCACCCAGCGGCAAGCTGCCCGTTGGTAAGCGCAGTAAAAAGTCGCGCGGCATGTAGGAGGCCCCATCTACCCAAATGCCGGTTTCATAACGTTTTTTGAGCGTGGTCTCGGCGCGCTGCGTGGCGACCTTGCCCGCCTTCTGGTTCATCTGCGCGACCATTTTACCGGCATAGGCGTCCTTGCCGGACATCTTGGCCAAGTTGCGCTGAGCACGGCCATCGTGGTCGTGGGCGGGAATTTTGATTTGTTTGGAGCCGCGCGAGGCGGCCGACTTCTGATCGGCAACCACTCGCCGGCGCTGTGCCTCGACGTGGAGTCGGTTTTCGGTGCGGCGGAGGGCATCGTCGGCGCTGCGGGCGGATTTTTCCTCGTTGTCCTGTTGCTCCATCGCCTCGGTCACGCCACCGGGCCGCAGCACGGCGTCGGGTGGATCGATGATCAAACATTGGGTGCACAACTCGTCTAACAGCGCGCGGTCGTGGCTCACCAGCAGGCCGATGCCGCCAAACTCCGTGAGCGCCATCAGCAACAAGCGGCGCGCATCGGCGTCGATGTGGTTGCTCGGCTCGTCGAGCGCGAGAACGGCCGGCTCGCGCCAAAGCGCGACGGCGATTTGTGCCCGCTTGCGTTCGCCGTGGCTCAGGGTGGACCAACGCTCCGGCCAGTCCTCGACCACGCGCAGGCGCGCCTTAAGCACGGTGGCGTCGGGCGCCCAAATAAAATCTTCAAACATCGCGGGAGGCTCGTCGGTGCGTTGGGCGACATAGAGCGCCAGCCCTTGCGTGTGCACCGCCCCGCTCTGCGCGGCGAGTTCACCGGTGACGACTTTCAACAAGGTGGTTTTACCCGCGCCGTTAGGCCCGACGATGCCCGTCCAGCCGAGAGGAAACTGCACCGTAAGGTCGGTGAAGAGAGGCGCGGTCATGCCCGGATGGGCGAACTCGACGGATTGAAGGGCCAGCTGGGCGGAAGCCATAGCGGGCATGGTGATGGCGCGTTAGAACCCGGCAATGCCAAGTTAAACAAGCACCCTCGCTGCCCAAGTTCGCTTACGGCAGCACGAGTTCGGCGTTGAGCACGTTGTTCTTCGGCTCAGTCGAGGCTCCGGCAAAGTTAAACAACACCAGGTTGCCACCGAGGGTGACCGTCTGCTTGTTCGCCTCGCCGACAGGGCCCCAAACGGCCGGGTCAAACTTCAGTTCTACCGGCCCAGCCTGCGTCGTAAAGGACGCCTTGCCCGGCGCGATAACACCTCGCTGGCCAAGCGCCAGCGACGCGCGGTTCATCTTGACCGAATACACCAATGAAAGCGGGCCGCGGTACTCGGTCATCTGAATCGGCGTGAACACCGTTTCCATCTTCACCGAGGTCGGCAGACAAGTGATCAAGGTCTTGAGGGCAAACCGCGCATGGGTGCCGCTGATCTCGAAGACCACCTTGCCCTCGCGCACCGCCTTGGTGACGGAAGGAGTGAAATCGGAATCCGACATTGTTCCGGCGGTGAAGGGTTTACCCGTCCCTACGTAAGCCCCCTGAAGTTCGATCCAGCCAAGCTCGTCAACAAGCACCCGTTTGCTGCTGTCGGTGAGCTTACGCAGATAGCCGCGATCGGAAACCTCCAGGCTATATTTTTCGTTACGGAAACTCCGGGGCGAAGCCATCTCCTCAGCCAAGAAAAGGGCATTTTTCTGCTCTTGGCGCTGTAACTCCTCGGCGGAAACCGTGGCCACCGCTGGTACAACCTCAGCGCTGCCGCCACCGCCGCGAGTGAACAGCACCGCTCCAAGTCCGCCCAAAACGACCACAGCGGCCACCGCCGCTAAAAGCGCCACCGGCTTCTTCTTGGGCGCCACAACCGTTTCAACTGCTGACTCCTCAGCCGTAATCTCTGCTTCACCGGCGAGCGACGCCGCGGATTCCGTGACGACTGGAACCGGCTGAGCTGCCTTAGCCGCTTTGGCTGCGGGAGCGGCTCTGGCCGCGCGCACAGGAACGCTGGGCTTCACCGCTGGAGCAGGTGCCGCCGCTTTGGCTGCTACCGCTGCGGCAGGTTTTGCGGCCACGGCCGACTTCTGAGCGGCATTCGGTTTAGGCGTTGCGCCGGCCGACACGGTGACTGGCACCGGCTTGGCGCTCACGGGCGCGGCGGCGGATGCAGGCGCGGGTGCGGAGGAGGCCGTTTTCACCGGCGCTGGCGTTGGCGTGATCACGGGTGCAGGTGCAACGGCAGGTGCCGGCGTTGGCGCGGGCGCAGTAACAACCGCCGTAGCCTCATCCAACCAACCCGGGGCCCAAGGCGCGTCGCTCGAGCCACGCTGGGAAGCGTGCAAAAGCAAACCAAGCGCCGAAACCGGCAAACCCGAATCAAGGGCCGGACCGGTCACGTTGCGCTGAGCGCAAAAGGCAGAAAGGTCGGGGGCGAGCAAATCGAGCTCAAGGGCCGAAGCCAAGGCCTTGGGCAGCCAAGCCTGGCCGCTCGGCAAGCCGACCACATGGAGCGTTGTCGGCACCACGCCCAGCGCAGTGATTGAAGGCCTTAAAAGCGCAGCCAGACGCTCCGCGATCGGGCCCGCAGCGTCCGTAAAATCGTAACTGGCGTTAAAAAACAACTTGCTCGCCGCAGCGCGGAACCGCAGCCCCAGTCCGGCTTGCACGGCATCGAAGAGTTGGGCGAAACCGGCCGGAATCGACGCAACCGCCTCACAGCCAGCAGCCGAAACGCATGCAACCAGGGCGTCCGTTTCGGCGATTTGCCAGATCAACACACGGGACGACTCAGGCAAGTCCTGCAGCGTGAGCGCGACCGCGCCGATACGCGCAGGGAAGGCGAGGTTGCGCGCGGCCGCAGATAATCCCAATGAATCGAGGCGCGCGGTAGCGTCGTCGAGTTGCGAACTGATGCAGCCCGCAATGACCCAAGGCGCCGAACCCACCGTATCCACCCGAGCTCCGGTGGCCCCGTCGAACGCGACGGCTTTAAATCCACCGGCACCGACCTGCGCCGCAGTCTCGGCGCGGGCAAGCAAGCGCTTGGCGGTGCGAATCGAGGCCGATTCCTCAGCACTCGCGCGAAGCACAAAACTTGGCGACGGCGCAATCAGCGCCTGCACATGGCTGCTCGCGACCGTGGCACCGATTTGCGAGAGCGCGGCCGTGACGGCACCGGACTCGGGTGCACACTCCACATAACCCGTTATCTGGCCAGCTGCATCCACGGCCAATAGTTGCACGGAATGGGTCGCCAACTCGACTAACAGACGCGGAGATGAGGGGGTAGCCATGGGTGGAAAAAAAGCAGCTACTGCGATAAAATCAAACTGAACTCATCAGCGCCTGCATGGTCTGTCGCTTCTTCTCTAATATCGCAATTTTTTCGGCAAGCGCGGCATTTTCCTGTTCGAGGGCCTGTCGCTCTGCTTCCACGAGCTGCTGCTGATTTGTAACGGCCGTCTGTTCTTTTTTGATCTGAACGGCCTGCTCGGCGTGGAGTTTTTCCGTGGTAGCCAGCTTGGCCTCGCGAGCCGAGAGCCCGGCTGAAGTTTTATCGAACGCAACCTTGGCCGCATCGAGGTTCGCATGTTCTTCGGCGGCGGCATCTGCATCGGCCTCCAGCCGAGCCAGTAATTTGGCGACCTCCTTCTCCTTGGCCAACAAAGCCAATTCGCGCGCAGCAACGGCGGCGGCGCGTTCTTCGGCTTGCGCCAGCAACGGAGCGACAGCAGCGCGGGCATTGCGCTCGACCTCCGCCACCCGACTTTCCGCCTCAGCCAAGGCCGCAGCACGCGCGCCAAGGACCCGCTCTTGATCAATAATGGCCTGCGACCGCTTGGCCAACTCGCCAACCTTTAGCGCCTGTTCCGCAAGCGACTCATCCAGCCCAGCTGCATCGGCATCGATACGCGCGGCTTCCGCAGCCAGTTTCGTCTGGCTCGCCTTCACTTCCGCCCGCTCGGCCTGGGTCTGAGCCTGCGCCTTTGCCTGCTCGGCCTTAATCTTTTCCACGGCCGCGAGTTCTTGGGCCAAGCTCCTTTGCTCAGCCAACACGGCGGCTTTGGCCACGCCGATTTCCGCCTCCGCCTCGCCCAAGGTGCGCTCGCGATCGGCATACTTTTCAGCCTGTTTTCCGATCTCCTTTTCACGCGCCGCCAACTCGGAAACTTGTTTCTTCAACGCAGCCTGCTCGCCCGTCAACTCGTTGGCCTCCGCCTCGATGCGCGCGGCTTCCTTACTTAACTTGGCCTGCTGAGCCTCCAGTTCGGTGCGTGCCTTGGTCACCGAAGCCAACTCATCCTGGAGGGCTTGGCGCTGGGCTGCGAGCTCAGCGGTCTCTTGGGCGAGGCGCGCCTGAGCCTGCGGCAAGTTTTTCCCGGCTTCTTCAAATTTAGTCTTCTCTGCAGCGAGGGATTTTTCCCGCGCGGCCAGCATCTGCTCGCTCACCTCAAACTCGGCGAGCGCTTCTTCATGCGCCTGGCCCGCTTGAGTCTGACTGGCGACCTGTTGGGCTAATTGTTGCTCCCGTTCGGCCATTGCTGCGGAGGCTTGGCTGGCGGCCAACTGGGCTTGAGCAAGCGCGGCACGGGCTACGTTAAGCGACTCTTGTTCAGCAGTCTGCTTATTTTTAACCAGCGTAAATGCCGATTCCATTTCAGCCAACGCCTGCTCGCGCGCCTCGATATCTTGGCCTCGTGAAACAACGGTGGTCGCGGCTAAATTTTGTGCCTCCTGCGCGGTCTGAAGCTCGCGTCCCAGTCGGTCACACTCCAGCCGTAACGTGTTTAGTTCCTTCACGTCGGCAGCGCTCGCCCCCTTGGTAGCGGCAGGCAAGGACGGCGCCCCGTCGGCGGTCAAAAACAGCGTTAGGCTTGAGCGGCAATTGGCTAGCGCCGTCGCTCCCCCACCGGTGAAAAAAGGCTTAATGAGCTCATCCACCCGCGTCAGCACCCCGCCCAAGTTCACGGGAACAGGAAAGAGGTCACGTACCCCAAGGCGGATCGCTTTCACCACAAAATCCAACGGCGGCTTCTCGCAGACGAGCACGATGTGGGCGTCGGGCTGATAACCCCCAATTTTCTCCGTCAACTCGATCAATGCGGTTTCCTTGCCCCGCCCATCACACACGATGAGGTTAAATTTCTCGGATTGATAGACCGCCGAAAACTCAGCCTCGCTGGCCAAGGGGCGATGATACAACCCGCCCTCCGTCACCACTAAGGCTTGGGCATGAAACGCATTCGATCCGGTCCGGATTAAAAGAATTTTGGCCGACATGGTGTTACAAGGATGAGTTAACTGCCCGACTAAAAGGAGCTGGGCAGTGAAAGGGGGTGGGTGAACCCACAAGCTATGGAGCTCGCTCGCAACAGCTAAATCTGCGCATCGGGCCGTTTAAATAATTTTTACCGCTCACGAGCGAACAAACCACGATTCCTGACAGCCATTTGCAGTCGCCACCCCGCCTATAAAACATCGCCCATACCCCATCTGCCAGCACGACTGTTCGTTGGATAATTCGGCAACCAAAACCCTAGCATGAAGTTAATCGCCCCTCGTCCAAAATTGACGCAAAAACGGGACCGCTAAATCCACCTGAGTTTCCCCTCCGGTTTGACACCGAAGCGCGGCTGATATGAAGGACTGGGCCGCCACCCGCACATCATGAAGAAGTCGTCCTCCGCAGTTAAAAACTACTACATCCTCCCGTGCTGCTTATTGTTACTCAACTTGGCCAACAGTTTGGTGGGCTACAAAGCCGAGCTGATTGAGGAGCCGCTGCTGCGCACACTGGTGGTGATCTTCATCGTGCTCTGCGGCTCATCGCTGGTGGCTTTCGTGCTGGCGCCTGCGATTGGCTTGGCGGTCAACACCCTGTTGCGAAGCAGCCGCCGCAACGGCGGTCAACTCGGTGAAACGCTTGCCTTACTGGTGCTCGGTGCGGCGGTTTTCTGGGGCTATTACCTGCTCTGTAATCACGGAGCGGCATCCCTGCTGCCTAAAATCTGGCGCAACGCCTAGCCGGGCGCCACCAGGACGGTTTTATCGAGGCAAATTCGCCGCAAGGGAACGCAAGATTACCAATTCCTCTTCAAGGTGAGCTGAATTGGCCAGAGACGGCCAACGCTAGTATATTTCCCAATCCCGTGCAGCTTTGGACGTGTCCGGCCAATTTGCCTCATCTTGCTCGATATTAGCCCCGGTCTGGGGCCGCCATTCACTTCGCGGGAACCAGCACCAGCTCGTCACCTTTGACAATAAAGACCACCTCGGTGCCCTCCGCCACCGTCCCGCCGATGAGCGCCCGCGCCAGTTTCGTCTCGATCTGACGCTGCAGAAAACGCTTGAGCGGGCGCGCACCAAACACCGGATCGTAGCCTTTCTCGGCGGCCCAATCGCGCGCCTTTTTGTCGAGCTTCACCGTCACCCGACGCTCGACCAGCCGTCGGTTCAGATCGGCCAACAACAGGTCAACGATGCGCGTAATCTCTTCCAACGTAAGCGGCTTGAACAACACCGTCTCGTCGATGCGGTTGAGAAACTCAGGGCGGAAGGTGTGGCGCAACTCCGCCATCACCGACTCGCGTACCGTTTCGGGAATAATATCGCCGGTCACGCCCTCCAACAGAAAGCGTGAGCCGATGTTGGACGTGAGGATAATCACCGTGTTTTTAAAATCCACGGTGCGCCCCTGCGAATCCGTGATGCGCCCGTCGTCCAAGACCTGCAGGAGCACGTTAAACACGTCGGGATGCGCCTTCTCGATCTCGTCGAACAGGATAACTGCGTAAGGCTTACGCCGCACAACCTCGGTGAGTTGGCCGCCCTCGTCGTAACCTATGTAACCGGGAGGAGCCCCGATGAGTCGGGCTACACTGTGCTTTTCCATGTATTCCGACATATCGATGCGCACCAAGGCCGCTTCGCTGTCGAACAGCGTTTCGGCCAAGGTTTTCGCCAGCTCGGTCTTGCCGACTCCCGTCGGCCCGAGAAACAGAAAGCTGCCAACCGGACGGCGCGGGTCTTTGATACCGGCGCGCGCCCGTAAAATGGCGTCGGTCGCCAATTGCACCGCTTCGTCCTGCCCGATCACGCGCTCGTGCAGAGCATCAGCCAGCCTCAAAAGCTTCTCCTTTTCGCCCTCGACCATACGAGAAACCGGCACGCCGCTCCACTTCGACACCACCTCGGCAATTTCCTCGGCCGAAACCTCCTCCTTAAACAACTCGGTTTTGGCTGCGCTGGTCTCGGTTTTCTTCAACTCCGCTTCCAGCTGCGGGATCTTGCCATGGCGCAGTTCGGCCAGCTTGTTGAGGTCGTAGGCGCGTTCGGCTTTTTCCAACTCGATGCGGGCAGCGTCGAGTTCCTCGCGCACCTTGCGCACCCGATCCACCGAGGCCTTCTCCTTCTCCCAGCGTGCTTTGAGCGCGATAGCCTGGGAACGGGCGTCGCCCAACTCCTTGCGCAACACGTCGAGCCGCTGCTTGGATGCCTCGTCTTTTTCCAACTTCAGGGCGGCTTCCTCGATCTCCAGCTGAAGCACGCGGCGCTGGAGCGCGTCGAGTTCCTGCGGCGCGGAATCCATCTCGGTGCGGATCATCGCGCAGGCCTCGTCCACTAGGTCGATGGCCTTGTCGGGCAAAAAGCGGTCGCTGATGTAGCGGTTCGACAGAGTGACGGCAGCGACCAACGCGTTGTCCTGAATGCGCACGCCGTGGTGGAGCTCAAAGCGCTCGCGAATGCCGCGCAGGATGGAAATGGCGTCCTCGACCGACGGCGGCTCGACAAGCACCGGCTGAAAGCGGCGCTCGAGCGCGGCGTCCTTTTCGATGTGTTTGCGGTACTCATCGAGCGTAGTCGCACCGATGCAGTGTAACTCACCGCGGGCGAGCATGGGCTTGAGCAGGTTGCCCGCATCCATCGCTCCCTCGCTTTTCCCCGCGCCGACGATGGTGTGCAACTCGTCGATGAAAAGGATGATGCGCCCCTCGCTCTGCTTGATCTCGGTGAGCACGGCCTTGAGCCGCTCTTCGAATTCACCGCGGTATTTGGCACCGGCGATCAGCGCTCCCATATCGAGCGAAAAGATCGTCTTGTCCTTAAGTCCTTCGGGAACGTCGCCGCGCACGATGCGCTGGGCCAAGCCCTCGACGATGGCCGTTTTGCCCACGCCGGGTTCGCCAATCAGCACCGGGTTGTTTTTGGTTTTGCGCGAGAGGATGCGCACGGTGCGCCGGATCTCGTCGTCGCGGCCGATCACCGGGTCCATTTTCCCCAAGGTGGCGAGTTTGACCAAATCGATGCCGTACTTCTCCAACGCGGCGTAAGTGGTCTCGGGGTTGTCGGTGGTGACACGCTGGGAGCCGCGCAACTCCTTGAGCGCCTTGAGGGTTTTACTGCGCTCGATGCCGAAGGATTTGAAAAACTTCGCGAGGGCGTCGGGTTTGGCCACGTCGATCAAGCCGAGGAACAGGTGCTCAACGGAGACAAAGTCATCCTTGAGCGATTTAGCCTCCTCCTCGGCGCGGGTAAAAACTTCGTTCATCGACTGGGTCACGTAGACCTTGGAGGAGTCGACACTGCCGGTTACCGTGGGCAGGCGGTCGAGCTCTCGCTCGGCGGCCAGTTGCAAGGCGCTGATCGTAAGGCCGACTTTTTCAACCAGGGTGGGCACGATGCCGCTTTCCTGGGCGAGCAGGGCGTGGAGCAAGTGCCAGGTTTCCACCTCGTTGTGGCTGCGACGACGCGCCTCGGACTGGGCATCGGTGACGGCCTGGCGGGACATTTGGGTGAGTTGGTTAAAATCCATAGTGGGCCACCTATCGCACGCCGCGGGCCAAATCACCATGGGGCCTTCGCCCGAGGGAAAGCGGGGTCGAAGTCATCAGCGGCGGTGGGTCAACTTGCGTCAGCGCTGTCGCAGTCCTGCGCCAAACCGGCAACGGCTCCATCCAAAAAAACGCCGCGAAAAGTAGCGCAGACGTCCAGTCTGCTCCGGGTGAACAGCCACCATCCCCAGAGGCAGACTGGAAGTCCGCGCTACTCCTACCCCACCCCCCAAAAAAAACTCGGCTTTGCTTCCGTGCGTGCGCCTCACCACGTTCACATCCCCGTGGCCGACCTCATTGATCAACTCACTCAACGCTTGGGCACGCACCGCGTGCTCACCGCCCGCGAAGACATCCTGCCCTACGGCTTCGACGGCACCGCGACGCTCAAACAACTCCCGGCCTGCGTGATCTTCCCGCGCGACGCCGCCGATGTGTCCTTCGCCCTGATCCTCGCCCGCGAACACGGCGCACCCGTGGTCACCCGCGGCAGCGGCACGGGGTTGTCTGGTGGCAGCGTGCCACTGCCCGGCTGCATCGTGCTCTGCCTCGCCCAGATGGACCGCATCCTCGAAGTCGATACGGCCAACCTCACCCTGCGCGCCGAAGCGGGAGCCATCACCCAAAAGATCTACGAAGCTGCCGACGCCGCCGGCCTGTTTTACCCGCCCGATCCCGGCTCGATGAAAATCAGCACCATCGGCGGTAACGTGGCGGAAAACTCCGGCGGCCTGCGCGGTCTCAAATACGGCGTCACCCGCGACTATGTCATGGGCCTGGAGGTCGTCTTGGCCGACGGCTCGATCTGCTGGCTCGGCTCGAAGTGCGTGAAAGACGTCGCCGGCTACAACCTGCGCGACCTGTTCATCGGAAGCGAGGGCACCCTCGGGGTGGTCACCCAGGTGTTGTTAAAACTCCTGCCCCGCCCCGCCGCCCGCCAGACGCTGCTCGCCGCCTTTTTGTCGATGGAGTCCGCCGCCGAAACCGTATCGGCGATCATCGCCGCGCGCATCATCCCCTGCACGCTGGAGTTCATCGACCAGACCACCCTGCGCTGCGTTGAGGATTTCGCCAAAGTCGGCCTGCCGCGCGAGGCCGCCGCGATTTTATTGATCGAGACCGACGGCCACCCCGCCGCCGTGGCCGAGGAAGCCGCGCACATCGAAAAACTCTGCCGCGACCACGGCGCGAGCTCGGTGCGCCGCGCGGCCAACGCCACCGAAGCCACCCAGTTGGCCACCGCACGGCGCAGCGCGTTTTCGGCCCTCGCGCGCCTGCGCCCGACCACGATTTTGGAGGACGTCACCGTGCCGCGCAGCGAACTCGCCGGCATGATCCGCGCGATCGACGCCATTGCCCAAAAACACGCCCTGGCCATCGCCACGTTTGGCCATTTTGGAGACGGCAATTTGCACCCGACGATCCTCACCGACGAACGCGACCACGCCGAGATGCACCGCGTGGAGTTGGCCATCGCCGACATCGTCACCGCCACCCTCGAACGAGGCGGCACGATCACCGGCGAACACGGCGTCGGCTTGGCCAAAAAAGCCTTCCTGCGCCGCCAGTTGGGCGACGCCTCCTTCGAGTTGCTGCGGCTGGTGAAACGCGCGCTGGACCCGGACGGCCGCCTCAATCCGGGTAAAATCTTCGACTGAGCGAAACCACCCCGCCCGATTCACCCGATGAAATCCCTCCGCGACCTCGATTACTCCGTGCTCCAGCAGTGCATGCACTGTGGCCTGTGCCTGCCGAGCTGCCCGACCTACGAGGAAACTAAACGCGAACGCCACAGTCCGCGCGGACGCATCGCCCTGATGCGCGCTATCGCCGACGGCGAACTCGAACTCACCAAAACCTTCGGAGAGGAAATGTATTACTGCCTGGGTTGCCTGGCCTGCACCAGCGCCTGTCCGGCTGGGGTCAACTACGCCGAGCTGCTGGAAACCGCCCGCTCCGAGGTCGAGCAATCCGGCGTGCTCGCCACGCCCACCCGCAGTTTTATCCGCACGGCCATGCTGCGCGTGGTATTCACTCGCCCACGACTGCTGCGCGCCATCGGTCGGCTACTCTGGCTGTGGCAAACCAGCGGATTGCAAACCCTGGCCCGCCGCGCCGGTTTGATGAACCTGCTGCCGTCCAACCTACGCCGGCTCGAACCACAGGCCCCGAAGATCCTGGAGAAATTCTCCCACCAACTGATCCAACCCATAGAGAGCCCCGTCGCCCCCCGCGCCGCGTTGGATGTTGGACGTTCAATGTTGGATGTTGAACGTTGCCCGGCTCCGCCTCCGTCCACCGTCCGCCTCCGCCGCGTGGTCGTGCTCACCGGATGCGTGCAAGACCTCGCCTTTGCCGACATCAACCGCGCCACCGTCGACGTGTTGCTAGCCAACGGCTGCGAAGTCCACACCCCGCCCGTGCAACCCTGCTGCGGTTCGCTCCACGCCCACAACGGCGACAACGTCACCGCCCGCGACCTCGCCCGCCGGCAACTCGATTTAATTAACCCCGCCGACTTCGACGCCATCATCAGCAACGCCGGCGGCTGCGGTTCGCATTTGCGCGCCTACGGCCACCTGCTGCACGACGACCCCGCCTACGCGCAAAAAGCCGCCGCCTGGTCGGCCAAACTGCGCGATATCCACGAATACCTAGTCGAAATCGGCTTCCGCCCGCCGACAGCCACCGCGCCCACGACGACGGTGACCTACCACGAGAGTTGCCACCTATGCCATGGCCAGAAGGTGAGCGCCCAACCGCGCGCCATCCTGCGTGCGCTGCCGGGAGTAAAGCTGCGCGAATGCGCCGAGTCGCAGTGGTGCTGTGGCAGCGCGGGTATTTATAACATCACCCAGCCCGAAACCGCCGCGCGCTTGCAGGAGCGCAAAGTCGGCCACGTGCTGGCCACCGGAGCGCACATCGTCGCCACGGCCAATCCCGGCTGCCACTTGCAATTGGCCAACGGCTTGGCCCAACACGCGGGCAATTCGGGCGCCCCGGCAATCGAGGTGACGCATCCCGTGGTGTTACTGGCCCGCGCCTACGCTGCGGAAAAACTCGGCTAACGCGGCAGGTTAAAATAAAAACTCGGGCTGGCTGTAGCGGGTGCGCGCCTCGTTGAGCCCGCCCTTCATTTCAAAGCCCTCCAAAAGGGAAAACAATTGGGCCGAATCGACGATGGGCGCTTGAGCGGCCACCGTGGGCAACGCCAAGTTCAGCGTGGTCAGCTTCAAATTGCGCCGCAGGTCGTCGGCACGTTCGCGCACCACCGCGCGGAAACGCTCCGGCTCTAGTTTGTCCGCGTTGGCGATGACTCCCTCGATGTTGCCAAAACGCTGGAGCCATTTGACCGCGGTTTTGGGCCCCACCCCGGAGATTCCCGGGATGTTGTCGGAAGTGTCCCCGACCAAGGCCAGGTAGGCCGCGATTTGGTTGGGAGGGACGCCGAATTTCGCCAGCACGGCGGCGGTATCGCGAAACTGCCAGCCGAGCTTGGGGTTGGCCGAGGGCGGAGGCAGGAGGATTTTGATGCGGTCGTCGACGATCTGGGCGAAATCCTTGTCGGAACTGACGATCAGCACCTCGTGGCCCTGATTAGCCAAGGCGACGGCTTGGGACGCCAGCACGTCGTCGCTCTCGACCCCGTGTTGCTCAATGCCGATGTAGCCCATGGCGCGGGTGAGGGCCTTGATCGGCTCGATTTGTTGGCGCAGGGCCTCGGGCATTTCGGAGCGTTGCGCCTTGTATTCAGGCAGCAACGCCTGGCGTTCGTGGGAACCATCGAGGTCAAAAAACACCAAGGTACCGAGGGGCTTTTCCTGATCGGCCAGCTTCCACAGCGACTTGACCCAACCGTGGAGGGCGTTGGTCGGAAAGCCATCGGCGCGGGTGAGCTCCGGAACGGCGTGAAAGCAGCGGTAAGCCAGATTGTAACCGTCGATGAGGAGCCATTTTGCCATTCGGGAAACCAAGGGGACCTCGACTGCCCATGGCAAAGCGAAAGCCGGATAAAAAAGTAGCGCAGACTTCCAATCTGCTTTGAGCTGAGAAAAGCAGCCCTAGGCAGAATGGAAGTCTGCGCTACTTTAAACCCACGCACCCCAACCGGCGTTTTGGTTTGCCGCCGAACTCCTCCGAGAGAATAACCACGGGCTTTTTAACGCCCACCTCGCCGCCCTTTTACCGCCACCACCATGAAGACCTACTCGATCGCAATCGGCTCCGACCACGCCGGCTACGCCTATAAAGAAGCCATCAAAGCTGCGCTCCTGGCCGACGGCCACACCGTGCGCGATTTCGGCACCTACTCGAACGCCTCCTGCGATTACCCTGATTTTATCCGCCCCACCGCGGAAGCAGTCGCCCGCGGCGAATTTGAACGCGGCATCGTGCTGGGCGGCTCGGGTAACGGCGAGGCCATCGTCGCCAACAAGGTTAAAGGCGTCCGCTGCGGCCTGTGCTGGAACGAACAGATCGCTATCTGGAACCGCTCCCACAACGACGGCAATGTGCTCTCGATCGGCGAACGCACTGTGACCGAGGCCCAGGCGATCCAGATCGCCCGCGTCTGGCTGGCCACCGAGTTCGAAGGCGGCCGCCACGTGGCCCGCATCCAAAAAATCGAGCAGGCCTGAGCCTATCGTAACGTCCCGATGCCGACCGCCCCGCGTTATTTCCTCCGCGAGGACGGCCGGCGCACCGGTCCGCACAGTCTGTCGGTACTTAAACAAAAGGCCGAGCTGGGCCTGCTCAGCGCCGACAGCCTGCTGGCCCCCGAGACCGAGCCCGAAGCGTGGGCGGCATTGCGCGAATCGCAGGTGCTTTGCGAAGAACTCATCCCCGCCCGACCGCACTACACCCTGGGCAAACGGGAAGTAGAGCACGTTAACCGCGCCGACACCCCCGCCCCGCCCTCGGTTGAAGAAATGCTCCGGGCCAACCTCGCGCGCCAGCAGAAGGCGGAGGGCGAGTTGCTCAAACCCATGCCGCCCCGCTCCAACCGCCGACGCAACGACTACTTGATCTCGGCCATTGCGGGAAATCTGCTGGCGGCACTCGGCTTTATCTATTTGCCCGGCAATCCAGTCACCTTCGTCTACTTGGTCGCATTCGTCGTAATCTATAACATCAGCTTGGTCTGGGTCCTGTTTTTCGTAATGGATCGCTACTGAGTGAGACGGCAAATCTATCGCTTGCCCACCACCCCTACGCTCCTCACCTTCGGCGGACTCGACATGGCTTTTCCTACACCTCCCGCCATCCTTACTGAGCGCAACCTGAGCGCCGGCGAACTCGATCAGAACCGCCCAGCCGCCCTCCTGCGCCTGTACGCTTGGATGCATCTCGCCCGCACCGGCGACAACCGCATCCTCGACCTGTTTCGCCAGGGCCTGATCAAGGGCACCGTCACCGGCGGCCAGGGCAACGAGGGGCTGATCATCCCGCTCATCCTGCTCGCCGACAAAACCATCGACGCGGTCTCGTTTACCCACCGCGATTTCGGCGGCCACCTGATCTGGAGCGACCACCTCTGCGAGCACCTCAATCAGTATTTCGCCAACGCGCTCAGCCCGACAAAGGCCCGCGAAGGGAACGTGCACCACGGCGACGTCAAAAACCGCTCGCTGCCGATGATCTCGCACCTCGGTTCAATGCTCTCGCACGTGCTCGGTGTGACCGACTCCCAGCGCCGCCACGGCAAGACCGCCGTTGGCTTCACGTTTTTTGGCGACGGTAGCTCCAGCACCGGCGACATCCACGAGTCGCTCAACTTGGCCTCGTTGCTCTCCCTGCCGATCGTCTTCGTCATCGAGAACAACAAGTACGCCTACTCGACCCCGATCAGCGAACAGTTCACCGCCGGCACCCAGCTCTATAAACGCGCCGCCGGCTACGGCATGGAGGGCTTCGAAATCGACGCCACCGGCGACATCGAGACGGTCACCCGTACCCTCGCGGCCGCCATCGACAAAGTTCGCATCACCTCGCGCCCCGTCCTCATCGAGGCCCACACGATCCGCATGCGCGGCCACGCCGCCTACGACACCTGCGACTACCTCGCACCGGGTGAACTCGAAACCATTCTCATCCAGGACCCGCTGCCCAAGTTCCGCGACCAACTCGTCGCCGCCGGCCACACCGCCGCCATCGAAAAAATCGAGACCGAGCTCCACGCCTACCTGGAGGCCTGTATCCAGATTTCGCTGGCGGTACCGCGCCCCGCACCTGACGCCCAAATGCTGGCGGACGTCTTCGCGCCCGCCGCCCCGGCGCTGCCTTGGCATCCCTCCGTCAACTCTGAGCTCCCAGCTCCTAGCTCTGAGCTCAAAGCTCCCACCGCCCAGCTCAATTTCGCGCAGGCGATCAACGCCGCCCTGCGCAAGGTTTTGGCCGAACGCGCCGAGTCGCTCCTGCTCGGGCAGGACATCGGCACCTACGGCGGCGCGTTCAAGGTCACCGACGGCCTGTTAAAAGACTTCGGCCGTGCCCGCGTTTTCAACACTCCGCTGGCCGAGAGCGCCTGCACGGGCTGGGCGATCGGCCTCGCCCTCAACGGCCACCGGCCGATCGAGGAGTTCCAGTTTGCGGACTTCTCCACGGAGGCGGTTACCCAGATCACGCTCAACGCGGCGACCTACCACTTCCGCTCCGGCGCGGCGGTGCCGATCGTCTTCCGTCTGCCCTGCGGCGGCGGGCTCACCATGGGCTCGTTCCATTCGCAGGAGCTCGAGTCGCTGTTCCTCTCGATGCCCGGCCTCAAGGCGATTTACCCGAGCACCCCGCAGGATGCGTTCAACGCCATCCTCGCCGCCTACGAAGACAACAACCCGGTGCTAATCTTTGAGCACAAGGGCCTGTATCGGCGCGGCAAACACGCGGTGAGCTGGGACGCCAACTACCGCGACGTCTGGCAGCCCAAGCACCTGCGCGCCGGCAGCTACGCGACCTTTGTCACCTACGGCGAGATGACGATTCCGGCGGCCGAAGTCTGCGACTACTTCGAGAGCGAATACGAAATGACCTTCGACCTGTTCGACCTGCGCGGGCTGGCGCCGCTCAAGCTCGACGCCATCAAGGCTTCGCTGGAGCGTACCCACCGCCTGATCGTGTTACACGAAGGCCGCCGCACGCACGGCTTCGGCGCCGAACTGGTGGCGCGCCTGACCGAGGAGCATTTTTTCTCCATGGAAGCCGCCCCGCTGCGCATTGCCGCCGCCGACATGCCCGTGCCCTTCGCCCCCGAGCTGGAGGCAGTCTACCGCCCGACCAAAGAAAAGCTCATCGAGCAAATCGCCAACTGGATCGGCTAAAACGCGCTTCGCGCGAAATCCCAAACTTAAAAACCCAAAAACCAAAACATCCAAATCGCAAAAACGCCGACTGCGCCCTGGGTTGATTCCTTCTTGGGATTTGGCCGCTTGGAGTTTGGGATTTTTAAAAAACATGAAAGCCATCATCCCCCCCGCCCGCTGGGCCGCCGTTCGCCTGTTTGCCATGGACGTCGATGGCGTCCTCACCGACGGCACCATCCACGTGTCCTCCGACGGCGTCGAAACCAAGACGTTTTCCATCCTCGACGGCATGGGCTTGGTGCAACTGCGCAAGCAAGGTGTTGCCACCGCTTGGATCAGCGGACGCGCATCCGGCGCCACCACGGTGCGCGCCACCGAGCTGCAAATCCCCCACCTCGTACAAGGCCGTACCGACAAGATCACTGCGCTCCAGGAACTCGCCGCCACCCTCGGCCTCACCGCCGAACAAATCGTTTACATGGGCGACGACCTCATCGATACCGCAGCCATCCAATGGGCCGGTATTGGTGTGAGCGTACCCGACGCCATGGCCGAACCGTTCGGCGCCGCTGATTACGTTACCCGCCGCCCGGCTGGTCGCGGAGCCGTGCGCGAAGTCTGCGATCACATCCTTGCCGCCCACCGCTCCGCCACCGCCGCGTGAACCCAATAAAGCCCCTTTTTATCGCCCTGTTGGCAGGGACATCGGCTCTCATCGCGGCTGAACCCCCTGCGCAGATCCGGCCCAGTGCGCCGATCAAAGAATTCCGCCTGCCCTCCTTCGACAAAGACGGCCAAAAGACCTCGTTCATGCGCGCGGCCGAGGCCCTCTTCATCACCGCCACGCAGGTCGACGTGAAGGAGCTGCAGCTCACCTTGTTCACCAAGGATGGCACCGGCGGCTTTGACACCGTGTTGCTGGCCCCAGGCGCGACCTTTCAAACCGACCAGCAGATCGTCAGTGGCAAAGACCAGGTTCGCCTGATCCGCCTCGATGTAGAAGTCACCGGCGAGCAATGGTCGTACAATCACCCCGAGAAACGGGTTATAATCGCCAAGAACACCCGCGTTATTTTCCAAGAAGAGCTAAAAGATATCATCAAATGAACCGCCCTTTCCCCCGTTTGCCGACGCTACTGCTGGCTCTCCTCACCGCCCCCGCCCTGCTCAGCGCCGCCGACAAGAAACCGGCCGCCGCCTCGGTGCCCACCGTCATCACCAGCACCTCGATGGAGATGTGGAGCACCGACACCGAGACCCGCTCCATTTTCAAAGAAAACGTGACCGTGACCGGCAACAACCTGCGCCTCACCTGCGACAAGCTGGATGTGACCGTCGTGCGCATGCACGGAAAGGACGACAAAAACGCCGCCATTCCAGCCGTGGAAAAGTTCAAGACCCTGGTGGCCACCGGCAACGTCCACATCGTGCAAGGCGAGCGCGAGGTCACCTGCGGAAAAGCCGAGGTCTTCCCCGGCGAGGACCGCGTGGTGCTCACCGAAAAGCCGGTGGTGATCGACAACGACGGCCCGTACGTTGCCACCGGCGATCGCATCGTGCTGCTCCGCGGCGAGCGGCGGATTTTTGGCGACAACATCCGCCTTCAAGGCCCGCCCATCCGCGACCTCGGCTTCGAGAAAGACAAGCCCGTCCAGGCCCCCGCAGCACTGCCCCGTCCTACGAGCAAACCATGAGTTCCACCGCGCAACCAGCACCGTC
Organism: Opitutus sp.; assembly: GCA_024998815.1. Lineage (NCBI taxonomy): Bacteria > Pseudomonadati > Verrucomicrobiota > Opitutia > Opitutales > Opitutaceae > Opitutus > Opitutus sp. Next base: position 1,051,247 of record JACEUQ010000002.1, read on the forward strand.
TTCCGCAGCGGAATTGCAATCCTCTCGCTCCGAGATCCAAGCCCATGGCTTGGTGAAAACCTATGGTGAACGCGCCGTGGTCAACGGCATCGACCTGCGGGTGCACGCCGGCGAAATCGTCGGCCTGCTCGGGCCCAATGGCGCCGGCAAGACCACGACGTTCTACATGGTCGTCGGGCTGGTTCCGGCCACCCGTGGCCGCGTTCTGCTCAACGGCCAGGACATCACCCACCTGCGCATGCACGAACGCGCCCGCCTCGGGCTCGGTTACCTGCCGCAGGAGCCATCCACCTTCCGCAAACTCACGGTCACCGAGAACATCCTGGCGATCGCCGAGGCCATCAAAATCCCCCGCGCCCAGCGCGCCGCCGTGGTGACCCAGCACCTCGAAGAGTTGCACCTCACCCACGTGGCTAAGCAGCCCGCCTACACCCTCTCGGGTGGCGAGCGCCGCCGCTTGGAGATTGCCCGCGCGCTGGTCACCAACCCGAAATTCCTGCTGCTCGACGAGCCCTTCGCCGCCATCGACCCGATCTCGGTTTCCGAGGTTCAAAAAATCATCCTTCAGCTCAAATCCCGCGGGATTGGTGTCATCATCACCGACCACAACGTGCGCGAAACCCTGCGTATCGTCGACCGCGCCTACCTTATCCACCAAGGACGCGTGCTCAGCGAAGGCACCGGCGCGTTCCTCATCAACGACGCGCAAGCCCGCGAGTTTTACCTCGGCAAAGACTTCAACCTTTAACCCCGCTTTAAAGCCCCCTCCCCCATGTCAAAGGCCATCCACGGAATCACTGTCGCCCACTTCGAAGAAAGCTACCGCGACAAGCTCAAGCTGGACCTCATTTCTGGTGCCGAGGGCCGCCACCGGCTCATCAAGGAAGGCTCCATTAACCGCCCCGCTCTTGCCCTTACAGGTTTCTTCAAGTACTTCGCGAACAAGCGAATTCAGGTGCTCGGTGCCGCTGAGATGACGTTCTTCAAGACGCTCTCGCACGAGACCCAGGTCACCATCCTCAACGAGATGGTGGACCGCAGCATCCCCTGCTTGGTGCTCACGCGCAACTTCCACCCCACCCCGGCGATGGAGCAGATCTCGCGCGAGCGAAAGCTCCCCATTTTCCGCACCGCCATGATCACCATGCACTGGGTGAATCTGGCCACGCTGTGCATCGACAACGAGTTTGCGCCGTCCTCCACCGAGCACGCCACCACCCTCGATGTGAAGGGCGTGGGAGTGATGCTGCGCGGCGACTCCGGCGTGGGTAAAAGCGAGTGCGCTCTCGCGCTGATCGAACGCGGCCACTCCCTCGTCTCGGACGACCTGACCTGCATCAAGCTGCTCGACGAACGCGACCTGATCGCCTCCAGCCGCCCGCTCAACCGCGGTTACATGGAGTGCCGCGGTATCGGCATTATCAATATCGCCGAAATGTTCGGCGTGAAAAGCGTGCGCGTGGAGCAACGCATCGACTTGGTCGTTTCGCTGCGCGAATGGACGCCGGAGGCCATCGAGGAGCGCACCGGGTTGGAGGAAAACCACTACGAAATCCTCGGCATGAACATCCCCCACGTGGAACTGTTTGTGCGCCCCGGCCGTGACATCGCACGCTTGGTCGAGGTGGCCGCGCTGGTGCAGGCGCTTAAGAAGATCGGCCACGACCCGGCCAAAACCTTCAATGATCGCCTGATCAAATTCATGGCTCAACAGGCCGAGGAAAAGCCGCGCACCATCAAGCCCACCGAGCGCTCCCGCCCCCCTTTCGAGTTTTAAGCCAAAGCCTGTCGGGTGCCTCATTAACCCCGCCGCACCATGACACCAGTCCCGCTTCAGGCTCGATCGGCTACGCTCGCCGAAGCAGGCGTGCTCCTCGACCTCATGCGGGACTTCTACGCGGAGGAGCACCTAGTCTTTAATGAACCCGTCGCCCAGCGCGCACTGGCTGAACTGCTCGCCCAGCCCGACCTCGGCAGTATCCAACTCTTCGAGTCAACCGGCAGCGTGATCGGCTATGCGGTCATTACCTTTGGATTCAGTCTGGAATTCCGCGGCCGCCTGGCCCTGCTCGACGAGTTTTACCTCGTACCCGCCCAGCGCGGCCACGGGTTTGGCCGGAACGGACTGGAGTTAATCAAGGCATGGGTCCGCACGACAACGGTCGCCACCCTTCGCCTTGAAGTCAGCCGGACCAACGCTCGAGCCCGCTCGCTTTATCAAAACAACGGATTCCGCGACGAACAGCGCGACCTATTGACCCATTGGCTTTAACCCGAAACGCCCGGCATATCATGAAAATCCTGCCCCTGCTTTTTTCGGCCATTCTGAGCTATGTTGGCTGGGCGCTGGGTGAGCCGTTGGGCTTTTTTTGGGCGTTTGCCATCAGCGGGGTTGCCTCACTCGTGGGCGTTTATTTGGGATGGAAAACCGCGCGCCACTTCGGCCTGTAAGTGCAACCGCGAACGCCGGTCGGCAAAAGTGTCAGTACAGTTGACGCATTTGCCCGAGGTGCCAAGTTCCACCCCGACCCATTTCTTTTAACCCAACACCTACAACCATGTCCTACGAACTGCCCAAACTCGCCTACGCTTACGACGCCCTCGTTCCCCACATCGATGCCAAGACGATGGAAATCCATCACTCCAAGCATCACCAAGCCTACATCACCAATGTGAACAAGGCTCTGGCCGACGCGGGTGTCGCTGCCCCCGCCTGTGTGTGTGACCTGATCGCCGACCTTTCCAAGCTGCCCGAGGCCATTCGTGGTGCGGTTCGCAACAACGGCGGCGGCCACGCCAACCACGCCTTCTTCTGGAAGATCATCGGCCCCGGCAAGGGTGGCGCCCCCAAGGGCCAGCTCGCCGCCGCCATCGACGCCACCTTTGGCAGCTTCGATAAACTCAAGGAAGAGTTCGCCAAGGCCGGCGCCACCCGCTTCGGCTCCGGCTGGGCTTGGTTGGTGGTCACCGCTGACAAGAAACTCGCGGTCGGTTCCACCGCCAATCAGGACAGCCCGGTGATGGGCAAGGCCGTTGCCGGTATCGAAGGCAAACCGGTCATAGCCCTCGATGTCTGGGAGCACGCCTACTACCTGAACTACCAGAACCGCCGCCCCGACTACATCGCCGCCTTCTGGAACGTGGTCGATTGGGACGCCGCCGAGGCCAACTACCTCAAGGCCACCGCCTGAGTTGTAGTCCACCACCGTGCGGCTTTCAGAATCCCTGAGCTCACGCTCAGGGCCACGCGGAATAGGGTCCCGAAGGGCGTGGCCTTGAGCGTGAGCTCAAGGTGGGCCTTCGCCCAACTACGCCAATTCCCTGAGCTCACGCTCAGGGCCACCCGCCGATAGAACAAGCTCCTTGTGGCCTTGCGCGTGAGCGCAGGGTTCTTGCCGATTTCGGCAGGCGCAGCTTGAACGTGAATGAGCGTTACTCGTCTCGAACTCAAACGCTGATTAGCGTCCACCCACAAAAAAGCCGTCCCGCACTATGCGGGACGGCTTTTTTGTGCACCGGTTAACTTAGGCCCACCTCAGCGCAGCCAAGCGCTGGCCTGCGAGGTCTGTTTGAGCTGGGAAGAACTCAGGCGCGTGGTCTTACCGGTCTCAGTATCGAGAATGCTGATGCTGCGGCTATTGGCGGCGCGCTCGGTGTAAACCAAGTGGCGGCCGTCGGCCAGCCAGCTCGGCTCGACGCCGTCCACCGGGGCTTTGGAAACAACTTTTGCAGGACCGCGTTTAGCCATGTCATAGACGGCGATCTGGTAGCCACTGCCGATGCGGGTGGTAAACGCGATCTTGTTGGGATCACCCACGCTCCAGTCCGGCTCGGCGCAGTAACCGCTGATGCTCGTTGGCACGCGCTGCATAGTGCCACCGGCAGCAGACATCGTGTAAAGCTGGGGGCCACCGGCCGCATCCGAAGTGAAGATGAGGCGCGAGCTGTCTGGCGACCAGGCCGGCGAGGCCTCGACCGAGGACGAGCGTGTGCGGCGAGCCACGCCGCGACCCTGGGCATTACTCACATAAATCTCGGGGTTGCCCTCGCCGGAAAGCACCAGCGCAACCTGTGAACCGTTGGGGCTAAAACGTGCGCCGCTGTTGGTCCCCTTGAAGCTCACGAAGGTGGTGCGCTGAAGGCTGTTTAAATCGAGCAGGAAAATGTCCGGGAAGCCCGACTTGTAGAAGCTGGTGTAAAGGATCTTACCGCCGTCCGGCGACCAGCGCGGCGTGATGGCTTGGGCGTTGTCCTTGGTGATCTGGCGGACCTCGCCGAAGAACAAGTCACTGGTGAAGACCTCGGACTTGCCGGAATATTCGCTGATGAACGTCAGACGCGAGGCGAAGAAGCCCTTGAGTCCCGTGCTGGCGGTGACCGCCGCATCGGCGGCGCGGAAAAAGGCGTTGCGCGTGCTGGTGCCCTGGGCGACCTGGTTGAGCACCACTGCGCCGGCCTTGGTCACGGTGACCTGTACTTGGTTGGCGGCTACCGGGGCGAACTTGATCTCGAAGCTGCCGCCGCTGGGAACCAGACGGATGCGGCCGTGGGCCTTGAAGGCAAGATTGGCGAGACTGGTGAGTTCTGGCGTGGAACCGGAGACACTCACCGCGATGGTTTTAAGATCTGCGGAGATGACAACATCGCCGAGATTACGGCTGGCTTGGGCAAAAACTGCGGTTGGCGCGAGGATCGCCAGTGCGACGAGAGATCGGAGCAGGTGTTTCATGACAAAAAAGTGATACGGATAGTTGCGAGAGGACAGGCCATTTCTATTTACAGCACCGCCACCTATAACAACGTAAAACCCTTCACCGTTCCCAAATTTCCTTATTATTACCGTGACTCCCGACGACATCAAAGAAGCCCTCAAACAAGTAAAATATCCCGGCTTCAGCCGTGACATCGTTTCCTTTGGGCTGGTGCGCTCGGCCGCCTTGGTTGGCGAAACCGCCAAGGTTTCTCTCTCACTCACCACCTCAGACCCCAAGATCCCCCTGCACCTCAAACAGGAGGTGGACAAATGCCTGCGCGCTATCCCTGGAGTGACCGCCACGGTGATCGACATCGCCGTGTCCCCCGCGCGCACCCCTGCCGCAGCCGGTGGCAATCTCGGCGGCAACACCGCCGCTCCCAAGACCATCAAATACGCCGTGGCCATTGCCTCAGGCAAAGGCGGCGTCGGCAAAAGCACCTTCGCGGTCAATTTGGCCTGTGCTCTGGCGCAACTGCTCACCGCTCAGGGCCGTCCAGGCCGCGTGGGCTTGATGGACTGCGACATTTACGGCCCCTCGGTGCCGCTGATGATGGGCATCGACGGCCGCCCCCAAGTCGAAGGCGACAACCTGCTTCCCCTGGAAAACTATGGCGTGAAGGTCATGAGCATGGGCTTCCTCGTCGACGACAACACGCCGGTAGTGTGGCGCGGCCCGATGATCATGAAGACCATCCAGCAGTTCGTGCAAAACGTGAAATGGGGCGAACTGGACATCCTCCTTGTAGACCTGCCTCCCGGTACCGGTGACGCGCAACTTTCGCTGGTACAAACACTCCCCTTGGACGGAGCCGTACTCGTCACCACGCCGCAGCCAGCTGCGACCAACGTGGCCCGCAAGGGCGGCCTGATGTTCCAAAAGGTCAACGTGCCCCTGCTCGGTGTCGCCGAAAACATGAGCTACTTCATCGACCCCGCCGGCCAGAAACACCACCTCTTCGGCGAAGGCGGCGGGCAGAAAACCGCAGATTCGCTCGCAACGGTTCTGCTCGGCCAAGTCCCCCTGATCAGTGAGATCCGCGCTGGTGGCGATACGGGTAAACCCATTGTCATCAACGCCCCGGAAAGCCTCTCAGCAGGTATTTTCCGCGAAATCGGCGACCGCCTCCTGCTGCAGCTTTCGCGCAAGCCAATGGCCACAACGCCATGATTTTGTAAAAAAAACGCGAAAGACGCGTATTGATTCCTCTCAATTGACACGCCGTAGGCTCGGCCTATTTTTCCCGAACTATTGTCAGCCCGAACCACAAACGAGACGCTCCCTTTCAATCAAATTATTTAGGCCTTCGCACTCTTTTATGCTTAAGGGAATCCATTCAGAGCCGATTTTAACAAGTAGTGTTAGCTAGTTGACCGACTCCATCCCTCGCCATGGTCGCCATGAATCAATCCCAGCCAAATACAACCGACTCCTCCTCACGTGAGTTCGTTAAGCAATCGATTCTGTATCAAGAGTTTCTAGCTGAGCGAGAAGAGGTTCTCCGCCATAAATGGCTGGAGTCCGAACGTCTTGGACACGACATCGGTTTTGAACGCGCCCTGCTCGACTGGATTCGTAAGCACCGCGAGAGCTGGCGCGTCGCCCGCCGTTCGACGCCTTCCTCCAGCCACGGTGGCGCAGCATCGATTCAATACTCGACCGCCCCCTTTAAAATTGCCAGTAACGCCAAGTAATGGATCGGATCAGCACCACCCTTGGTGCCGATCTCCGTCACTGAGCCGTTTTCGGCTAAAACGCCTTTTGTTTGCTGAAAATTGGAATCCACCGCGTGGCTGCTTCGGCTGCGGGTCACTCGGCTCAGACCGCTTTAAACCCCGCCATTAGCCCGTGTGCCGATAAACGGTGCGTGCAATCAGCGCCCAGCCCCTCACGTTTGCCGGTAGTTTTGTGAATACCCCCGTCTCTACCCCTCAACCGACTGAACTTGCGCTGCTGGTACTCGACGCCAGCGGTACGGTTCGAGCCGCCAATGATTTCGCCGGTAAGCTTTGGCAAACTCAGCCCGCCGACCTCGCCGGCCAGCCCGTGGTCAGCCTCTTCGCCTTCGACGTTTCGGTCCACTCTGCCGGCTTGCGAACTTCGCACTGGGAGGTGCTCATCGCCACCGCTCTGGCACGTCCGCTGCGACTGCTGGCCCAACCCTTCGAACCGGTCGCCGCCGTACCCGTGGTCATCGAGCTGCAAGCCGCCCACGGCCCCGACACCGTTTATTTTGCCCGCATCGAGGCACAGCCGCCCGCCACGGCTGACGCACGTCCTGCAGCACACGCAACGGTTCCGGTGTTAACCGCCGCTCAGCCCGCCGCCCAACCCGCCGCCCAGCCCACCCCTGCCCAGCACGTGATTGGAAACGCGCCAGCCGTGGAGAGCGCGGGGCTTCTGGCCGCCCTCGGCCCCTTTGGCTTCTTCGACCTCGACCTGCAAACCGGTCGGCTCGTCAGCTCGCCGGCGTGGAAGCGAATGCTCGGCTATGAAACCGATGCGTTACCACAAACGCACGAGGCATGGCGCGCGTTGATCCACCCCGACGACACCTCCGCCCTGCCCGACCAGGTCGCGAAGCCCCCGCTCACCAACCACCGCGAATTCAGTTTTGAATGCCGGCTGCGCCACCGCCTCGGCCACTACATCTGGGTGCACTCTTCGGGCATCCAACTTTTCGGCCCCGACCGCAGCCTGATCCGCGTGCTCGGCCTGAATGCCGACATCCATGAACGCAAAGAAATCGAAGAGATCGGCCTGACCAGCGAAGACCGCATCGCGCGACTTTCCGATACCGCAGGGCTTGCGCTGTTCGACCTCGATTTCTCCAGCAGCAAGCACTGGTTTTCCCCGGCCTGTACCGCGCTTATCAGCGAAGGCCGCGCAGCTTCCCCCGCACTCGAAATGCTTTTACAGGCATTGCCCGCCCACGCGATGGAGTCGGGACTGGAGTTGTTTTTCGCCAGCTTCTCCACCGGCGAGCCCTACGCCTCCCTCGCGCTCGAACTGCGCATGGCCGACGGACGCCAAATCCCTGCTGTGCTCGGCGTGCACCGCCAGTGGTCGCGCAAACGCACGCTCAACCGGGTGATCGGCTTCATCCAAACGCTCCCGGCCAACACGAATCGGCTATCGGAGGCATTGATCAACGGCGTGCTCGATACGCTCAACGAGGCCGTCATCGTCGCCGATGCACACGGGCAGGTCATCTACCTGAATTCCAACGCCAGCCAGTTAACCGGCTGGTCATCGAGGGCGGCGCGTGCGGTTAAGCTCAACGAGGTGTTCAAACTGGTGCGAGCCGACAACGCTCGCCCCGACGACAGCGCAATCGATCTGGTGCTCGCCGCCGGCGCCGCGCCACGACTCCACGCCGAACACGCACTGGTCGCCGCCACGGGAGGGACACCCCGCGGCATCACTTGGAGCCCGCGCCAGGTCACCTCACCCGCAGGAGGAATCGAGGGCGTGGTCGTGGTTTTCCGCGACCCCGAGGCGATGACGCTCAGCCCCGAGGAGCGCATCCGCGCCAACCGGTTCGAATCCCTCGGCCAGTTAGCCAGCGGCATCTCGCACGATTTCAACAACCTACTCACCACGATTCTCGGCGGTATTTCCACCGCAAAAGACAACCGCGATTACACCAAACTGGCGGACGCCGAGAGCGCCTGTCTTGCGGCCAAGACGCTCACCCGCCAGTTGCTCACCGTGGCCAAGGGCGGCAACGCGAGCGAACAGCAGATCGTCGCCCCCGGCGACATTTTGGCCGACGCGGTGCGCATTTCCACCCCGGGCAGCAACGCCCTGGTTTCGGTCAATGTGGCTGAGGCGGTTGCCCCGATCCTAGTGGATCGCGGGCAAATCATTCAGGTTTTCCAGAACCTGATCATCAACGCACTGCAAGCCATGCCCGATTTGGGTAAAGGCCGGGTACAATTGCTCGCCATCGAGGTGCGCCTCGAAGCCAACGCAGTGCCGCCTCTGCCTGCCGGCGATTACGTGCAATTCGAGGTACAGGACAACGGCAGTGGCATCCCAGCGGAGAACCTGGAAAAGATTTTCGACTCCTACTACACCACCAAGAAACACGGCACGGGCCTGGGGTTGTCTACCGTGCGCTCAATCGTGCACCAACAAGGGGGCCAGATCACGGTTGCCTCTACCGTGGGCACCGGCACGACGTTCAGCCTCTATTTTCCCCGCGCCGAACGACCCGTCGTAGCGGTTGCCCGCACCGTTCCTTCGCTGCGGTTTGGCACCGGACGCATCCTCTTCCTTGATGACGACCCCAAGATCGGCGAACTGACGGGGGCCATGCTGGCCAGCCTCGACTACACCTACGACGTCGTACGCACGGGCGAGGACGCCCTCACCTTTTATCGTCGCTACCTGAATATCGGCCGCCCGTACGACGCCGTCATTTTAGACCTTAATATCATCGGCGGCATGGGCGGCGAGGAGTGTTTCAAACAAATCCGGGTGCTGCATCCCGAGGTCCGAGCCATTGCCAACAGCGGTTACGACAGCGAGGAGATGATCCGCCGCTGCCATGCTATGGGCTTTGCGGCGTATCTGACAAAACCCTACCGCGTAGGCGACCTGGCCCGCATCCTCAAAGTCGCCCTCGGCAAGGCCTGAGTTTTGAACCGAGAAAAAGCATTAGAACCACAGATTGCACGGAATACACAGATTACCAATGCATTAAACCCTCCTCATGAACACCACAGGGGCGAGTTGCATTTTAGCGCGTAGTAATATGCAAACATTTCAATCTGAATTCCGAAGTTAAAACCAACCACAGATTACACAGATTGCACAGATACAATCCCTTAGGAGGTAAACGGACTCAGCTTGATCCCCTTTTTTTCATCCTGTCTTCAAATTCAGTAACACTCTGTTATCTGTGCTCATCTGTGAATTCCGTGGTTAAAACTTCGGCGTTCGGGTGTGCGACCATGAAACTAACAACCATAACAGTGAAAGTCTGTTCGACCGAATTTAACGATTCGCGGTCGAAGGGCCCGGTCACGGACGCAGGCCGCGAGGCCTCGCCGGAAAGCACGACCGTGTGCCCGAACCAGTCAGCCGCAACGAAGGTGAACCCCATCCAATGAGCTCCGTTACCGAAACAACCGACGAGTCCAGCCGCTACCTGAACGGTGAAGCCTGCAAGGATCGGAAAAGGCAGTCTCGCAAAGACGTAGGACCTAAATCGTTGATTTCCGATCAACACGTCGGCGGAGTCAGCGGGGGCGGCGGGGTGGGAAAGGTCGTTAGGTTAAGTGGTGAGACCTGCGGCGGTGGGGCGTCTTGCGATGCCTCAACCACCGGCACAAGCGCGGCAAAACCTCGTAAGGCCGGACGGGCCGTGGCAGGAGTCGGAGACCTCCATAGTAGTGATGATCTAGCGGACATTAAAACCGCCGGGGAGCGAAGGGAGGGCACTTGTTCCCACGCATCACAGAGCGGCAAAGGACCCGACGATGGCTGGGGTGATGAACTCTGGATAAAAACGTCACCGAAGGTTCGGAAGCTGCAACGTGTGCTATATCGGAAAGCAAAAGCGGAGCCGCATTGGCGGTTCTATAGTTTGTATGGAGAGCTGTATCGGCAGGACATTCTGTCGGATGCGCTCGATCAGGTGATCGCCAATGACGGCGTGCCGGGAGTGGACGGGTTCGAGGTGGAAACGCTCGCAAAGAACGAAGCCTATCGGGCGGCATGGCTGCTTGCGCTGGCGGAGGAAATGCGAACGAAAACCTACCGACCCAGTCCGGTCCTGCGCGTCTATATATGGAAGGATCAGGCCAGGACCAAACGTCGTGCGCTGGGCATCCCTACGGTGAAAGACCGGGTGGTGCAAAGCGCGGGTTCTTCCCGTTTTGTTGTGGGTTCGGGCATAAAAGCAGCTAAAAAGTAAAGATGAGCATAAGCGCACATGAACATTACCGGCGGTTGCTGTTGCTGCCGGAACCGTGGGAAGTAACCAAAGTGGAGGAAGACATTCTCGGACTAAACGTGACGGTCTGGTTACGATGGCCAGACGGGGCCAAGGTGCCGTGCCCAGTGTGCGGTCAGTTGATGCCTATTTACGACCGAATGAAGGAGCGGAGTTGGCGTCACCGTGATGTGATGCAATATCGACTCGAACTGCGGTGCGCGGTGCCCCGCTGCGATTGCGAGGAGCATGGTGTTAAAACGATGCACGTGCCGTGGGCCGAACCAGGCTCGCGGTTCACCTCGCTTTTTGAAAGCTTTGCCGTGGCCGTGATCGCCTCTAGCCGATCGCTAAGCCAAGCCGCCGAGTTGCTGGGACTTCATTGGGATAGTGTACAACGTATAATCGATCAGGCTGTTGAGCGAGGCTTGGCGCGGCGAAACCTCGACGGCATCACCCGAGTTGGCTTAGACGAAAAGAGTTTTTTGCGCGGTCAAAGCTACGTTTCATTGATGACCGATCTCACCGGTCGGCGGGTACTGGACGTGGTTCCAGGCCGGGATACAGGGAGTGGGTTAAAGCTTTGGGCATCATTATCAAAGGAGCAAATTGACGGGATTGAAGCCGTCGCGATGGACATGGGTGCATCCTTCATCGCCGCCACCCACCAGGCCGCGCCCAACGCTGACATCGTTCACGACCGCTTTCATGTTTCAAAGCCTATGAACGAGGCGGTCGATCATACCCGCCGGGATGAGGCCGCTGAACTCGCTGCCAAAGGCGATGACATCTTAAAACGCACTCGCTTTCTTTGGCTGCATGGCATCGTTCCTGATGACCGCAAAGAGCACTTCGAGGCGCTGCTGGAGTCCAATCTTCGTACGGCCAAGGCATGGGCTTATAAAGAGCAGCTGGTCGAGTTTTGGGGACAACCCAACGCCGATGCGGGTAATACTTTCTTCCAGCTGTGGTATCGCTCGGTTATGAGTAGCCGCCTGCCCAGAGTCAAAAAAGTAGCAAAGTCACTAAAAGCCCATCTGGCCGGATTACTGACTTACTTTAAGCACCGTATTTCGAATGCACTCACCGAGGGTTTTAATTCAAAAATCCAAGCAATTAAAGCCGATGCTCGTGGCTTCCGTAAGTTCGAAAACTATCGCACCCGTATTCTTTTCTTTTGTGGTAAACTCGACCTCGAGCCTAATTTCCCCCCAGCCCTAACCCACAGTATTCCGTGAAGAACCAAAGCGCGGCGGTGATCGTGTTGCAGCCAATCCTAGAGGCGGACTTCCATGACCATTCCTACGCCTACCGGCCGAAACGTCGGACCCATCAGGCGATGGATAAGGTCAAGGAAGCCATGCTGAGCGGAAAGGTGGAGGTGGTGGACGCGGATTTATCGAGCTACTTCGATATGATCCCGCACCGCGAACTCCTGCAATTGGTGGCCAAACGGGTGAGCGATGGGAGCGTGTTGCGTTTAATAAAAACGTGGCTGCGCGCACCCATCGTGGAAGAGGACCGGGACACGGGGTGCCGCAAGGTGAGCGCGAACCGGTGTGGCACGCCACAAGGCGGAGTTATATCGCCTCTGCTGGCGAACCTCTACCTCAACGACCTCGATCATGCGGTGAATGAGAAGTGCGAACAAAAGCCGACGATGGTGCGTTACGCCGACGACCTCCTGATCCTGTGCAAACCGGGTCAAGGGGCGGGGCTGCAAACGCGACTGAAACGGTGGCTGGAGGCACGTAAGTTAAAGCTCAACGAAGAGAAAACCCGACTGGTGGATACACGAAAGGAAGGCTTTGAGTTCCTCGGTTTTTCCGTCGCATGGCGGCAAGGCATGAAGAGCAAACGAAGGTATCCGCACGTGGAACCCAGTGCGAAAAGTCTGGCCAAGTTACGCGACAAAGTGCGGATGGAGCTAGATGTGCGAACGCGCAACCAACCGGCGGTGGCGGTGGTCCGCAAGGTCAACCAAATCACTCGCGGTTGGGCGACGGCGTTTCATTACGGCAACAGCACGCACGTGTTTAGTAACCAGCAGGCTTTTGTGCGCAACCGGTTGCGGCGGTGGCTGTGGCGAAAGTATAGCCGCACCCACGGACTCTTCGAGTTCTTCACCGACGACCGTTTGCATGGTCAATACAAACTATGGCACTGGCCGCTTACGGCGGCTTGGAAGCAATGAACTCCGCTGAAACCAAACCGAAAGAATGGGGACTCGGTAAGCCGTGTGCGGGAAAACCGCTTGCACGGTTTGACGAGGGGGAGGGTCGCGCTGACGGGTTACCGACGCGCGGCTCTCTCTACTCTACTCAATCCGTGCAATCTGTGCAATCCGTGGTTAATTTCAACTGCCGGATTTAGGTTAACGCCTAAAATCGAAACGTGAATGATATTAGAACCGAATCACGCCGCTCTTTTTGATGGTGTCCAATGTATTGGCTGCGCGCCAATACTCCCAATCCGCCTCGATTCCGACATAGTCCATGCCGGTGGCGCGTAACATGGCTTCCATTCGCGTCAGCCGTTCGGTGTAACGCCATAAATGGGGCTTACCGGAAAAATTACTATTCGCGTCAAACACCCGCATGCAAGTGTAGGGTTTTGCTTTATATATAGCACCGCCTTCAAACGCCATTCGATGAGTAATACAATAGTCCACTTGCGGCCCTAATACGGGCAGCAGCTTGTCCATTTCTTTGCCTCCCGCTTCGTAATACGTGGTCGCGCGGAACACCGTGCTCGTACCGGTTATAATCGACCGGTAACGCAAAAACCCGCGGGCACACTGCTCAGGCGCATTACACCCTTCCACCTCCGCCGTGCCCATGCCGCCCGTCAACTTCCGGGTTTCCGCCTGATATATCCGACAAATCCCATAATATAGCGGCACGTCGCGACGGGTTTCCAGGGCGGCCACCGCATCACCAAAAAATCCTCGCTGATCACAAAATCATCACAGGCGCCGAGGCATAAATAGTCGCCGCTGGCGCGAAATAAGGAAGCGTTGTTGGCGGCCGCAATACCTTGGTTTTTCTCAAAAAAAGCGGTTTTATGCGCTCATCCCTAGCTGGAGCCTCCTCGAAAAGGTTTTTGGTTTTTTCTAGTAAAAACAACTTATGTGATTTAAGTTTACTGTAAAAGTGCCGTATTATACTGCATGAAAACAGGAAACAAAATAAGTAGCGGCGTTAAATTATCAAGTAACGAATCGATCGTTTATCCCTCCGGCGACTTCTTTTCAACCCCGGCGCGCAGTGATTTTGGTGATTTCTTACTGCAATTACAGCGCTTTTGGCGGTCCCACCCCGAAATCGAAGTGGCCATGACCGCCGATCTCGACGCCCACGCCATGGCGGAAAAGCGCGAACGGCGGAAGGACCGGGAGTTCGAACTGGCGCAGACCGAGGCGTTGTTCGCCGTGCCGGCGTCAGGCACGGCGGAAAAAACGCAAGCCGAGTTCCTCGCCGCAGGGCGTCCGCGCACCCCCGCTGTTGTGGTTTTTATCACGGCCATGGCCACCGGTTACTTGGGGTCGCAATACAGTGCCTGCCCCCGGATGGTGCTGCTTGAATCGGCATCGTTGCGCACCTTGCTCGATGATTTGGGGTACACGCTGCCTGCACCTAATACCGTTGGCCCCCTGATAAATCGCCTGAGTGAGAGTACTCTCGCCCTGATCCACCGGGCCCAATTGGCCGATATTTTGGCCGAAGGGCTCGATTCGTTTACCGATATCACCCTGGACAGCACGGCGATCAAGGCATCCAGTTGCTGGCCAACAGACTCCGGTATCATTTACCGCCTCTTTGAGCGAGCCTACCGCATGGGCGGCAAGCTCGACCAGGTCGGGCTTAACTCGCTGCAGGATGGCTTCAAAGACCACTGGCTGGAGGAGTTGCGAAAGAGCGCCCGCGCCATCGCCCTGCTGGGTGGTGGTCCCCGCCGAGCCCAAAAACTCCGGCTGCTCTACGACCAGTTTTACCAAATCGCCTGCAAGTTGGGCGGCAAGTTGCTCACCCAAGTAGAAGCCGCAGAGGCCGAAGCAAATGTTAAACTGGCCAAGCTGCGGCCCTCCAAGCGCCGGATCGCGGAAGACCTACTGGACTGCATCCACGGGGACGTGGTCGCGGTGATTACGACGATCCAGCAAAGCATTGCGCGGGTGCATGATGGGGTGAAGACCAAGTCGAGGGAAAGGGTCCTCAGCCTGGCCGATCGCAGTGCTGCTTTTATTGAAAAAGGCGGGCGGGAACCGGTGATTGGCTACAAGCCGCAATTGGCCCGCAGCCGCGGCGGTTTTGTCACCGCGCTGATTCTCGACGCGGGCAACGCGGCTGATTGCAAGCAACTGGTGCCCCTGCTGATCCAGAATATCGCCAACACGGGCCTGGTGCCGGCGAGCGCGAACGTCGACGACGGCTACTCCAGCGCCGAAGGGCTGGCGCAGGCATACGAGCTGAAGGTGGCCAAGGTGAGCATCTCCGGCGCCAAGGGGCGCGCCTTGCTCGGCGAGGAACTGTGGAACCACCAGGATTATATCACGCTTCGCGCCGAGCGCAGCGCGATCGAGTCGCTGATGTTTACGCTCAAGTTCAACCACGGGTTCGGCCGGCCGGGTCGTCGCGGGTTGGCGGCGGTGCGCAGCGAACTGACCCTGAAGATCCTCGCGCACAACTTTGACCGGATGATTTTGGTGCGCGCGAGGAAGTCTCAGGAAAAGCCGCTGCCCTTGGCGGCCTGAGTCGCTTCGCTCGTCGCGGCTAACCCAAATCGGTTCAATTAGTTCGGTGCAAAAGCCCCGGAGCGAACCGCCGTGGACTTCGCCGTTGGAAAAGCGACCTTGGTGATGGGGCCGGGGCTGTTTTTAGGCCGCCGCCCCTTCGTGAACACGTAAACCGAGTTCGTTCAGGGCTGTTTGCGCCCCCAGTGGCCGGCCGGGGCGGGAATACGCCCGTTGCGAAAGGCTTTTCGAGGAGGCTCTAGCCCGGCGCCAAGCCCCGCCGCCCACTTCCCCCTTGCCCGGCCTTGCGCGCGGCGAACACACTGCGCGCCGATGTCCCAGTCGTTTGCCCGTATCGTCTTTGCGGTCACTGCGGTTTTCTTCGCCGCCTTCTTCGTCTGGCCCCTGTGCCAAATCCTCAAGGGCGGCTTCATCGATGCCGACGGCCACCTCACGCTTGCCTACATCGGCGCGCTGCTCTCCGACCCGGTCTACCTGCGCGGCTTGGGCAACTCCTTCCTGCTCGCCTGCGCCTCCACCACCCTGACCTTCCTCATCGCCCTGCCGCTCGCGTTTTTGAGCGACCGCTTCCGCTTCCCGCTTAAAAACCTGCTCGGATCGGTCGTGCTCCTACCGATGATCCTGCCGCCCTTCGTGGGCGCGATCGGCATCAAACAGATTTTTGGGCAGTACGGCGCGCTCAACGCCCTGATCCTCGAACTCGGCCTGCGCCCCGCCGGCTGGACCTACGACTGGTTTGCGGCCAGCCCGTTTTGGGGCATCGCGGTGGTCAACGCCCTGTCGCTCTACCCCATCATTTACCTCAACGCCACCGCCGCCCTCGCCAACATCGACCCGGCCATGGAAGAGGCCGCGCAAAACCTCGGCTGCACCGGCTGGCGGCGTTTTTTCAAGATCACCCTTCCGCTGATCCAATCCGGCCTGTTCGCCGGCGGCACCATCGTGTTCATCTGGGCGTTCACCGAACTGGGAGTGCCGCTGATTTTTGACTACCCGAGGGTGATCGCCGTGCAGATTTTTTACGGCCTCAAAGACCTCGGCGGCAGTCCCGCGCCCTACGCCCTGGTCACGGTGATGCTGGTGAGCACCACCGTCATCTACATTGTGGGCAAAGGCCTTTTTGGCCGCCAACAGCACGCGATGATGGCCAAGGCCACCAGTTCGGGTGGCCCGCGAGAGCTGCCCCGCCTGGCCGCCTGGGGCTGCACGGCGGCGTTTGCCGGAGTGACGTTTTTGGCGGTGCTGCCGCACCTGGGCGTGGTGCTGGTGGCCTTCGCCAGCGACTGGTACGCGAGCGTGTTTCCGCAGCACCTCACGTTGGCCAACTTCGAGCTCGCCCTCGGCCACCCGCTCACCGTTCCCGCCATCGCCAACTCCCTCAAATTCGCCAGCCTGTCCACGCTCGTCGACCTGGTTTTGGGCATCGCGATCGCCTACGTGGTGGTGCGCTCGAAATTGGCCGGCCGCCAAGTGCTCGACGCCCTCGCTATGCTCCCGCTGGCCGTGCCCGGGCTGGTGCTCGCCTTCGGTTACCTCGCGATGAGCCAGGAGGGCAAATTTTTCGCCTTCCTCAACCCAATCGCCGACCCGACAATTTTGCTCATCATCGCCTACTCGGTGCGCCGGTTGCCCTACGTGGTGCGCTCGGCCGCCGCCGGATTTCAGCAGACCAGTGAAACCCTCGAAGAAGCCGCGCAAAACCTCGGCTGCCCCCCGCTCAAGGCGGTTTTCCGCATCACCCTGCCACTTATCACCGCCAACCTGATCGCCGGCGGACTGCTGGCCTTCGCCTTCGCCATGCTGGAAGTGAGCGACTCGCTGATCCTGGCGCAAAAGCAGGCGTTTTACCCGATCACCAAAGCCATTTTAGAGCTGTTTCAGCTACTCGGAGACGGCAAGTTCATGGCCAGCGCCCTCGGCATGTGGGCGATGGTTTTTCTCGGAGTGACGATCGTCGGCCTGAGTGTGATTCTGGGCAAAAAACTAGGCGCGATCTTCCGCGTGTAACAGCGCGGTGCGCGGCGAAGCCGGTGGTCATTAACCACACCGTCGCCCACGCCGTTTCGGGCGCAACCATCCGGCAAAACAAACGTTTAAAGTTTCAAAGAAAACCAATGCCGTTTGGCCGCAAAAGAACGTAAGGAACGCAAAAACCAGATCAATTCCGGCTCCTCTTTGCGCTCCTTGCGTTCTTTTGCGGCTAAAAATCCGATTCCGGTATGGCTATGATTTTCCCGTTACTGCCCTAGGCGATCACCCCGTTCATCTAGGGTTGATTCCCGATACGGCCTGAACGGGGTTGAAAACATCCCGCTTTCGCTCATCACAAGCCCCATGACGAAGCCCCTTACCCCCGCCCCTTGTCACCTTACCCGTTCCGTTGTTTTCCCCCTCCTCGCCGGACTTGCCTTAACCCCAGCCGCGTTCGGCCAAATTCACCCCATCGCCGAGACTGCGACCCAACTCGCCACCCCGGCATCCCAGTCCACCGGTATTGTGGTTTCCAAGATCGGCACCGGTTACTACCGGGGCAGCGGTGCGGTCGCCCGCCATGGGCAACTCATCTACTCGTGCGGCCACATGATCGCCTCCAACGGCGTGTGGGCCTCGGAGCTGTATTTCCTGCGCGCATGGAATTCGAGTTCGATCCCCGCGCTCTCGCAGATGAAAGCGGTGCGCGGCTACAAAAAGTACGCCGACTACCAAGGCCCGACCGGTAACCTCGCGTTTAGCCAGGACTTCATCGTCGGTTACGACGCCACCAACACTTTCGGTACCCCGCTGCCCACCTACGTCGACGGTGCGTCCAAGCTGCTCACCGCCGGCACCTCCAAACTCATCGTCGGCTACCCCGCCAAGATCGATTTCACCGGGGCGGCCGGCGGCGCCTTCCAGTATTACACCGGCCCCTTCACAGCGGCCATGTTTAGTGTTTACCCGACGTACCTGAACATTTCAGGAGTTTCCACCGGTGGCGGCAACAGCGGCGGCCCGGTGTTTGTCGCCGACAACGGCACGCAAAAAATCGCCGGTGTGCTCACCTCCGGCGCCACCAACGCCGCCGGCGTTTACGCGCTCACCGCCACGGCCGAAACCATGGCCCAGTCCGCCCTGAGCGCCATCGGCGTCACCGGTACCGCCCCAGCCACGCCGTCAACCCCCTCGACCCCATCCGCACCCGCGCCCGCCCCCAAGGGACCCGTGAGCGTCACCCTGAGTTACAACGGCAAGTACGCGATTCCCGATGGTAACACGGCCTATTCACTGCTGAACCTGCCGGTAACCACCCTGTCCGGCACCGTTAAAACTGTGACGCTCAGCCTGAACATCACCGCCAAGGTCGCCGGCGACCTCGACGTCTTCCTACGCTCCCCCAACGGCCGCGTCGCGATCATCCGCCAAAACAGTACCGCGAACAAAACCTCCAACGTGGTGCTGACCAACGCCAACCTCACGACCACCTTCGCCGGTTCCGCCTGTGTCGGCACCTGGGGCCTGTTCATGCGCGACGTGGTCAAGGGCAACCCGTCCACCTTCAACTCCACCGCGCTCACGATCACCAAGCTCTAAGCAGGCTACGTCCAATTCGAAAAAAGTAGCGCAGGCTTCCAGCCTGCTTTTATCCACCCGAGCAGACTGGAAGTCTGCGCTACTTTTCAACCCGGTTAAGTTCGCCCCCAGCGTTCGCCTCACGCTGAATCATATTCATGAAACCCCAGCGCCGCCGACTCCCCCTCATCACCCTCGGTCTGATGATAGGAGCGGTGGCGCTGGGTCTTTTTTTTGCCCTCGCCCCCACCCCGACCGCACCCACGGCGTCGGTTGCGACGGCAACCGAGAATCCGGCCTTTGCACCCACTCCTGCCGACTCCCCTGCTGCAGTTAACTCACCTGCATCCACGCCCACCGCCGCGCGCCGGGAAATCGCCCTGCCCCCACCCGACCCGGCCGTTTACGCGGTCATCGGCACACTCTTGGCCGACCTCAAAAAAGGTCCCATCGAGCGCACCGCGCTCCTAGCCCGCCTCAAAGCCCTTAAAGCCAGCATCCACGCCCTGCCGCCCGATGTGGCCGCCGCCACCCTCATTGCCTGGCTCGATAGCGGAGCCGACGCCCCCACGCGGCTGGGCTTTGTGGTCGGTGCCGAGGGAGTGATGGACGAAGCTCCCACGTTGCGCACCGCTTTGCTCGATTTGCTCGGCCAAACCGACCCCGTGGCCAGCCTCGGCTACAGTCAGGACCTGCTTGCCGCGAAACCCGGCCCCGAAGAATACGCGCTGGCCCTGCGCAACCTCGCCTGGCTCAACCCCGACGGCGCGCAGACCGCCCTGATTCGGCAGTCCGTCCTCGCCCTGCTCACCGACCCCGCGCTCTCGGCGCAACCCACCCCCGGCTACCTCGAATCCTTTGACGTGGCCGTAGCGGTGGCCAACGCCGATCTCGTCCGCGCGCTCCTCGCCAACCAAAGCACCCAGCTCGCCAATGACGTGCTCAGCCGCACGACCTTTATCGCCCTTGACCGCATCATGTTGCGCACGCCTGACGCGATTCTCGACGCCTTCGCGGCCGACCCGCGCTTTTTGGCCGACCAACCCAACTGGCGCGCCTCGTTACTCGCCCGCCTGGATCCCTCGAATCCGGCGCACGTTGAACAATTAAGAAACTACCTGCTCAAAACGCCCCATGCGGAAACGGAGCTGGGGTATTTCGCCTCCATTTATCCCTTGGCCAACTTTTTCGAAGGAAACCGCTTAGTCACGGACTGGGAAACCGTTAACCCGGCGCAAACCATCCCCGAACGTGACGCCGCAGCGGGCAAGTTAATGGAAGGCCTGCTAGCCGAGCCCGGCTTCAAAGGCGTGGCCCCGTCTATAGAAACCATTCTTCAACGCGTATCGCCACCCACGGCGACACCGCCGGCCAGCGCTGCACCCCCGGTGGGTTTGATGCCCGCGCTCTAAGCTGGAAGCTACCGCGTCGGCCAAAATCGGTCTCGTTCTCTTACGCCTACTCGTTGTCACGCCCGTCGCCTTTTCTTCGGTACCGCTTCGAACGACACGGAGGTCGTCCCTCCCCCGCCCGTATAAAAGTAAAAAGAACCCCACCCGCATAATGCGGGCGGGGTTGCTTTGAACCCGGCCAGGACGAATCCTGTTATTACTGAAGCAACCGCAGCGCGGTTTGCGCACTCTGATTGGCCTGCGACAACATCGAGGTGCCCGCCGAGACCATCGTATTCCAACGCGCCAACTGGGTGGACTCTTCGGCCACATCCACGTCGGTGATCCGACTGGTCGCCGCCTCCAGGTTAGCTTTATTCACTGTCAACAACTCCGAGGCGAAGCAGAGTCGGCTCTGTTCGGCGCCGTTTGAGGCGCGCATCGTCGCCACGTTTTCAATCGCGGTTTTCACAATATCGATCGAGGTGATCGCACTGAGCGAAGCAGCAGCACTAATGTTACCCACGCCCACAGTCGTGGTAGTAGAACCTAAATCTCTTCCCGACAGCGTGATCT
This sequence comes from Opitutus sp., assembly GCA_024998815.1. Taxonomy (NCBI): domain Bacteria; kingdom Pseudomonadati; phylum Verrucomicrobiota; class Opitutia; order Opitutales; family Opitutaceae; genus Opitutus; species Opitutus sp. The sequence goes on from JACEUQ010000002.1 coordinate 1,072,211, forward strand.
GACTGCTGGTGCTGGCATCCTCGGTCGCGTTCACCGTATTGGAGCCCGTGCCGAACAAGGCCACCCCGTTGAACTTTTCCGAGGTGATGGCGGTCAACTGGGTCTTCAACGCCACGAACTCGGTATTGTAGTTAGCCTTGTCACCGGTGCTCTTGGTGACGTCATCATTGAGCGTGCGCAGCTCGCTGATACGGTCGAGGATCTTGCCGGCCACCTTAAGGGCGCCGTCCTGTGTTTGCAGTAATGAAACGGCATTGCCGATGTTACTATTAACCGCGCCCTGGCGCTTGGCCGTGGCACTGAGTTTCATCGACACGGCCAGACCGCCGGCGTCGTCCGAAGGATTGACGATTTTCGAACCGCTGGAGAGCCGGTTCAGGCTCTTTTGCAGCATCGAACTGGAGGTCGCCAAGTTGTTGGAGGCCATTGTGGCCGTCTGATTAGTATTAAGTACGACTGTCATGGTAGTATCTTTCCTTGATTATTAATGCGACGTCCGTCGTCGCCACGAATCTGAAAGGGAGCGGCTCAGATCAAACCGTTCGGAGTATAAACTCCAAGTTGGCAATCCGATTCTGATAGGAATGGGACGAAATGAGGTGTGTTTTATATATTATAGAACAGGCGAAAGTAGCGCAGACTTCCAGTCTGCTCCCTGGAGTTTGGCCCCAAAAGCAGGTGGATGCGAAGCGGCCGGAGGCCCGGTTACGCAGCGCGGAAGAGTGCTTCAGCCAAGAAGGGTGGCGCTTTTGATGAGTTCGTGGAGGGAGGGTCGGTCGACGTGAAGTCGGAGAAACTCTCTGGGGCGATCTGGTCGGCCCAGCATTCGCTGCGCAGGGTGCGCAAGAGGTCCCCCGTGGAACTGGTCGCAGGCGAGGCGCCCGAAGAGTGCGTGCGCCATTTGGGCGGGCGAAGATGCGGCGGCGGATCAGGGGTTTGCCCCGCAGGATCGCCGAAGAGCAGGGCGGCGATTAACAACAGCGCATAGGCGGCGACGGTGGCGGCGGGTTGGTTGCGGTTGGAGGCGGCGGTGCGCAGTTGTGCCTGGCCGGTGCCGATCAGGGTTTTCTCATCCCGGAAGTTTCCCTCGATGCCCCAACGCCAGAGGTAATACTGGAGTTGGTCACCCACGGGCATATCCGGGTCGGTGCAAACCAAGAAGGCAGGCTGGCGATAGAGCAGCTTCGAGCCTGCGCGCAATCGGTAGCCCACCGGGGCGATCACCATGACTTGCAACGGGAGCGTCGCCCCGGCTTTACGCCACAGCACCGGCCCGAGGGTCTTGATTTTAAAGGTGTGCTTTTTTCCGGCCGCATAAGCCTCGACGCTTTGCCAGGCCACGGTGTCGTCGGTGCGCAGCTCTTCCGGGGTCTGGACCGGCGCGCCATAGACCGGCGGGCGACCGGTGGCCGCGGGTGGTCCAGGCAGGGCGTTGAGCACGGCGTCCCGGCGGATCCGGCCGATATAAACGGTCTTGGCGGGCAGGCCCTTGAGTACGACCGCATTGGTGTAACTGCCATCGCCGGCGACCACCAGTTTGCGCGTGTCTGGCAGCGCCTGGCGAAGCTGCTGGATGCGGGCGAGCGCGACGACATTAAGCCGCTGCTGTTTTTTCTTCTCCGTGTACTGCTGAACCTCGTCGGTAGTGGCTTTTTTACCCGGCTTTGGCGGCGTCGGCGCGTGGGTGAAATCCACCGGAATCATCCGGGCGTGTCCGTCGGAACCAGGCCAGGCCGCAGAGAGTTGCACATAGCGCTGGCCGCGCACCAGGTTGGTTTGGAACGCGGGGCCGAGCGGATCGCGTTTCCAGCCGACGCCGTCGATCTTGACCCCGGTTTTGCGTACCAGGGTGTCATCGATGGCGGCCACCAACGGGGTAAGCGCCGGCAGGTTTACCTCAAGCTCATGGAGGACCGTGCGGAAAAGCCCCGCCGGCTTCACCCGGTCACGCGAATACAACCGGTAGTCGGCCGTCCAGTCCTGCTGGGCACGCCCGCACAGACAAATCAGGTTGGTAAGAGTCCCCCGGCACGGTGAAACCAGTGCCGCCATGAGATGCCCCTGCAGTCTCCGGGCGCACTCGGGGGCGGCGCAAGCCGCAGCACAAGCCCGTTTCATAAGTCGTCCCAGCCGATCGGATAAACCCAACTGGACTTTTTTTTAACGCCTACGTCCACCAGCTCGGGCGTGACCGGCATAACGGGCGCGACCAGACTGCGTGAGAGGACCAAATGATGCGCGTCGGTGACGGTCCACTCGACGGCCTCCGACTTGGCGAACCCCATCGTCTGGGCGATGGAAGCGGGTAATGTCACATACCACTGCTCACTGTTTTTGCGGATGATGCGCTGAACTTTGGTGGTGGTGCTCATGGTCCGACACCATCGTTCATGGCCACGCTTTTTCCCATGGGCCCGACGCCCCATTTATCTCTACGGCCTTCTCCGGGCCAACTAGTCAGAGGCCAAACTCCAGAGCGCAGACTTCCAGTCTGCTCCGTCCTCAAACATGCAGGCTGGAAGCCTGCGCTACTTTTCGGCGTATCCTACTATATAACGACCCGGCTTACTGCAGGAGCCGCAACGCGGTCTGCGCACTCTGATTGGCCTGCGAGAGCATCGACGTACCCGCCGATACCATCGTATTCCAACGCGCCAACTGGGTCGATTCCTCGGCCACATCCACGTCGGTGATCCGACTGGTCGCGGCCTCCAGATTGGCCTTGTTGACGGTCAACAGTTCCGAGGCGAAGCCGAGACGGCTTTGTTCGGCACCGTTGGAGGCGCGCATGGTGGCCACGTTTTCGATCGCGGCTGTCACCGTGGAGATCGCCGTGATCATACTCAGCGCGGTGGCTGCGGTGACCGCGCCCATACCCGTAGCGGTGCTAGTCAAGTCACGAGCCGAAATCGATATCTGGCTGGCAGTGGAGGCGTCTTCGGTTGCGTTGACCGTGGCACCAGAGCTGGTTCCGAACATCGCTACACCGTTAAACTTCTCCGAGGCAATTGCCGTCAACTGACTGGATAATGCCACGAATTCGGTGTTATAGTTAGCCTTATCACCAGTGCTCTTGGTCACGTCATCATTGAGCGTGCGCAGCTCGCTGATACGATCGAGGATCTTACCGGCAACCTTGAGGGCGCCGTCCTGAGTTTGCAGCAGTGAGACCGCATTGCCGATGTTACTATTAACAGCACCCTGGCGCTTGGCCGTGGCACTGAGTTTCATCGACACAGCAAGGCCGCCGGCGTCGTCGGAAGGGTTGACGATTTTCGAACCGCTCGAGAGCCGGTTGAGGCTCTTTTGCAGCATCGAACTGGAGGTCGCCAGGTTGTTGGAGGCTATAGTGGCCGTCTGATTGGTATTTAGTACGACTGACATGGTAGTATCTTTCCTTGATTTTGATTGCGACGTCCGTCGTCGCCACGAATCTGAAAAGGAGCGGCTCAGATCAAACCGTTCGGGGCTTAAGCCCTAAAGTGGATATCCCGATTCCGATGGGAACAGGAGGAAATGGGTGTGAGTTTTTATATTATGAAACGGCCGAAAGTAGCGCAGACTTCCAGTCTGCTCCGTCCTCAAACCTGCAGGCTGGAAGCCTGTGCTACTTCTCGGTCGATCCTGTTATATAACGAACCAACTTACTGCAGCAGACGCAGGGCGGTCTGCGCACTCTGGTTGGCCTGCGAAAGCATCGATGTGCCCGCCGAGACCATCGTATTCCAACGCGCCAGCTGCGTGGATTCCTCCGCCACGTCCACGTCGGTGATCCGACTCGTCGCCGCCTCCAGGTTGGCTTTATTCACCGTCAACAGTTCCGAGGCGAAGCCGAGCCGGCTTTGCTCGGCGCCGTTGGACGCACGCATCGTCGCCACGTTTTCGATCGCGGTTTTCACCGTGTCGATCGAGGTGATTGCACTGAGCGAGGCCGCCGAGGTGATCGCCCCCACCCCGCCGCTGGAGGTGTTGCCCAAATCGCGACCCGAGACCGTGATCTGGGTGCTGGTGCTGGCGTCCTCGGTAGCGAACACCGTGCTGGTGGTGCTGCCGAACAAGGCCACGCCGTTGAATTTCTCCGAGGTGATCGCCGTGAGCTGACTCTGCAACGCCGTAAACTCGGTGTTGTAGTTGGCCTTGTCGCCGGTGCTCTTGGTGACGTCATCGTTGAGCGTGCGCAGCTCGCTGATACGGTCCAGGATCTTGCCGGCCACCTTAAGCGCACCATCCTGGGTTTGGAGCAATGAAACGGCGTTGCCGATGTTACTATTAACAGCACCCTGACGCTTGGCCGTGGCACTGAGTTTCATCGACACAGCAAGGCCGCCGGCGTCGTCGGAAGGGTTGACGATTTTCGAACCGCTCGAGAGCCGGTTGAGGCTCTTTTGCAGCATCGAACTGGAGGTCGCCAGGTTGTTGGAGGCTATAGTGGCCGTCTGATTGGTATTTAGTACGACTGACATGGTAGTATCTTTCCTTGATTTTGATTGCGACGTCCGTCGTCGCCACGAATCTGAAAAGGAGCGGCTCAGATCAAACCGTTCGGGGCTTAAGCCCTAAAGTGGATATCCCTAGTCCGTTGGGAATGGGATGAAATTGGGTTTAGGGATTTTATATAGGGAACGGTCGACAAGTGGCGCAGGCATCCTGTCTTCTTGTAACTCAATCCTGCAGGCTGGAAGCCTGCGCTACGTGCCGGCCGTTATATTATATAAATAATCTAATTACTGCAGGAGCTTTAGTGCGGTCTGTGCACTCTGGTTTGCCTGCGTGAGCATCGAGGTGCCCGCCGAGACCATCGTGTTCCAGCGCGCCAACTGGGTGGACTCCTCGGCCACGTCGACGTCGGTTATCCGACTCGTCGCGGCCTCTAGGTTCGCCTTGTTTATAGTCAACAACTCCGAGGCGAAGCCGAGCCGGCTCTGTTCGGCGCCGTTGGTCGCGCGCATCGTCGCCACGTTTTCGATCGCTGTTTTAATCGTATCAATCGAGGTGATCGCACTGAGCGAGGCCGCCGTGGTAATCGCACCCACGCCGCCGCTGGTGGTATTACCCAAATCGCGCCCCGAGACCGTGATCTGGGTGCTGGTGCTGGCATCCTCGGTCGCATACACCGTGCTGGTGCTGCTTCCGAACAGCGCAATACCGTTGAACTTCTCCGAGGTGATCGCCGTCAACTGGCTCTTCAACGCGAGGAACTCGGTATTATAATTTGCCTTGTCGCTGGTGCTCTTGGTGACGTCATCGTTGAGCGTGCGCAGCTCGCTGATGCGGTCCAGGATCTTGCCGGTGACTTTCAGGGCGCCGTCCTGGGTCTGCAGCAGTGACACCGCATTGCCTATATTGTTATTAACCGCGCCCTGGCGCTTGGACGTAGCGCTGAGTTTCATCGACACGGCAAGACCACCGGCGTCGTCCGAGGGATTGACAATTTTGGAACCGCTGGAGAGCCGGTTCAGGCTCTTTTGCAGCATCGAACTTGAAGCCGCCAGGTTGTTCGAGGCCATAGTGGCCGTCTGATTGGTATTAAGTACGACTGACATGGGAGTATCTTTCCTTGATTTTGTTATACGACTTCCGGAGTCGCCACGGATCGGGAGAGGCCCCGATCAGGCCGTTATGAAAAAGGGACGGAAAGCGGGTCCACCGGGGTGGCCCCGCGCCTATACTCATTTATTATTGCAACAACTTGAGTGCCGTCTGCGCACTCTGGTTGGCCTGCGAGAGCATCGAGGTGCCCGCAGAGACCATCGTATTCCAACGCGCCAACTGGGTGGATTCCGCTGCCACGTCCACATCGGTAATGCGGCTGGTGGCGGCCTCCAGGTTGGCCTTGTTGATGGTCAATAATTCCGAAGCAAAACTGAGCCGGCTTTGCTCGGCGCCGTTGGTGGCTCGCATGTTAGCCACGTTTTCCAGCGCGGTGGTAATCGTCGAAATCGAGCTGATGGCGCCGAGCGAAGTCGCTGCGGTGACCGCCCCCACACCCGAGCTCGTATGCGTCAAATCACGTGATGCCAGTGAAATCTGGCTGCTAGTCGCGCCATCCTCGGTGGCATTGACCGTTTGCGCGGAACTGGTGCCAAACAGCGCCACTCCGTTGAACTTCTCCGAGGCAATCGCGGTCAACTGGCTCTGCAGGGCCAAAAACTCGGTATTATAATTTGCCTTGTCGCCAGTGCTCTTGGTGACGTCGTCATTGAGGGTGCGCAGCTCGCTGATGCGGGCCAGAATATTGCCGGCCACCTTCAGTCCGCCATCCTGCGTTTGCAGGAGCGAAACCGCGTTGCCGATGTTATTATTAACCGCGCCCTGGCGTTTGGATGTGGCGCTGAGTTTCATCGAGACGGCCAGACCGCCGGCGTCGTCAGAGGGGTTTACGATTTTGGATCCGCTCGAGAGCCGGTTGAGGCTCTTTTGCAGCATGGAACTGGAGGAGGCCAGATTGTTGGCCGCCATCGTCGCTGAATAGTTGGTATTTAATACAACAGACATGGGAGTATCTTTCCTTGATTTATAACCGCGACATCCGTCGTCGCCACGGATCAGGAGGGGTCCTGATCAGGCCTTGGAATATCTAATATAAAGGGGGTGCGCTCATCGCTGAACGCGAGGGGGCGTTATAGTAGCGCAGACTTCCAGTCTGCCCGAATTTACAAACCAGCAGGCTGGAAGCCTGCGCTACTTTATAAAAAATTACTGCAACAGCTTGAGTGCGGTCTGCGCACTCTGGTTGGCCTGCGAGAGCATCGAGGTGCCCGCCGAGACCATCGTATTCCATCTTGCCAACTGGGTGGATTCCTGGGCCACGTCCACATCGGTAATGCGGCTGGTGGCGGCCTCCAGGTTGGCCTTGTTGATAATCAAAAGTTCCGAGGCGAACCCGAGCCGGCTGAGCTCGGCGCCGTTCGCGGCCCGCATGTTGGCCACATTTTCCAAGGCAGTGTTAATCGTTGTAACCGATGTAATTGCACTGAGAGAAGCGGCTGCCGTGACCGCCCCCACACCGGTGCTGGTGTGACCCAAATCACGGGTTACGATGGCAATCTGACTGCCGGTTGAACCATCCTCGGTTCCATTGACCGTCATGTTTGAGGCGGTGCCGAACATGGACACCCCGTTGAACTTTTCCGAGGTGATCGCGGTGAGCTGCAACTGCAGGGCGGCGAACTCTGTATTATAATTGGCCCGGTCCCCCGTGCTCTTGGTCACGTCATCATTGAGTGTTCTCAGCTCGCTGATGCGGGCCAATATATTGCCGGCCACCTTAAGGGCGCCGTCCTGGGTTTGGAGTAATGAAACGGCGTTGCCGATGTTATTATTAACCGCGCCCTGGCGTTTGGCGGTGGCGCTGAGTTTCATTGCGACGGCCAGACCGCCGGCGTCGTCGGAGGGGTTTACTATTTTTGAACCGCTGGAGAGCCGGTTGAGGCTCTTTTGTAACATCGAACTCGACGTGGCCAGGTTGTTGGCCGCCATCGTCGCCGAGTAGTTGGTATTTAATACAACAGCCATGGGAGTATCTTTCCTTGATATTTTTACACGACATCCGGTGTCGTCACGGATCCGGAGCGGTCCGGATCAGGCTATGCAGGGGCAGCGCCCCTTTTGTTGGGATTTATAAAGTGCAGGGCGGAGGAGCCGCCCGAGGCAACCGGCCAGGTGGGAAACCCACCGCTTTATCCCCCCGTCGGCCCGCCCGCGCCTGAGGCGAAGGCGGCGGACGCGGTGGTTACGATTAGCCCTGTAGCAGCTTGAGCGCGGTCTGCGCGCTTTGATTGGCCTGCGAGAGCATCGAGGTGCCTGCCGAGACCAGCGTGTTCCACCGGGCGAGATTGGTAGATTCTTGAGCCACATCCACATCGGTGATCCGACTGGTGGCGGCCTCGAGGTTGGCCTTGTTGATCGTCAACAGTTCGGAGGCGAAGCCCAGGCGGCTTTGCTCGGCGCCGTTGGAAGCGCGCATGTTGGCGACATTTTCCAGGGCGGTGGTCACATCGGTCAGCAGCAGGCCGGTCAAGCTGGTGGCGGTGGTGGCGATGGCGCCGATGCCACCTGAAGTGCTGGACAAATCGCGGGCGGCAACCGTCACGGCGGAGGAGGTCGATGCGTCCTCGGTGGTGGCGATCGACATGGTGCTGGTGCCGAACAGGCTGATGCCGTTGAACTTCTCGCTGGTGAGCGCAGTCAACTGAGCCCGCAGGGACATAAATTCGGTGTTATAGTTATCCTTGTCGCTCGTGCTCTTGGTCACATCGCTGTTGAGCACCTTCAGCTCGCTGATGCGGGCCAGGACGCTGCCAGTGACTTTCAGCGCGCCGTCCTGGGTCTGCAGGAGGGAAACCGCGTTGCCGATGTTGTTGTTGACCGCACCCTGGCGCTTGGCCGTGGCGCTGAGCTTCATGGATACAGCAAGACCGCCCGCATCGTCAGAAGGGGAAACGATCTTCGAGCCGCTAGAAAGCCGGTTAAGGCTCTTCTGCAGCATGCTATTGGACGTGGCTAAGTTATTCGAAGCGACCGTAGCCGCGTAATTGGTGTTAATGACGACAGACATGATGTTTTCTTCCTTGATTAAACGACCCTGTCCGTAGGGCGACGGGCCGAAGAAGGATTCGGGCCGATCCAGCTGAGGGGTTTCCCTCAGATGCCTATAATAACGACGCTTTCGGCGGAAACTTTAGCGCGCAGTTGAATTATTTTTAAAAATAATCGCGAAAAGGCGTAAAAATCCACGACAAATTTAACTTAAAACACTATAAATCAATATATTAAATAAACCACAAAATCACATAAAAAAAACGCCTAAAAGCTTAAACACTCCCCGAATACGCGGGAGTAACACCATTTCGCACTCAAAGAAATACAAACGAACTGTTTTTTAACCGCTAATGAACGCTAATGGACGCTAAAGAAACACGGATTCCGTGCCCAGAAATGGTTCCTAGACAGTTTCAGCGGGTCGGCTGAGACGGACAAGGCACATCAGTGGTTAACGGTTTGAGTCCGAAACCGATCAGACACCAGACGACCGCCGATCGATGCCTTCGTCTTTGTGTCATTTGTTTTTTTTGTGGCCAATGGATTGAGGGCGACCCACCGAAATTGTCGATAAGTCCATAAAAAAGCCAGCTAACCCTTTATCCGGAGGGAGTTGTCGAACGACAACCAAACGTCGACATCGAAATCAGATTGTCGATGAACAAAGAGTTGGCAAACCATGCGACCCAAGGATGTGCGACTGATTTTGAATAGTCGAAGGCGTCAAGGCCCCCCATGTCTGGACTCTGTGGGCTGGGCTCCGTGCCCTCTGTGATACCTGCCGAAGGTTTGGTTTCTACCTCGCGAACCACTGGAAACCTCGAGGAACCAAAAAAATCGCAGCCACTTAGGCTGCAAGTTCTTGGCAATAATGAGACAACTGACGATCGGTCAGATGCGGGGTGCGCTGAAGTATGAAACGAGCCATGGGGTGCCACAAAAGCATTCTTAACGGCTCCAACAAACGCCGAGGAACATCGGGATCGCTCATGTTGTGCAAAATCAAAAAGGTCTCACGACTGGCAGGCAGCCCCAACCACTCCAGCACCGCATAAATACCCCCGCGTTCATGGACTGCGGCGACTTCAGCCCAATGCGAACAGGTCATACCGCGTAAACTGGCGTGGGCCGCCAAAAAAGGCACCAGCGCTGGATTTTCATCCAAATCCGCAAGTAATTGAGGTCCACGTGCCACCATCACCAGGGCCGCAAGCCGTCCGTAATTGAACCGTTGAACAAAGGTGCGCTCGGGGGTCGGCATATATTCGAGGTACTGCTGCCACGAACTTGCATCGACCTCCACCATTCCCGAGGCGAGTTCATCCTCACCTGCTTCAGTGGAATCCCAGTGGGTATCCTCATTCCGTTCCAAATAAGCCTCGGGCCAGGCCGTAACGCGGTGAGGGATACCCAGATGCGACCAGTGAAGATCAACCAGGGCCGCTTTGTTGGTTTTTTTGGTGCGCGTATTCATAGGTTAATAACAAACGGTTGGTTACAAAATCGGCCCTGTTTAACCAAATTTCAACTACCGCCTATGAGAGGTAATATCGGCCTAAACCATCAAAACTTTAGCGCTTATTTTTGCCTGAAAAAACCACACCCCGATTGGGCTGTTTTTTTAATCCAACCCCTGAATACAAAAATCCGAAAACCAGTCCCTTAAGCGACCAGCCTGAGTACAGTTACCCTATTCAGGGGCGAAGACGCTTTGCCCTTGGGATGCCGATTCACGCCGCAACGACACAGCAGTCAGGCTCAAAAAAATTATTCTCAGTGATCAGCGCCGGATCCCCTGCATTCGCTCACCACCGCGAAAAGGCACCGGCCCGCCCAGCTGCACCAGCACGCCTTCGCGAGCAGGCAGTCCTGCCCCTGGAGTTTGGCCTCTGACTAGTCGAATGTGAGCGGCGGCGCGAACACCGTCTATTTCTGGCGGTTACAAAATCACCTGTCGTAAAAGCCGATGACCGGCCCCGCCAGGGGCCGATCATCAGGCCCGGTCAGCTTGCAGGTTCGTCGGCTAGGCGGTCTTTCATGCGGTAGGATTTGCCCTCGATGACGACGGTCTGAGCGCGGTGCAGCAGGCGGTCCAGGATCGCCGCGGTGATGCCAGCGTCGTTGTTAAAGATCCCTGCCCAGTGTTTGTAGGCCTTGTTGGTGGTGACGATCAGCGAGCCGCGTTCGTAGCGTTGGCTGACGATCTGGAAGAGCAGGTCGGCCCCCGACTTGTCGAGCGGCAGGTAGCCGACCTCATCGAGCACGAGCACCGCAGGGGTCATGTAACGCTTCAACTCGGCTTGCAACCGGTGCAGGGACTGGGCGGTGACCAAAGCGTTGATCGCGTCCACCGCCGTCGTAAACAGCACCGTGTAACCCGCCTGGCAGGCCGCGTAGCCCAACGCGCTCGCGAGATGTGTCTTCCCAAGCCCCACACCACCGCAAAACACCACGTTGGTGCGCTCCTTCACAAAACCCAGTTCGAAGAGGTGGCGTACCTGCGCTTCGTTCAACTCCTTGGGCCAGTCCCACTGGAACTGGTCGACGGTTTTCTTGACCGGGAAGCGCGCTGCCTGGATGCGCCGCTCCAGCGCCCGGATCTGGCGGTCCTGGGTCTCGGCCTGCACCAGTCGGCGTAAAAATTCGGCGTGCGAACAGCGCGCCTTGGCCGCCTCGGCGGTCAGTTCGCCGTGGTGACGCAACAGGTAACCGAGTTTCAGATACTTAAGCTGGTCTTTTAATAAATCGGGTTTTTCGGGTTCTGTTTTCATAGAGTGTAGGGGCTTAAATCCGGGGGACACAGTTCGAGTTCCAACGCGGCCACCGCGTCGGCGCGGGTGAGGTGGATCGGCCCGGCTTGCGGCAAGGCCCGCGCGCGTTGTTCGAGCAAGTTGAGGATGTAATCGCTGGAGTAGGCGCCGAGTTCATGGGCGCTTTCGATCGCCCGGCCGACTGCCTCCGTTCCATACAGGGCCACCAAACCCACGATAGTCGCCAGGTGGTGTCCCGCGTTGAGCCGGCGCTCCTCCAGCCCCCGTTGGTAGGCGGGTGCCGCCGGGCTCAGTTCCAAAAACCGTAGCCGCAGGCGCTGCCGCGCTCCCTGCCGTTTGCGCTCTTCGAGTTCGCGCACGTGCTCGGGGTTTTCCACATCGGCGCGGCGGGCAAAACTGCGGGCGTGCTCGGCCACCAGGGTGCGGTCCGCATAAAACCTCACCTGCGCCCCCTCGATCTGCGCGGTGAGTAGCGCCCCGGCAAACTTCGTGGGCACCGAGTAGCGGTTCGTTTCGATACTCACCCGGCACCGCCGCGACGCCCGCACGCTTAAGGTGCGCACCGCCGGACTGGCCACCGGGTTAAGCGGCAGGAGCGCAGCGCGCTCCTCGGGCAGCCGGTCCACCGGCCGGCCCTGGGTTTCAGCGTGAACGCGCACGTTGGCCACCGTTTCCAGCCACAAGCTGGCGGCCGGCCCCAGCTCGGTAAACCCATTCATCTGCCTCCCGCCAAGGAAGCTTTTTTTCACGTAACCCACCGCGTTTTCCACCATGCCCTTGGACTGCGGATGCCCCGGCCCGCACGCTTTTATCGTAAACCCGTAGTGCCGGGCAAAGTCCAGGTACTGGGCGTTGTACACCGGGTCGGTCCCGGGCACATGCGAGAGGACGGCCGTCTTGCAGTTATCGACCATCACCTCGCGCGGCACCCCGCCGAGTTTTTCAAAGGCGCGCCGGTGACAGCCCAGCCACCACTCCTGGCCCTGCCCGAGGGTAAATTCCACATGCAGGAACCGGCTGTAGCCCAAAACCATGACGAAAAAACTTAAAGCCCGCCGGGTGCCGTCCACCTCCACCGAGCCAAAGCTGCCCCAGTCCACCTGCGCGGTCTGGCCGGGGGCAAACTTGAGGGTAAGAAACGCCTCCAGGTTCCTCGGCCGCACCCGCCGCACGTAGTCTTTCAAAATTGAATACCCGCCCGTGTACCCCCGCTCGCGCACCTTTTGCCAGAGCTGCATGGCGGTGAACGGATGGGCCTCCAGCCACCGCGCGATCGCCGGCTTGTGCACGTCGAGCTTGCTTGGCCTAGGCACCTGCGCGGCCTGGCTGCGCGCGTACTTTTCCTGCGCCTGCCAGCGCCTCACCGTCTGCACGTGCAACTGGAGCGAGCGGGTGATTTGCGGCGCACTGTGACCGGCAGCCTCCGCCTGTTTTATCCGGCAATACAGTTCGTAATTGATCACGCCCCCACCTCCCGGCTCGGCGACGGCGTTACCGCCAGCGTGTGCGATGGCCTGCCCCGGTCCAAGGAAAGCACCTGGTAAAGTGGCGCGGCGTAGGCGATCACCCCGGCCTCGATTAACTGCCGACGCGCCTCGACCAGGCCGTCCTCGCTGAGCGTGAGCAGCCGGGCCAGGGTGCGCGTGGCGTAGTAACTCAGCCCGTCGGCGTCACCCACGGTTACCAGGACCAGATAAAGTCCCCAGGCGGGGGCACTGGCCCGCCCCAGGTAATTGCCCCGCACCAGCCGGTGGTCCAGCCAGCTAAACTGGGCCGGCGTGCGCCGGAGTTGTTCGCGATCGATCGGTTGTTTTTGCATAATCGGGCGGCTGGACGTCGATGCCCAGGATCACCCGCCCCCGGGATTGCAGGTGTCGCAGCATGGGTTCGAGGTCCTCTTGTAACGTCACTCCGGCGAACTGCGCGATAAGCCCCACGAGCACAGGGTTTTGCGACTCCCAGCTGTCTTGTAACGCCGCGCAGGGATTCGGTAACGCCACCTCGGCGACCGGCTCGGCTTTAGGCTGGTGCACAACGGATTGCGTAGTTGGGATGTCTTGTAACGCCACCCGCCGTCGCGGCCCCCTCCGCCTTGAGTACCCCGGATTGGCCTTCCGCCACTCCTGCACCCGTTGGACATTTTCTGGGCCTTTCCAGTGGTCGAGGTTCTCCGGCTTCGCCAACCATTTGGCCTGACTGGCCGCCCGGCTCGCCCGTCGGCATCCCGGCTTCCCGCAGTAGCGCTGACGCTCGCGGTTATGCGCGTCGGGCAGAAAGAAATCGGCACAGTGCAAACACTTGCGTGAACCGGTTGGATGCATCGCTGTGCATCCGCCAAGCGTCCCGCCGGTTCAATCTCCACCCATTCGCACCCCTCATATCCCCAGCCGGACAGGGAAGAAAACCCACCCACGGAAGAAGAGTATTACTCTTTTTAAGGGGAAGAAGATCCACCGAAGAAGAAGTGCATTCCTAACCGCCAGAAATAGACGCTTTCCCGCTCGCCGCTCACAAGTCGAACGCAGATCAGCCGAATCCTTGAGCTCACGCTCAAGGCCACACTCTTCGCGAACACACTCCTTGTGGCCTTGAGCGTGAGCTCAAGGATTCGGCGCACCGCAGCCAGATAAAAACACCTCGTGCTCACGTACGAAGCCACACCGAGCCAAAGCCACCCAGGCAAAGGCACACTCCAGGCCGCACCCGCCCGAACGTGGCCTTGAGCGTGAGCTCAAGGTCTGGAGTTTGGCCGTTTAAGTAGTACCAAGAACCACACAGGTGCGGCGCATCATGTATGGCGATCTGAGCTGATCACTCCGGAGCGTTTCTCAGGCTTCACAGCAGACTCCCTCGCGTCTACAAACTCATCGCAACTCATGCCGATGCTACCTTGCAGTAAGCTTCCAGCTGAGCTGGGAGGAACAACGCGTTTTAGGGCCAAACTCCAGAGGCAGTCCTGCCCGAAACCGAGGAAAAGGGGGCAACTTAACCGGGGGGCCAGGCGAGTTGACGTTTCGCCAGGAGGTGAACGTGTAGGTGCGGCACGGATTCGCAGGCATCCAGGCCGTTGTTAATGACGAGCCGAAACCCGCGCGCCAACTGGAGTTTCTTCGCCACCACCCCAGCCATGAGCAGCAAGTGCCCCAGTACAGCTCCATCCGTGGAAACGGCATCGCCCACACGGGCAATCACCTGCTTCGGAATGATCAACAGGTGCACAGGCGCCTGCGGATCAATATCATGAATGACGATACAGCGTTCGTCTTCGTGCTCGATGACAGCTGGAATCTCGCGCGCAATGATGCGCTGAAAAAGGGTTTTCGACATGGCCGGAGTGTCTAACGCCAAAACGGGGGAAGACACGGAATAAAATCCGCCCACCAGAATCACCCCCACTCAAACGAGGCAGGCTGCGAGGGCAGCCCGAATCGCGCGTTCGTCCAAGCCAATGCCGATGAAGACCAACTCCTGCCGTCGATCACCGTGAGGCTCGACCCAAGCCGCACGGATCGACTCCGGGCGTTCATCCAGGCGCGCCTTGCCGTTTTCGATCAATGCAGCCCACCAATAATTTAAGGCGTCATAACGCACCACGCCTCCGGCGATGGAAACAAACCCCATTTCGTCGGGTTGCTCCCGCGTCCAATAAAACCCTTTTGCGCGCAACAGCCCCGGGATACCTGAGGCCAGAAGTTGGCGGAACTTCGTCTGATCAAACGCCGATCGCGCCTGATAAACGAACGAGCCAATGCCGTACTTAACCGTGTAGTCCGGCCGCGTCTTTGCCAGTGGGTTGGGCAAAACGAGCGCCCCCGGAACCACGGCATTGAGTGCCCGAACCCATTTTGCAGCACCGAGGGTTTCCTTGGCATCGAAGCGGGCGCGGCTCAGAAAAAATTCGCTCGGCACCTGTCCGTTTTCGGTGCGAACGATTTCGGCGCGCGTGTTTAAGCCGCGCAACACCTCCTCCAACTGGGAAACCGCCGCGACAGACACCAGATCACATTTGTTAACCACCAAAACATCCGAGCATTCCACCTGCTCGAGCATTAACTCGAACAGCGGGCGATCGCCTGTAGCCGGCTCCAGGCGCCCACCGCGCGGCTCACCCGCCTGCACGCCACCGGAGTTGAGCGACTGGGCCTTCGCCGCCTCGTTTAAAAACCCCGCTGCATCGATCACAGAGACCAGCGCCGACAGCGGCGCGAGTTCCCCCAGCGTGCGCCCGAACGGATTTTTGCGCGTAAACAAATTCGCTACCCCGCGCGGCTCGGCCACCCCGGTGGTCTCCACCCAAATGTGCTCGTAGCTACCCGACCCGGCGAGTTCAGCCACCGTCTCCGCAAGGTCGTCCTTGCTTGAGCAGCACACGCACCCGTTGCCCAATTCGACGATGTCGCGCGCGGCAGCCGTCTCGGCGCCAGAGCGCACCACGGCCGCATCGATATTCACCGCGCCCACATCGTTAACCACCACTGCCCAACGACGGCCCTCGGCCTGGCGCAACACGTGGTTGAGCAACGTCGTTTTCCCCGCACCGAGGAACCCACACAGCACCGTGACACCGGGCCGGTTGCTCATACCGCTACCGCCGGAACCGTGAGGGATTTAATCCGCGCATCGACCTCACTCATGGACTGCAGGACCTCCAGCGCACGCTCCATGGCATCGAGGGTAACACCGCTAAAACTACGCTGCGTAATCGCCTCCCGCGTCGCCTGCACCGCCGAGGTGGCGATCCGCGCACGCTCCGGATCCTGTCCGAGGTGCTCCAATAGAAACTCGCCCAGAAATTGCGGCTGCTGGGTGCGATAAAACCACGCGCCGAAATCAAAGAGCCGGTTACCGATGGCGGTAAACCAACCCGCGCGCTCGCCCCAGCCGTTGATCAACTTGAGGCCATCCTCGACCGCGTCGCTGGCCTCCGCCAGCCAACTGGCCCTGGCGGCCTCTGCAGGGGCCGCAGCGGCTACCTGAGCGCCAAGGGTAACGGCGAGTGCATGCAGCGAGCGCAAAACCGTATCGGCAGCGGCAGGTTCGGCCGCCGCGCGCTCACCCGCACTGGTGACCGCAAGACGCAGGCTCGCCAACCCCGCCTGCGTGTCGTGAGCCGCGCACTGGGCCTGCCCCAGATTGAGCAAAATCGTCGCCCGCTCCACCCTCACAGACTCCGGCTCCGTTGCCAAAAACCCGTCGATGATCGCCAGTGCCTGCGCCTGCGCATCGACCGCAGCGGCGACTTCGCCGGCTTCCTGCCGGACGAGCCCGAGATTTGTCAAAGCCGAGGCGAGGTTCCGCCGCGCCAAGGGATGCTCCCCGCATCCTTGCAGGCAAGCGACCGCCTGCTCCAACGCCTGCCGCGCGCCGCCCAAACCGGCTGCACCACCCGTGCGCTGCAACAACCCTGCACGCCCCATCAGGGCCGCGCCCAAGCTATTCCGCAGCTCAAAGGGCATCGCGTCGTTGGGCTCGCCGACCACCGCGATGGCCTCGTCGTAACACCGCAGCGCCTCAGTGAGCGCCTCAGGGGAGCCCAGGCGCTGCAACCCTTTGCCCCGGCTGATCCAGGCCACCACCATAAAGCCAACCTCGGATGACAACTTTTGGCCCAAACCGATTGCCTGATCATAGCTGCGCAACGCTTCCACGACCCACTTCGTCTCGCCCTGAATTGAGGCCAACGCGTCGAGCATGTGCCCGCGTTGCAACCACACGTGCTGAGCCACCTCCGCGAGCGCAATCGGCAGCACAGCCGTCTCATCCGGACCTGATTTAACCAACCCTGACTGCACACTCGTGAGCGCTTCGTCACACGCGCGTAACCCATCGCCCAACTTTGCAGGATCACCCGAGCGCCAGGCGGCTTCGGCCACCTCGGCATGACCACGAACCGTATCGAGCAACTCAGCAGGAGAAGGAGGTAAAGGCGACGACATCGTGGGGTGATTGGGGCCTGCGTTTAAGCCGTCGGCAAGGGCTGAATCAACGCATCCGCCAACAGCTGTAAAGTTACCCACGCCGACACCCCGCTCAGCCCAACGCCTGCGCCGCCAGGCCCCAGCGCAGGTTATAGAGCGAATGGTGGAACCGTTCAAACAGCCCGAACTCCGCCAATGTGACCGCCGTGACCAACGCAGCGGGAAACACATCGGCCCTGGCCCCCGGCATGCCCGGCATTTTCCGCCGCTCCGCCAAATCCTTCGGGCCGACTTCGTCCAAAAGGGCGTGCAACGTGGCAGCGAGAACCACCGCTGGGGTGTCCTCCAACCCGACTCCATGCAATGCACCGTTCATCATGCGCACACTGGTCATTGTCCCACCCGTAAAAACAGCTTCTGCACCCGGCAGATTAAAGCGAAAACCTGACTGTTTAAGGGTGTCGCGAACATGCCGTGCGAGCGCAGCGCATTCAGCCGACTCCAACGGGGCGGCCGGATTCTTAATAAACGCCTCGGTCATACGTACACACCCAAGGCGCAGGCTAATGCCCTGCTCGATCCGTCGATCGCGGAAGGCGAGGCACTCCAAACTCCCCCCGCCCAAATCGAACACGTAAAAATCACGCAGATGCGCCAACTCGGGATCACAGGTCAGCCCGCGCCCAATAAGATCGGCCTCTTCATCCCCGGTGAGGATGCGGATGGGGTGTCCGGTCGCAGCCAGCACCCTCGATTGGAACTCGGGGCCATTGAGCGCATCGCGCACCGCACTGGTGGCAACCAGCACCGTGTGCGTTGGCGCGAAAGGCTTAGCCACGGCGAGTAAATCAACGATTGCGGCAAGGCCGCGCACCATGCCCTCTTCGCTCAATTTAGGCTCGGCGCGGCTGATCCCCGCGCTGATACGCGCGTCTATGGTCTGGGTTTTTAACGCCTCAAGGCGACCGTCCGCTCGGCGCGCAGCGACCAGAACTTTGATCGAGTTGGAGCCAATATCGATGACCGCGACGACGGGTGATGACATGCCACCCACGCAATACGCGTCGCTCGGCGAAGTGAAGACGCCTTTTCAACGGATTCGCGCAAACCGGGCGACCGCTGGGATTACCCCCCCTGCGGCCCGCTGAAAGTAGCGCGGAACCCAAGCCGGAATCGGCGGACCATTTTGTGCACAGGGAGCCGCCTGGAGCATTTCAAGTTAAGCTGTAGCCGTATGAAGTAGCGCAGACTTCCAGTCTGCTCATCAGAAAAGCAGGCTAGAAGCCTGCGCTAGGACGAGCCGGTCTAGGCTAAATCATTTTTTGAAATGCTCTAACCCGGAATAAACCACCGTAAACCCGCACATCCATGCCTTACCTCACAGCCCCCGCATCAGGACTTGAACGGCCCCCCACCCCCGAAGCGGCCTGTTGCCTGAGCGACATTGAGGAGACAGTGATCATTACGCTGCCGCCCCGGCTGGACCACGTCCGCAAGGCGAGCGAGCGCGCGCTCGCCTGGTGCACATTGCAAGGTGTCGCGCAGGCCACCCGCGACCGTATCGAACTGCCCTTGGTCGAGGCCCTTAATAACGCCATCGAACACGGCTGCGGCGCCCACACCACTCCCCAGGTCCGGCTCACCGTACGCGTCACCGCCGAGGCCGTTTTCGCCGAAATCCAGGATCCGGGCACATTCGCGCCGGCGCCCGACTGGACCCTGCTCCCCAAAGATCCACTGGCCGAAAGCGGGCGTGGCGGATTCCTCATAAAAAACGGTACGGATGACTTCACGAACACCCGAACCGCGGCCGGCCACACCCTTACCCTGCGGTGGAAAACACGGCCCTTAGCCGGCTACGGCTTGGTCGCCGCCGCCGCAAGTGAACACACCCTCGAACACCTCACAGCCGACCTCGCCAACAGTTGCGAAACCGTGCTCGGCCTCACGTATTTTTCCGGATTACTCGCCACCAGCGCGACCTTCGCGCAACTGCTCGAACGGGTTCATGAACGCCTGCGCATGATGGTACGCCACGACCAGCTAACCCTGCGCTTCATCGAGGGCGACGCACTGGTTCTGTATCCCGTCGGCAGCGCCCTGAATCAGCCTGCACGTATTCCGCTCAACCACTCGACGACTGAGGGCCGCTGCATCTTGGAGCGCCGCCCCTTGGTCGGCCTGGCTCAACCGGCGGCCGGAAAAACCGACAAACTCGGCCTCGCTGGCGGCCCCATTTGCCTGCTGCTGGTCGAATTCGGCGGGCAAGCGCTCGGCACCCTGACCGCAACCCGGAGCGCCTCGGCACCGGCGTTTTCGAGTGGCGATGTCGAACTGCTGCAGGCCGTGGCCGATTTCATCGGCATCGCCCGCGCCACCGACAACCTCTGGCAGGAACGCCAACAGCGGTTGCAGCTTGAACAGGAAATCCACGTCGCCGCGGCCATCCAGCGCTCGTTGCTGCCCGCAGAATTCCCCGTTCACAACCACTGGTGGGTGCACGGGGAGTGCCGGCCGGCGCGTGAAGTCGGCGGGGACTATTTCGATGTGGTTACCCGACCCGATGGAGGCGTGCTGTTGATCATCGCCGACGTCATGGGCAAAGGCGTGCCGGCTTCCCTCCTGGCGGCCATGTTGCGCAGCTCGCTACGGGCCATGGCGGACCTTGAATCCGCCCCCGAGCGCATTCTCACCGGCATCAACCGCCAGCTTTTTCCCGACCTCGAAAAGCTCGGCATGTTTATCACCGCCGTGCTGGTCTACCTTCCCGCCGACAAAAAAGACCTGCCGCACTTCGCCAATGCCGGCCACTGCGCCCCCGCGGTCCTCAGAGCCGACGGCACCATCCACGAATCCCCCGGCAGCGCGCCCCCCTTAGGCATTTTCCCCGAGAGCCTTTATCGGCGCCACCCCTGCGCGGTTACCGCCGGCGACCGACTGCTGCTCTACACCGACGGCTGCTACGAATTCGCCGGGCCGGATGGCGCGATGTGGGGATCGGCAAACTACCTGCGTTTCGCGGCGTCCATCCGTGAGTTAAACCCCACCGAATTCATCACTGCGCTTTTGGATCACACGGGCATCGACCTCGAACGAACCGTAACCAGGGATGACCGCACTTTGGTCGTAGCAACCCTTCGCCCATGAATCCACCCACGATCCTGATTGTCGACGACGAGTTACACATGCTGCGTTTCATCGCCTTCATCCTGCGGCCGCTTAACGCCACGGTGCTCACCGCAAGCAGTGGGCGTGCAGCCCTGCAAATCATCCGAGAACGCCCAATTGATCTGGCGCTTTTTGACGTGCACATGCCCGACGTCGACGGCCTCACAGCGCTGCAGACGTTGCGTACCAGCGGCGACAGCAAAAACCTGCCTGTCATCCTGCTGACCGGGGCGGGCGAATCCCACATTGAGGCGCAAGGCCGGGCACTGGGCGTGCAGGCCTTTTTCCGCAAGCCGTTCAGTCCCGCGCAACTCGCAGCGTGCGTGCGGGAGCTGCTGCAGACTGCGCCCTGTAACGGTTAGTTTGCTCAAACCGACCGGTGAAGAAAAGTAGCGCAGACTTCCCTGTCTGCATCCGAACCACCCCAACTCGGCTTCGGAGCAGACTGGGAAGTCTGCGCTACTTTTTCGAACGGCTACTTGCTTAGCAGTCCACTCAGCCCTCGGCGGTCCACTTGAACATCAGCGTGCTCAGAGGCGGGATCTTGAGCAGCAAGCTGTGCGGGAAACCGTCGCAGGGGATGTCGTCGGCCAAGCGGCCGCCTTCGTTGCCCACGCCACTGCCGCCGTAGTAATCGCTGTTCGTGTTCAAGACTTCCTTCCACCAGCCCTTGCGTGGCACGCCAACACGGAAATCGGCGCGCATCACGGGGGTGAAATGCCCGACCACGGCGAAGAACGTGCGCTCGGTTTCATCGGTGCGCAGGTAGGTGACCACGCTGGCACCGCCGTCGTGAGCGTTGATCCAACGGAAGCCGCGCCAATCCAGATCGTGCTCACCGAGCACCGGTTCGCTGGTGTAGAGGCGGTTGAGATCACGAACGAGTAAACGCACGCCCTCGTGGTCCTCGTATTGGAGGAGGTTCCAGTCGAGGCTGCCGGCATAGGCCCACTCGCTGGATTGGCCGAACTCGCAGCCCATGAAGAGCAGTTTCTTGCCCGGCCAAGCCCACATGTGGCCGTAGAGCGCGCGCAAGGTGGCGGCTTTTTCGGAAATATCCCAAGCCCCCATCTTGCCGAGCATCGAGCCTTTGCCGTGCACGACCTCGTCGTGTGAAAACACGGTCATGAAGTTCTCGGAATACTGGTAAAGCGCACCGAAGGTGAGATCGTTGTGGTGCCACTTGCGATGCACGGGCTCCTTTTGGAAGTACTTCAGCGTGTCGTGCATCCAGCCCATGTTCCACTTGTAGTCGAAGCCGATGCCGCCCTGGTCGACCGGCTTGGAGATGCCCGCGAACGCGGTCGACTCCTCGGCGATCATAAGGACGCCGGGATAATAACTGTGCACCAGCTCGTTGGTCTGGCGGAGGAAGTTAATGGCCTCAATGTTTTCGCGACCGCCGTACTGGTTGGGGATCCACTCGCCCTCCTTGCGGGAGTAATCGAGGTAAAGCATGGAGGCGACCGCGTCCACGCGCAGACCGTCGAGGTGGTAGCGGTCGAGCCAGGCGAGGGCGTTGGCAATGAGGAAGCAGCGCACCTCGTTGCGCCCAAAATTAAAGATGAGGGTACCCCAGTCCATGTGCGCGCCCTGACGCGGGTCGGCGTGCTCGTAGAGGTGGGTGCCGTCAAACTCGGCAAGGGCAAAGCTGTCGCGCGGGAAGTGGGCGGGAACCCAGTCGAGGATGACGCCGATGCCGCGTTGATGCAGGTGGTCGACGAAGAACGAGAAATCGTCCGGGGTGCCGAAGCGGTGCGTGGGGGCGAAGAAACCGGTAACTTGATAACCCCACGAGCCGTCGAAGGGATGCTCGGCCAGCGGCATCACCTCGATGTGGGTGAAGCCCATATCGACGACGTAATCGGCAAGCATGGGGGCGAGTTCACGGTAAGAGAAGGGGCGGTTGCCGTCCTCGACCTTGCGCTTCCACGAACCCATGTGGACTTCGTAAACCGAGACGGGGCGATCGACGCGTTTAGCATCTGCGGCGCGCGCCTGCATCCAGGCGGCGTCGCCCCAGTGGTGCGTGCGGGGATTGCACACGATGGAGGCGTTACCTGGAGGGGCTTCGAAGTAGGTGCCGTAGGGATCGGTTTTAATGCGAATCAGCTCCGCCTGATCGAGAAGCTCGTACTTGTAGAGCTCGCCCGCGCCCAGACCAGGAATGAACAACTCCCAAACACCGGAGGCACCGAGCGGACGCATCGGGTGGTAGCGGCCGTCCCAGTGGTTAAAATTACCCACGACGGAAACGCGGGCCGCGCTGGGTGCCCAGACAGCGAACGACACGCCGGGCACGCCGTCGATCACGCGCAGATGCGCGCCGAGCTTTTCGTAGATGCGGTGCTCGTTACCCTCGTTGAACAAGTAAAGGTCCTGCTCGCCGAGCGTGGGCAGGAAGGAATACGGGTCGAAAAATTGGCGGATCTCGCCGGAGTGCTGAGTCGCACGTAGCTGGTAACGGAACACCTCCTTACGAGAAGGAATAAAAACCTCAAAAAATCCCTCTTGCGCGAGCGACTCCATCTCGACGGCGGGCGCATTTTTGTCCGTCAGATCGACGACCTCGCACGACTTGGCTTCGCGAATAAAGGCGCGAACCAAAAGCCCGCTTATGCGTCCTTTTTTAGCGGGGCGCATACCCAGGAAATCATGGGGGCAAGCGCAGCGGGCTTCGATAAAGGAGGCGAGTTCGACGGGAGTTAGGATCACTTTGGATTCAGGGGTTTGGTGGATGTGTGTCTGGTTCTGGCAACCGCGTCCAGTGCGGCGTTTTATAACTACCGAAAGGCGGGCTGCGTGGTCCTTAGACCAATAAAATCAACCGGTGTTCTTCAATCCGCCGGAAATTCCGTTAATTGTTAGCTCGACGACGGCGCGCGTGGACTCGTCCTCGGCCTTACTCAGTTTACCGCCTCGCAGTCGGCGCATCATCTCGACCTGTAAATAGTTGAGCGGATCGATGTACGGGTTGCGCAGCTCGACCGACTTGAGCAGCACCGGCTCACTGGAGAGGAGTTTCTTTTGGCCGGTAATTTCCAAAATCGCGCGTTCAGTGCGGTTAAACTCATCCATCAGGATACCGAAGATGCGCGCGCGGATGGACTTATCGTCGACCAAACCGGCGTAAAGCTCGGCGATTCCCATGTCGGCCTTGCGCATGGTGAGTTGTGCGTTGTCGATGAGCGTTTGAAAAAACGGCCATTCGGCGTGCAGGGTACGGAGCAGCTTTTTACCCTTGGGTCCGCGCTGGAGCACGGAGTCGAGGGCCGAACCAAGGCCGTACCAGCCAGGGAAGTTGAACCGGCTCTGCATCCACGAAAACACCCAGGGAATGGCGCGCAGGTCGTCGACGCTGGTGGTGTTGCGGCGGAAGGTGGGGCGGGAGCCAAACTTGAGGTTGCTGATCTCGTCGATCGGAGTTGCCTGTTTCCAGAACAGGAGGAACTCGGGGTCTTTGTGCACGAGCTTTTCGTAGGCGGCAAAGCCGGCGGCGCTCATCGTTTCCATCGCGTCGGTCCATTCCGCCGGGGGCACGAAGGGGGCTTGAGCGGCATGGGATCCAAGCAGAACGCCATAGGCCATCTGCTCCAGGATGCGGTGCGCCAAGTCGGCATCGTGGTAACGCGTCGAGAGCACCTCGCCCTGTTCGGTGACACGGATGCCGCCATCGCGCAGGCCGATGGGTTGGGCGAGAATCGCCTTGGCGGCCGGGCCACCGCCACGGGCGATACTGCCACCACGGCCGTGAAAAAGGGTCACGCGCACCGCGTGCTCGCGGCACACTGCGGTGATGGTTTCCTGCGCCTTGTAGAGAGCCCAATTGGCGGTGAGGTAGCCGCAGTCCTTGTTTGAGTCGGAGTAGCCGAGCATAACATGCTGGTGGTCGCCGCCGGCCTCCAGCACCGGCGCGTAGGCGGGGTGCGTAAACAACGTGCCCAGCACCTCGGGAGCCAGATTGAGGTCGTCGAGGGTTTCGAACAACGGGGCGATGGGCAGGTTCGCCTTGGTGAGCTTCATCAGGTAAACCACCTCCAATATGTCGGAAACAGCGTCCGTCATACTGATAATATAGATACCGAGGGCGTCCGGGCCGAACTTGGCGGAGGCCAGAGCGGCGACACGAAGCGGATCGATCACGTTGCGCGTGGGAGCGGAGAGCTTGCTAAGCGAGGTCGCGCCGAGGTGGCGCGCGTTATCGATGGCGGCGGCAAGCAGTTCGCGTTTCGTTGCCTCGGGAAGTTTCGGGTAATCCGCACGGTCGAGCAGCTCGGCAACCGCAGCCTCGTGATGACTCGAGTGTTGGCGCAGATCGAGGTGGCTGGCATGCAGGCCGAAAATTTCCACCTGGTGGCGCAATTCTTGTAATTCACCGCCAGCGAGCAGTGCGCCGCGACCGTGCTTGAGGCTGTTGTGGATGGCATCGAGTGTCTCCTTGAGTGCCGCAACCGGCAAGGAGGGCTCATCGTCGGCGTTTTCCGGAATCAGCAAAGCCCCGTTGGGGAACTGGCCGCCCTCCACCTTCAGTCGTTCACACAAACCACCCAGCAAAAGACGGTAAGGCTCATGCGGGTAACTACTGCTGAGTTGCGCCACGTAGGTGGACAGATAACGGCTCTCTTTAATGAGCCGGCTCACCGCCGGGGAAATGGAATCTCGGAGGTCTGAAACCGTGAGGTTATGCAGCAGGCTATAAACGCAGTCGTGCATCTTTTTGACCGCGATGCGCCGGTGGAGCGCAAGAATGTCGGCAGTCACGCGGGCATTGACGTTGGGGTTGCCATCGCGGTCGCCGCCGATCCAGGAGCCGAAGGTTAACCAGCGGGCCGGTGGGGTGACGCTGGGATAATGCAGCTTGAGCGCACGCTCCATGTCGGCATGCAGGCGGGGCAAGGTCTTATACAGGGTCGAGTCGAGGTACCAGAGACCGGTGCGCGCCTCGTCGGCCACCTCGGGGCGGGCGGTGCGGCTGCGATCGGTCAGCCAGAGGCAGGCGATTTCGCGCTCAAGACCGGCCGGATCGGATGAGGCGAGGCCGTTGACCTCAGGATTGGCGCGCTGGCGCAAGGTTTCCGCCAGGGTTTGGAGTTTGGCCAACAGCGTGCGGCGCTTGGACTCGGTCGGATGCGCGGTGAAAACCAGATCGATGGAAATCTGGTCAACGAGCTTCTGCATAGCGGCGGCATCGACGCCGCGTTTTTTCAATTCGAGCACACCAGCCTCGATCGATTCGCGAATAGGGAGCGCATCGGGCGACTTGGCGTCGGCACGCAGGCGGGCGGCGCGGCGTCTGCGCAACAGCAGGATGCGGAAATTTTCCTCGGCGATGTTCACCAATTCAAAGTAGAGCGTGAAGGCCATCGCCTGGTTGAACGCTTCGCTGGGCGACAGGCCCGCGATGGTTTCACTGAGAGCCGGGGCGGCGGAGGCATTGCCGGTGCGCGCGGACTTGGACAACGTGCGCAAGCGCTCAACGGTCGCCAGCGTATCGGCCCCCTCCAGCTGGGTGATCACCCGGCCGAGCGCGTCTCCCAAGGTACGAATCTCCGTGCGGAGCTGGGCAAGTTCGTTGGGGGCGGTCGAGGAGCGGGAAACAGGAGTGCGGGCCATGTTAAAAATGAGCAGATAGGGTGCGGTAAGTTGGGAGGGTTAAAGCAGCCCTGAAAGCGAAAAGTGGGCCAAACGAGTTAAAACCTGCACGAGGGCCCAAGGTTTTGATCGATCGCGCCCCCTTGGCTCTGGGCTTGCTTGCGACCTCGGGGCCGCCTTATTTGCGTGCCACCGTGACCAGACGCCTCCTCCCCGTCCTTCTTCTTATCAGTGCCAGCCTCGTGCAAGGTGCCCCCAACCTGCCGCAAATCACTGCCAGCCGCACCGAGATCACCGATGCCGGCACGGTGTTCACGGGCAGCGCGCGCCTCGATTACGACGGCTCGATCTTGCTCGCCGATCAAATCTCCTACGACCCCAAGACCCAAATCGCCCGCGCCGTGGGTCGCGTTTCCTTCACCCGTGGGCCGCAGACCGCCGCCCCGTCCCGAGCCGCCAACCCGCGTGACCGGGCCAAACCGCTCGCTCAGACCACCCCGCAGCGCCTGCTCGCCGACGAACTCACCTACAATCTGGCCGACCGCACCTATACGGTGAAAAACGTCCGCCTCGGCCAGGACCCCATTTTTATCAGCGGCAGCAGCGTCCAGGGCGGCCCCGACAAAATCGTTATCCGTGACGCGGTCGTGAGCTTATCGGAACCCAGTTCCATCTCACCAACCCTGCGCGGCTCGACGGTGACCTACGTGCCCGGCGACCAAATCCAGGCCAAAAGCGCACGCGTGGGCATCGGCGCCACGCCCCTCATCCCGATGTCGGCGTTCACCCAGTCGGTCAACGACCCGCTGCTCAGCCACATGAAGGCCCGCGTCGGCTACGGTTCGCGCTTGGGCGGCGAACTCGAACTGGGCCTGCTCATGCCGGTCAACCGCATGTTCAAACTCGGTGGCGAACTCGACTTCTACACCAATCGCGGTGTCATGTTCGGCCCCGCCGCCGACTACGAACTCGATAACGCCAACACCACCGTGAAGGGCTCCCTGCGCAGCGGTTTCATCAACGACAGCGGCAAACGCGACAACGACATCCTCGGCAACCCTATCCAGGCCAACCGCAGTTTTGTCGAATGGGAACACTACCAGACCGTCGGCGACAACGTCACCCTGCTCGGCCAGGTTAACTACTGGTCCGACTCCGAGGTCACCCGCGATTTCCGCCCCAAGGAGTTCGAAAAGACCCAGACCCCCGACAACTTCCTCGAAAGCTACTACACGGGCGACAACTACGTCATCTCGGCGTTCACCCGCTTTCAACCCAACGACTACCACGTCGTGCAGCGCCGCCTGCCCGAAATCCGCTTCGACGGTCTGCCCGTTGAGGCCGGCTCCGGCATCTACCACCGCGTCAACGCCAGCCTCGCCGTACTCGAAGACACCTCGCTGACCGCCCCGACCAACACGGTTAACCAGGTTGACCGCTTCGACACCTACTACGGCCTCACCCGCCCCTTCACCCCGAGTGAGTGGTTCTCGATCAAACCGGTGGCCGGCACCCGTTTCACCTACTACGACCGCGCGCAGGCCCCGCGCAGCGACTACGCCCGCGGTCTCGCCGAGGCTGGCTTCGACGCCGAGCTGCAAGCCAGCTCCACCTACGACTACAAAAACGAGCGCTGGGACATCGACGGCCTGCGCCACGTGGTCAAACCCTACGTTTCCTACCGCGCCATCGGTAACGCCGACCAAGGCTCCAACACCGCCATCCCCGCGATCGACCGCACCGTCTTCGCCACCGGCCTGCAACCCCTCGGCCTGGCCGACCGCCGCGACATCGACACCTTGGGCAAGACCAACACCGTGCGTCTCGGTGTGAACAACGCCGTGCAGACCCGCGACCGCAACTACGCCTCGCGCAACCTCGCCGAGCTCGACGTGGCCGGCGACTGGCGCTTCGACCGCACCACCGGCCAGGACAGCCTCTCCGCCATCCAAAGCCAGCTCACGCTCACGCCCGCGAAGTGGTTCAGCTACGATGTCTACACCAACGTCTCGCCCGACGACCTCACCATCGAGGAAATCAACACCGGCGTGACCTTCAAAGACGCCGGCGTCTGGTCGGTTCGCGTGGGTACCAACGTCATGGAGTCCAACCCTCGCGACTCCTCCACCCTGACCAACACCAAAGGCGGGATCGGTGAGTACACCTTGGACACGCACTACTTCATCAACGAGGTGTACGAGGCCATCCTGAACCTGCGCTACGACGAGCTCGGCGGCCGCTTCACCTACAAGGCTATCACCCTGCGCCAGAACATCCGCAATCTCTGGTTCATCAACTACGCACTCGCCTTCAGCGAAGGCGACTCGCGAGCCGGCAGCACCAGCATCAAGGTCAGCGTCGAACTGGCCAATTTCTGATCGGGTAAAACCACTCGCACGCTTGTCCCGCCAACTCAGGGGCGAGACGCCCGCCCCGCGGGTATCTCGCCCCTGCTTCATTTTAACCGTCCTTAACACGCCTCTTCATCCATGACCGATCGTCCCGCATCCGCCGCTCCCGCCGCCAGCCAAGGCAGGGTTTTCCTCACGCTCTTCGCCGCCCTTCGTCCGCACGTCACCACCGACCGCAACCTGCCCTCGCGCCTGCAACAACTGCTCGCCCGCGAAAAACGCTTCGGCAGCCGCGACCGCCGCCTCTACCGCGAATTGCTCTACACCGCGCTCCGCCACCTGCCGTGGATCGACGCCCGCCTCGCCGCCTCGCCCGACGAGGCCGTCCGCGCCACCGCCTGGCTCACCACCGACACGCCCGCCACCCACGCCTTCCGCGCCCACTGGACCGCCGGCTGGCCGGAAACCCCAACAAGCGTCGCCGACAAAGCCCTACACCTCCAAGCCGATCCCGCCGCGTTGTTACCCGAATGGTTCGCCGCACATTGCCCGGCCGCCTTCATCGCACCCACGCTCGACACCCTGCACACCCGCGCCCCGTTGTGGATCCGCATGCAGACCGACGACCCGGCGCCGGTTCTGGCCGAATTCGCCACCCGCGGCTGGCCCGTGCGCCCCTCCCCGATCCTGCCCGCCGCGCTCGAAGTGCTCACCGAGGCCGACCTCACCACCACCGATGCCTACGCCCAAGGCCTGATTGAGATTCAAGACCTTGGTTCGCAACTGCTCCTCGCCACCCTCGACCCGGCGCCCACCGGCCTGTGGCTCGACGCCTGCGCCGGCGCCGGCGGCAAAACCTTGCAGCTTGCCCGCCTGATCGGCACCACCGGCCGGGTCGACGCCTATGACATCCGCGCCAAGGCTCTCGACGAACTCGGGGCCCGTGCCGCCCGCGCCCGCATGGCCAACATCCGCATCCTCTCCGGCGCGCCCAGCGCCAGCTACGACGGCGTGCTGGTCGACGCCCCGTGCAGCGGCACCGGCACCTGGCGCCGCTCGCCCCACCTCAAATATTGCACCACCCCGAGCACGCTGCGGGACGCGGCCGTGTTGCAACGCGAGTTACTCGACCGCCACTCGGCCCGAGTGCGCACCGGCGGCCTGCTCGTTTACGCCACCTGCTCGCTCAGCCGCGAGGAAAACGAAGACATCGTCACGGCGTTTTTGGGCAATCACCCCGAGTTCACCGCCGCCGCGCCCGCACGCACCCTGTTGCCCTCGGATTACAACACCGACGGCTACTTCGTCGCCCCGCTGCGCCGCGCCTGAGGCCGTTCAGGCCACGCGGCTTGCCCGGCGACACGCGGATTAGAAGCGTTCGAAACGTAGCGCCGACTTCCCTGCCTGCTCGAGGTCGCCGGGCCGGGATTAAGTCGAAGCAGGATGGACGCCTGTGCGCTGCTTGCCCACGCAACCATGGAAAATCGATCCAGTTAACACCTTCCACGTTTCGATTTGAGACTTTAACGCAAAGGCGCGGATAAGCGTGAGGCGCCCCTTTCGTGGTAATACGTCGCGAACTTCGCTTCGTGGCGGCGTGGAGGCGTTGCGTTAAACATGGTCCTGTTCGTTTAAGCTTTTGGCCTTACGTCATCTTAACCTAAATCCGGCAATAGAAACTAGCCAAAAATCACGCAGGTGATTGTTTGGCTGTCATATGCCGCCGTTTTTACCGCCGGAAAAAGCTCACCCCGAGGGTGAGTCAGAAAACCCTGATCACAAGGCAACGCCAAGCGATGCCGCCGAGGTGTTGATTGTGGATACACCCGGAGGACGTTTTCGTGCGCAGTTCGCCCCAGAGTTGCCGGTGAGCCCCTTGGGGGCACTGGTGTTTTTCACGCAGTACTTGTGTGCGACAGGAGGCTTCGAGGCACTGGTTGCGGACACGCCGCTTTGTTACAGCAGCAACCGCGCACACCGCCCTCGCGACGTGATTGGAACCCTGCTTTTGGGGATGCTCTCCGGGCACTATCGCTACGCGCACCTCGCGGCCCTGCGCGGCGACGACATTGCCCCGAGCCTGCTCGGACTTAAGTCGATTGTCAGCGAGGATTGTGTGCGCCGGGCGCTGGCTCGCATCGGTGCCGAGCAGGGGCAGGACTGGTTGCGGCGTCACCTCGACCAAACCTGTCATGGGTTTTTGGATAACCAGTGGATCCTCGACATCGATGTCACCATCAAGCCCATCTATGGACGTCAGGAAGGTGCCAGCATCGGCTATAACCCGCAAAAGCCCGGACGCCCCAGCCACGCCTACCACACCTACTGGATCGCCACCTTGCGCCTGTGTCTGGACGTGGAGGTGCACCCCGGCGATCAATCCGCCGCCGGACATGGTTTTGCGGGGCTGTGGGCGCTCATCGACCGACTGCCAGCCGAGCGCCGGCCCCATCTTTTGCGCGGTGACTGCGCCTATGGCCAGGAGGCGCTGCTCAGTGAAGCTGAAGCGCGTAAACTCAACTATTTGTTCAAACTGCGCCGCACCGCCAAGGCCCGCGAGCTGGTGGCCGCGCTTGAACGCACCACCACCACCGCTTGGACCGACGCCGGACAAGGCTGGCAGGGCTGCGAAAGCTGCCTGCGCCTGCAAGGCTGGAACCGGGCCCGACGTGTGGTGGTCTTGCGCCGTCGCCTCAACGACCAACGCCACCCCCGGGCCCGCCGCCGCCTCGTGCGCGAGCAAGCCGACCACGCTTTGCTGCTGAACATCCCCGACGCGGCCGCCTGCGAGCCGATCATCTACGAACATCAGATCCTCGTTACGAGCCTGCCCTACGAGATCCTTACCCTTGCCACCCTGTATCGGGAACGTGGGGGCGCGGAAAACCCCTTCGACGAGCTCAAGAACCAGTGGAGCTGGTCGGGGTTTACCTCCCAGGAGCTAAACTCCTGTCAGCACGCCGCGCGTTTGGCCGCACTGGTTTACAACTGGTGGACGCTCTATCACCGCCTGCTTCAACCCGGTCAGCACCACGAGGCGGTGAGTACACGTCCCCGTCTGCTCTGCGGAGCGACCCGGCAGAGCGAACACTCCGGTCAACGCCGCCTGGACGTGCGCTTGAGCCATGCCGAGGCACCTCGCCTGAGTGAACTCATCACAAAGCTGGCCAGATGGTTACATGGTATCCTTCATAATGCGGAGCAATGGAGTGTCGCCCAGCGCTGGGGGCAAATCGTAGCGAGGATTTTACAGGAAAACTTCCCTGTACTCGGCCCTGAACCGCCTTTGGCCACCGCCCCAAGCTGATCGCGCTTCCGTTCAGCCTGCCGCAGCACTCTCCACCCTCATCTATCCGACGGGCAACGCCCGCCGGCCGCACTTTCTATTGCCGGATTTAGGCTTAAACAAAAATCCCACATGAGATACGCGGCTGGTTCGGCAGGCGCCACCCATCGATAGGGGTAGTTCAACTGGTTCCGAATCCCCCAAACCGACCGACTTTATCCGTCGGTCAGTTGCAACCCGCCCCCGGCTGGAATTGATTTGGAAGCCCCGTCAGCCGCCCCCTGTTCCCCGCGTGCCAGCTCGACACGCCCCCCGCACAAGGAAGCCCCCCGTGAATGTCCTTTCGCCGCCTCCGCCAGCCCTACCGCCCCTCCCGTTGCTGCGCCTTTCGTCTGCCCGTTACTCGTTCATGCAGATTGCTGGCAGCGTCACGCTGAGCGTCGGAGCGCTCATTTTGGCAGGTTGGGCGGCGGGCATAGAGGGCCTGATCACCTTCGGCTTTCAGGGCAAACCCATGACGGCCAATACTGCGATTGGCTTCATGCTGTGCGGTGCCGCGATGCTCGGATTCCAAACGATCCGAAAACGCCTGTGCCTGGCGACGCCACCCATTATATTTGCACTCGTTGCGCTGGCACTGGCCGCCCTTGGCGAACAGGCCTCAGACCTTAACCTCGGCATTGACGAACTGCTTTTCCACGACCCCTACACCATTCCTCCGCTTGCACCCGGACACATGGCCCCCAATGCGGCAGCGGGGTTCATACTCACGGCTGCGGCGCTCTGGCTCCTGCGCCGGCCACACGCGCTGGAGCGCTGGAGGCCATGGCTACTCGGCGGACTGGGATTCTCCGTAGCGATGCTGGGGACCGCCGCGGTGCTGGGTTATCTGACCGGTTTCCGCGGATTCTATAGTTGGTGGCAACTCAGAGCGATGTCCGTGCCCACCTCCCTGCTTTTTATGCTTCAGGGCGTGACCATCATCGGCTTCACCTTCGGGGAAACCGGCGTTCGCTGGCTGCTCGGCCGGTGGCTGCTGGGCGGCATGGCCCTAGGGCTGGCCTTCATCGTGGCCGCCGCAGTCTACTCTCGAAGCATCAACGAACAGTTGTCCCATGCCGCCGCAGGCGTGGCGCACACGCTAAAAATCGAGGCCAAGATCCGCCAACTGGAAACCGCAATCGAGGGCAAAACCGTCAGCCTGCAAGGCTATATCCAAACCGACAACGCAACCCTGCTCCAACGCACCACCCAGTCGTTAAGCACCATCCGAAGCGTTTTAGCAGAACTGCGCGGCCTGGCGGCGGACAACGCAGAGCTGCAAACCCGACTCGACCGCACCGAACAGCTGATCAACGAACGCGGCGAATTCATCAACCGGCTCATCACCGGGCGGCAGTCGAGTGCCCGCGGCGCACCCGCCGGGCCCGATCCGACGTTGGGTGCCAGCCTGCTGGGCGAGCAAATCCGCGCCCAACTCGAAGACGTCATTGCTTATGCAGACCGGTTACTCGCTTCCCAACAGGCTCGCGCCGCGCTCCTGCGCGAGCGCTCGTCCTCGATTCTGCCCATCGAGATACTGCTGATGACCCTGCTGACGATCACCGTGCTGCTGCGGCTGAATGCCGAGGCCGCCGAGCACGCTCGGCATGTGGATCAACTCATTCTAAGCGAAGGATTAAAGACTTCTATCCTCAACTCCATGCCCTCGGAAATCGCCCTGCTTAACCCGGCCGGGGTCATCGTGGCGGTGAACGAGCCGTGGCTGCGCTTCGCACGTGAACGAGGCGCTCCCGCAGAAAGCAGGATTGGGGTGGGCGCAAACTACCTTGATGTCTGCAGCAAAGCGATCGCTGACAAAGAGCCCTACGCGGCCGAGGCACGCACAGGCATTCAAGACGTGCTCCATGGCACGCGCGCTGAGTTTCAACTGGAGTACCCCTGCCCAAGCCCGACGCAGTCCTACTGGTACCTGCTGCACGCCACGTCACTGCAGGGCGGAGTGGGCGGGGCGCTCGTCGCCCACCTCGACATCACCGCGCGCAAACAGGCCGAGGAAGCGCTGCATAAGAGCGAGGCCATGTACCGCAGCCTTCTGTTTAATCTGGAGGCCGGAATCGTCGTCCATGCGCCGGACACCTCCATTGTGATGAATAACACAAAAGCCGCTGAACTACTGGGCCTCAGCGACGATCAACTGCGCGGGAAACGGGCAATCGATCCGGCGTGGCAATTTACCGATAAAAATAACACGCCACTGACCCTTGATCACTACCCTGTTAACCAGGTTTTAAGCACTAAAAAGCCGATTAAGAACCAAATCCTCGGAATTCACCGCCCAGGCGAAACCAAGCCGGTCTGGGTACTCGTCAATGGATTCCCTGAACGCGATGACCAGGGAAACATCACGGAAATCCTAATCAGTTTTATCGACATCACCGCGCGCAAAGAAGCTGAAGCTCAGATCCGCGTGCTCAATGCAGAACTAGAGCAGCGTGTCGCGGATCGCACGGCCGAGCTCAACGCCGCCAACACCAACATCCAACAGCTCAACGCCGATCTCACCGCCCGCGCCTCCAAGCTGGAGGTAGTCAACAAGGAGCTGGAATCCTTCAGCTATTCGGTCTCGCACGACCTGCGCGCACCGTTGCGGGCGATCGATGGGTATGCGCGCATGGCGATCGAGGATTGCGCCGGGTTGCTTGACGCCAATGGCCGCCGTCAGCTCAACGTCATTCGCGATGAGGCACAGCGCATGAGCCGATTGATCGACGACCTGCTATCGTTTTCTCGGATCAGCCGTCAGCAAACCGAGCCGGTGTCGATCGACATGCACGCTATGGCTCAAGACGTTTATAACGAATTAATTAAATTAGAAAGTGGCCGGACCGTGCAGGTAAACCTGCAAGAACTGCCTGCGGCGGAGGGCACCCCAGCGATGATCCGGCAGGTGTGGGTCAACCTGATCAGTAACGCGCTCAAATTCACCCGTAAACGGCCGGTCGCCACGATCGAAATTGGGGCGCAGGTGGATGCGAACGGGGAATGGGTTTATCACGTCAAAGACAACGGGGCGGGCTTCGACATGCGCCATGTGGACAAGCTCTTTGGGGTATTTCAACGCCTGCACAACCAGCCGGACTTTGAGGGAACGGGAGTCGGATTGGCGCTGGTGCAACGCATCCTGCAACGCCACGGCGGGCGCATTTGGGCCGAGGCCGAGGTGGATAAGGGAGCCTGTTTTTATTTCACCCTACCGCTTCCCACGGCGGCACCGGTGCCGGCGATGGCGATGGCCGGAGACAGCAAGTAACTGACCGGTGGGACGGAAGTGAACGATAGGGAGAAAACCAAGGATTGTTCTAGGTTTTCAGCGACAGCGCAGGGGCACCTTGAGCTCACGCTCAAGGCCACATTCAGCGTGGCTTCGGCGGGAGCGTGACTTCGGCGGGAGCGTGACTTTGCCGGGAAGCGCGAGAACGTGAGCTCTAAGGTCAGCGATTCCTCGTGGCCTTGAGCGTGAGCTCAAGGTCGCATTCAGCGTGGTGCCAGCGTGAGCATGAGCTCTAAGGTCAGCGATTCCTCGTGGCCTTGAGCGTGAGCTCAAGGTCGCATTCAGCGTGGTGCCAGCGTGAGCGTGAGCTCTAAGGTCAGCGATTCCTCGTGGCCTTGAGCGTGAGCTCAAGGTCGCATTCAGCGTGGTGCCAGCGTGAGCATGAGCTCTAAGCCTAAATCCGGCAATAGAAACTAGCCAAAAATCACGCAGGTGATTGTTTGGCTGTCATATGCCGCCGTTTTTACCGCCGGAAAAAGCTCACCCCGAGGGTGAGTCAGAAAACCCTGATCACAAGGCAACGCCAAGCGATGCCGCCGAGGTGTTGATTGTGGATACACCCGGAGGACGTTTTCGTGCGCAGTTCGCCCCAGAGTTGCCGGTGAGCCCCTTGGGGGCACTGGTGTTTTTCACGCAGTACTTGTGTGCGACAGGAGGCTTCGAGGCACTGGTTGCGGACACGCCGCTTTGTTACAGCAGCAACCGCGCACACCGCCCTCGCGACGTGATTGGAACCCTGCTTTTGGGGATGCTCTCCGGGCACTATCGCTACGCGCACCTCGCGGCCCTGCGCGGCGACGACATTGCCCCGAGCCTGCTCGGACTTAAGTCGATTGTCAGCGAGGATTGTGTGCGCCGGGCGCTGGCTCGCATCGGTGCCGAGCAGGGGCAGGACTGGTTGCGGCGTCACCTCGACCAAACCTGTCATGGGTTTTTGGATAACCAGTGGATCCTCGACATCGATGTCACCATCAAGCCCATCTATGGACGTCAGGAAGGTGCCAGCATCGGCTATAACCCGCAAAAGCCCGGACGCCCCAGCCACGCCTACCACACCTACTGGATCGCCACCTTGCGCCTGTGTCTGGACGTGGAGGTGCACCCCGGCGATCAATCCGCCGCCGGACATGGTTTTGCGGGGCTGTGGGCGCTCATCGACCGACTGCCAGCCGAGCGCCGGCCCCATCTTTTGCGCGGTGACTGCGCCTATGGCCAGGAGGCGCTGCTCAGTGAAGCTGAAGCGCGTAAACTCAACTATTTGTTCAAACTGCGCCGCACCGCCAAGGCCCGCGAGCTGGTGGCCGCGCTTGAACGCACCACCACCACCGCTTGGACCGACGCCGGACAAGGCTGGCAGGGCTGCGAAAGCTGCCTGCGCCTGCAAGGCTGGAACCGGGCCCGACGTGTGGTGGTCTTGCGCCGTCGCCTCAACGACCAACGCCACCCCCGGGCCCGCCGCCGCCTCGTGCGCGAGCAAGCCGACCACGCTTTGCTGCTGAACATCCCCGACGCGGCCGCCTGCGAGCCGATCATCTACGAACATCAGATCCTCGTTACGAGCCTGCCCTACGAGATCCTTACCCTTGCCACCCTGTATCGGGAACGTGGGGGCGCGGAAAACCCCTTCGACGAGCTCAAGAACCAGTGGAGCTGGTCGGGGTTTACCTCCCAGGAGCTAAACTCCTGTCAGCACGCCGCGCGTTTGGCCGCACTGGTTTACAACTGGTGGACGCTCTATCACCGCCTGCTTCAACCCGGTCAGCACCACGAGGCGGTGAGTACACGTCCCCGTCTGCTCTGCGGAGCGACCCGGCAGAGCGAACACTCCGGTCAACGCCGCCTGGACGTGCGCTTGAGCCATGCCGAGGCACCTCGCCTGAGTGAACTCATCACAAAGCTGGCCAGATGGTTACATGGTATCCTTCATAATGCGGAGCAATGGAGTGTCGCCCAGCGCTGGGGGCAAATCGTAGCGAGGATTTTACAGGAAAACTTCCCTGTACTCGGCCCTGAACCGCCTTTGGCCACCGCCCCAAGCTGATCGCGCTTCCGTTCAGCCTGCCGCAGCACTCTCCACCCTCATCTATCCGACGGGCAACGCCCGCCGGCCGCACTTTCTATTGCCGGATTTAGGCTAAGGTCAGCAATGCCTCGTGGCCTTGAGCGTGAGCTAAAGGTCGGAGGGATTCCCCGCCCTCCGCCCCAACCTTCCGACCGGAGCCAAAAAAAGCCGACCGCACGTTACGTGCCGGTCGGCAGACGTCTGACTGACTATAAATGACCGAATTAGGAGGTCGTCTTGGGGGCGTCCTTTTTCTCGGGCTTGGCGCACGGGCCGCTGGCGCAGCCATCATCCTTCGTGCATTTCTTTTCTTCTTTCTTTTGGGCGGGGCAACCGCCGCAGGACGCGGGGTCTTTCTTTCCGCATTGGCCATCGGCGCGAACCAGCGCGACGGAGGCAAAAGCAGCTAGGGTACAGGCAACCAGGATACGGAGGGATTTCATGTTTTTTGGAATAGGTGAGATGAAGTACGAGCCGTATTACGCAGCAAAAGTTCCATCCCCTCAAAATATTTTCCAGCGCTTCTCCAACCAAAACCCAATTTCACTGCGGTTTCGCTTCCCATGAGTGCGCGCCAGCCCTTGCGTGAGGCATGGCTTGGGAAATTCAGTTCCGCAAAGGCATCCACCTTCCGCAAATCGGGTGGTCGCTCGACGCCCAATCACGGGTCGCACGCTCGTTCATATCGCATGCGCATTCCGACCACGTCGCCCGCCACCCGGAGGTGCTCTGCACGCCCGCCACCGCTCGCTTCCTGCACGCGCGCATACCCGGCAAGCGCCAGATTCACGAACTGCCTTTCGGCACTCCCCTCCCCCTCGACTTCGGCGTGACCGCCACCCTCCATCCCGCCGGGCATATTCTCGGCTCAAGCCAGATCCTGCTCGAGTCCGCCGAGCACGGCTCGCTGCTTTACACGGGAGACTTCAAGCTCCGCCCCGGCCTCGCCGCCGAGCCCTGCGCCACCCCGCGCGCCGATACGCTCATCATGGAAACCACCTTCGGCCTGCCACGCTACGTCATGCCGCCGGAGTCGGAAATCATCGCGCAACTGATCGCCTTTTGCCACCAAGCGGTCGCCGACGGGGCCACGCCCGCGCTGCTATGTTACAGCTTGGGCAAGAGCCAGGAAGTCTTGCGCGCCCTCGCCGCCGCCCAATTACCCGTGATGCTGCATTCTGAAACCAATCGCCTCACCCGCATTTACCAACAACTCGGGGTGGAATTCCCCCCGTTTCGCGAATTCGAGCAGCGCGACGTCGCCGGCCACATCGTGATCTGCCCGGCGCATTCCTCCGGCCTGCTCAGCCGCATCCCCTCCGTGCGCACGGCCGTCATCACCGGCTGGGCGCTCGATCCGGGCGCCATCTACCGCCACCGCTGCACTGCCGCATTCCCGCTTTCCGACCACGCCGACTACCCCAGCCTGCTCAAATTCGTCGAGCGGGTGCAGCCCAAGCGCGTGTTCACCGTGCACGGCTTCGCGCAAGAATTCGCCGCCACACTCCGCCAAAGGGGCATCGACGCGCTCGCCCTGGGGCAACCCAACCAGCTCGACCTTTTCGCCCCCGCCCCGTGACCCGACGCCGCCCCAAAAGCGGCTCCCGGGTTTTACGCACAACTCACGCGGCGCTCACTCGACGTTGGCGATTTGCTCGCGGATGCGCTCCAGCTCGTTCTTCAGCTCGATCACGTTTTGCGCGATCGTCAGATCGTTGGCCTTGCTCCCGATGGTGTGAATTTCGCGGCTGATTTCCTGCAAGATAAACTCCGCCTTCCGGCCGATCTCACCGCCCGATTTGAGCAAAGCGGCGAACTGGTCAAAATGGCTGTTTAGCCGCGTAAGCTCCTCGGTGATATCGCAGCGATCGGCAAACAGGGCGATCTCCTTGAGCACACGCTCATCGCGCACGTCCAGTTCCAGGCCGGCCTCGCGCAGTCGCTTGTGGAGCACTTCGCGATAACTGCCCGTGACCAGCGGAGCGCGTGCCGCCACCGCCGCGACGTGGGTTGCGAGCGTACCGAGGCGTTGCTCGAAATCCGCACGCAGGGCCTCGCCTTCGGTGGCGCGCATCCCGACGAAATGCTGGAGGGCCTCGGTGAGCACCTTGGCCAGAACCGGCGCGGCGGCGTCCACCGCCGGCAACGCGGCCCCTGATCGGTTCATATTCAACAACGCGAGCAACACCTCCGGAGTGGGCGCAAAAACCACCCCGCGACTGGAGGCGAACACGGCGAGGCGTTTTAACAGCGCGCCGGCGGCGGCCTCATCCCAGCCGATATCGACGGCACCGGGCGCTCCGGTGAGCTCCACGTCGACGTGGATTTTCCCGCGCACGGCCTGCTTGCGTACGGCCTCGCCGATGGACGCTTCAAGCGCCTCCCAGGCACCGGGAAGTTTAACGGTCAAATCGAGGGTTTTGCGATTCACCGAGCTGATCTGAACGGTGAGCGTGTGGGAACCAAGCGGGGCGGAAGCACGGCCGTAGCCGGTCATGGATTTCATGGCAGCCAATAAACCCAAAATCCTAAGCTGCTAAATCCTAAAATTCAGCCGCCGAGTCGATTGATGATGGTGGAGCAAATTTTGACCAATTGCCCGCCTCGTCGTTAAGAACGGCTTGGGCATTCTTTAACGAATCACTGCTACCGAGGTCGAGGAGGCGCAACCACAAGCCGGACTCCTTGGCTTCCTTGCGGCTAATGCGGAACTTCATCAACCGATCCTTATCCCCGAGCGCGTTATCGGCCTCGATTTGATTGGCGGCCACCGAGCCCGAGGAGCGCACCAACTGCTTTACGTCCTGAACATTCGAAATCGTATGAGGCAAGCCCCGCACAAACACCCGCACGTCATGAGCAAATCGCTCAGTCCGCGCCTCAAGATCATCCCTCGTGCTCATTCGCGTGCGCCCCTTGGGATTTGCCGATTTAGGATTTGGGATTTACGCCCTGCGGCGTAGTTACTTCAGCGTAACCCCGAGCATCTTGGCGACCTGGTTGACGTCCTTGTCTCCCCGGCCGCTCAAGTTGATCAGGACCAATTTATCCTTGGGCAACACCTTGGCGCGCTTGATGCCCTCGACCAGCGCATGAGTGGATTCAAGCGCGGGTATGATTCCCTCCAGTCGTGAAACCAACTGGAAAACCTCCATGACTTCGTCGTCACACGCATAGGCGTAATTGATGCGCCCAATGTCGCGGTAGTAGGCATGTTCCGGGCCGATCGCGGCATAATCCAGGCCTGCGCTGACCGAGTGGGTCAGCTCGATCTGGCCGTCCGGATTTTGTAGAATATACGTCTTGGACCCCTGCAAGACACCGAGTTTCCCGCCCTCGAATCGGGCTGCGTGTTCGCCACGCACGATGCCGCGTCCGCCGGCCTCGACGCCGATGAGCTTAACCGACGGCTCTTCGAGGAAATCGAAAAACACGCCGATAGCATTCGAACCACCGCCCACGCAGGCAATAATCTCGTCGGGCAAACGGCCCTCGCGAGCGAGCAGTTGCGCCTTGGACTCCTGGCCGATCACACGGTGAAAATCGCGCACCATCATCGGATAAGGGTGAGCGCCGAGAGCGGAGCCGAGGATGTAATGGGTGTCACGCACGTTGGTCACCCAATCGCGCATGGCTTCGTTGACGGCATCCTTGAGCGTCTTTTGGCCCGACTCGACGCCACGCACCTCGGCCCCCATCAAGCGCATCCGAAAGACGTTGAGCGCCTGACGCTCCATATCCACGGCGCCCATATAAATGACGCATTGGAGGCCGAACTTGGCGCACACGGCAGCGGTGGCCACGCCGTGTTGGCCGGCCCCGGTCTCGGCGATGATGCGCTTCTTGCCCATACGCAGCGCAAGAAGCACCTGACCGAGCGCGTTGTTGATCTTATGCGCGCCGGTGTGGAGCAGATCCTCGCGTTTAAAATAGATTTTGGCGCCTCCACAGTGGGCGGTGAGTCGCTCGGCGAAATACAGCTCGGTGGGGCGACCGGCAAACTCCTTGAGGTGATGGCCCAGCTCGGCGACGTAGGCTGGATCGGCCTTTGCTGCGGCGTAGGCCGCCCCCAATTCCTCGAGCGCAGTCATGAGTGTCTCGGGGACATAAACACCACCAAACGGCCCGAAATGGCCGGCGGCGTCAGGCTGGGAGTGGCGATCAATGGGAGTGGGAACGGCGGCGGGCATGAAGCGGTTAAATGAAGGATGAAGCCGACGGGATGCAAAAGGATTTCGTGGTGTTCGCGAGTTCGCGTCCTCGAAAGAAACACCTTCCCACGTGGCCTTGCGCGTGAGCGCAGGGGGTATTGCGCTCACCACCCGCATCCCTGCGCTCACGCTCAGGGCCACAACCGAAAGAAACACCTTCCCTCGTGGCCTTGCGCGTGAGCGCAGGGGGTATTGCGCCCACTACTCGCATCCGTGCGCTCACGCTCAGGGCCACAACCGGAAGAAAAACCTTCCCTCGTGGCCTTGCGCGTGAGCGCAGGGGGTATTGCGCTCACCACCCGCATCCCCGCGCTCACGCTCAGGGCCACAACCGAAAGAAACACCTTCCCACGTGGCCTTGCGCGTGAGCGCAGGGGGTATTGCGCTCACCACCCGCATCCCTGCGCTCACGCTCAGGGCCACAACCGGAAGAAAAACCTTCCCTCGTGGCCTTGCGCGTGAGCGCAGGGGGTTCCCCCAAACGGCATCAGCTCATGCACGAACCAGTTTTCCTGACACAACCTGAACCCAAATTTGGCTCAGCGGTGCGCGACACGTCGCACAAAAAAAGGCCGCCCCATTGCGGGGCGGCCGTTGCTAGCGCGGACGATTAGCTTGTCGCTTCGTCAGAGGCGGGCGCCTCAGCGGCGGGGACCTCAGGGAAGTTTTCCGGGTCATGCTCGGCGCCTTCGATCTCCTTCTTGCGCGACTCGACCACCGGGGCCGGGGCAAACAGACGGCCATCGATGAACTCCGTCACATAGCCCTCGCTCACCAACCAGCGCAGATCACCGTTGAGGCGATTGAGCTTGGCGTTTTGTTCGGCGGTCAGCGCAGGTGCCACCGGAGCAGCGGCCTCGCCCTCGGCAGGCGCAGCCACTTTTGCGGGGGCCGAATAGCCAAGGAACTTATCGGCCAGATCGCTCGCCTTGATCATCGGGTTAACCTCAAGGAAGTTGATCAACGCACCGATTGAATCGGAGAAGGTCTGGTTGGGGATGCGGAACTTGCGCTTCACGGCGCAGACATAGCTGACGCCCTTGGAGCCCTTCTTGAAGATGGTAAAGCCCTCGCGGCGCAGGCGGCCGCGGAGCGCGTTGGCGGTATCGAGAGGGAATCGGCGTTGACGCTCAAGGGCGCCCTCCAACGTGCGGCGGATCTCGCCAGCGGGAAGGGTTTCGAGGTTTTTACCCGAGAAGCGCAGAGACTCGACGGTGCGCACGAGCTTGTCCTTGACGGTGGCGAGCAGGTATTGGCGGGCATCCTCCAAGGAATCAAACGAGACGCTTGCGGCGACCTCGACTGCAGCGGCCACAACGGGCTCGGCTGCGGGCGCGTCAGCACCCTCGACCAGCTCGGCGTCCGCAACGGCAACCGGCGCCACAGGGGCGGCGGCAACGGCGACCTTCCAGGTGTAGCGGACGGTCTTCTTCATCTTCTCCAGCCACTGCGCGATGACCTCGGGCTCGCGCACGGACTCGATCTTGCCGCGATAAACCTCGAACGGCAGCTTGATGTTGGCTGCGTGGTGCAGCTGCACGATCTGGTTGTACCGGTGGTAATTGGGCGGCCCGAGCAGCTCGCCGGTGACCGAGCAGCGATTGACGACCTGGAAGTTGCCCTTGGGTGCCTCGATCTCGACCTCGGCCGTATCAAAGAACTGCGCAAAGTGCTTTTCGAAAACGTGGTTGATGGCGGCCTGCTCACTCTCGAACGGCACTCCGTCTGGGACGGAGATGGCAAAAGGTGCCGGTTTAGCGGCGGAGGCATTCTCAGCGGGCTTGTGCTGAACGACGGCGATAAAGCGGTCGTTCTTACCGATGATCACGCGGGCGATCTCAAAAAGTTCGTAGGTGCGGCAAGACGAACGGATCGCCTTGGCGAGGGCGGAGAAGCCCGTGTCGTCTGGATAAAAGGTGACGTTAAACAGAGGACTGATGTAGGGGCCCTGATCACGCTGGGGGAAACCACCCTCACGCGGACCGCCAAAACGCGGACCGTCCTCACGACGAGGACCGGCGGGGCCGCCGCGGAATTCGCCGCGAGCGGGAGCGCCGCCGGGTCCATCACGGCGTGGGCCGCGGGAATCGAACGAGCCCTCGCGAGGAGCGCGCGGGGCGGCGGCGGAGGTGTTAGCACCGGCGGGGGCGACTGCACCCTCTTCGCCCGGGCCGGCGGGCTTGCGCAAGCCACGACGATCACGGGATGGGCCGGGACCTGCACCAGGCCCCTCACGACGAGGGCGATCATCACGACGAGGTTCCCGTGAACCACCGCCGGAGTGACCGGAGGTATCGGCTTTATCTTGGGCCCACTGGGTGCCGAAGCTGAAGCTTTGGAGTGGAGCCAAATCGATTTTGTTGAAATCTTTGGCCGGTTTATCGTTGGAAGGCGTCTCGGACATGGCGGTTCGATGCGGGCGTGTTGCCTGCGTAAGTGTTAAGCTAAAGGCGGACTTGAAGGGCGCAGATGCGCTGCGGCAGTGTCCATGCACGAAGATGAGTAGCAAGCTGTTTCACTAAATCTAAAAAATGCATTTCGATGCTTTACATGCAGCGGGAGATTTATCTTAGTCCGCCTTCCCTTCGTTAGAAATGCTCGGGTGGTGGAATTGGTAGACACACACGTTTGAGGGGCGTGTGCCGAAAGGCGTAAGGGTTCGAGTCCCTTCCCGAGCACCACTTTACCTCCTCTGAACGAGGAGTTTTCAGCGTTAGGTTGCCAGTTGATGAGGCAACCTCCACATGACCGATACCCCGTTTGCCCTGTCCCGGTTCGATAACCGCAACGGCACGACCTGGCCGGCACTGGCCACATATCTACCCTTTCAGGACTGCACCCCTTCTGATAGAGCCACAGCCGGGTTGAGCGCGGGTCGAGAACGAAAGTGCTTTCGCAGGGTCAGAAATGGCTGTTCCAACCCATAATAGGAGGCCGTGGCGACGAGGAAACTCACGCTCAGGCAAAGCGTGGCGTGCTGCCACCCCCCACCCTCCTGCTGCGGC
The DNA here is from genome assembly GCA_024998815.1 of Opitutus sp. Classification (NCBI taxonomy): domain Bacteria; kingdom Pseudomonadati; phylum Verrucomicrobiota; class Opitutia; order Opitutales; family Opitutaceae; genus Opitutus; species Opitutus sp. The sequence goes on from JACEUQ010000002.1 coordinate 1,116,450, forward strand.
ATAAAGAACGCCACCCCGCCGTGCCAAACGTAGAGCGAATAGCTCAAGCGTCCCACCCAACTCAGCACAGTCGTATTCAGTATACGTTGGATCCACCCATAGTGCCGACCGAACAAAACCGCGGCGATGACCACGGTGATCGCCACACCCAACAGGCTGTAACGCAGGGTTTCGCGAAACCACGGGTCACGAATCAGCAGGCAGCCCAAAATAACCGCGAGGGCCGCGACAGCCGGTGCGGGCCGGGCAACCGTTTGGATGATGCGCCGCCCCTGCGCGCTTTCACACAAAACCGCCAAAATCACCCCAAAGCCGATCGAATCGAGTCGATACTGGGTTTCAGCGTAAAACTGCACGGTGTCCAACGCTTCCGGGTGTAACCACGCCCCCACAAGGCGTAGCCCGAGGCAGGTTAGCGCCAAACCGCCGAGAACCTGCAACAGGCGCTGCGCATGCCCGCGCAAAAGCAAAAAGGTTAGCGGAAACAGAATATAGAAATGCTCTTCGATCGATAGCGACCAGAACATCGCGAAGGGCAATTCGGGGGCGATTTTCTGGGCATCCAGATGCGCATACCAGTAATTGGCAAAATACCCGAGCGCCGAGGCCGGTTCGATCGCGTTGTAGGGTCGACCTGTGGCGATCGCCAGGCCGATCACCACAATCGCATAGAGAATGATAACCGGGTAGAGACGCAAAATACGGCGCGCATAAAACAGCGGCAGGGAAACTCGTCCCGTGGCGTTGAGCTCAACGAATAAGAGCCGGGTGATGAGGAATCCACTGATCACAAAAAAAACATATACCCCCAGACCGCCGGGTATTTTATTGCTCAAAAAATGGGCCAGCAGAACGAGGGTGATACTCGCCGCGCGTAGCCCATCAAGACAGGGCACCGCACCTGCACGTGCGGTCATCTGATTTTCCTCAAGATACAGCGGGGGGGTGTTCATAAAAACTGCGCCTAAGCGCAAAACCACGGGGCATGGGTCCAAGCGCCGCGGCTTATTGATACCGGAGGGCTTATGTTGAATGCGAAGGTGTCCTAGCGGGCAGTAACACTGATTTTGCCGAATTGAGCTCTGAGGTAGTGCGGTGCTTTAGCCCGCAGGTGTGCTGGGGTTTCTCACACGATCGCTGATGCGGGCTGAAGCACCGCACTACTTCAGCCCCGACACGTTTTATGTTACGGCCTGTTAGCGGGGGTTGACCTGTACGTTGACGCCCACCGAACCCGAGTTGGAATCGACCGCATGGGCACCTTCGTTGACGCCCACCGTTTGCACAAATGTTCGCAGAATCAGATCCACGTAGCGACCGAGCGTTCGGTACGGGGTGTAGGGAATGTAAACGATGTCGTGCGGCTCCAGCACCACGTCCGGCGCGGTGCCCTTGAGCATGGCTTTATAGTCCACAATCGAGATCGTTGGCTGCGTGAGCGAACCGCGGACGATGGCGACATGGGTCACATAGGCGTCTTTGATGGTTCCACCGGCACTGGCTATCGTTTGGATCAGCGTGATGCCGTCACCCGAATAGACGGCGCCCGGAACGCTGACCGCGCCGAGTACATGAACCGTTTGAGCTGTGGCGGCTGGCATGTAAACGAAGTCGCCCGGCAGCAGGTAAATATTCTGCGAGAAATCCCCTTGGCGGACCAGCCGTTCGAAGTCCACCGGCAGGATTTGGCCGCGCCGCAGCACGAAACTGCGGCGTAAATCGGCCGACACGCTGCGTGAGGCTAGCGGCGTACTTCCTTCTTCAGCTGCAGTCGGGCCTCCCGCTTCGGCCAGACCGGCCAGCAAGGTCATCGGGCCCGACATCGGGTAAATGCCTGGTTGGTTAACACTACCAAGGACCCAGACGCGTTTGCTGGCCACCGCTTGCAAGGTAACCGCGACGTTGGGGGTTTCCCGCATGAATTGCGCGGAGCGGGCCGAAATCATGCTCCTCGCCTGGGAAAGGGTCATTCCCCACACGTCGATCCCCGGCAACAAGTTGAAATAAATTTTCCCGTCCGGTCCGACCTCGGCGGTGCTCCGCGTCGCTGTGTCCCCAATGAACTCGATCGCTAGCCTGTCGCCTGGCCCCAGCGTGAACTCATCCGGTGGAAGCAGCAGGAGTTTGGGGTCGAGTGGTGGGGGCTCGGGAGCAGCAACCAAGCTCGCGGCAACCGGCGTTGCTGGAGGGCGCCGAGGCGTGCTGCATCCGCTCAGGCTCAACGCGAGTAGCAAGCCGACTGTGCAACTGCCCGATCCAACCCCGCGCAGCGTATGCACCCACCACGGCAACGGGGTTGGGGCGGGCCTGCTCGGGCCAGGGAAGCAGCACAAAGCTGGACCTACCGCCAGGGGGGAAGTGGATGGACAGCAATGGAGCGGATTTTGGGTCGGCAACCCGACGAGAAATAACGGTTTCATGGTAATCAGAGGACTTCGGGTGTTTGCGATGGGGGCGGCGGGCGTTGGCCGACGAGGAAATGGATGGGGACCGCACTCGAGCGGTTTAAGTTCATCTGCAGCCGCTTGAAGTAGCGCAGACGTCCAGTCTGCACTCCCAGTCGGAGCAGACTGGAAGTCTGCGCTACTTTTCGGAAATATTGGCTGGATCCATTTCCTGGCTGAAGGGCCAAGCAGGGCGGACCAGCCACGTAAGGTTTCGGACTGGGGCGGGTATTCCGCCCCAAACAATAACCGGCAACACCGATTAGGGCGGATGATTAACGGGTTCCAATCGGGGTGACGCTTAGGCCCGTTTTGGTGACCACGGCAGATTGGATAAACGCGGAGGCCGCGAGGTCGAGTAGCTCCTCGGCTTTATACCAAGGTCGATTGCCGACATAAACGATATCCTTGGGCTGCAACTGAAAGTCGGGTGATTTTGCGGCCAGAATGTCGTTTGCGTTGACGATAAAAGTTTGGGGCTTTTTGAGCGAACCACGGATGACAAGTAGCCGCTTGGGCCAGGCTCGTTCAGAAAAACCGCCCCTGATAGCAATCGCCTCCAGAGTTCCCGTTCGACCGGAAGTGATCAGCCCGCCCGGGTATCGGACTTCGCCAAGCACATAGATCTGCAGTCGCTCGGTGGGAGGAAAATAGAGGTAGTCGTCCGGTTCCAGTGAGATGTTTTGGGCCAGATCTCCTTCGGCGAATAGCTTCTGAAAATCCACCGGCAGCCGACGTCCTTGGCGGGAAATAAAGCTATTCGGTAGGTCGGCTTGCATGACGAGGCTGCGGTCAATGACACGCGTTTCCAATCCTTGGGCTTGCGACACGGCCTCGATGATCGTGAGCGGGCGGCTCAGGGGGAATGCCCCTTTTTTCACCACCGCGCCGAGCACGTAGTAGCGTTTGCTGTGGTAGGATGCGGGCCGGACGATGATCTCGGGGCTGTTGCGGAATTTGCCGAGCGCACGGTTCAGTTCGGCGCGGAACTCATCCACCGTGAGACCGGCGGCCATGAGGTTCTGTGCTTCCAGGTAGCTGATACGACCATCGGGGCCGATGAGAATGGTCGACGAGGTGGAATCGGCTTGGCCGTAGACATTGAGCTGGAGTTGGTCTCCAGGCCCTAGGGTAAAACGCTGCTGCCAGGGCGCCCGTTGGGGCGTATCGAGTATAGCGAAGGAGGCTGTCGATGATGCTGGGGGGAACCCAGTAGCCGGCCCCGTTGTGGTCGTTTGTGCGGCGGCTGGCGCTCCGGCCAAGCCGAAGGCCGTTGCCAGCAGCAATGAGCGGCGGCCAAACCACCGGGCAAAGCGCGGTTTGGCGGCTGCATCGGGCGCGCGGTTGAGGACTGCGCCGATCAGGTGGCTACGGGCATGGCGAAGGGTTTCAAGGTGCTCGATCGTCTCCCCCGCCTCTGCTCGATGACTTTCGGTCAGCCAGACCAGATTGGTCATGTTTTCGACCAGGAGCATGCTCTCAGGGGATGCCATCGGCGGGAGATCGACGAGGATCACGAGGTTATCGATAGTCCGCCACGTGCTCATCGCCCGTTGCCATTGGTTGCGCCGCTCGAGATCCCATATCCAGTCACTGGGCAACGGAAGGCTGTCGGAGGGCAACAGCTGGGGTTGGGCATATTTTTCCGCCAAGCGGATCGGATTGGCCACCAGCATCGCCGTGAACTCAGGGGTGCCCCACGTAGGGGCCGAGAGCGTGCCCGACGATCGGGATGTTGTACTCAAATCAGTGGTCGGCCCCGTAGAATTGTCGGCCGAAACCACGAGGACGCTGAATCCGCATTGGCGGGCGGCTCCGGCCAGAAGCTCGATCCAAGTGGACCGGCCTTCGCCTCCATTGGCTGAGGTGAAGCCGCATACAAGTCCTTGCCCCGGTGCGGCGCTCAGGCGGCCGCGCAGGGTAGTCCAACTGCGCAATGCCCAATGCGCTTTATCCTCCGACTTCATACCCTCGAGATCCCCAAGTGTACCGAGCAGGGGAAGACCGCTGATACGCTCCAGGTCTGCCCCGGTTTTCACGCGGTCGTCGAGCAGTTCACGCAGGACAATGACCCCGACTAGAGCAGCGATGCCAACGAGGCCGCCCACCAGGGTGAGAGCCACAACCCAAGGGGCCGATTGTTTTTTGGTTACGCTACTCAACGTGGCGGGCTCCAACTGCCGCAGATAGCCTGGCGGGTTTTGCAGGAAGGGTTGCAGGGCACGTTGCCGGGTGATGAGCGTGGTGTGACGGTTCTCGAGGTGACTCAGCTTCATGGCCAGTGCATCGTAGCCCGAGCTCTGGTTCGCCACGTTGGGGGCGGGCGGGTACGCACCGGGCAGAGCCGCGGTGTCGGCTGAGGTGACCGCGCCCCCCGGGCTCGGGACGGTGGGTAACTGCGAGGTCAGTGTGGCGAGGCGCGCCTTTTGCTCGCGAACCAACGGATGCGCGTCGGTAAAGCGCGTTTGCAGCTCATCGAGTTGCTCGCGGGCGGCCTGCACTCGTTCATAAAGGTGGGCGCCCCGTGGCGGGGTGGTTTGCGCAATCGCCGGTTTGCTTGGATTCGGGTTGGGCAGCATCTGGATCAACTGGGCCTGGCTGCGCTGCGCCTCGATCTCGGACAGTTGCTGGCGGACCTTGATCCGGTCGGCATCGTTATCGGCGAGTTGCCGCTCGTGTTGGAGAGCTGCCTCCTGCGCCTCCTGCTGCTGAAGGTTGCGGGTGAATTGAACTGATTCCGCGCCGATGTGATTAGCCAGGGCTACCGCCTCAGCCGCGCTCGTGCTCGTCGCCTTTATGGTGATGATCGTACTGTTGCGATCCATGGTGAGCGCCAGGCTGCCGGGCAGCTGGCTGACTGGAGCGGACGAGGACGGCTTGGCCCTCGATTTTTGAAGCGTATCCGGGGATGCGATTAAGCCGAAGAGCAGCCCCGTATCATAAGACTGCGGGCGGTAGTCCTCCGAGGCGATGGGTGAGTCGTAACGACTCAACTGCACCGAGGTCGAGTAACTAGGGCGAAAGAACGCCAATCCGGCGAGTAAACTGGTTAGCCCGCACAACAGCGCGATCATCAGCAACTGGCGCCAGCGAAGAAAAACGGCGCCGACCAGGGGCATGAAATCGAACGCGGGCGCTGGTCGATTCAGCTCCACATTCAGAGCAGTGGGGAGAGGCTGGATTCGGTGGAGTTCGGGGTGGTCTTTCATGGGGCTAGGTTTGGTTGCGGGTAAAAGACGGTGAATTTGACAAGCCTCCAACCTACGCCCAATCGGTGTGCGTTACTAATAAGGTGGTGACCTACTTTATGCCCAAAAACGGATCCATGGAGCTGGATTGCCCCCTAGCCTCGGGCGTGGATCCCCAGGTAAAAAACACCCCGCTACCAGCAGCGCATTCAACAAGGCGTACTGGAGTGTAAGGTAACGGCCATTAAAACCGAAGAAGGTAGAGAGCGTATCTTTTTCCAAGTGCTTGTGACCCCCAAAGGGCTGGCTGCCCTCGCTCTCGAAATGCAGCAGCCTATTGCTGCCTGATTTGTTCCCCTACTAACGCCGGCGGTCTCCTAATTGAGTGACGCCGGCTTTTTTGTGCCCACTCCACTACAATCCCCTCGACCACGCCCCACCGTTGTCCAACCCCCGGTGCAATAACCTCCGCTTGCTCCTGGCCGGTCCCGTCGGGTTTCCGCCTCAACCGACTTGTTCCTGCAAATCTTCCGCCTTTCCCCAACCGAGCGTTGCCCAACTCATTTCCCGTCCCCACAAACCTCCGCAACTCATGGCGCGCGCTAAGTCTTCCTCCTCCACGTCCACCGCCACCATCGGCTTCGAGGCCAAGCTCTGGCTCACCGCCGATAAGCTGCGCAACAACATGGACGCGGCCGAATATAAGCACGTCGTCCTCGGTCTCATCTTCCTCAAATACATCTCCGATACCTTCGAGGAACACCGCGCCAAGCTCCTCGCCGGTTCGACGGCAAAAAGCGGAGACTACGCCGGCGCCAACGCCGAGGACCCCGACGAATACAAGGCCGAGAACGTGTTCTGGGTGCCCGCCGAGGGCCGCTGGTCCCACCTCCAGGCCAACGCCAAACAGCCGTCCATCGGCAAACTCGTGGACGATGCCATGGTCGCCATCGAGCGCGACAACCCCCGTCTCAAGGGCGTTCTCCCCAAAGACTACGCCCGCCCCGGCCTCGATAAACAGCGCCTCGGTGAACTAGTTGATTTGATAGCGACGATTGAACTCATCGCATCAAATCAACCCTCACCCCAGCCCTCTCCCACTGGGAGAGGGGCCGGGGGTGAGGGTGCGAAGCATACTCATCGCTCCGTCGATTTGCTCGGGCGCGTGTACGAATACTTCCTCACCCGCTTTGCCAGCGCCGAGGGCAAGAATGGCGGCCAATTCTACACCCCGTCCTGCGTCGTGCGCTGCCTGGTCGAAATGCTCGCCCCCTACAAGGGCCGCATCTACGACCCGGCCTGCGGCTCCGGCGGTATGTTCGTGCAGTCGGAAAAGTTCGTCGAGGCCCACGGCGGCAAGCTCGGCGACATCTCCATCTACGGCCAGGAGAGCAACGCCACCACCCGCCGCCTCGCGGTCATGAACCTGGCCCTGCGCGGCATCGAGGCCGACTTTGGCGAGGAACACGCCGACACCTTCCGCCGCGATCTCCACCCCGACCTCCGCGCCGACTACGTCATCGCCAATCCGCCCTTCAACGACTCCGACTGGTTCCGCAAGGACGACGACGTGCGCTGGCAGTTCGGCGTGCCGCCCAAGGGCAACGCCAACTTCGCCTGGGTCCAGCACTTCATCCACCACCTCGCGCCCCAGGGCATGGCCGGCTTCGTTCTGGCCAACGGCAGCATGTCGTCCAACCAGTCCGGTGAAGGCGACATCCGCAAAGCCCTGATCGACGCCGATCTGGTGGACTGCATGGTGGCGCTCCCCGGCCAGCTCTTCTACAGCACTCAGATTCCGGTCTGCCTCTGGTTCTTGGCCAAAAACAAAGCCGCCGACGCCAAACGCGGTTTCCGCGACCGCCGCAAGCAGACCCTGTTTATCGACGCCCGCAAACTCGGCACCCTGATCGACCGGGTCCACCGCGAGCTGACCGACGCCGATTTGGCGAAAATCACCTCCACCTACCACCTCTGGCGAGGTGGCAAAGCTCCTAGCTCTGAGCTCTTAGCTCCTAGCTCTGAGCTCCCAGCTTCGAGCTACGCCGACATCGCCGGATTTTGTAAATCCGCCACCACCGCCGAAATCGCCGCCCACGGCCACGTGCTCACCCCCGGCCGCTACGTCGGGGCCGAGGAAGTCGAGGACGACGGCGACCCGTTTGAGGAAAAAATGCCGCGCCTGGTCGCCGAGCTGGCGGCCCAATTCGCCGAGTCCGCCAAACTGGAGACGCAAATCCGCGCCAATATGAAAGGACTCGGCTATGCAGGCTGACCACGCGGCATCCAAAAACGGAGAAACCCCGGCGCCTATTAACCGCAAGCGGCTAAGGAAGGGATTCCGAGGTGTACATCGGCAATCAGGCAACCGGGTGTTCTCGGCGCAAGCCCGCGTTTTTACCCTAGGCTCGCACCGGGTGGCTTAACCCCTTCTTTTACCAATCATGAAGCTTGATTTCACCTCGCTGGAGCAATCGATCCAGGCCCTGCGCCGCTCCCTCGACGAAGCCACCCCGCTGCTCGCCTCGTTCAGTCCCGTCATGCAAGACACCGTCAAATCCGGCATCATCCAGCATTTCGAGGTGGCCTACGAACAGTGCTGGAAAGCCATGAAGCGCTGGCTGGAAACCAACGTGAACTCCGAGAGCGTGGACGGAGTGACCCGCCGCGAGCTGTTCCGGCTGGCGGCCGAGAGCCGGTTGATCAGCGACGTGGACGCGTGGATGATTTTCCATCGGGGGCGCAACGAGACCTCCCACACCTACGATGCCGACACCGCCGAGGAGGTTTATGCCATCGCCGCCTCCTTTGTGCCTGAGGCCGAGTGCTTCCTTAAAACCATCGCCGGTCGCAATGATTGACCTCGCCCCGCAACCGTTGGCCACCGTGCGCCGCCTGCTGGCCGCCCACGTGCCGGAGTGCGAAGTGCGCGCCTTCGGTTCGCGGGTGACGGGCAAGCCCAAGCCCTACTCCGACCTGGATCTCGTCCTGATCGGCCCCGCCCGCCTGCCCCTCGGCCGACTGGCCGCCGTGCGCGAAGCCCTGCAAGACTCCGAGCTGCCCATCCGGGTGGACGTGCTCGACTGGCACGCGATTCCGGAGAGTTTCCGGCAGATCATCGCCGCAGGCTTTGAGGTGCTGCAAACGCCCGTGAACGCCGAGTCCGGGAAAGGGGGCGGCCATGGCGGTTAATCTCGAAGATCTGCCACTGCCCGACGAGTTGCCAGTCATCCCTGACGGCTGGCGTTACGAATCGCTTGGCGACCTTGTTGAAGAACGCGGCGTTTCATACGGCATCGTCCAACCCGGAAGCGAAACCACCGACGGCGTGCCTATCGTGCGCGTAAACAACATCCGTAATGGACGTATCGACACGACGGACATGCTCAAAGTCGGCGCCGACATTGAGGCCAAGTTCCTGCGTTCTCGGCTGCGTGGTGGAGAAGTCCTTTTAACGCTCGTCGGAACTCTCGGCGAGGTGGCCATCGTCCGCGATAATCTTCGCGGTTGGAATGTAGCCCGCGCAGTCGGCGTGATTCCCGTTCGCAAAGACCCCGGCAGCCTTTGGGTCTCCATCTGCCTTCGTTCCGCCTTCATCCAGCACTGCATTCGCACTTGGGCAACGACGACAGTTCAAGCAACCTTCAACCTCCGAGACCTGGCGAAGCTGCCAATTCCCATTCCCCCCGAGGGACACGCGCGAAGCCATCGCGTCGGTGCTGGGGGCGCTGGACGACAAGATCGAGTTGAACCGGCGGATGAACGCGACGCTGGAGGCGATGGCGCGGGCGCTGTTCCAGAGCTGGTTCGTGGATTTCGACCCCGTCCGCGCTAAACTCGACGGCCGGCCCCCCGCCGGCATGGACTCCGCCACCGCCGCCCTCTTCCCCTCGCACTTGGAGGACTCACCGCTCGGGCATATCCCGAACGGATGGGGGGTGGCACGACTCGATGAAATCGCATCAGTCATGATGGGGCTTTCTCCCGATGGAGAGAGCTATAACGCAGACGGCGTCGGGATTCCGTTAATCAACGGCCCAGTGGAGTTCGGTGACTACTTTCCGGTGAAAACAAAGTGGACCGAAGATTCAACGCGGTTTGCTGCTGCGGGAGATTTAATCTTCTGCGTGCGGGGCTCAACGACGGGCAAGCGAATCGTTTCCGATGGGGAATACGGCATCGGACGCGGCGTCTGCGCTATTCGAGCCAATGGCGGTTATCACAGCTTCCTCTACCAGACTATCAACGTCGGCCTCGATCGCCTGCTCGAAAAGACCACGGGGTCGGTTTTCCCCAGCCTTAGCGCGCCAGACATCAAAGGCTTCTCCGTGCTCAAACCGAGCAAGGGCATCTTAGAAGCATATGAGCGGACGACTACGTCGCTCATTCAACGCATCCAACAGAATCATCACCAATCCCGCACCCTGGCCACCCTGCGCGACACGCTGCTGCCGAAGCTGCTGAGCGGGGAGTTGAGCGTGGCGGGCGTATCCGCCACGGTGGCGGAACAGGCCGGAAGCCAAAACCTCGCAGGAGGCTAACCGATGAGTGCTCCCGCTGACCGCTTCCTCTACATCTTCCTCGACGAAGCGGGGAACTTGGATTTCTCAAAAACCGGCACGCCCTATTTTCTGTTGGGCGCGGTCACCAAGGAGCGGCCGTTCCATGCCTACAAGGAACTGACGGAGTTGAAATACGATCTGACCGAACGGGGCACGGAGCTGGAGTATTTTCACGCCTCGGAAAACGCCCAGCCGGTGCGCAGTCGTGTGTTTGACGTCATTCGGCGCAATCTGGACGGCGTGCGGATAGATGCGTTGGTGGTGGAAAAACAAAAAACCGGCCCCGCCTTGCAGTCCGAGGAGGCGTTTTATCCCCGGATGCTGGGCTACTTGCTTAAATACATTCTCGAACAGCACGACTTGGGAGTTTTCAAAGAGGTGATCGTGTTCACCGACCGCATCCCCATCCATAAAAAGCGCGAGGCCATCGAAAAAGCGATCAAGGTCACACTCGCCAAGCTACTGCCGGCCACGGCGCGGTATCGGGTTTTGCATCATGAATCCCGGTCCAATCTGGATCTCCAGGTCGCCGATTACTGCACGTGGGCCATTTACCGGAAGTGGAACACCAAAGACCTGCGTTCGTACCAGCACATCCAACCGGCGGTGAGGTCGGAGTTCGACCTGTTCCGCACCGGCACAACGATTTATTACTGATGAGTGCCGGCCTAAAAAGCGACCACCCCGGCTACTCTTGCGAGAGAACCCATTGGGTTCTTGTTACCGGGGTGGAACCTTTAAGTTTTTTAAGCTTCCGCAAAACGGGAGCCCAATTCCTCGCACCCAAGGTGGAGGAATGCGCATACCTATCGACGCACCTTTGTTAAAAGTAAAGTGTTTCGTTTTCACCAACATGATCCTCAACGCATCCATTGTCCAAGACGCCGCCCGCGGCTGGTTTGTGGGGTTGGGCAATGCGGTCGGGTATGGCCCGCACCTGGCCCCCGCCGTGCCGGCTGCATCCGAAAAAGTCATCACCCACGCCCGTATCCGCGAGATGACCGGACTGCATCCTTTTGATGCGACCCGGCTGCTGCAAAACTTGGTGCGGGACGGGTTTCTGGAACCGCACAATCCGGGACGCGGGGCGGTTTATTGTCTGCCGGGGGCGTCTTTGCCCAAACCGGAAGAAGTGTTCGGAGGGAGCTCCGCACAATCGGTGGCGAGCTCCGCATATTTGACGGCCAGCTCCGCACATTTGGCGGCACCGGTGGTGCCCGTTGCCGAGCAGCGGGATGCGGACGGCTGCCTGCTGAGCGAGCAACTGGATGCCCCGGTGATTGATGCACTCGCCCGGCTTACGCCCGAGTTCAGGTCACGGCTGGATAGCCTCTCGACCGAGCCGCGAGCCAAAGCAAAACTCTCCGCCGACCTGATGCGGAAGACGATTCTGGCGTTGTGCACAGGCCACTATGTCGCGCTGAGCAGTTTGGCCGAGCTGGTGAATCGGGACACCGACGCGCTGCGCCAGCAGCACCTCAAGCCATTGATTAAAGAGGGTAAACTCCGGCTCGCTTTTCCCACGGTGCCGACCCACGCCAAACAAGCTTACCGGGCCGTCGAATGAGCCTCCCAACCCTGCCGAAGAGTTCAAATTGAGAGGCGGATGAACCTATGAGCAAAAAGAAGCCAACACCCGGCGGTGGCGCCAAAAAGAAAACCGAAGTCTCCTTGGTGCGCTCGTCGGCGGCGGAATACCTCAGCTTTGTGGCGGCCGGTGGCGACTCGGAGGCCAGCGTCGAAATGCGCTACGAGGATGAAAACATCTGGCTCACGCAGAAGATGATGGCCGCGCTTTACGATGTCTCCATCCCTGCCATCAACCAGCACCTCAAGCGCATCTTCAGCGACAACGAACTAGAGGAAGGTTCAGTTGTTAAGCAGTACTTAATAGCTGCCGCCGATGGCAAAATTACCTAACGAAGCGAGAGACAGTATGAGCCTCAACGAAGCCATTGTCGAAGACGCCGCTTTGGGCTGGTTCGCGGAGTTGGGCTATGCGGTCGGCCATGGCCCGCACTTGGCCCCCGGCGAACCGGCGGCGGAGCGGGCGGGCTTTGGCGACGTGGTGCTGGTGGAGCGGTTGCGCGAGGCGATCCGCAAGCTCAACCGGTCCATCCCCGAGGAGGCGCGCGAGGAGGCGTTGAGGAAAGTGCTGCGGGTGGGGACTCCTTCGCTGGTGCAGACCAACCGGGCGTTTCACCGGATGCTGCGCGACGGGGTCGAGGTGGAATATATTCAGGATGAACCCTCACCCCAGCCCTCTCCCACTGGGAGAGGGAGGAGCGAAGCGGAGGGTGAGGGTCAACGGCGATGGGACATCGTCCGCTTGGTGGAGTTTGACGACGCCCAGGCCAACGACTGGTTGGCGGTGAATCAGTTCACGGTGATCGAGGGGCAGCACAACCGGAGGCCCGACATCGTGGTGTTTGTGAACGGGCTGCCGCTGGGGCTCATCGAACTCAAAAACGCGGTGGATGAGGACGCGACCATCTGGAGCGCCTACGCCCAGCTGCAAACCTACAAGGCGGAGATTGCTTCGCTGCTGCACTACAACGCGGCGCTGGTGGTCAGCGACGGGGTGCAGGCCCGGATGGGTTCGGTCACGGCCAACCAGGAGTGGTTCAAGGTATGGAGGGAGCCTGATAGCTCGCATCCACCCTCACCCCAGCCCTCTCCCAATTGGAGAGGGGGCCGGACGGGTAAGCTCCCTTCTCTCGCTGGGAGAAGGGCCGGGGATGAGGGAACGAAGCCTAAGCTGAGTTTGGAGCTGGAGGTGTTGGTGCGCGGGGTGTTCGAGCGGCAGCGGTTCCTCGATCTGCTCCAGCATTTTATCGTTTTTGAGGAAGATGCGGATTCGGGGGCGTTGCAGAAAATCATCGCCGGTTACCACCAATACCACGCGGTCAACGCGGCGGTGGAGGAAACCGTGCGCGCCAGCGGTATGACCGGAGCGTGGGAGGCCGGCGACGGTCAGGGCAAATCGTGGGCCGGGCGGATGCAGGGCGGCAAGGCGGGCGACCGGCGGGCCGGAGTGGTTTGGCACACCCAGGGCAGCGGCAAGAGTTACTCCATGCTGTTTTACGCGGCGCGGGTGGTGCGGCATCCGGCGATGCAGAACCCGACGCTGGTGGTCTTGACGGACCGCAACGACCTCGACGACCAGCTGTTCGGGCAGTTCCAGCGCTGCGCAGCCATCTTGGGGCAGACGCCGGTGCAGGCGGGCGGGCGCGAGGAGTTGAGGGAGTTACTCAACCGGGCGAGCGGCGGGGTGGTGTTCACCACGATCCATAAGTTCGCTGCGCTCACTCCCTCACCCCCAGCCCCTCTCCCAGGAGGAGAGGGGTGCCACGGTATCGTAGGTGATTCAGCGACCCGCTTGACCCATGTCCAACGGGGCGAGGGGGGCCATTATCGCGGCGGGTTTGATTTTTCAGGGCTCAAGAAACGAGCGCGGGAGATGCGGAACGAACAGACGCCGGCGGAGGAGATGCTTTGGAAGTTGCTGCGAAACGGCAATTGAACGATGCGAAGTTCAGGCGGCAGCATCAGTTTGGAACGTATGTCTGCGACTTCTACTGCGCTGATGCAAAGCTCGCCGTGGAATGCGATGGCGCCGTGCACCTGACTCCCGAGGCAGCCGCACACGACAAGAAACGTGATGCTTATCTGAAGTCCCTGGGGGTCACTGTTCTGCGCTTTGAAAATCGCGTTGTGTTGGATGCGACTGACACCGTCTTGGAATCAATTTACTCCCATCTCCCCTCTACCTCTGGGAGAGGGGCCGGGGGTGAGGGCAATGGTGCACAGAGCGGACGCATGGAAGTCCTGTCCGACCGGCTGCAACATTGTAGTGATCGCCGACGAGGCCCACCGCAGCCAATACGGGTTCGGCGGCAAGGTGAACGAGAAGACCGGCGCAATGTCCTACGGCTTCGCCAGCAACCTGCGCGATGCGTTGCCCAACGCGTCGTTTATCGGCTTCACCGGCACGCCGATTGAAAAGGCCGACGCGAACACGCGCGGGGTGTTTGGTGACTACATTTCCATTTACGACATTCAGCGGGCGGTCGCCGACAAGGCCACGGTGCCGATTTACTACGAGAGCCGCATTTCCAAGCTGAGCCTGAACGCGGCGGCGTTGCCCAAGCTGGATGCGGAGTTCGAGGAAATCACCGAGGGCGAGGAGCTGACCAAGAAGGAAAAGCTCAAAACGAAGTGGGCGGCGCTGGAGGCGTTGGTGGGCGACCCGTCGCGCGTCGCACTGGTGGCGGCCGACCTGGTGGCGCATTTCGAAAAACGGGTGGAGGCGATGAACGGCAAGGCGATGGTCGTGTGCATGAGCCGGCGCATCTGCGTGGATTTTTACGAGGCGCTCATCAAGCTGCGCCCCGACTGGGCCAGCGCCCCGAACGACGATCCCGAAGCCGAGAAGGGCAAAGCCTGCGTGGTCAAGGTGGTCATGACCGGCAGCGCCGACGATGGCCCGGTGTGGGCGGCGCATAGCCGCAACAAGGAGAAGCGGCGCAAGTTGGCCAACCGGTTTAAGGACAGCAAAGATCCGTTCCGCATCGTGATCGTGCGCGACATGTGGCTGACCGGCTTTGATGCGCCCTGCCTGCACACGATGTATGCGGACAAGCCGATGCAGGGGCACGGTCTCATGCAGGCCATCGCCCGGGTGAATCGAGTTTTCCGCGACAAGCCGGGCGGCCTGGTGGTGGATTACCTCGGTCTGGCCGACCAGTTGAAAAAAGCCCTCGCCACCTACACGGAGAGCGGCGGCCAAGGAGATCCGGTGATCGACCCGGAGCAGGCCATTGCGGTGATGATGGAAAAACACGGCATCGCCTGTGACCTGATGCACGGGTTTAGCTGGGACAAGTGGACCAGCGGCAAACCCGCCGAACGCCTCGCCCTTCTACCCGCCGGCCAGGAGCACGTCCTGGAGCAGGCGGATGGCAAAAAGCGCTTCGTCCAAGTGGTGACGGAGTTGTCACGGGCGTTCGCCCTGTGCGCGGCCAGCGATGACGCGACCGAGATCCGCGATGACGTATCGTTTTTCCAGGCGATTCAGGCCGCGCTCAACAAGCAAACCACCAACCACCGCAAGACGCCCGAGCAGGTTGACGCCGCTATTCGGCAGCTCGTCTCCGGTGCGATCATGGCGGACGGCCAGATCATCGACGTGTTCTCGGCGGCGGGACTGCCCAAGCAGGACATCAGCATCCTGAGCGACCAGTTCCTGTCCGAGGTGCGCGGGCTCAAGCACAAGAACGTCGCCGCCGAGTTGTTGGAGAAATTGCTCAAGGACGAACTCAAGGTGCGCTCGAAGCGCAATCTGGTGCAGAGCCAGGTGTTTTCGGAAAAGCTCAAGAAGACGCTCAACTCCTATCACAACCGGGCGATTTCCACGGTGCAGGTGATTGAGGAGCTGATCAAACTGGCGAAAGACCTCGATGCCGCCACCAAGCGCGGCGAAGACCTCGGCCTGACGGATGACGAGGTGGCCTTCTACGACGCGCTGGCCGCCAACGAGAGCGCCTTCGTGGCGATGGGTGACGACAAGCTCCGGGTGATAGCGGCGGAGTTGATTTCCAAGGTGCGGCAGAGCGTGACCATCGACTGGACGCTGCGGGAAAGCGCGCGGTCGAAGATCAAGATCATCGTGAAGCGGATTCTTAACAAATATGGGTATCCGCCGGACTTGCAGGAAGAGGCTGTGAAGACGGTGTTGGCCCAGGCGGAGCTGCTGTGCGCGGATTGGGCGCGGTAGTCCACGGCGGGCGAGGCGGTGGGCGAGGCAGACGGGCCCAGAAAGGGCCTGGACAAAAAATAAACGGGCATAAAAAAGCCCCAAAAACTCTTGTAAGTCTTTGGGGCTAAAGTGGTGCCAGAGGCCGGGATTGAACCGGCGACCAAAGGCTTATGAGTCCTCTGCTCTACCACTGAGCTACACTGGCGTTAGCCGAAAGGCGGAAGCAAAATGGCCGGACGCCACTTGTCAAGAGTGCGAACCGTGCGAGCCGCCGGATTTTGCCCCAGCTCCCGAGCGGGCCGCTCCGGCCGCCTTGGCTTTGGGCGCGGACTTGGGCTTACGTTTGGGCGTGCGCTCAATGTTGAGGTAGGTCTTCGAGCGCATCTGCTCCTCGTAGAATTCCACCAGGCGCACGCCTTCACGCGGCTTGACCAGGTCCTTCTTGGTGGCGGAGTCGATCTGCGCCTTCATCTTGCGGGTCAGCTCCTCCCACTGGTACTGCACGCCGTCGATCACGTCGGAGACGCGGCTGCCGGCCAGCGCCTCTTCGATGTAGTAGCCGTTGGGCTCGTCGGGCTCCAGAAAGACGTGCACCTCGTTGACGCGGCCGAAGAGGTTGTGCAGGTCGCCCATGATGTCCTGGTAGGCTCCGGTGAGGAATACGCCGAGGTAATAGGGCTTATTGTTAAGCGGGTGCAGGGGAAGGTGATCCTTGGTGTCCTGCAGGTCGATGAAGGTGTTGATCTTGCCGTCGGAGTCGCAGGTGATGTCCACCAGGATGGCGTTGATCGAGGGCTTTTCCTCAAGGCGGTGCAGCGGGGTGATCGGGAACAGCTGCTTGAGCGCCCAGTGGTCGAGCAACGACTGGAAAACCGAAAAGTTGCACACGTACTGGTCGGCGAGCAGCGCGTTGAGGTCATGCAGCTCCTCGGGGACGTAGCCGACGTCGCGCGTCTCCTTGGCGATTTGCTCGCACACCTGCCAGTAAAGCGACTCGGCGGCGGCGCGGTTTTCGAGGTCAAGGTAGCCGAGATTAAAGAGGTTAAACGACTCCTCCTTCTTCTGCATGGCGTCGTGGAAACGCTCCAGCATGCCCAGCTTGGACTTGTTTTTGAGCAACAACTCCAGGTCGGTGACCACCTTGTGTTTGACCTTGGGCAGGTGTTGCTGGCCGAGGGTTTCGCGCTTGTTGATGCGCTCAAACACCTCGACCACCAGCATCGAATGGGGGGCAACCACCGCGCGGCCCGACTCGGTGACGATATCGGGCACGGCGACATTGGAGGCGACGCAGATGTCGCGGATGTTGGCCACCACGTCGCGGGCGTATTCGGCCATCGTGTAGTTCATCGACGACTCGAAGTTGGTGCGCGAGCCATCGTAGTCGATGCCCAGGCCGCCGCCGCAATCCAGGTAGCCCATGGGGAAACCCATTTTAACGAGCTGGCAGTAAAACCGGGTGGCCTCGATCACGGCGTTCTTGATCGTGATGATGTTGGGCACCTGCGAACCGATGTGGAAGTGCACCAGCTTCACGCACTGGGTGAGCTTGGCTTTTTTGAGCTTCTCAGTGGCGAAAAGGATCTCCGCGGTGTTCAAGCCGAACTTCGCGTTGTCGCCGGTGGACGACGACCACTTGCCCTCGCCGCGCGTTTGCAATTTGGCGCGGAAGCCGATCAGAGGCTTAACCCCCACCTCGGCGGCGATGGTGATGATGTCGTCCACCTCGGTGAGCTGCTCGACGACGATGATGATTTGTTTGCCGATCTTGCGGCCCAGAAGTGCAAGACGGATGTAGTCGTGATCCTTGTAACCGTTGCAAATGATCAGCCGGTCGGAGCCCTCGTGCATGGCCAGAGCGATCATGAGCTCGGGCTTGGAGCCGGCCTCCAGTCCGTAGCCGAAATTTTTGCCCGCATCGACGATCTCGTCGACGACCTCGCGCAGCTGGTTCACCTTGATCGGGAACACACCGCGGTATTCGCCCTTGTAGCCTTCTTCCTTGATGGCTTTGCGGAACAGCTCGTTGAGCTGGGTGACGCGGTGGTGGAGCAAGTCCTGAAAGCGGATGACCAGCGGGGCCTTGAGGCCCATGCCGACGGCCTCGTCCACCACATCCATGATACGAATCTCGCGGCCATCGGCGAGGGGCTGAACATTGACGAAACCGTCAGCACCGGCACCGAAGTGGCCGGAGCCCCAACGCTTGAAACCGTAGATTTCTTCGGATTGCGCGACTGACCAGGAGGAGGCGGATTTGCTTTTCAAAAGAGGGAAAGGTGTACGAGCAGGGTTATGGCTTGCGTTCAGAAAGGTGGAAGCGGTTATCTAGCTGTTTCATTTTCCAAAAACCACAACTCGAAATAACAACCATGACACACGTCGTTCTTGCCCCGTCCTTTCTCGCCCAGCAAGCCGCCCCCGGCGGCGGTTTTGGCCAGATCATCTTCTTGGTACTTATGTTCGCCGCAATGTACTTTTTGATGATCGCCCCCCAGCGCAAAAAGCAGAAAGAGCACGCCAAGATGCTTGAATCCCTCACCACGGGCGACGAGGTCGTCACCTCCGGCGGCATCTACGGCGAGATCACCAACAAAAAGGACGACCGCTACGTCATCCGCATCGCCGAAGGCACCAAGATCGAAGTCGGCAAGGCATTCATCCACGCCTTGGTTAAAAAGTCCGACTAAAACCTTGGGCTGCTTCAGACTGGCGGGTGGGAAGCGGTCCAGCGTACGCCTTTCCCCCGCCCCGTTAGTGGCGAACCCAGCCACCTACCGCGCTCAGTCATAGACTGGGTGCGGTTTGCCCGTTTTGCGCCATGGGCCTCCTTGAAACCGCAGGCGTGATTACCCCAATTTTAACCAAACTCAACATGCTTAAACGCAACTTCTGGAAGCTGACCCTCAGCTTTGCCATCGTTCTCTGGGCGCTGTCGTCGCTCCTGCCGATCAACGACCGGCCCTTTGCCGAATTCGCCGCCGAAAAGGCCAGCGCCAAATCGGCCGAGTTCTCGGCCCTCATTAAAGAATCCGCCGCGCGCGTCGCGTCCAAACAATCCCCCAGCGTCTTTGTGGCGCTCAAGGTCATTGCCAAGGAGCGCAAGCTCGACCTGACCACCTATTTCCCGCAGTTCCCGATCGAGGCCTCCTTGGGCAACGTCGAGAAGCGCAATGCCATTTTGCTCGATCACTTGCTGGCCCAGTCCAAGGGCAAGCTCCAGCTCGGCCTCGATCTCAAGGGCGGCATCGCCTTCACCCTGGAAGCCTCCGATGTCCCCGGCGCCGCCAACCTTGGTGACGACGAGCGCAAACAAAAGCTCTCCAAGGCCATCGAGATCATCGGTGAGCGTATCAACGGCCTCGGTGTTGCCGAGCCCCTGATCCGTGCTGTCGGTAACAACCGCATCGAGGTCCAGCTCCCCGGTATCAACACCAACGACAACCCCGAGGTGGTCGCCAGCGTGCAAAAGCCTGCGCGCCTCGACTTCCGCCTGGTTTATCCCTTCGGCACTCCGGCCAGCGTCCCTGAGACCCCTGCCGGCTACGAGGTGCTTGAGCTCGAACAGGATGTTCGCGGCCAAACCGTCACCGACACTCTCTACGTCAAGCGCCTGCCCTCGATGACGGGCGACGGCGTCTCGGGCGCTTATCCGGTGATGGATGAGTTCGGCCGTTTTAAGATCAACCTGCGTTTCAACCCAGCCGGTTCGCAGCGTTTTGCCGAAGTGACCCGTGAGATCGCCGAGTACTCGCAGCAACTCCAGCAGCAGTCGGGTAATGCCAACGCCCGCGCCCGCCTGGCCATCGTGCTGGACGGTAAACTGTATTCCGCCCCCGGCGTGGAAAAGGAAATCTCCGGCGGCTCCGCCGAGATCTCCGGTAACTTTTCCCAGCGCGAGGCGTTCGAACTCTCCAATGTGCTCAACAACCCGCTCGACCTGCCCTTGCAGATCAAGGAGCAGTACGAGGTCGGGCCCTCGCTCGCCGCCGACTCGGTCGCCAGCGGCAAATTGGCGTTCATCATCGGCACGGCGCTGACGGCCGCGTTTATCGTCTTATTCTACACTACGGGCGGCTTACTGGCGGTGATCGCGATGGGCCTCAACGTTGTGATCATCCTCGGGGTGATGGCCAGCATTGGGGCCACCTTGAGCATGCCTGGCATCGCCGGTATCGTGCTGACCATCGGCATGTCGGTGGACTCCAACATCCTGATTTTCGAGCGCATGCGCGAGGAGCTCAAACTGGGTAAATCGCTCAAGTCCGCACTCGAAGCCGGTTTTGAAAAAGCCTTTTCGGCCATTCTTGATGGTAATCTCACCACGCTCATCACCGCTGCGATCATGATCGCTCTGGGCTCCGGTCCGGTGAAGGGCTTTGGCGTCACCCTGGCGATCGGTATCTTTTCCACGATGTTCTCCGCCTTGGTCATCAGCCGCCTTTTCCTGGATTGGGCAATCCATGGCGAGTTCGTCAAAAAAATGCGCATGGTTTCGGTCCTGCAGACGACCAACTACGATTTCTTAAAGTATGCCCGTGGAGCCTTCATCGTCTCCTGGCTGATCGTACTCGCCGGCATCGCCACCGTTTTGGTTAAAGGTAAGGACATCTACGGCATTGATTTCTCGGGCGGTGACCAGGTGTCCCTGTCATTCGAAAAGCCGGTGTCTTTGGCCGAAGTCCGCAAGGTGGCTGCCAGCCAAAACATCAGCGACATCAGCTTGTCTTACACCAAGCAAATCGGCGGCGAGACCGAGGTCTTGCGCCTGACCACGCCCTTTGATCAGGCGAAGCTGGTGGTGAAGGCCCTCCAAACCGCCCACCCGTCGGCTGGGTTTAAGCTGGTGAGCGAAGCGCGCATCGGGCCTTCGGTGGGGGATGAAATTAAGTCCAATGCGGCCTGGGCCATCTTCTGGTCCTTGGTGCTGATTCTTATTTACGTGGCATTTCGCTTCGAGGTGGGCTACGGCATCGGCGCGGTCGTTTCCACGCTGCACGACGTGCTCATCACGATCGGCGTTTTTGTGATGATCGGCGGTCAGTTTAACGCCTCGATGGTCGCGGCCATCCTATTGATCGTGGGTTACTCGATCAATGACACGATCGTGGTCTTCGATCGTATTCGTGAGGAGCTGTTACTGAATCCCACCACGACCTTGCGCAACGTGATCAACCGGTCGTTAAACCTGACGCTGTCGCGAACGATCATTACGGGCGGCACCACCTTCATGACGGCGATCGTTCTCGCCACGGTGGCGGGCGGCGAAGTGCGCGACATCGCGATCACGTTGATCATCGGTGTCATCACCGGCACCTTCTCCTCGCTCTTCATTGCCAGCCCGATTTTCTTCTGGTGGCACAAGGGCGACCGGCATCACGTGGAAAAGAGCCATGACACCAAGCCTGTCTACGAGTGGGACGCCGGCAGCAAGCCGTCGCAGTAACCCTGCGTTTCCGCACCGCTGATGCGCTGGAGTTATAAGCCTTTCCCGGCCGATGAGGTCGGGAAATTGAGCACGCAAACCGGGGTCACTCCCGTCATCGCCGAGCTGTTGCTGCGCAACGGCCTCAGTGACCCGGTTGCCGCCGCAAGTTTCTTGCGCCCGGTGCTCGCCGAGCTCAACGACCCCTTCCTTCTACCCAACGTAGAATTGGCGGCGGCTCGTCTACGCAAGGCGATCGAGTCGGCCGAGGACATCGTCGTACTGGGCGATTACGACGTGGACGGCGTGAGCAGCACGACGCTGCTGGTGAGCATTCTGCGACGTTTCGGGGCGCAGCCGCGCTTCGTGGTGCCGCGGCGCATGGAGGATGGTTACGGGCTGTCGCGCAGTGCAATCGACCGCGCGCTTGAGCAGGGCAAACCGCAGCTGTTTATCGCGCTGGATTGCGGAACCAATTCCCATGACGAGGTCGCCTACCTCGTCTCGCAGGGCATCGAGGTGATGGTCATCGACCACCACCGGTCCAAAGAAAAACCCCTCGATCAAGGCCTGCTGGTGAACCCCCACGTGCATGGGTCCGCCGGCGACGAGGCGTGGCACAACTTGTGTACGGTGGGGCTGGTCTTCAAAGTGGCCCACGGCCTGATCAAACTGCTTCGCGCCGAAAACCACCCCGTCGCCCTTCAGGTCAAACTGCGCGACTACCTCGATTTGGCCGCGATGGGCACGGTCGCCGACCTCGTTCCGCTCACCGGCGAGAACCGGATTCTCGCCCGCTTTGGCCTGCGCATCCTTCAGGCCTGCGAGCGCCCGGGTGTCCGCGCGCTCATGCAGATCGCCGGTGTGCGCCCCGACCACGGAATCAACCCCGTGGACATTTCCTTCCGCCTCGGCCCACGCATCAACGCCAGTGGCCGTTTGGCCGACGCGGCACTCTCGGTTGAGCTCATGCTGAGTGACGACGAGCAGTTTTGCGACGAGACGGCGCAGCAGCTCGATTTGTTTAACCGTGAGCGCCAGGAAATTGAGCGCCACATCACGGAAGAGGCCGAGCGCATGATCGAACGCGATTTCGCGGATTGGCCCGGGATCGTTTTATTCGGCGAGAACTGGCACCCCGGTGTGGTGGGTATTGTCGCGGGGCGCGTCAGCCGCAAATACAACCGCCCGTGCGTGGTGCTCGGCAACGAGGGCGAGTTCGCCAAAGGCTCTGGACGGAGCGTCAACGGGGTTAACCTGGTTGAAGTGCTGGGCGCATGCTGCGAGGAGCTCAACAGTTGGGGCGGGCACCCGATGGCGGTGGGCGTTTCCTTAAAGAAAATTCACCTCGAAACGTTCCGTAAGCGGTTTGCAGATGCTGTGCGCTTGGCGGCGGGCAGCGATTTGATCGAGGCCGTTCTGCACCTCTCGGCGTGGCTCACGCCCGATCAGATCCGCGACACCTTCATGGACGAACTCGAAGCCATGCAGCCCTTTGGCCAAGGAAACCCCGAACCTATTTTTGGCGTACGCGGGGTGGTGCTACGTTCACGCCCCGAGGTTTTCAAACTATCGCACTTCCGCTTTAGTTTCGAAGATTCACGCGGCCGGCGGCTTTTCGGAGTCGCATGGAAGATGGCCAATCGCCTGCCCCCGACCGGAGTGCCGCTGGATTTCGCCGTCGAGTTGGCCTGGAACCATTTTAACGACCGTAAACTGCTGCAGGTTGAACTGGTCGACTGGCGCCTGAGCGAGTGATGCGGGCGCGGCCGGAGTGAGTTACCCCGGCGAACAACGGCAATGACGCTCAACGTTTGTCAACCGGCGAGACCAAGCCGAAGGTCCGGAATTCAAACGACTTAGTAACCGCGTAAGACCTAAAATCACGAAAAAAAACGCCCAAAGCGGTAGAAGTTCAGCCAAAAATTTTTATGGTTTTAAATTTCCGTTGGAGGAACTCCCTGAAAAATTAAAAGGGGGTGAGGCCCGATAAAAGGATGTTAAAAATCCAGTAATCTGCTTCATAGCAGAATCTTATGGGCCACTAAATATGGCCAAAGAAAAAGATTCACGAAAGCGTCTTTCTGTGTTTTTACGTAAGATTCACAAACTGGATCCATGCGTCGCCCTATAAACCAAAAATGACGGACGCTATGCCGCAACAAAACCCTGCAAAGTGAATACATGCACTCGGTAAAATTTCAGCAGGCATTTCACGCACCCATCTAGTCCCTGTTCTAACGCGCCCCCCACTCTCTTAACATCTAAATAACCAACATGAAAAACGGCTACCTCTTCGCGCTCATACTGAGCATAACCCTACTCGTGGGATACAAGTACAATCAGGACCGTGTAGATACGCTTGAGAAGCAACTCAAGGAGCTTCGAGTGGCAAAATCGAAAACCGGTGATGCGATAAATAATCTACGACTCCCGTTACTTAATTTTTCGGGAACACCGATCCAGAAATTCGTCGAAACCCTAAACGTTGTTTCAGCGGAAATCGACCCGGAAAAAGAAGGGGTTAAATTAGTACTCCTTGATTCCGAGAACATTGACTATCGAGTAACCACCTCGATTCAACATCTGTCCTATAAGGCAGCACTTGATTTAGCACTTAAAGGTTCAGGACTAGAGTACGTTGTAGACAGCAAATGCGTGGTAATTCAGAAAAAAGTCCGGACAGTCGGACGGAATTGGGCGAATGGAGTTGAGCTGGCCAGCCGGGAACAAAAAAGCGCCATTTATACAATCAAAACCAAGAATCGGGTATCCACTATTACCAAGACCGAAGTGGGAACTGGGTTTCTGGCGAAGATAAAGGGAAAGTTTTTCATCGTCACCAATTTACACGTAATCAGGGGCTGCTCGGACCAGGACTCGATTGAAATAAGGAATATCAGTGGCGATCGGCTAAGCGTTGGAAACGTATACGCTGGTTATGGACACGACTTGGCAATTATGCAGGTTACTCCTTCCAGCGTGGACACCTACGCCTACAACGGTGTCCAAGTTTTAGATCTATGGGTTGGCATAGAGCAGTTTAAGTTGCGGCAGCAGAGCTGAAATAGGGCAAGAAGAGAACCAATGTGAGCGCAACCAGCGGAGAAGTTTCACACTGCGCTGAAGCGGTCGCAATACGGTTGTGAGTAAGGAGCAAAGAAGCCGGTCATTTTTTTTGGCGGTCGCGATTTGGTCGTCTAATCGTTTTTGTTGCCGACGGAGGCCCGCCTCATTTTTGATTTGATAATCTCGTTCTAATTTTTGCTCAAACAGGACCAGTAGGTTATGGGTTAGGCAAAGAAAATGGGCCTGTATTTGCTTGGCGGTTGAGCTCGACGCCCACGCCTTGGATTCCTCCAGCTTGTTTTTAAATTGATCGAAAACCTTTTCAATCTCCCAGCGTTTTTTATAAAGCCAGGCGAGAAGCCCTGGCGGTAAGTCAAAAACGCTGGTGATGAACTCATACACCTCACCACTGACTGGATCGCGGTATCGTATTAAGCGCACACGCACCTGATGGGCGGCGATGACTATTTCATCCGCTATGACGCCATGATTAATGGGATCAGCACGATCAAACAACTTCGAAGCGAAGGGCTCAAACAGGAGATTTTCTTTGGTGCGTGAAAGAAAATAGACGCCGGCAGTTTGCTTCCAGTTATGCCAGAGAGGAAAATCAAGGCCTGCGCGATCCCAGATCCAAAGAACTTTCTTGCCGGTCGGCTCCCCCATACGCAAAGCATTAGAGCCGAGTCGCTTGATCACGCTCATATCGTGTTCTTTTTTGCCCTCAGTGAGTGCAAGATGTTGCATGGCATGAGTTCGAATATTAAGGGCATATAAATGTCCTACCGGCCAACGGCGTTCATCAATTTTCTGATCGTGCGAAGCCGCCCCATGCCAATGACCGTCGCCGGCATAGAGGGCATAATTATCAACGGCAGCGGGCAGTTCGGTAAAGTTTTCGAGCAGGGCGGTGGCCTGCACCGAAACATCCATTAATAAAGCCAACCTGCGTTCGCTTTTCAGTACTTCAAAGAAGTGCCCCGTAGCGGGACAAGACTCGAACAAGGAACCGACTTGTTGAAGAAAACCGCGACCGCTTCGAGGATCCGATAGAGCTCTGGTAATACCAAGCCGAAGGAATGCATCGTCAGTCAATTCCGGGCATTGACGCGCGTACCTAGAAGCGGACGCGAGTCCGGTAAGCGGCCCGAAAAATACTTCGTTTAAAGCGAGGGGATGAAGTGTAGCCATGAGGCCCAAAAAAATTTTTACATGTGCCTCGTAAAGCCTTATATTGAAGTATTTTAAGGCCAATTAACACCCGCCGCAACACACGTAATTGGCATGGCTCGACCCCCAGTCCGTGCTGGTTCGCGACGGCCCCAAAGGGGCGCTTCCGAGCGCTGTGTGACGCCCCCCTGCACAGAAAATACTTCAAAACTTGGACACCGTTGTACGCCTATGAATTTCTTGATGATGTAAATAGTATCACCAAGGAGGACGGCATTTTGATCGTAGGAAATCCACTAGGGGAAGGAACTATCCTGGAAGCCAAGGGCGCACTTAGAGGCTTCGGTCCGCAAATCATTGAATATGATGCGGCTACATTTGCAGGTAACAGTGGCAGTCCGGTAATTCACATACCGACCCAGAAAGTAATCGGCGTCCATACCTACGTCAGCATTCTGGGGCTGGACAATATATTTTCAAAGGACGCGATCAGCAAACCCAACTCGCCTCTTTCCGGTACTGCCCGTCGATTCGGGACTCGCTTTGATTCAATCAAAAAGTGGGAACCTTTAGTTTGGGCCGAATGGGTGCGCCAAGATAAACAAATGGATGTATTCTGGACGCGCTTATATTCATTTAGGTCACTGGCATCCGCCTCGGGCGTTTCGTTTGATCGCCAAGCTGTAATGCTCACCCCTGATTTGTGGAAGGCCTACGAACGCTACGAAATCGACATGTCCCGGACGCCATCAACCCAAGGTGCTGATGAGGCCGTGAAGCGCGTCCTCTTCAACATCGATGCGTTAGTTGGGTCTTCTGGAGGCTACCTGAATGAGATAAGAAAAGCCAAAACAAGCTTCTTTTCACATTATCAAAATGAATTGGAAACCATCGAAAACGACCAGATTCAATTCAATGAACTGTGGGGGCGGCGCAAGGTCGATGTATTACATACGATCGAGGTGGCGAATGCCAAGAGCCACTAGTTGTATATCGGGTTAAAGCGCAAACCAACCACCGAATCTACTGTCTCAATCGGCTTTCGCCTACAACAAGAACCTGGGGTAAAAACGCTAAAATCAAGCGCGCTAAGTCATGAAGAAAATAAACATAATCGCACTATGCCTAGTGACCCTTACGGGTTGCGGTAAGCTTGATAATCAGTCCAAGCCGGAACGTGTTGCGCCGGCGCCGACAAAGCCCGGAAAAAGTGATCCGGCTCAAAACACCCCAGAACAGCCACGACTGCAGACAGAAACTATTCCTGCTTCTACGCCTGCCGAACGCATGCCCGTCGTAATTGATTCACTGCCTAAAGAACCAGTCAAAGTGCCGATGCTGGGCCGTGTATGGACTTCTGCTGACGGCAGAACACTTGAGGCTGAACTCATTACACGCAGGGTTGATACCGTTACCTTACGACGAAACGCAGACAAAAAAGAGTTCACCTTACCTATATCAAACTTGTCCGATGCCGATCGTGTCTACTTAGGAACCAGTTCGGTGCCTGTTACCCAAGTTAAAGCTTTTGATTTATCACGACTGAATACGCTCAAGACAGCTATTCCCACACTCGCCGCGATTGCCCCCCTAGATTCATCCGACCCCATCATCACCGACTCATACTCAAAATACAAAAGAAGCATCCAAGTTTTGTCGCAAACGGGCTACGCGAGGAGCCTTGAAATGATACGCGGACAAATTGAATCCGATTTGAAACGCCTCGCGCCTACTTCTGTAACGGTTCTAAAAAATCCACCCATTCTCACGCCTATGGGTTGGACCAAGGGATCAGGTGCCTGGCGCGAGGTGTGGGCGGCTCGCTCAATAATGGCTTGGCTCAACGGGCCCCTGAACAACTACCTGACCGAATTGGAAAAGCTGAGGTAAATATTGATAGGCTATACTTAACCCCGTCTGGCCTTAAACAGCTCGTTTGTACGGGAACGGCACCGGGCCGACTAATACCGGCAAGGGCACCGAGGGTAAAACGGCGCCGAGCTCTACGGGGAAGCCCCTTATAAATTCCGCCGCAGATAACATTCTCCCGCCCGGCTTTTGCAGGCGCAAACACCGCAGCTCGCCTCCTCCTCCTGTCGCAATCCGCAACCCTTCTGCATCCGCCCCCACGATGCTGCCAGCCGGTTGTTCACCGCTTCGGTAATCACTCGCCGCAGATTGCACCACGACTTCGGCTAGGCCGATTTTGACCGGCTGACCCGCAATTTCCACCGTGCAGGCCGGCCACGGGAACAGTCCATTGATCCGCGCTGCCAGCACTTCAGCGCGTGCATTGAAATCAAGCCGGCCGTCGTCCTTCACCAACCGCCGGCAAAAACTCGCCGCCGCATGCTCCTGTTCAATAAAAAACAAGTCCTGCGCGGCCAGTTTCGGCAAGGTGCGCGCTAACAGCGGAACACAGGCGGCGGCCAATTTCCCCTCGATCTCTAGCGCGGTATCGTGAGGCGCGATACCTACCCGCTCAACATCGGCAACCGGGCCGGCGTCGAGCTGGCGGACGATGCGCATGAGCGAAACCCCGGTCTCAGCCTCACCGTTGGCGATCGCCGTTTGGATCGGCGAGGCGCCCCGGTATTTGGGAAGCAACGACGCTGGCGCAGTCGGGCCAAGGGGTCGGGCCGTTACATGGATACATAGCGCTGAAAAGGTGCCAGGCCGTTACATCGCTCAATAATGGCTTGGCTCAACGGGCCCCTGAACAACTACCTGACCGAATTGGAAAAGCTGAGGTAAATATTGATAGGCTATACTTAACCCCGTCTGGCCTTAAACAGCTCGTTTGTAGGGAAACGGCGTCGGCCCGACTAACACGGGCAAGGGCACCGAGGGTAAAACGGCGCCGAGCTCTACGGGGAAGCCCCTTATAAATTCCGCCGCAGATAACATTCTCCCGCCCGGCTTTTGCAGGCGCAAACACCGCAGCTCTCCTCCTCCTCCTGTCGCAATCCGCAACCCTTCTGCATCCGCCCCCACGATGCTGCCAGCCGGTTGTTCACCGCTTCGGTAATCACTCGCCGCAGATTGCACCACGACTTCGGCTAGGCCGATTTTGACCGGCTGACCCGCAATTTCCACCGTGCAGGCCGGCCACGGGAAAAGTCCATTGATCCGCGCGGCCAGCACTTCAACGGGTGCATTGAAATCAAGTCGGCCGTCGTCCTTCACCAGCCGGCGGCAAAAACTCGCCGCCGCATGCTCCTGTTCAATAAAAAACAAGTCCTGCGCGGCCAGTTTCGGCAAGGTGCGCGCTAACAGCGGAACACAGGCGGCGGCCAATTTCCCCTCGATCTCTAGCGCGGTATCGTGAGGCGCGATACCTACCCGCTCAACATCGGCAACCGGGCCGGCGTCGAGCTGGCGGACGATGCGCATGAGCGAAACCCCGGTCTTCGCCTCCCCGTTGGCGATTGCCGTTTGGATCGGCGAGGCGCCCCGGTATTTGGGAAGCAACGACGCGTGCAGATTCAGCGTGCCGAGTCGGGGAGTGTCGATGAAATCCTGCTTCAGGATGTGCCCATAAGCCATGACCAGCGACACGTCGGCGGACAACGCAGCTAGCTGCGCCCGCACTTCCTCGCTGATTTTTTCCGGCTGATAAACCGGTAAGCCGCGGGCAAGCGCCCACGCTTTGATGCCGTTGGGCGTCACCTTCTGGCCGCGCCCCACGGCCCGGTCCGGCTGGGTAAACACCGCCGTCACCCGGGCGAACGCACTGCCCTCGCCTGCCAGCCAATCGAGCAGCGGCAAGGCGATGATGTCGGAGCCAAGAAATACAACGTTGAGCGGTGCAGGCATAATTCTAATTAGCTTTCAAGTTGAGGCTTACGGCCTCCCTTGAGCTCACGCTCAAGGCCACACACTTCACAAACACCTTCCTCGTGGCCTTGAGCGTGAGCTCAGGGTGTTTAGCCAAAGGTATCCGCGCCCCCAGGAACCCGATTGATTAAGCTCATCTTGAACGCGAATTAGCATAAGTTAAAAAAAAGCGGGCGGCCCGTGAAGGCCGCCCGGTGCACTTACTTCAGCGTCTTGATCCACTTGCCCACCGTGGCGGCGAGTTCGGCGAACGCGGCGTCGGTGGAGGGTTTCTTGAGGCCGTCGAACACGCCCCAGTGTTCAACGTGCGTGACCGACTCGCCCGGGGCGAGTTTGACCAGCGGGCTGAGGGTTTCCAATTCGATCATTTCGCCATTGGTGAACACCTCGAAGGGGCAGCCAAAATCAGGATACGTGGCGCCCTTGATGACCGGCGCGAATTTGACGAAGGTCACGCCCTCGACCCAGTAAGCCGACCAGCCCGGGTAATTGGTGATGCCGAACTTCTGCGCGGCCTTAGCCTTCGGCACGTCGATGCC
This sequence comes from Opitutus sp., assembly GCA_024998815.1. Taxonomy (NCBI): domain Bacteria; kingdom Pseudomonadati; phylum Verrucomicrobiota; class Opitutia; order Opitutales; family Opitutaceae; genus Opitutus; species Opitutus sp. The sequence goes on from JACEUQ010000002.1 coordinate 1,146,442, forward strand.
GATGAAGTCGCGGTGCATATCCCACACCGGCAGGGACAGGTCGGTGTAGGTCCAGGGCACGAAGGAATACGACGGCAGCAGGTCGCCGTCGGCGTGGTTGCCTTTGGGCAGGAGCGGGAGGGTGGCATAACCACCGCCGCGCAGCATGGTCAGCGCCCAGGCGGCCGTTTCCACCGTCCACAGGCCGTGGTTGGTGAGGGCGTGGGTGACCTTGAGCGTGCGCTCGCCGAGCACCTCGAGCTTCATGGCCTTTTGCAGACCGGTCTTGTCCTCGGTGGGCTGCGCCAGGGCGATGCCGTTTTTGAGAGGCTTGACCGCCAGCGGCGAGTCATCGGGCTGGTAGGTGCGCACGATGTCCTCGGGCGAATGCCAGAGACGGTGGCCGCCACGCAGGTAATAGCCGTGGTAACGCTTCTCGTCGTCGGGCATCTGCAGGAACAGATTGCCCGCTTTGGACCCGGCGGTGGACGTGAGCGACACCACGCGCGGACCAACCGCAGTGGTGACCGTCAGCGAAAACGCCTTGGTGGTTAAAACGACGGCCTCGCCGCCACGATAATCAGTCTTCGAGTGTTTCATGGGTTTCATCGTCATCGAAAGCAGCTTCTTCGCCCTCTTTCCACTTCGGAATATGCGCCTCCGGGTGCTCTTCCTTGAAGATCAGACCGGCGCGTTTGGCTTTGCCGGAGTAGGCGGTGCCCGGCTCATGTTTTTCCTTGCCCACCAGCTCGAAGTAAATCGGGCAGCCGTTGAGCTCAAAGGCGTCAACCAGGCCGGCTTCGAGATAACGACGGTACTGCTCGGTGAGTTTCTCCTCGCGGTTGCAGAAAATCTTAATGCGGAACGGACGGTTGCCCGTCTGCAACGCGTAGTAGGCGCGGAAGCGTTTGCCGCCGATCGCCGGCGGGGGCGTGCGCTCAGTGAGGAAGGTGATCGTCTTGTTGAGCTTCGCGGTGGGGATGCGAATATCCAAAATGCGGTTGAGCTTCACCGCCGCGTTGAGCATGCGGTCGATCTCATAGCCGCTCATCGCCGAGGCAAACACCACCGGCGCACCGGGGGTGAAGAACAGCCCGTCAAAAAGGGCGCGCTCGTACTTTTTGCGGTAATCGCGCTCGCTGTCGAAACCGTGAATGGCGGCATCGGGGGCGCAACCGGGGTCTTCGCCTTTTTGGAAGGCGCGACGGACCACGTCCCACTTGTTCACCACGATGACGATCGGCTTGCGCTCCTTGACCGCCTCGCCGGCGATGGCCTTGTCCTGCTGGGTCACGCCGTCGATGGCGTCGAGAACGAGGAACACCACGTCGGTTTCCTTGATCGCGTCGAGTGAACGCAGGCGGGAGAAATACTCCACGGGCGAGGCCAGCTTGGTGGCGGCCTTGATGCCGGCGGTGTCGATTAACTTAAAGGGATACATCTTGCCGTTGCGCCCCTTGAAATCGAAGGGCAACGAGATGGCGTCGCGGGTCGTGCCGGGCACGTCGCTGACGATCAAGCGGTCGCTGCGTAGGAGACGGTTGCTCAACGAGGATTTCCCCACGTTGGGGCGGCCAATGAAGCACACGCAAAGCGGATCAGCCGCGGTTTTGTCGGTCGGCTCGGCCACCACCTCGGGCACGGTGCCGATGCGCTTGAGGATTTCCTCGCGCAGGTAGCTCTCGTTGCGTCCATGTTCGGCGGATACGCGCAACGGTTCGCCCAAGCCGAGTCGGTAAGCCTCGGAGAGATCAACCTTGTCGTCGTCGAAGTCGGCTTTGTTGACCACGAGGACCACGTCCTTCTTGGACTTGCGCAGCATGCGCGCGATGTTGATGTCGAGGGCGGTCAGGCCCTCAAGACCGTCGATGACGAACAGGATCAACTGGGCGGTATCGATGGCGAAACCCACCTGCTGTTCGGAGGCGGCGGTGAGGGCGGCCAGGCCGACGTCGCCGTCCTTGAAGCCAAGGCCGCCGGTGTCGAGCAGGGTGAAACCACCTTCCTCGATTTCGGCGGAGATGACGTCACGGGTGACGCCGGGCTGATCGTGGACGATGGAGATGCGCTTCCGCGCGAGCCGGTTAAACAGACGGCTCTTGCCGACATTGGGTCGGCCGACGATGACGACGGTGCGGTTCATAAATAGATAAGCCGAGAGACATACAATGGGGAGCGGCCCGCGCCCAGCCTATAATGCGGCGCTCCACGAAAGCGCTGGAAGGGCCTCGTGCAGCCGCAGTTTTACCGAAGGATGGTGCCACGTGAATCGGCTGAGCAGGGCCGCTTCAAGTTGAAACGCCTGTGAAGACGACGGGGCTACTTGAGCGTTGAAATCAACGGCGGCGGCGCCCGTGATCGGCGCTTAAACCCAACGCTACCATGTCCAATCCCGCCTGCCCTGCCTGCACCCTCGACGACGTACTCAGCCATCCCGCTCACTGGGAATGCGCCACCTGTGGCAACGAATGGCCCAAGGAGGCCGCTCCCGAAGTCGCCCGTGTCGTCAAAGACGCCCACGGCAATATCCTCGTCGATGGCGACACCGTTGCGCTGATTAAGGACTTAAAACTGGGCAGCTCGTCCCACGTTTTGAAGCAGGGCAGCAAGGCCAAAAACATCCGCCTGGTCGACGGCGACCACGAGATTGACTGCAAAATCGACGGCACCGCCTTGGCCCTCAAAGCCTGCTTCGTTAAAAAAGTCGTCCTCACCTGAGGCTGGTTCGAGCGTCGGGCCGCTGGCACTACGAATGCACGTCCATGATGAGCTAAACGAAATCGGCTCATCCGGCTGCGGATGCCTCTACGCGCACCTTGAGCTCACGCTCAAGGCCACACCCTTCGTGAACTCACACCTTGAGCTCACGCTCAAGGCCACACCCTTCGTGAGCTCAAGGATTCAGCCAGACTCAATTTGAAAGCTAAGGAGCGAAACGCACGCGTTCAGACCAGTTAACTCCCGCATTACGCCCCTGCCCGAACGTTGCATTCCTTCGCCCTTACTTTACCTCGGCAAAGTAAGCGTCATAGCCCTCGCGAAACGTCGGGTACTGCGGTTTCCAGCCGAGCACCTGCTTGATTTTATCATTGGCGATCACCCGGTCGGGCGTGACACGCCGCCGCCCCGGAGCCGATTCCCCCGTAAAACGCGGCGCCGGCAGCCCCAGTTTACTAGCCAAATAGGCCGCCACTTCCCCCTTCGTCGCAGCACCATCGTCAGCGACATTGAACACCCCTCCACTCACCTCGATCGGCGCCTCAAATGCCGCCCAGATGGCACCCGCGATATCGTCACGGTGGATAAGATTAAGCCGATGCCCGCCCAAGCCCGCGATCTCGCCGCTGCCCGACCTGAGCTGATCGAGCAGGTAATGCCGGTCGGGACCGTAAATGCCCGCCAAACGCAGCACGAAGCCGCGCTTCCCGGAACGCAGCAATCGATCCTCGGCCTCGACCAACGGATTCCCTTCCAGCCGCGTAGATTCGATTGAGGCACTTTCGTCCACCCGTGCACCCCCACCCTGTGGATACACCGAGGTGCTGCTGGTGTAGACCAGCGAAGCGACCGGCACCTGCCCGGCCCAACTGAGCACCGATTTCATGCCCTCGACATAACTGTGCCAGTAACCCTCCGGTCCGCCCCCGCCAGAACTCACACAATTGAGCACCAAATCCGCACCACCGGGCAACCGTTCATGCCAGTCAGTATCCGCCAGATCAGCGATAATGACATCGGCCCCGGCCACCGACAACGCGCAGGCTTTTTCTGGATTGCGCGTCAGCGCGGTGACCCGCAAGCCGCGGGCAAAGGCCTGCTGCGCCACCACGGCCCCGACATAACCGGCCCCGAAGATAACGAGGTGGCGGGGCTCGGTGGAAAACAGGTTCATATCGGTGCAGTGAAGGCGGTCGATTCCTCTGCCGAAAGCCTTTTTGTTGGTTAAGAAGGTGGCGGCGAACCGTCTTTGCACTCGACAGCGCGAGATGAGCGGACGATTTTCGCTGCTCAGTTTTGCAGGCGTAGCACAATGGATAGTGTAGCGGTCTCCGAAGCCGTAGATGTGGGTTCGATTCCCGCCGCTTGCACCAGTTTTGAAAACCCCGTTTCGCCCGCCGAAATGGGGTTTTTTGTGCCTTTCTCGCTTGGGGGTAGATTTCCTGTATTTACCTGCGCTTAATTCAATTTGCTCGGTTTTGAACCACTTAAAACACCCTCACTTCAGGCACGAAGATCACCCTTGATGTCGGCGCCGGCCCGTTCGCTTTCAGCCCCAAACCCCATCCAGCGCTGACCTAATACCCAGCGCCGACACTGAGGTTAACCCGGTGTTCGGAGTATTGCGGATTGAGGATCGCGTCGTAGCTCAAGCGCACCGTCCAGCCGTTGGGCAACAGCGCCGACAGGCTACTAGTGCCGGGATTAATGTACTCACTGCCACCGGTCTGTGGGTTAACCCTAAAAGCGTCTGCACCGGCGGCCAAACGCGCGGTGATAGGGTTGGGGTTATACGAATGGCGGCTGGCGCTCAGGCTCAGATCGGGAATCCACCCGATTTTTTTGGCCACAAAGGGGCGGCTCACATGGACCCCGAGCTTTGTGATGAGTGAATCCGTGGGCCGAATTTGCCCCTATCCCACTCGGTTTCGCCTGCGTAATCCCGGCCAAGTTACCTGCTCACATTTCCCAAAGTTTGGCCAAAGGCACGGCAAGAAACCGCGGATCACCCAAAGCGAAGGTGTTTACCCCGGCGTGGAAAAGAATCCCGCCCGCGAAGTCGTCGCCACACTGTGCCGCGAGTCGTCGTAGCCCGGAGGCATCCGCCGCCGATGGGGTGGCGGTGGCTTTGACCTCTACGCCCCAGGTGCGAGTGCCCCGCGTTAGCACCACATCGACTTCGACCTGATCCTTGTCGCGGTAATGCCAGAAGCTCAGGTCAGGATCGGTCCACCCCGACTGCGCCATGAGTTCCTGAAGCACATAGGATTCAAGCAGATGACCAAAACGATCCCGCCGCGCGGGCCAATCCCCGATGGTAAGCGACGCCAGCGAGGCGGCGAGGCCGGTATCGATAAAATGCACTTTAGGGGTTTTGATCAGCCGCTTAGCCTCATGCCGATGCCAAGGCTGAAGACGCCGAACGAGGTAAAGACGTTCGCAGGCCGTGAGGTGGTGCTCCACCGTCTCGCGACGCAGGTCGAGTTCGTTGCCGAGGGTCGTGAGGTTGAGGAGTTCGCCGGTGCGCAGAGCAAGGAGGGTCAGCAGCCGCGACAGATCACGTGGTTCCTTCACGCGCGCGACGTCCTGCACGTCGCGCTCCAGCAGCGCACGAAGGTAATCGCGATGCCAAGCGCGGGCACGGGCCGGAGTGCGTAAACGCGGTTCAGGAAAACCGCCCGCCACAATGCGAGCCGCCAACCCGGACGGATCGGGTATCACTCGATCGGTGACAAGTGAGGGCTGAAGTCGGCCTGCCAACCAAGCGGCGAGGAAGCCTCCGGGTGCACGGTTCATTTCGGCGGCTGTGAGCGGATGCAGTTCCAGCACCGTCATGCGACCAGCCAGGGAATCGCCGAGTTTGGGTAGGAGCAGTAGATTGGCCGAACCGGTGAGCAGGAACCGCCCCGGGCGCCGGTCACGATCCACGGAAAGCTTAATGGCTCGGAGTAACTCGGGGGCACGCTGGATTTCATCAATGATGACGGGGTCGGGCAACGCGGCCATAAAGCCGTTGGGATCGCTCCGGGCCAAGGCCAGCGCATCGGCGTCATCAAGAGTCACGTAACCGTAGTTCGGACCGAGGGTGCGAACGAGCGTTGTTTTGCCGCATTGGCGCGGGCCGAGGAGGCACACCACGGGCGTATCGGCAAGGGCTGCGCTTAACGCCGTCGCGAGGGCACGGGGTAGAGGAGTGTCGTCCATATGCGGCACAGTAGTGCGTCTAAACGCTGGTTTGTCTAGCGTCCAATCGCTGGACAAGAAACCCCAAAACGTCGACTTCCGTGTATGACACTAACGGCAGACAAACCGGTAACCTTGTTCGTAAGATTCATTCCCGAGACAGCTCGGAATCAAACTAGGAAGTACTGTAGCCCCGGGGCATTCCTAGTTGACCAGAAAAAATGAGATGGGGGCCCCACATGCACCCGATGCACTGGCGCAAAACGCGCCTGCCGATTTCCCCATCCGCGCCTCCGCGCGAATCCATTGCCGCGAGCCACTCGGTCAATTTAGGTAATGCCGATGAGCCTGAATCCGCCGTCTTCCGAAAACCTGGAATTACTCCGGGATAAACTCGGACGAATCCGTGCCGAGGCACTGCAGCTGGAAGCCGAGATTGCGGCGCGCGAGACAGACCGGCAGTTGGGTTTCACATCCGCACTGGATAGTGGCGAACCGGCCTCGAACGCCGATGCACCGCCGGTGACGCCGGAGGCAAAGGTGGCGCTTTTCCTAAAACTCTTTGCGACTCGCCGTTCGGTTTTCCCAAAGCTCTGGGAAAACCCCAAGACTGGGCGCATGGGCTACTCGCCCGTTTGTAACAACGAATGGCGCACCGGCATCTGCCAAAAACCTCGAGTTAAATGCAGCGAATGCTTGCACCAGAAATTCCCACCACTCGATGAGCGGGCGGTCGAGGCTCACCTACGCGGAAAACACACGCTCGGGGTGTATGCGATCGCCGTAGACAACACCTGCCGGTTCCTCGCGGCCGATTTCGATGGTGAAGGTTGGCGCGGTGACGTGGTCGCCTACCGCGACGCCGCCGCTCGCAGCGGGATTACCGTGGCGGTGGAGCGCTCGCGTTCAGGCAATGGCGCCCATGCCTGGATGTTCTTTACCGAGTCCGTGCCCGCCGCGCTGGCTCGACGCCTCGGCCTGCTGCTGATTGCCCGCGCTTCAGCGGCGCGGCCCGCCCTCGGACTGGCGGCCTATGACCGTTTGTTTCCCAATCAAGACACCCTGCCCGCCGGCGGTTTTGGCAATCTCATCGCGCTGCCCCTGGCCCGCGAGCCACGCCAGAAGGGCAATACCGTTTTCTTGGATACCAGCTTGGAGCCGACTACCGACCAATGGGCGTATCTAGGAAAATTGCCCCGACTGCGCCGCCAGGAGCTTGAAACCATCGTTGCCCGCCTTTCGCCGCAGGCACCGCTGGCCGCGCTGGCCGCCTCCACTCAAACTGCGGCTGGGCAAACCCGTGAGCCCGACCGTGACGGAGAAAGCGATGGTGAAACCGCCTTAGCCCTGCGACACGACGAAGCGCTGCTGGATATTTCGCATGCGCCGGTGCGGGCCGGTCTGGTTACCGGCGAAATCACGGTGCGGTTGGATGCGGGGATTCACCTGCCGCGCACCTTGCCCACCGCATTGCTGGCAGCCCTGCGACGCCTCGCCACGTTGGCCAACCCAGAGTTTCACGAAAAACTCCGCCTCCGCTTCGCCACCTACGACACGCCACGGTTCCTCTTCGCCGGCGAATGGCACCCCGACCGGCTCGTTTTGCCACGCGGCGTATTGGTTAAAAGTCTGGCGCTATTGGAGCAGGCGGGCGCGACGGTGGTGCTGCAGGACGCCCGTACTCCTGGTGCCCGCATCCCTTGGACGTTTACCGGGGAACTGCGCCCCGAACAGACCCTCGCCGTTAAGACAATTGCGGCGCACGACACCGGCGTGCTGTGCGCGCCGCCGGGAGCAGGGAAAACCGTGATGGGTTGCGCCCTCATCGCCCAAACCCGCGTCTCAGCGCTGGTGCTGGTGCACCGGTCCGTGCTGCTCGATCAATGGCGCGAGGCGGCCATGCGTTTCCTTGGACTGAAGCGCAAAGAGATCGGCGTATGGCGGGGTAAAGCGCCCCGCCTCACCCAGCGCCTGGACATCGCCATGCTGCCGAGTGTGGCGCGAGCGGAGGATTTCGCCGCGGTTTTTTCGAACTACGGACTGGTGATCGTGGACGAGTGCCACCATCTGCCCGCCGCCACTTTCGAAGGGGTGCTCAAAGCCTGCGCGAGCCGACGCGTCTACGGATTAACCGCCACCCCGGCGCGCAAGGACCGGCTGGAGAAACTGATGTTTTTCCAATGCGGCCCGATTCGCCACACCCTTGGAAACACGCCATCGAAAGTCACCCGTACCGTGCGTATCCGCCGTACTTCCTTCACCCTGCCGAATGGTGTTGGCGGAAACGAGCCACGGCCACCGATCCACGAAGTCTGGCAGGCCTTGGTAGCCGACGAAGGCCGCAGCGACCTGATCGTAGCCGAATTATTGGATTGTGGGCGAGCGGGTCGCTCACCGCTGGTGCTCGCGGATCGCACGGCCTACCTCGACACACTGGAAGGTAAATTCGCTGCCAGGGCACCACAGACCACCCATTACCGTTTGGATGGGAGTATCGGGAAAAAAGCGCGGCGGCTGGTCTTGGATGCGATTACCCAACACTACGCGACTGGCACGCCCTTTGTGGTGTTTGCGAGCGCCTCCTTGGTGGGTGAGGGGCTGGATATCCCAAGGCTGGACACGCTCTTCCTAACCATGCCGCTCTCGTTCAAGGGGCGGTTGGTGCAGTATGCCGGTCGGCTCCACCGGAGCCACGAGGCCAAGACCACGGTGCTCATCCACGACTACCTTGACGCAACCCCATTGACCCAAGCCATGTTCCGGCGGCGGTCGGCCGCCTATGGAAAAATGGGATACATCATCGAAGATCCAGAAAGCGAACCGAGTACTGACGAGCCTGCGCAATTACTTTAAAATCACAACCTGTTATGAAAATGAGAAATATAGGCCTAAATCCGTGGTTTTCGCCCCGATCCCGTCTTCACGAAGTCAACGCGGATCCGACATTCTCTAAAAAACTCCTCATTGGCTGCCCGAGGCATTTGAAAATCCGAACTTTGCTGAGGCAAATCGAGGTTTTACCACCGTGATTGCCCGTGTAAAAAAACAACTGCCTCGCTTTCGCCATGTGGCAAGTCGCCGCCTTAACTTAATGCGGCGGGGGAGCCGTTTCGCTTCATTCGCGTCACGGGTCGAATTCGACCATCAAGCCACTTATTTCCTCCCGTGCGATTCCTGCCACGTTACCCGCTCACATTACGACTGGTCGTCGGGTGGGCATTGCAGCCCAATCTCGGCGAGTTTGATCGCTCCCCAGGAGCCGCGGCGGACGAGCGAAATATACGGGTCGATGACTGCCAGATCAGCCAAGCCCAGCACTCGCACGACGTTTTCGTCGTGGAGATCATGGGCGAGCACGCCGGTCTGCGGATGAACATAGGCGAAGTACCCGTCGTCTAAAACCTCGTTGTGATAAAGCTGCACGGAAGCGAAGCCGATGGCGGACATTAGCGCATCGGTCTCATGCTTGGTGACCGGAGGGCGCTCGGTGTCGATCTCAACGTGGGATTGGGAAACCACGGGAGCCAAGGCCTTGCTCTTGGGGTTAATGGTAAAGCCTTCCAACCGGTAGGCGGTTTCAGGGAAGAGCACGGCGTGCAAACGCATCCGCTCAAAATAGTCGCCCAGAGTACTCTGGTTCACGCCGTAGTAGAGGCGTTTGAACCAGCGATTTTTTGCCTGGTCGTGATAAACGTGGTGCTCGGCTCCACCTCTACGGCCTTGAGCTTCCCACGCGGTCAAAAAGACAGCCTCGTCAAAAACCGGCCCTTGGGACTCCACCCAGCGCCGCAAATGGGTGCGCCCAGCGCGATCGACTGCGCTCAGGCGGCTCAGCTCGCGGAGACTTTCCGGGAGCTGTGGGATTTCAGGTAGTCGTAGCCCCTGAGCGCCTGCGCGGTAGATACTTTCGGCCGACTCAAAATCGAAGCCAGCGTGGCCTTCTTCACATGAATCCGGGGCGAGGGCACGGAGAGCGCGCAAAGCGGTTTCGACTGGGTGGGAGGCATAACGATTATCAGACCTAAGTTGGATCGCCTGCTCCGTCAAGGCGGCGGGCGACAGCAGGGTGCCCGAGCGTTGCCCCTGTTGAAAAGCCTGCGCCGCGCCGGCGGACGCGGTGGAAGGCGGATCGTCGGGTGAACGTGGAGGCGACATCAGGAACGGGCTAAATCAGGCGATGGCTAGAGTTTGAGCCGGGAAACCGGCTTGGCCAAAACGAAAAGCAGGCAATTCGAAGCGGTCAACCGTTTCACTTTATGTAGAGCAAATTACAGGATCCTCCGCGAACCGATTGCTGTTCGCATGGTGTCCAATAAACCCATTTCGCCCAGTTCCCGTCTCCACTCAGTCAACCGTTATCCGACATTCTCTAAAAAGTCCTCATTGGCTGCCCGAGGCATTTGAAAATCCGAACTTTGCTGAGGCAAATCGAGGTTTTACCACCGTGATTGCCCGTGTAAAAAAACAACTGCCCCGCTTTCGCCATGTGGCAAGTCGCCGCCTTAACTTAATGCGGCGGGGGAGCCGTTTCGCTTCATTTGCGTCTCGGGTATGTGGACAGAGGTAAGGCCTGCTAGCGTTTTTAGCGAACGAGGGTTAATTACGTTTACAAAACCCAACGCTTGGGTTAAGGCTCTAAACATGGGCAATTGGAAGAAGACCCTCGAAAAGCTGATGAGCGGCCAAGCCGATGCCGGGATTGGTTACGACGATCTTTGCCACCTGCTCAAGCGTCTTGGCTACACGGCCAAGCAATCCGGCAGCCACAACGTCTTCCGCAAGACGGGCTGCCAGATGATCAACGTACAGAATGCTGGCGGCAAGGCCAAGTCCTACCAAGTCGCCCAAATCCGCGAACTCCTTAGAATAGAACAAAAATGAAAACCACCACCCACGCCCGCGACTATGAAATCCGCATTTGGTACAGTGCCGCCAAAGGCGACGAGTGCTTTGTGGCGCAAGTCAGCGAGATGCCTGGAATCATGGCTCACGGGGCGAGTTGCGAAGAAGCGGCACACGAAATCAACGAGGCGCTCACCTTGGCGTTAGCCATAGCTGCGGAAGCGGGAGAAGCCCCTCCAGCGCCGAAACATAACGCACTGGCGGCGCTGGGCCGAGCAGGCGGGGCAACGAAGAGCGCGCGGAAAAGTGCTGCGGCCAAGCTCAACGGGCTACGTGGAGGACGACCGCGCAAGGGTAAGGTAATCGTCGCCTGAAGCGAAGTCCGCTGCCAGCAAATCGGGTTTCACTCCTCCCAGCTTACCAGCAACCCCAGGGGATCCGCTACGCTTTATCCCAATTATCGCTCACCATTATTCATGGGCTTCAATACGCTTTCGGCACTGGCCACGGGACGCGACTTACTCCCCTGTACAGAACCCAATCTGGACGTCGTGGCGTAGCGACATACTTCTTCGCATACTCCGGAATTAGGCCAGTTCTAGTGCTTAATTGCGTAGATTAATGATAGTATTTCTGAGTTGGCTTCCCTTGACCTCGCGCTTGCGCCACTTGAACGGCTTGGCATTGGGCAGGTAGGCGGCGACGAAAGCGTCAATGGCCTGACTAAGTTCGGCGACGCTTCTGAAGTTCGCGCCCCGTAGCGCCTTCCTTGTTAGTATGCCGAACCAGATTTCAACTTGATTGAGCCAACTCGCCGAGGTTGGGGTAAAGTGGAAGTGGACATTGGGGTGCCGAGCGAGCCAAGCGTCGCACTTTTTGTGGGTGCAATAATTATCCAAAATCACGTGGAGTTCTCTCTCGGGCGGGTGATCCGCCACCACTTGGTCCATGAACAGCAGGAACTCCTCCCGGCGCTTAAGGGTGGTTTTCTGCGTCTTGATCAAGCCCGTGGCCACATCAAGGGCAGCGAACAAGTTGAGTGTACCGTGGCGCTTGTAGGTGCTTTTGAGTCCCTGGACGATTTTACCATTGTCGGTCTCCACGTAACCGGTGGCGCGCTCTAGGGCTTGGATGCCAGGCTTTTCATCCACACTTATCACCAATGTGTGAGCGGCGGCGCGAACACCGTCTATTTCTGGCGGTTACAAAATCACCTGTCGTAAAAGCCGATGACCGGCCCCGCCAGGGGCCGATCATCAGGCCCGGTCAGCTTGCAGGTTCGTCGGCCAGGCGGTCTTTCATGCGGTAGGATTTGCCCTCGATGACGACGGTCTGGGCCCGGTGCAGTAGGCGGTCCAGGATCGCCGCGGTGATGCCAGCGTCGTTGTTAAAGATCCCTGCCCAGTGTTTGTAGGCCTTGTTGGTGGTGACGATCAGCGAGCCGCGTTCGTAGCGTTGGCTGACGATCTGGAAGAGCAGGTCGGCCCCCGACTTGTCGAGCGGCAGGTAGCCGACCTCATCGAGCACGAGCACCGCAGGGGTCATGTAACGCTTCAACTCGGCTTGCAACCGGTGCAGGGACTGGGCGGTGACCAAAGCGTTGATCGCGTCCACCGCCGTCGTAAACAGCACCGTGTAGCCCGCCTGGCACGCCGCGTAGCCCAACGCGCTCGCGAGATGTGTCTTCCCAAGCCCCACACCACCGCAAAACACCGCGTTGGTGCGCTCCTTGACAAAGCCCAGTTCGAAGAGGTGCCGCACCTGCGCTTCGTTCAACTCCTTGGGCCAGTCCCACTGGAACTGGTCGACGGTTTTCTTGACCGGGAAGCGCGCTGCCTGGATGCGCCGCTCCAGCGCCCGGATCTGGCGGTCCTGGGTCTCGGCCTGCACCAGTCGGCGTAAAAATTCGGCGTGCGAACAGCGCGCCTTGGCCGCCTCGGCCGTGAGTTCGCCGTGGTGGCGCAGCAGGTAACCGAGTTTCAGGTACTTGAGTTGATCTTTTAATAAATCGGTTTTTTCGGGTTCTGTTTTCATTGGGTATAGGGGCTTAAATCCGGGGGACGCAGTTCGAGTTCCAGTGCGGCCAACGCGTCGGCGCGGGTGAGGTGGATCGGCCCGGCTTGCGGCAAGGCCCGCGCGCGTTGTTCGAGCAAGTTGAGGATGTAATCGCTGGAGTAGGCGCCGAGTTCATGGGCGCTTTCGATCGCCCGGCCGACTGCCTCCGTTCCATACAGGGCCACCAAACCCACGATAGTCGCCAGGTGGTGTCCCGCGTTGAGCCGGCGCTCCTCCAGCCCCCGTTGGTAGGCGGGTGCCGCCGGGCTCAGTTCCAAAAACCGTAGCCGCAGGCGCTGCCGCGCCCCCTGCCGTTTGCGCTCCTCGAGTTCGCGCACATGCTCGGGGTTTTCCACATCGGCGCGGCGGGCAAAACTGCGGGCATGCTCGGCCACCAGGGTGCGGTCCGCATAAAACCTCACCTGCGCCCCCTCGATCTGCGCGGTGAGTAGCGCCCCGGCAAACTTCGTGGGCACCGAGTAGCGGTTCGTTTCGATACTCACCCGGCACCGCCGCGACGCCCGCACGCTTAAGGTGCGCACCGCCGGACTGGCCACCGGGTTAAGCGGCAGGAGCGCAGCGCGCTCCTCGGGCAGCCGGTCCACCGGCCGGCCCTGGGTTTCAGCGTGAACGCGCACGTTGGCCACCGTTTCCAGCCACAAGCTGGCGGCCGGCCCCAGCTCGGTAAACCCGTTCATCTGCCGCCCGCCAAGGAAGCTTTTTTTCACGTAACCCACCGCGTTTTCCACCATGCCCTTGGACTGCGGATGCCCCGGCCCGCACGCTTTTATCGTAAACCCGTAGTGCCGGGCAAAGTCCAGGTACTGGGCGTTGTACACCGGGTCGGTCCCGGGCACATGCGAGAGGACGGCCGTCTTGCAGTTGTCCACCATCACCTCGCGCGGCACCCCGCCGAGTTTTTCAAAGGCGCGCCGGTGACAGCCCAGCCACCACTCCTGGCCCTGCCCGAGGGTAAATTCCACATGCAGGAACCGGCTGTACCCCAAAACCATGACGAAAAAACTTAAAGCCCGCCGGGTGCCGTCCACCTCCACCGCGCCAAAACTGCCCCAGTCCACCTGCGCGGTCTGGCCGGGGGCAAACTTGAGGGTAAGAAACGCCTCCAGGTTCCTCGGCCGCACCCGCCGCACGTAGTCTTTCAAAATTGAATACCCGCCCGTGTACCCCCGCTCGCGCACCTTTTGCCAGAGCTGCATGGCGGTGAACGGATGGGCCTCCAGCCACCGCGCGATCGCCGGCTTGTGCACGTCGAGCTTGCTTGGCCTAGGCACCTGCGCGGCCTGGCTGCGCACGTACTTTTCCTGCGCCTGCCAGCGCCTCACCGTCTGCACGTGCAACTGGAGCGAGCGGGCGATTTGCGGCGCACTGTGACCGGCCGCCTCCGCCTGTTTTATCCGGCAATACAGTTCGTAATCGATCACGCGCCCACCTCCCGGCTCGGCGGCGGCGTTGCCGCCAGCGTGTGCGTTGGCCTGCCCCGGTCCAAGGAGAGCACCTGGTAAAGTGGCGCGGCGTAGGCGATCACCCCGGCCTCGATTAACTGCCGACGCGCCTCGACCAGGCCGTCCTCGCTGAGCGTGAGCAGCCGGGCCAGGGTGCGCGTGGCGTAGTAACTCAGCCCGTCGGCGTCACCCACGGTTACCAGGACCAGATAAAGTCCCCAGGCGGGGGCACTGGCCCGCCCCAGGTAATTGCCCCGCACCAGCCGGTGGTCCAGCCAGCTAAACTGGGCCGGCGTGCGCCGGAGTTGTTCGCGATCGATCGGTTGTTTTTGCATAATCGGGCGGCTGGACGTCGATGCCCAGGATCACCCGCCCCCGGGATTGCAGGTGTCGCAGCATGGGTTCGAGGTCCTCTTGTAACGTCACTCCGGCGAACTGCGCGATAAGCCCCACGAGCACAGGGTTTTGCGACTCCCATCTGTCTTGTAACGCCGCGCAGGGATTCGGTAACGCCACCTCGGCGACCGGCTCGGCTTTAGGCTGGTGCACAACGGATTGCGTAGTTGGGATGTCTTGTAACGCCACCCGCCGTCGCGGCCCCCTCCGCCTTGAGTACCCCGGATTGGCCTTCCGCCACTCCTGCACCCGTTGGACATTTTCTGGGCCTTTCCAGTGGTCGAGGTTCTCCGGCTTCGCCAACCATTTGGCCTGACTGGCCGCCCGGCTCGCCCGTCGGCATCCCGGCTTCCCGCAGTAGCGCTGACGCTCGCGGTTATGCGCGTCGGGCAGAAAGAAATCGGCACAGTGCAAACACTTGCGTGAACCGGTTGGATGCATCGCTGTGCATCCGCCAAGCGTCCCGCCGGTTCAATCTCCACCCATTCGCACCCCTCATATCCCCAGCCGGACAGGGAAGAAAACCCACCCACGGAAGAAGAGTATTACTCTTTTTAAGGGGAAGAAGATCCACCGAAGAAGAAGTGCATTCCTAACCGCCAGAAATAGACGCTTTCCCGCTCGCCGCTCACAACCAATGCCTTTTCCGGTGGGCTCAGGTAGAGCCCGACGATATCGGCTGCCTTGGCTGCGAACTGCTTGTCAGTGCTCACGCACCACGAGCGCTGGCGCTGCAGGCAAATGCCCTCCTTGCGCAGCACTCGCCAGACCGCGTGCACCGAGCCGCCGAGCACACGGGCCACCGCTGGACCATCCCAGCGCGCCTGCCCCGGAGGGGGTGGCCCTTCCAATAAAGCCAGCACCCGATCTCGAAAGTCCTCACCGTAGGTGCGCTTCGCGCCCGGCCGTGCCGCATCATCCAGCCCCTTCATGCCAAGCAGCACAAAGCGATCCCTCCACTTTATTACGGTGTTCGGCCTGGTGTTGCAGCGGCGCGCCACCTCTTGCACCTGCTCGCCACTCACGCACCCAAGGATCATCCGGGCGCGCTCAACTCGCTGCCTCGACTCAATCCGGCTGGTTGCCCGTTTTTCTAGGGATTGCTGATCCCCCTCGCTACAAGTGATTCGCACGGCTTTTCGTCCCATCTACAAAGCGGATACAATATCACTTATTATTGCAAGTAAGCACTAGGTAACTGGTAGATTGGTCGTCATTGCCATTCAGTATTGTTATTTCAGATACTAAAATAAATCGCCCTCCACCGGCCACTTAATCGAAACGACGGCGTCCCAAGGTGCTATCATTGCGCGTTTCATTTCAACCCAAGCCGATCGCGCCGCTCAGCGGACAACTCACGGTAACGCGTTTTCATCACATCGGAGAGAAAACTGGAATCAAGGCGCTCATGCCAATCACGGCAGGCCACGACGAACTTGGTTTTCGTCTGCTCGATCACGGCGGGAGATAACCCGAGTCGCTCGACCGCAAGGTAGCGCCAGAAATCATTGGCCCTCAAATTGGACTTCTTGCCGTTGAGCGGCAACGCGAGTTCCTCCCGACTTCTCGGATTGGGAATGGTGCTATTAAGCAGGTCATAGGCAGGAGATAGCTCCACCTTGTCGTCGCGGGTGACCAGCGACCAATTCTTGAGGTGCATGTCCTCGTTGCCAGTCAGGAAAGAAAAGAGCAGACGCTCGAAAAAATTGATACGCTCCAGTGCCGGAAAAGTGCAAAAGCGGTCGATGATCTCGATCAAGCGCTCCGTACTGGAATCATACTTCGTGTCGCGGCTGGCACCACTCAACTGCGCGAAGTCCTCCACCGGTTGCCTGTCCCTGCCCACGCGATCAAAACGACGGATAAAATACGACCGAGTGCCATCGGCATTAAGGAGTAATCCGTGCACAGGAACTTCGATGCCTAAGGTAGCCGCTAACGACATCGTCACCGCTTCGTTCTCAGGCAGCTCCGAATACACCAGGTGCGGCGGCTTCACGATATAGCGGCCACCCGTGTCGACGATCTCCATCCGTCCCTCGCTCACGTGCAACACGGCGCTGACTTTGGGCTGCATGCCCTGGATGGACATTTTCACGGCGCGCGCGGCAGCCTCCTCAATCAACTGCTCGCGCGTGAAGGGCAACGGTGCGAGCGATTGCAGCCGCCGGTCCAACAGGCGCAAGCCCTCCGGTGAATAGGAACCCGTCCCCGCCCACTCTGCGTTGGTGATCAGGCACCTCATGCCGCCTCCTCGATTCGCAACGACCCAACGACATCGTGACCGACCGCGAGCAACTGCCCAAAAAAATCATACCGATCCAACTTGCGATGCCGCAGGAGTGCGTCGAGTTGACCCCCCTCCGGCAGCAACCCTTCGAACGGTGGCGGGAACTGAGGAAACACCCATATCTGCTGAGTCGTCGGCATGGTGAGCGACACCGGTTCGCCGCAGAATCCAGGAGCGTAGGTGAACCGAAAGGCCCCATCCCCGACGGGCTCCAAAATCCCAGCGAATTGGTCCTGCTGAAAAACGCGGGCTGTTCTCATGATGATTCAGCCCTTGGGGATTCGGTCGTAGCAGGTATGGTTGCCTCGGTTGTCGCCTTGGCTGCGATGCGTTGCAGCAGAGGGCTTCGCCATTCGACCGTGATGTTAAGCACGTGCAAAATTTTTTGCAGCGTGTCCCACTGCACCGATTCCTTGCCGTGTTCCAAATCCCAGACGACGGTCTTCCCCACGCCTGCCAGCTTCGCAAGCTGCGGCTGAGTCAGCTCGGCCTTCTTACGGTGAGCGAGAATAAGTTGTGCCAACGATTGCATTTACTGCCTTAACGGCAATTCGGAGCAAAAAGACCAAGAGTGGACGAGGCAACATCGATTCATACTGAATATTACCGCCATAGGGGTGTTTTCAATAGAAACGCCCAATAACCCAAGAGCAGGCCATTAATCACGTCAATTTTACTGCCAGGGAGGTAAAAAAGAGTGCCGTGGTGGGAACCTCGTGGGTGGGATTTGTGATTGAGCAGCTGGTGACGGCGACCCGGTCGCGTTCGACCTATTACAGGCAACCCACGGCGGCGCGGAGCTGGATTTGATGCTGATCATTCGCGGTAAACGCTTCGGCTTTGAGTTTAAACACAGCGACGCGCCGGCCGCCACCAAGTCGATACACACGGCCTTAAGAGAACGCTTAACCGCCCTGCCCGATCACCGCCGTGCCGGCCCTTGCCAAAAGCCGGCCTTCCTCGCCTGATGCCCGCACGAACCGGCCATGGGGACTGAATTGGGCATCATCACGGTGTTTTTTTCTTCACCTCGGAAACAACCACACTGAATCCACGCGTCGGGGAATCGGGCGGAGGAATCTCAACCGACCAGAAGAAGTCCGCCAACGGTGGTCACGAGACGGTGGCCATGCTGAACGAGTTGCCGCAGATGGATGCCGGCTGGTTTTAGTGGCGCATGCAAAGGGAGCAGCTCGGAAGCTACTCGGAAGTCCAATGCTTCCGAGTCGGGTTCCGGTAACGGGGACTCATCCAATGTCTAGTTGGAGACCAAGACCACGGTACTCATTCACGACTACCTTGACGCCACCCCATTGACCCACGCCATGTTCCGCCGGCGGTCGGCCGCCTATGGGAAAATGGGTTATCGCGTCGTAGATCCAGAAACCGGACCGATATCGGACGCGCCAGCTCCATTGCCTTAAAACATAACCCACTAAATAAAAGCGATATGCGTTTGGAATAATGCGGTGCCTGCACCGTCCCCGATTCCAACCAGTCAACCGTTATCCGACATTCTCTAAAAAGTCCTCATTGGCTGCCCGACATGGATTCGAACCATGACTAGGTGAGTCAAAGTCACCTGTGCTGCCATTACACCATCAGGCAATGAGGAAGGGGCAATTTGTGGTCCCAGCCCCCAGCGTCAAGGCCCGAGATGGCCCGTCCCCACCTATTATTTGCGCCCCTCCGGCCTCACTCCGGCAAAAAACGGGTCGACAACCCTGAATCCTCCGCGTCTCGTTCCACCCATTATGTCGTCTCCGACCGTCTCCTCCTCCCCCGATATCAAGCTCGGCAAACTGACCTCTCCCGTAAGTCTCGTAATCGACGCGATTCTCGTCGCCGGTTTCTTCGGGTTCCTGTTCAGCCTGCTGAAGTCGCACGTGCCCTCCAACGACCCAAAGATGGTCTTCTTCTGGGCCTTCCTCACCGCCGGCTGCATGAGCGGCGTGTTCTGGCTGGCCATTCAGATGTTCCGCGTGGTGCTCACCGCCCAGCGTCTGGCCAACAAACAAAAGCGCTAACCGCACCGGTTTCGGTCGCGCGTCCTTTTTTTCGTGGCCGAAAACCCCGCACCTCCCCGTACCTCCTCTGCGGTGGAGGACTACCTTGAGCGGATCAGCGAACTGATCAAAACCAAGGGCTACGCTCGGGTGGTCGATATCGCCGCCGAGCTCAAGATTTCGCAGGCCAGCGTCACCACCATGGTCCAGCGCCTCGATACCGAGGGCTTGGTCAAATACGAAAAATACCGGGGCATGGTGCTCACCCGCGCCGGTGAACAGGTCGCCGCTCGCATCGCCCATCGGCATGAGTTGCTCACCCATTTTCTCGGTCTGCTGGGGCTTGAACGCGAAGTGATCGACCACGACGTCGAAGGCATGGAGCACCACGTCAGCGCCGAAACCTTCGAGGTGCTGGAAAAGCTCAATCGCTACCTCGCCACCCACCCCGAGGTGCTCGCCGAAATCAAGCGTTAGGCATCCTTGAGCTCACGCTCAAGGCCACACTTCGTGAACACACTCCTTGTGAACTTGAGCGTGAGCTCAAGGTGTTTGACCAACGGTATCCGCCCCCCCCCTGGAAGCAGGTTAATTCAGCTCTTCTTGACCGCGAATTGATATCAGCCAAGCAGCGCACGCAGCCCGGCTTCATCGAGGACCGGCACGCCGAGTGTTTTGGCTTTTTCCAACTTCGAGCCGGCTTCCTCGCCGGCGACGACGTAGTGGGTTTTCCTCGACACGCTGCCGCTGATTTTGCCTCCCGCCGCCTCAATCAGCGCCGCCGCTTCATCGCGCGAGAGCGTGGGCAAAGTGCCGGTCAACACCAGCGTCTTGCCCGCCAGCACCGCGCCACCGGCAGCCGCCTCGCTCGGCGGATTGGGCGCCAGACCGGCCGCCAGCAACGCCGCGACCAGCGCCTGGTTGGCCGCGTCATCGAACCAGCGCCGCACCGCCTCGGCGGTTTTTTCGCCAAAGCCGTCGATCTGCACCAGGTCGTTGAGCGAGGCCGCCGCCAGCGCGTCGAGCGAACGGAAGCGCCGCGCCAGATCCTTGGCCGAGGCCGCACCCACCAGCGGAATCCCCAGCCCGTGAATCACCCGCCAAAGGTCGGCGTTGCGCCGCGCCGCGATGCCGTTGACCAAATTGTTGGCCCACACCTCGCCCGACTTTTTCAGCGGCAGCAGCTCGGCCACGGTTAACCGAAACACGTCGGCCTGCGTCTGAATCAGCCCGTGGCGCAGCAGCAAATCCACGACCTCCTCGCCCAGCCCGTCGATGTCGAGACACGCTTTGGAGGCGAAATGCTCGATCTTGCGCCGCACTTTTTCGGGGCACGCCGGGTTCGGGCACAGCCATTTGACGCCGCCCTCCTCGCGCACCAACGCCGTGCCGCACGCCGGGCACTCGGTCGGAAACACATACGGCACGCTGTCGGCGGGGCGTTTGGCCAGCAGCACCTCGACGACGGCGGGGATGATTTCGCCGGCTTTTTCCACCAGCACGGCGTCGCCCACGCGCACATCTTTGCGGGCAATTTCGTCGGCATTGTGCAACGTGGCGCGCTTCACCGTGGTGCCGGCGAGCAGCACCGGATCGAGCTCGGCCACCGGGGTAACCGCACCCGTGCGCCCGACTTGCAACGTGATCGCGCGGATGCGCGTCTCGGCCCGGTCGGGGGCGAACTTGTAGGCGCAGGCCCAACGCGGGGAAAGTTTGCGCGCCGCCTGTCCAGCGCCTCGGTAACCCACCACGGCCTGCTGGGCAAAACGGTCGAGTTTCACCACCGCGCCGTCGGTCGGATAAGCAAAGGTGCGCCGCAGCGAATCGAGTTCGCCGATGGCCGCCCAAACCGCGTCAACGCCGCGCACCGCCCAGAATTTTTCCACCACCGGCAGGCCCCATGCGCGCAGCCGCGCCTGCAACGCGGTTTGGGCATCGAGGTCGAGGGCCTCGGGCGCGGGTTCACACGCACCCATGCCGTAGAGCACGATCTCCAGTCGGCGTGCCGCCACCAACTTGGGATCGAGCAGTTTTAACGTGCCAGCGGCCAGGTTGCGCGGGTTGGCGTAGAGCGCCTCGCCGGCCTCTTCCTGCATCTGGTTGATGCGGCTAAACTCATCCTCGCGCATAAAAATCTCGCCGCGGATTTCGATGCCGTCGGGCAAGGCGAGATCGAGCAGCTCTTCGCCCCCGCGCAAGGTCTGCGGCAGGCCGTGCAGCGTGCGCACGTTGGCGGTGACATCGTCGCCCTCCTCGCCGTCGCCCCGGGTGACCGCGCGTGTGAGCCGTCCACGTTCGTAGGTGAGGCTGACCGCCACGCCGTCGATCTTGGGCTCGACGGTGTAGTCGAGGCCTTCGCTGCCCAAGGCCTTGACCAGGCGGGCGTGAAACTCGCGCAGCTCGGACTCGTCGTAGGTGTTGTCCAAGGTGGTCATGGCCAGCCGGTGTTTGACGCGGGCAAACCCCTCGGCGCGGTCATCGCCGACACGTAGCGTGGGCGAGTTCGCCGCAACCTGGTCGGGGAAACGCGCCTCCAGGTCGGCCAATTCGGCCTTGAGCACATCGTACTCGAAGTCGCTGATCTCGGGACGCGCCAGGCGGTAGTAGCGCTCGTCGTGAGCAACGAGTTCTTGGCGGAGGTGAGCGAGCCGGGTTTTGGCCTCGGAAGGGGTCATGATGCGGGTGGGATCGGGGTGACGACGGGAGCGGCGACGGTGGCAAGCGCGGGAGCGGCGGCGCGCGCAGTCGGATCAACGGAGGCGACTACGTAAACAGGGGCGGAGACACGGGGTTTACGTTTAAGGAGTTTGAATTCCAACACCCGCCGGTACCCGCCCCAGAAGGTGTAAGCGCTCACGGCGACGACGGCGCCGGTGGTGTCGGCGACCCAATCGAGAATATCCATCGAACGCCCCGGGGTGAAATTCTGGTGGAGTTCGTCGACCGCGCCGAAAAGCGAAACGATGATGATCGACCAGACGATCGGCCGAGAGCGAAACGGCCGCAGCACCAAGGTGGCCATCAGGCCAAAGACTGAGGCGTGGGCGAGTTTGTCGAAGTTAACAAAATCGGCGCAGTCCGGCAGTGCCACCTGCCCAAAGCTGGAGGCCCAGACCACGGTGGCGGCCAGCGCCAGAGCGTAGCCCCACTGCCAGCGGGACGGAGTGTGAACGGAGGACATGGTCGCGAATGCTGCGAACCCTCGCCGGAAAAACCAAGGAGGAAGCACGCGAAAGGGAATACACCGACTGGGAATACACCGACTGGGGATACCCCCCAGCTCGGGTTCACGCATAAACAGTCCTGCTCGCGCCCGCTTCGACCCCATAGTGTCACCTAATGGGTGACACTATGGGATCGCGCGCTTTTGCGTCTGCCTCGCCGCCCCTCAGCCCCGAGCTTCTTGGGCGAGGTGGCGGCCGAAAGTTACCGGAGGCGGCCGGAGCGGCGGAGCCGCTGAATCGCTCAAGCCTCGATCAGGCTCTGACCGGTCATCTCGGCGGGCTTGGGCAGGCCCATCAACTGCAAGACGGTCGGCGCGATGTCGGCCAAACGTCCGCCCGAGCGCATCTTGGTGCCTGCCTTGGTCAGACCTTCGCCCACCACAAACACATCGACCAAGTTCAAGGTGTGCGCGGTATGCGGGCCTTTGAGTACCGAGTCCCACATCTGTTCGGCGTTGCCGTGGTCGGCACAGATCACCGCTTTACCTCCGACCTGTTTGAGCGCGGCGAGCAGTTCGCCCACGCCGGCGTCGGTGGCTTCGCAGGCTTTCACCGTGGCCGGAACCGAGCCGGTGTGGCCGACCATGTCGGGATTGGCGTAGTTAACGGCGATGAAGCCGTATTTGCCGGAGAGAATCGCTTCCTTGCTCAAGGCGGTGACCTCGGCCGCGCTCATCTCGGGCTGCATGTCGTAGGTGGGCACCTTGGGGCTGGCCGGACAGGCGTTCACTTGGCCCGCAAACGGCTCCTTATTGTAGTTGTTAAAGAAGAAGGTGACGTGCGGATTCTTCTCGGTCTCGGCGCAGCGGAACTGGGCAATTCCTGCGTTGGCCACGACCTGGCCGAGGATGTTTTTGAGCTTTTCCGGCTTGGGCGAGATGATCTTCACCGGCAGGCCCGCCTCGTACTCGGTCATGGTGGCGTAGTAGAGGTCGAGCTTCGGACCGCGGTTAAACTCCTTGAAGTCGTCCATCACAAAGGCGCGGGTGATCTCGCGGGGGCGGTCGCCACGGTAGTTGTAAAACACAACGGCGTCACCGTCTTGGAAGGTGGCGAGGGGCTTGCCGGCGGCGTCTACGATGGCGGTGGCGGGCACGAACTCATCGCCCTTTTGCGTCTCACTGAGGGGTTTATCGTAATAGCTCTGGACGGCTGCCTCGGCGGAGGTGGCGGTGGCGGCGAGGGCGCGGCCAGTGAGCAGGTCGTAGCCCTTTTGCACGCGCTCCCAACGGTTGTCGCGATCCATCGCCCAGAAACGTCCGCAGATCGAGGCGATGCGGCCGTAGCCGAGTTCTTTGAGCTTGGCCTCAACGGCACGCACAAAACCCAGGCCGCTGGTCGGCGCGGTATCGCGGCCGTCGGTGAAGCCGTGGATGAACACGCGGTCGGCGGGGATGCCGTCGGATTTGGCCTGCACCAGCAGCCCGTAGAGGTGCTCGAGCATGCCGTGGACGCCGCCGTCGGAAACGATGCCCATGAGGTGGAGTTTGGCCGTGGGCGAGGCCTTGATGCGGGCGACCACGCCGTGCCAGGTGGCGTTTTGGGCGAGCTGCTTTTCGGAGAACAGTTTGTTGAGGCGTACCAACTCCTGGTCGACGATGCGGCCGGCGCCGATGTTTTCGTGGCCCACCTCGGAGTTGCCCATCTGGCCGTCGGGCAGACCGACGTCGAGACCGCTGGCGGAGACGTAGGCGACCGGAGCGGTGGCCTGAAGGGCGTCATCGACCGGCTTTTTGGCCAAAGCCACGGCGTTGGTGGCGGCCTGGTCGGGATAAGGGTTATGGCCCCAACCGTCGCGGATGATGAGCAGAACAGGTTTACGCGGAGTGTTCATTTTGGAAAAAGTAAGGCTTCACGCATGAAGGCAGAAGCAGCCGGGTAAAAGGCTAAACTCGCCGCGTTTTTTGGGATAAAATCGCCCGGCCAAAAGGAGCCGAGTCGGATTGGGGTTAACCTCAGGCAGGCGAACGGGCAGCGACGGACACGCCCATTGGTTAACCGCGTTCAAGGGGAGGCGAAGCTCCAGACCTTGAGCTCACGCTCAAGGCCACATTCAGAGGCACGCGCAGGCGTCCGATAAAAGCAATTGAGGGAGCGGCAGGCACGCGCAGCAGAACACCCGGACCACTCCCCGTGGCCTTGAGCGTGAGCTCAGGGTGTTTTTATACGAGCGGGCTAAAGACCCGCTACATCTGAGGCCGAGAATATAGGCCCACAAAAAAGCGCCCCATCCCGCGTGGCGGGGTGGGGCGCTTCGAGTTAGCACCGAACGAGTCGGGGCGGACGATTACTTCTTGTCGGAAGCGGCATCGAGGATGTCGCCCAGGTTCATCATGTCGCCGGAGCTGTCGCGGTTGAGGGCCTCGAAGGAGGCGGTCTCGGCGGCGAGCTGCTGCTCGGAGTAGTTGGCGGCCTTGACCGACAGACCGAGGCGACGCTCGTCGCGGTCGATCTTGATCACGCGGGCGCTGATTTCCTGGCCGGGCTTGAGCACGTCCTTCACCTTCTCGATGCGCTCCTCGCTGATCTGCGAGATGTGCACCAAACCATCGATACCGTCCTTGAGCTCCACGAAGGCGCCGAAGGAGGTGATCTTGGAGACAACGCCAGAGACGACGTCGCCGATCTTGAAGAAGGCGTCGATGTCGGTCCAAGGATCGACGGCGAGCTGCTTGACGCCGAGGCTGATGCGCTGCTGGGAAGCATCGACATCGAGAACGATGGCCTCGACCTCGTCGCCCTTCTTGAGGATCTCGGAGGGGTGGTTGACCTTGCGCGTCCAGCTGAGGTCGGACACGTGAACCATACCGTCGATGCCTTCTTCGAGTTCGATGAAGGCGCCGTAGGTGGTCATGTTGCGCACCTTGCCGCGAACACGAGCGCCGATCGGGTAGTTGTGGCGAGCCATGTCCCACGGATTGGGCTCGAGCTGGCGCAGGCCGAGGGAGATCTTCTGGTCTTCCTTCTGGATACCGAGGACAACCGCGTCCAACTCCTGGCCGACCTTGAGCAGCTCGGAGGGCTTGGTGATGCGCTTGGTCCAGGACATCTCGGTGATGTGCACGAGGCCTTCGACGCCGGGCTCGATCTCGATGAACGCGCCGTAGGGGACCAAGTTGACGACTTTGCCGTGAACTTTGACGCCGACGGGGAACTTGTTCTCGATCTCGTCCCACGGATTGCGGGTGGTCTGCTTGAGGCCGAGGGAAACGCGCTCTTTCTCGCGGTTCACTTCGATGATCATGACGTTGATCTCTTCACCCTGCTTGAGGATCTCGCTCGGGTGAGCGATACGGCCCCAGGACATGTCGGTGATGTGGAGGAGACCATCCATGCCGTCGAGGTCGATGAACGCACCGAAGTCGGTGATGTTCTTGACCACGCCCTTGCGGACCTGACCGGGCTTGATGGAGTCGAGCAGGTTCTTGCGCTTGTTGGTGCGCTGTTCCTCGATGAGCTCGCGGCGGGACAGAACGATGTTCTTCCGGTCGAGATTGATTTTGAGAACCTTGAAGTCGTAGGTCTGGCCGACGTACTGGTCGAGGTTCTTGGGGGGCTGGATATCGATGTGCGAGGCGGGCAGGAAGGAGTCGACGCCGATCGAAACGATCAGGCCGCCCTTGACCTTGGCCTTAACGCGACCCGCGGCGATGGAGCCCTCGGGGAACTTGGTGAGAATGTTGTCCCAATTCTTCTTTTGCTCGGCTTGGTCGAAGGACAATTCGGGAGCGCCGTTTTTGTCTTCGAGTTTGACGACGTAAACGTCGATCTGGGAGCCGATCTGGAGTTCGCCGATGTCGATGAACTCATTGGCGGGGATGACGCCTTCGGATTTACCACCGATGTCAACGACGACGTCGTTCTGGCGGATTTCGGTGATGGTGGCGGAGACGATAGCGCCTT